>JBBRND010000011.1:0-121385 GCA_038230515.1 Bacteroidia bacterium | reverse complement strand
GTCATGCCGTGCCGCGTTCACGTCACGTCAAGTCGCGTTCATGTCATGACGTGCCGCGTTCACGTCACGTCAAGTCGCGTTCATGTCATGACGTGCCGCGTTCACGTCATGACGTGCCACGTTCACGTCACGTTAAGTCGCGTTCATGTTTTTATATCGTAAACTGCCTTTGCAGCAAAAAATCAACGTTCTTCACAAAAAGTGTAAGAAAAAATAATTTCCTGTAACCTACTTTTATATTGGAAAGTAAAAAAAGGTTGCCGGAAAAATCTGTCTTTAGTTGCCCACTATTATTTCCGCTTCATTGCCCGCAACACTGCAGGCAAGAGCGCACCGAGCAATCCGGTAAATCAGTTAGCAGCATAAATTAAAGAGTTAGCAAATAAATAAAAATCCCGCTTCTGCAAAGAGGCGGGATTTTTTTTGCCGGCAGGTGTTCTTCTTTTCAACGCATTTAATTCAGGCAGGGAAAATTTAACGATTCACCGCCCTGTAAATAAAATATTTTCCCTGCGTTATTTCGGCAAGGTCAATAAAAGTAAGCCCTACTTTTTTTCCAAACTGCGAAGTGTTCTGGTTTGCCAGCATAAATTGTTTGGGCGCTTTCATTTCATACACAATTCCGGTGTGGTGGTTTATCAGCTCTTTGTATTTAACTCCGTTCTTTTCAAATTTTATTTTCACTCCTTCAAACTGTATAATATCTCCGGGCAGTAGCGTGTCTTTCTTCAGGTCGAGCAGCCGCCCATATATTAGTTTGCCGTTCCATTTTGCACCGGCAGCGTTCAGCGCTTCAGCAGCAAGATCCCAACACTCGCCCCGCCCCACTCTCTTTTTCATTTTAGAATTTACAAAAGCAATAATCTGTGCATTGAGTTGGGGCAGCGCAATAGAATCGCTGGTGATTAGTAAGCCACCGGCTGCATTCACTCTTGTCACCAGCCCCTCGCCACTTGCGAACAGAAAATGAGAGCTGAGTAAGCCAGCTACAACAAAAATCTTATTCATGTTTATACACATCAGGGTTATGTTTCTCCATCCACCGTTCCGGTTTTGCAAGCGGTTTAAAACCGCTCTGCGCATATAACCCATGCGCATCAGCCGTTGCCAGTATCAACCTGCGCAAGTTCTTCAGGTTGGGATGATTGATAATGACCTCCATCAGCTTTTTTGAAAATCCATTTCCGCGGAATTCGGGCAGAATAAAAACATCGGCAATATATCCGAACGTAGCGCAGTCGGTCACTACTCTTGCAAAACCAATTTGGTTGCCATCGCAATAAACACCGAAGCAGATTGAAAGTTCAATGGAGCGCTTCACCAGTTCCATTGAAATGCCTTTCGCCCAATAGCTTTCTTTCGAAAGATAGTTGTGAATTACTTCCGGGTCGAGTTTTTTTTTATCGGTAGAGATGAAATAATCTTTTTGCATAAAAGGAACTAATTAAGAGTGCAGGAAAAAGCCGCTTCAAAAGTTTCAGTGCATCACACGGTTACTTTTAAAACGGCTTTCTCCGTAAAATAGTTTATTCAATTACTACGCGATGCATGGATACACCATCAGCAGTAATAATCTGGAGCAGGTAAATTCCTTTTGCAGCGTTTGATAAATCATACTGACGCTGACGAACACCGTTCATCTTATCTTCTGAAACTACCTGCCCGTTAATATCCATCCAGCGCACGGTTGCATCAGAAACAGAACTGTTCAATTCAACATTGATAACCCCTGAAGTAGGATTCGGGAAAACTTTCACATTGTTGTTTATTGCAATTGCATTTACTCCAACGAAGCAATCAATATGAACGGTATCACTGTTGCTGCATCCGTTTGTATCGGTAACAGTCGCTGAATAATCATTCAATGTGTCCACGCTGATCGTTTGCGTGCTCTCCCCGGTTGACCATGAATAAACAACATATCCAGCACCGGCATCAAGGGTAATGAAAGTGCCGCAAGGAATCAATTGATCAGCACCGAGAGAAACAGGAGGCAGCGGAAGTATGGTAACAATAACTTCTTTGCGCGTTAAGCTCGGACATGAAAATCCTGCCTGTGCATAGAACGTGTCAGTAACAGCAAGGAACGGAATGTTGTACGTGCCAATGCCGAGAAGATTTCCGGCAGTTGCCGCATCAAACCAATACACAGTGTCTGTAGCAGTGGCAGTGAGCGATACAGGTCCTGCACCGCAGCGCGAAGCATCTGAAGCAAGTGGTTCAGCAGGGATAGGATTTACAATGATGGTGGTGATGAGCGTATCATTGCTGTGAAGCTGATCGGTAGCATAATTTGTACTTGCTGTTATCGTGTAAGTACCACCACCCGTAGTGTTGATTGTGGAATCAGTCGTGAACGGAACACTTCCTCCTGAAGGGATGGAACCGAACAACGTATCATTGAATGAGAGGTTGGCAGAGCCGGTAACAGTTATATGCAGAGGAATATCAGTAGCAGTAGTGCTTCCGAAATTAGCAACAATGATCGAGATCGGTGTAGCAGCGTTTTCACACTGATGATCAGCAGGGCTTACCAGCGATTGCACACCTACATCAGAAGGGAAAACCACGTTTACACAAATCGTATCTGAATTGATGCAACCGTTTCCGTCAAGCACAGTTACATTATAGCATGTTGGAACAACAGGGCTTTGAGTAATGGTTTGTGTATTGTCTCCGGTGCTCCATACATAAGTAGTATATCCTGCTCCTGCATCAAGCACAATGTTTGAACCAATTAAAATGGAAGTATCGTTTCCAAGATTCACATTTGGCAATGGCATAATGATGGCATCTACAGCCACCCGTGCGCTGGAGCAGAAATTTCTTGCTTCAACATAATAGGTAGTAGTGGTGGAGATTGAAGGCGTATTAAATGGAGAACCTGTAAACAGCAAAGTTCCTCCTGTTGAATCACTGTACCAAAAAAGCGAATCAGACGAGGATGCCATCAGCGTTACCGATCCCGGACCGCAGATGCTGTCACTTGTAACTGTCGGCAGTGCAGGAGTTGCGTTGATGTGGATGAGACCGGAGTTGAGCGTATCGTTTGAACGCACATCGTCAATTGCCAATTGAGTATAGGCAATGAAAGTTGCATCGCCTCCACCGATTGTATTCAAATTAGCAGTGAACGTAAGTGTAAAATCTCCTCCGGGCACAAGCGAAGCAACCACATCATTAAGTGTAGCAGTAAATGCACCTGTTATATCAACCTGCACAGGAATATTTGTTTCAGTATAACCGCCATAATTGTGAACCACTACCGATACAGATGCAGTTGCAGATTCGCAGTCATTATTCATGGGACTAAGCATTGTTATCACAGCCACATCATGTCCGAAGCCGGTGTATTCATCAGCGCCAATGTCAGGCGTTGTGCCGTTTCGCGTATCGTTATCAATATCCACCGCTACACTTGCAAACGGAATTCCTTTGTTATCAAAGTTGAGGGAAGTGGCATGGAGATCAGATGCAGAAACATAAACCGGATCAATGGAAACAGAATTTGTGTCGTGCGATGCAGCCGCTTGCCAGTCAGCAACAGCGGCTTCATCAGTGCCGCGGTAGTTGCCCACATTCAAACCTGTTGTATAAAGATCGTTGTAGTTTGAAGATGTCAATCCCGCAAAACCTGAATCACTGATTACGTAAGCGTAGCCGCCACCGGAATTAACAAGCGCATTATCCTTTACCTCCATGCCGTTATTCCTTCCGCGCAAGGCGAGCGCAGAATTTGTTGCAGTAGTACCTTGCACATGAACACTGTTAAAGGCAACATCTAAATTTGCACCGTTCAAAAGCGTAATGCCCGATGAATCTAATGTGTTTACAAAATTGTTTGAAACAATAGCACGCGGAGTAGGAAAGGCACTGCAGTCAATAAGGTACATTCCATTACCGGGCGCGGAAACGATTTTATTTTTCGTAATCATTGTATTTCGAAGACATGCGCTTAAAAATATTCCATAGTAACTCGGAAGTGTGGAATTACTTGTAACCATATTGCCGCTGATGACGGCCGCATCCTGGTAAGTAAACTGAATACCCGAAGCAAACTGATTCACAAAGTCGTTATCAGTGATCATAGTCCCTGATTCAAGCGAGAGAGTACTTACACCGTTAAAATAAATTCCAATGGAACCGTTTTCTAAAAGATTATTTGAAAAGGTATTCATTGAATCATTGAAAGGAGTTCCTCCGCTGGAATAAACAAGAGCGCCAAAGCTGTTTGCTGTAATGCCGTTATTGACTCCCAGAAGGTGACAGTTGGTAATGACATTGAACGTAGCCGTATTTGTGTAATCAAGAATCCGGGCATTTGCAGAAATACCTGAACGCTCAAGAGTCATTTGCCTCAGCGTAAGATAATCCGTTCCATTCAAACGGATGAGGTAGTTGTTAACAGTAGTGCTGTCAACGGAAGGGGTATTGAGAATTACACTGTCGCTATCTGCCGTTTCGCTCTGAAAAGTAATTGTATTACTCGCTGATGAGCCAAGAATTTGGTTGATTAAAAGTTTTTCATTGTAAGTTCCGTTGCGCACATTAAAAGTAACCGCTCCACAAATACCGATTGCATTCAGATCATTTACTGCATCAGTAAAAGTTGTGTAGTCAGGAGTTGCTCCTCCAAGCGTATAGATTCCGCTCAACTGCGTATTTACTGTTGCAGTGGATGTGTCGTTTGAATTGTCAACGTCAGCGCTGCCATTTGGATTTTCACTGTAAGCAACAATTGAATAAGCACCTGCATTGAAGTTGTAATTGCCCAACGTAACTGCTGCATCGCTGCCGGGAGTAAGTGTTCCAATAAAACTGTAAGCAGTTTGCGCAACGCCATTCACAGTCCATTGCACCGTGCATGTGCTGATGTCAACTGCGCCATAATTATGAAGTGTCGCTTCCACACTCGCACTGCCACGGCAAACGGTTCCGGTAGGTTGCGTAATAGCCGCTACACCTGCGTCCTGCGCTTGTAAGGTGAGAGATGCGAAAAAGAAATAAAGTAAGAATACGAAAGGAGTAGAGAATCTTCTCATGATTGTTTGATTTTTGGTTATTTTTAAGAATTAAATTTTTAAGAATGGTAAAGGTAAACAGAAAAGAACTTCGTATTTTTTCTTTTTAATTTTTTTTTTGAAAAAGAATTAACAAAGTTCCGCGACCGGTGCGATGCAGTTTTAATAGATTCAGATTAGATTCCGCAATTTTTCTTCGTTTAAAACCCAAATGAAAAATGCTGCGTACTTGAAAAAACATTCATACCTTCGGGCACAGAAGAATTTTTATCCAACCCAAAATAAATGAACCCGAAAGGACAAGTTAAGTTTGTTGATAAGGACAAGTCCACATTCTACAGCACCTTGCGCGAAAACGTAGATCAGTATTTTGCCGAAAAGAATATCTCGAAACATGCAAATGCTGCGATGGTTTTCAAAACCATTGTGTTGATGGGTATGTATCTTCTTCCGATGGCGGTTATTTGTGCAATTCATCCATCTACGCCCATCAGCATTCTTCTTTGGTCAGTAATGGGAATCGGGTTAGCCGGTATCGGCATGAGTGTGATGCATGATGCAAATCATGGAGCATACTCTGCAAACGAAACCCTAAACAAAATTATGGGGCACACGCTGATTCTTTTAGGCGGATCGGTTTTCAACTGGAAACTTCAGCACAACATTCTTCATCACACATATACAAATATCACTCATCTTGATGAAGACATTGATAACAAGTTAGTGCTTCGTTTTTCGCCTCATACAAAGGCACACAAGATTCACCGCTTTCAAAAGTTTTATGCGATTTTCTTTTACGGCATCATGACTCTATACTGGTGTACTCTCAAGGATTTTATCCAGTTCAGTAAATACGCGCGCAATAAAGTGAACACAAAATCAACTGCAGACAACATAAAGAAGATGTCTGAAATTATTGCGGGAAAAATTGTGTACTTCTTCGTGTTCTTCGGAATCCCGATGATCTTTTTCAATGTTTCGTTTATGCAGTTGCTGCCGGGCTTTATTCTGATGCACTTTATTGCTGGAATTATTCTCACCGTTGTGTTCCAGCTTGCGCACACTGTTGAAGGTACTGATCATCCTATGCCGAATGAAGATGGCACGATTGAAAACAGTTGGGCAATACACCAGATGAATACGACCAAGAATTTTTCGCGAAACAACAAGTTGATTTCGTGGTATGTTGGCGGATTGAATTTTCAGGTGGAGCACCATCTCTTTACCAAAATCTGCCACGTGCATTATCCCGCCATTGCACCCATTGTAAAAAAGACAGCGGAAGAATTTGGAATACCTTACATGGAAAACGAAACTTTCGGCATTGCCATGCGCTCCCACTTTTCTGTTCTCGAAAAATTCGGGAAATTGCCCGATCTGAATACGGCAATCGGGTAAGTTTTATTTTTTCTCTCCGAGTATTTCTTTCGACACCCAGTTCCTTCCCCAATTCTCGATTTCCTCTTTGCTCCAAAGCTCCGGATAGAAAATTCTTTTTTGAAAACGTGGAGGAAGATATTTCTGCCAGTTCGTTCCACCCGTTGCAGGCACATCGCCCTCTTTAGCTTGAAGATATCGTGCGGCTGACCTATAGTGAACCAGCGGCCAATTAACATTTATATTTCCATCGAGTTCACGCAGCGTGTTAATGACTTCAGGGCTTTGCTGATCTTTTTCAGAAAGTGATTTGTATTTCGACCAGATGTTTTTATCGCGATATTCATTGGCAAGAGAAATAAATTCCTCGGAATATTTTTTCTCAAACTGCTCAAGCGTCAATGTTTTTTTTCCTGATGCCAGTTCCGTTGCTCCCTGCTTCCAGTAAATGTGATTGTACATTTCTTCGATGGAAGAATTTTTTTCCTTGTAGTTATCGCGAACGTCTTTATCAACCAACTGAATAAAATCGGTGGAGCAGATTTCAACTTTGCGGTATTGCGCACTCTGAAACCCGCTTGCAGGAAGCAGTGCCATACGAAATGCAAGAAACTGATCGCGCTCCATACCTTCACCCATAATGTCGAACGATTTTGTTAGCGCTTCGAAGTAGCGATTGATGCGATTGATGCGTTCAACAAAAAATTTTACATCGAGCGTTTCCTTCCATCCGAGATCGTGACCGTTGGGTTGAACATTTTTTCCATTGTGCCCGATTTGTTCAAACTCATGCAGGCACAGCTTGAAATAAAGTTCTGTGATCTGGTGATAAATGATAAAGATCATTTCATCGGGAAAATCTGTCTTGGGATTTTGAAGTGTGAGAAGTGTTTCAACGTGCGTGTAATCCCAATAAGGAAGGTAGTTCGACATGAGTAACCCGTCAAGGTAGCTGGGAAGATTCTGTCCCATCAACTCATATTTCTCATTCAGCTTATTAAGCCGCTCAATAATTTCAGGAGTAAGTTCCATGAGTACAAATAAAGGAATAATAGTGTGAAGTGAAAAAAGAAAACTCCTCTACATGCATCCTCAATCTTTAACGATGGAAAGCGGACCGGCAATATTTTCGAAGCTCACAAGGTCCATCTTGATGGATCCAATCAGAACATCTGCCTGCACTCTCACTGGAATGTGATTGTCATCATCACTCACCCACACTGTCATGTCTTCATTCTCTTTAAACACACGCCCTTCCTGAAGCATGGGACGGAATGCCATGCAGCGAATGGTGCCCGCTTTTGTTTTAATTACACCTCTGCTAATAAATTTCACATTGAGCGGAAGCGTATTATCATCGAGATAGCCGGGGATCGGGAATATATCTCCCACTTTTGAATTCTTCACATCAAAAGTGCGAGAATAAAAGAACGCAGAAATTAAATCCTGCGTGTTTTCGGCAATCGAAATAGTTTTCTTTTCACTCTTTGCGGAATCGGTGTAATGATTGAAACTTACATTCTGATTGATGGTGTATCCTCCTTCATTCACTCTTCGAAAAAACAACCACGGAATAATTGCCTGGCTGTCCACAATGCTTTCGTAACGATCGCGCACTTTAAAAAACCAGTCGAATGCACCTACTGTTTCTCCCGTTCCTACAATATCATAGCAGGGGCGGCCACCAACGTTTTGCATTTCAGGTTTTATTTCCATGATGGCAGTGCCGGCATCAATAAAGCCGTAGTGAATTCTGAAGTGTAATTTCTCTCCTGCTTTAAATGCTTTGTTTTCAATCGCGCGGAAAACTTTTTGCCCGTTTGCGGAGTGTGCTGCAAAACCAACAAGAATAAAACAGGCGGTGATAATTTTTTTCATGCGTTGCGATATGACAAAGATTGTTCCAACTTTGTTTAAGCCGAGAAAAATTATAACGGAAGTGAACATTCGTCTCATATATCCCACAAGAAACGAAAAAAAAGGAACTTTATTTCCAATGAATGAAAAATGAACTCAGGAAAGAAGTTCGTCTTCCTCCGAAGAAGAAATTTCGCTAGTGTTTTCCAATGATTCATCCTGCAATTCTTCGTTCTCTAAAAAAATCTTTTTACGGTCAGGAAGTTCTGAGGAAGCGGAATTGAGATCGGTAACAACAATATCTTCAATTTCGCTTACCACGTTTTCGTCCGCAACTTCAGTTTCAGAAATCACTTCTTCCAGTTGAGGAGTTTCAGTTTCAAACTGCGGTTCATTGTCGAGTGATTCGCTTGAAGTGCCGATTTCATTTTGTTCCATCCGCAAGTCCTTCAACTGCGGAAGATCGGTTACTGATTTTATTCCAAAATAATCCATGAACGATTGAGTGGTTGCATAAAGCATCGGTCTGCCGGGTCCGTCACTCTTGCCTTGCATCTCCACCATTCCTTTTTCTAAAAGTTTTTGCACAGCATAATCGCAGTTCACTCCGCGGATGTGTTCAATTTCTGTTTTTGAAATCGGTTGCTTGTAGGCAATGATGGCAAGAGTTTCCATTTGTGCAACGGAGAGTTTCTTCTTTGCTTTATGCTGAAGCAGCGCGCTTAGCGTAGCATGGTATTCTTTCTTGGTTAGGAACTGATAACCGTCTGCAATTTCGCAAAGTTCAAAAGAGAAATCTTCAGCAGAAAATTTTTGTTTGAGTTCTGCGATGGCAGAAAGCAAATCGGCTTCCTCCACATCCCATCCCATTGAGATTTCAAGCGATGCTTGAATTTCCTCAAGTGTAATGCTGTTCTCAGAACAGAAAACGAGTGCTTCAATATGTTGTTTTAATAATTGCATTTTGCGTGTTTCAAATCAAGTACGAATCTACGAATAAGTGGCGCAAGAAAGGTGATTTGAAAAAGGTGTTAAAATTTTTTTTTCAACATTATGTTGTGAGTGTTGAAAGTCAGTGATGAAAATTTAATGTGTTCGCTCAATTGTAAACTGCACCAGGTCGTGCAGCGATTGTTTGTAAACATTTTCGGGAAATGAATCTAAAAGTTCGAACGCCTTCTGCTGATAAATTTTCATCTGCGATTCTGCATACTGAATTCCTCCGCTCTGCTTTACAAATTCAATTACCTCTTTTACTTTTTTATCGTTGGTGTTGTGGCTCTTAATAATGTTGATGATTCTTTTTCTATCGGAATAACTTGCTTTCGACAATGAGAAGATCAGCGGCAAGGTCATCTTGCTTTCTTTGATGTCAATGCCTGTAGGTTTGCCGATGATGCCGTCAGGACCGTAATCAAACAAATCATCTTTGATTTGAAACGCAATGCCGATATGTTCACCGAACTGGTGCATCTTCTCAATCACTTCTTTGCTTGCTCCGGATGAAGCTGCACCGCTGGCGCAGCAAGAAGCAATGAGCGAAGCGGTTTTCTGCCGGATGATGTCGAAATAAATTTCTTCCTGAATGTCGAGCCGCCTTGCTTTTTCGATCTGAAGTAATTCTCCTTCACTCATTACGCGAACGGCTGTGCTTACAATCTTCAGCAGATCGTGATCGTTGTTTTCAACAGAGAGCAATAATCCTTTTGATAAAAGATAATCGCCCACAAGCACGGCAATTTTATTTTTCCAGAGTGCGTTGATGGAGAAAAATCCTCTGCGTTCGTTTGAATCGTCCACCACATCATCGTGAACGAGTGTGGCTGTGTGAAGTAATTCTATAAGAGCGGCTGCGCGGTAACTTGCGGGAGTTATTCCTCCGCACAATCCCGAAGAAAAGAAAACGAACATGGGGCGCATCTGTTTCCCCTTGCGCTTCACGATATAATGCGTGATGCGGTCGAGGAGCGGAACTTTGCTGCGCATGGAATCGCGAAAGCGCAATTCGAACTCTTTCATTTCCGAAGCAATGGGTGCTTTTATTTTTTCGAGCGAAAGCATAAATGGTGCGCGAAGATGCGAAGAAATGGAATATTCCATCATTCCACTTCTTTAGTGTTTCTTTGTTGCAGAGAAAAATTGTGATGAAAATAAATGAAGCTGATTACATAGCAAGTTATCCGAAAGCGGAATTGTGCCCCAAGCCCGTTATTCCGGAATATGCATTTATCGGGAGAAGCAATGTAGGCAAGTCATCGCTCATTAATATGATTACAGGACGGAAGGCGCTGGCGAAAATATCAGGCACTCCGGGCAAGACGCAAATGATCAATTATTTTCTCATCAATAAAAAATGGCACCTCGTAGATTTGCCCGGTTATGGTTTCGCAAAAGTTTCGAAAGAGAAACGGAGCGGCTTTGATAAAATGATAAAGCAATACCTGACCACGCGCACCAACCTGATGACGGTTTTTATTTTGATTGACGCGCGCATTCCGCCTCAAAAGCTCGACATTGATTTCATTAACCAAACGGGGGCAAGCAACATTCCGCTGGCGCTGGTGTTTACAAAAACGGATAAGCTGAGTGCGCGGCAAACCTCGCTGAGTGTAAAAGCCGTGCTTGATGAACTTGCAAAAACATGGGATGAGTTTCCGATACACTTTATTACTTCTTCGGTTACCAAAACCGGAAGGGACGAACTGCTGAAGTATATTGAGGAGACGAATAAGGTTTTTTGAGAAGAGATCCTTTTTTGAGAGCAACTCTCACCCCTTTTTAGATGTTTCATCCGCCTGAATGGAGATACGCGGAGTATGAACCTCCATACTTTGCAGGTGAATGGAGATACGCAGCGTATGAACGTTCACATAAAAAGAGTGAATGGAGATACGCCAGATATGAACCAAGCACTTCAGCGTATCTACGTTCATATCTGGCGTATCTACGTTCATATCCCACGTATGAACCAAGCACTTCAGCGTATCTACGTTCATACGCTGAGTGTGAACCAACGGGTCAATAACGTGAATGAACGAGTGCTGCACTCGTTCATTCACGTTATCGACTGCACAATTTCTTCAATTATGCGGTTTTGCTAAAAAACTACTTTTTAATAACAGAGCAACCACCTAAAGTGGCGGCATCCGTATTTTTGTGCTTTCAGCAGTTGCGCGTGAATTTTTGAGTGGTGGCTCTCCTCACATTTATATGATAACTCCGGCAGGTGAACTGCGCACATACTAACACACTACACCTGAGGAAACATGAATGTGTGCGCGAGCCCCCTTTAGGGGATGGTGTGCGCGCCTGTCCCAATATTTCGGGAAAGGCATTTGAAAGATGCTTCTTAATAACATTACCCCTTGCAGGTAGTCTCAATCATGTATCTTTGGAGAGAATATTTTTTGATGAGATGAAAAAAAATTCCTGACCTCTTAAACATAGCCCACGGTTTAAACCGTGGACTATAAAACAACCGATGAAAAAAGTTTTCTTTATCCAACGACTTGGCTACCGAAACACTTGTGTAGGCAGTAGCGTTCGCGTAGTTGGACTCTTTCTTTTTTTTTATTGTGCATCGTGCATCATTCATTGTGCATCGGCACAAAACCCTTTGGTGAAGATGTGGGATAAGAGGTTTGGGGGGACGTATCAGGATTGGCTTTGGGCATCACCTCTGCAAACGTCTGACGGAGGATATATTTTAGGAGGATATTCAAATTCCGGAATTGGCGGAGATAAAACTCAAGGTATATGGGGAGGCGGAGGTTATGATTATTGGATTGTAAAAATAGATTCATTCGGCAACAAACAATGGGATAAAGATTTCGGAGGTACAAGCGGAGATTTGCTTTTTTCAATTCAACAAACCCATGATGGGGGATATATTCTTGGTGGTTATTCCGGTTCAGGAATTAGCGGAGATAAAACCCAAGACACTGTTGGAAGTGCTGACTATTGGATTATTAAAATAGATTCTTTAGGTAATAAAGAATGGGATAAAGATTTTGGAGGATCCAACTTTGATGATTTTAATGCATTACAACAAACTTTTGATGGCGGCTATATTTTAGGAGGTGGTTCTTATTCTAGAATTGGTGGTGACAAAACCCAAGACAATTGGGATACTACTGGTAATACATCTGACTATTGGGTTATTAAAATTGATTCTCTTGGAAATAAAGAATGGGATAAAAGATTTGGAGGTACGAATAATGACGATCTTTCTTCTTTATATCAAGCGACTGATGGTGGATATATTTTGGGAGGTACAACAAATTCTGATGTTGGAGGAGATAAATCTCAGCCGAAATGGGGACTTCAGCCATGGACTGACTATTGGATAGTTAAAATTGATTCCTTGGGCAACAAACAATGGGACAAAGATTTCGGTGGAACAGATTGGGATAGATTAAAATCCTTGAAGCAAACTATAGACGGTGGATATATTCTGGGTGGCTATTCGTTCTCAGGAATTAATGGTGATAAAACAGAGCCTACTAATGGAGGCTTTGATTATTGGATTATCAAAACAGATTCACTTGGCAACAAACAATGGGACAAAGATTTCGGAGGCAGTTATCCAGAAGATGGATTTGGCAATATTTCACAAACAACCGATGGAGGTTACTTATTTGCTGGCTCATCGTATTCAAATATTAGCGGTGATAAGACCGAAAATAATTTAGGGTCAGAACAAACATGGGTTGTAAAGATTGATTCGCTAGGAAATAAACAATGGGATAAAACATTACATACAAATACTCCTTACGATGATGAGATCGGTTACGCAATTCAAACAAGAGATGGTTGCTTTGCAATGGCAAATTATACTAGCGGAGGTATTGGAGGGGATAAAACACAACCATCATGGGGTGATATTGATATTTGGATTATAAAATTTTGTGACAGCACAATTCTTCAACCTTTATTTTCAGCAGTTCCCAACCTCTGCCCCGGCACCTGCACCGATTTTTTAAATCTTTCTTTCAATGCAACTTCTTATCAATGGTACTTCCCCGGTGCCACACCTGCTACGAGCACAGCCACCAACCCAACAAACATTTGCTATGCAAACTCCGGCAGCTACAATGTGCAGTTAATTGCAACAAACGCAAACGGTAGCGATACACTTTTACTTAGTAACTACATTACTGTTTATCCTGCACCACCACCGCAAGGCATTTCGCAAAGCGGAGATACACTCTTTGCAAATGCAGGAGCAGCAACTTATCAATGGTTCTTCAACACTGCTATTATTAACGGAGCAACAAATTATTTTTATGTAGCACCATCAAGCGGAGATTACAATGTAGTTTGCACAGATAGTAATGGCTGCGAGGTGGAGGCAGCAGTGTTTAATGTAATAGCAGCAAGCCCCACCCAACCTCCCCAAAGGGGAGGAGTTGAAATCCATCCCAACCCGGTTGGAGATAAGTTAGTAGTCAGTAGTTCTGAGTTAGAAGAAAGAGAAGTTGACATTACAATTTACAACATCCTTGGAGAAAAGGTATTGGCTGTTTCTCCCCTCTCTATTGGGAGAGGGGTTGGGGGAGAGGCAGATGTTTCGCCATTGCCTTCAGGCATGTACTACCTCGAAGTTTCTTCCCACAATAAAGTTTTCCGCAGTAAGTTTGTAAAGCAATAATTTTCTCTGTGTCTCCGTGGTTTTTCATGACTCCTTAAACCACTCTGTTTTTTTCAAACTGCTCAGCAACTTCTTTCTTCCTGATCTCTCCGGATTAAAAGCGGCTAAGCAATTCAATCAATCATGTATATTTGCTGAATGAGAATACTCGTTGTAGCTGCCACCGAAAATGAGATTTCTGGAATCCGGAATTACTTTTCTAAAATCACCACAGAGAATCTGGCAATTGATTTTCTTGTAACCGGAATCGGGATGACGGCAACGGCTTATTCTCTCACAAAGAAATTAGCTCAACGGAAATACGACCTTGCCCTCAATGTAGGGCTTGCCGGGAGTTTCCGTCACGAAATTTTATTGGGAGATGTCGTAAATGTAGTTAGCGACACGTTTGCAGATCTTGGTGCAGAAGACGGTGAAAAGTTTTTATCGGTTTTCGATCTCAATCTTCAGAACAGCGATCACTTTCCTTTTTGGAACGGAAAAATAAAAAATGATCACTCGGAAAAATTTCCTTCGCTCAAGCATCTCAAAAAAGTAAAAGCCATTACGGTAAATAAAGTTCACGGAAACAATGACAGCATTCTCAACACCATTATCAAATTTCATCCTGATGTTGAAACAATGGAAGGCGCGGCTTTCTTTTATGTTTGCATGATGGAAAAAATTCCATTCCTGCAACTCCGTTCCATCTCAAACCGCATTGAACACAGAAACCGGGAAGCATGGAATATTATTCTGGCAATGGAAAACCTAAACAGCGAAGTCCGTTTGCTTCTTGAAAAACTTTTGAACTGAAGACAAAAAAGAATGCCTTTCTCCAAACCTCGAACTGCGAATTCTAAACTAACTTTGGGCTTCAGCCCTTGCCCGAACGATACCTTCATGTTCGATGCAATGGTGAATGGAAAAATTGATACTGAAGATTTACAGTTTCAAATTTTTATGGAGGATGTTGAAATGCTGAATCAAAAAGCATTGCATGACGAACTTGATATTTCAAAAATAAGTTTTGCTGCGTTCACAAAAGTTACGGATCAATATCAGTTGCTGAATTCAGGAAGTGCGCTCGGAATAGGAGTGGGACCGTTGGTGATTTCAGATTTCGGATTTCAGATTTCGGATTTGAAAAACAAAAACCTGAAGATTGCTGTTCCCGGAATGAATACTACAGCTAATTTCCTGTTCACTATTTTTTTTCCACAAGCAGAGAATAAAGTGGAAATGATTTTTTCTGAGATTGAAAATGCAGTTCTGTCAAGAAAAGTTGATGCAGGAGTTATCATCCATGAAAACCGTTTTACGTACGAGCAAAAGGGACTGAAGAACATCTGCGACCTTGGTGAATTGTGGGAACGCAAAACAGGTCAACCCATTCCGCTTGGAGGAATTGCTGTGAGAAAAATTTTTCCGGAAGAACTGAAACAAAAAATTGATAGAGTGATGAAAAGAAGTGTGGAGTATGCATTTGCAAATCCGCAATCAAGTTTAGAATATGTAAAGCAACATGCGCAGGAAATGAATGAAGATGTGAGAAGAAAACACATTGAAACGTATGTGAATGATTTTTCTGCTGATCTCGGAGAAGAAGGAAGAAATGCAGTACATGTTTTATTTCAGAAAGCAATGGAAGTTGGAATGATCAAGTCAATTCCCGAAAGAATATTTGTTGAACCGGATCGCAAACATGATTTTTTTGCTTCCTTGAATAGAACAAGTTCCTGGTAATTATCATTTGAAAATTCTATGATTATCATCACAGGAGCAGCCGGCTTCATCGGTAGTTGTTTGGTTCGCAAACTGAATGACGAAGGGTACAACGACTTGATTCTTGTTGACGATTTCTCGAAAACACAAAAAGACAAAAACCTTTCCGGAAGAAAGTTTACTTCAAAAGTTGAGCGCGATCAATTCATTCCATGGTTGAAACAAAATCAGCGGTTTGTTCAATTCGTTTTTCACATTGGTGCGCGCACGGATACAACAGAGTTTGACAAAACAATTTTCGACAAACTCAATCTTCAATATTCAAAAGATGTATGGAATGTGTGTGTGGAGTTTGGCTTGCCTTTGGTGTATGCATCTTCTGCAGCAACGTATGGCGGGGGTGAGTTTGGATATGCAGATGATCATTCTCTCATCAAAGAATTAAAGCCGCTCAATCCTTACGGTGAATCGAAAAATGAGTTTGATAAATGGGCTTTGCATCAGGAACGCAAACCGTTTTACTGGTGCGGGCTAAAGTTTTTCAATGTGTACGGACCGAACGAATATCACAAATCCAGAATGGCTTCTGTTATTTTTCATGCTTTCAATCAGATTTCCAATACAGGACACATGAAATTGTTCCGTTCGCACAATCCTGAATATAAAGATGGTGAGCAGCTTCGCGATTTTGTTTATGTAAAAGATGTAGTGAATGTTTGCTACTGGCTCATGCATCACAGAAAAGATTCCGGTATCTATAATCTCGGTTCGGGCAAGGCGAACACATTTCTTGATCTCACAAAAAATGTTTTCAAAGCAATGAATAAAAAAGAGAGCATCGAATTCATTGACACACCTGCCGACATTCGGGACAAGTATCAATACTTCACTGAGGCAAAAATGGAGAAGCTGAAAAGTATCGGCTACACAAATTCTTTTTACTCATTGCAGGATGGCGTTGATGATTACGTGAAAAGTTTTCTCGCAGAAGAAAAATATTTTTAGGACACTTCGCTATTTTCAGAGGCAAGTTTCGTTTTTTCTATTTCCACTTCCTGATTTTAATTTCTCATTTTTAATCTCCTTAAGGGTTTACCCTTAAAAAAAATTCAGGGGAAACCCTCAAGAAGATTCAGGGGAAACCCTTAGGAAAACGGGTGCGTGCCAGCGTTACTTTGCTTCATCAAGTTCAATGATTCTTCAATCAATAAAAAACAAAACAAGATGACACTAACAAATGCAAAGTTATTACCGGGTAAGGCGAATAAAGCGGTGCCTTCCGAAATTAAGCCGATGGATTTACGGTCTCCATTCGAAAACAAACACAAAGAGGGAAACACCAATGTGCATGAAACACGCTTTCGAAAGTTTCGCAGTCAATACGAAGGCAGCGAAATCGTAAAGAGCAATGCGGAAGAGTTCTTCGCAGAAATAAATTAGAACAACATTGGGGTTTTAATTGGTTGGTAAAACCATCGCACGGTACGGTGCGATGGTTTTTTTATTTCATCTTCTTCCCCAATAACCATGAATCCATTTGGACCCCTCTGGTGTGTCAATCCAGTGACCGGGTATCCAAATCTGGTGGCGATGTGGACGCGCCCAATGCCCTTCTATGTAAACATATTCGTGTCTGCGCCAGCGCCATTCGGGCTCTACCCACACATGAAAAGGTGAAGGTGCGACTCCTCGCACCGCTACGTGCACAGGTGCCATTGGTCTTACTTTGACAAACACCTGCGATCTTGCAATCTGTGTATTTATCAGAATATTAATGATGACAGCAAAAATCAAAACAACAATTCTTTTCATAACCATTTCTATTTTTCTAACAGACTGATAAAATGATGCCAAAGTTTAAGGAAGAAGAATTTTCGAAAGATTTCTTAATCAGATTTTCAGAGAACGATAGCCCGGCAGGCGATTAACTTTTCTTTACGGATATTTGCCCTTCAAATCTAAAGCCAATGAAACGCATCATCAATTATTTTCTTCAGGGATTACTTTTTGTTGTTCCCATTGCTGTTACACTTTATGTGTTGGTTCGCTCCATCCTGTGGATTGACAGTTTGCTTCCGTTTCAGATACCGGTAAAAATTCCGGGACTAAATCAAATTGAAATTCCCGGACTGGGGTTAATTGTCATCTTTCTTGTGATTGCCGCTGTTGGTTTTCTCGGTTCGCGTTACATCCGCAATCCTTTTTTTGTTTATCTTGAAAAGTGGATTGAACGGGCCCCGCTTACAAAACTCATTTACACATCAGTGAAAGATCTCATCAATGCTTTCGTGGGAGAGAAAAAAAGTTTTAATCATCCGGTGATGGTATTGGTGCAAAAAGAAACGCAACTGCATCGCATCGGTTTTGTTACTAAAGATGATGTAACCGAATTGGGAATGACGAAGGAAATGGTGGCAGTGTATCTTCCATTCAGTTACGGCTTCAACGGGCAGTTGGTTATTGTGCCGAGGGCAAACATAAAACAGATTGATGCATCGGGAACGGATATG
Source organism: Bacteroidia bacterium (assembly GCA_038230515.1). Lineage (GTDB taxonomy): Bacteria > Bacteroidota > Bacteroidia > AKYH767-A > 2013-40CM-41-45 > JAPLDB01. The sequence goes on along the minus strand of JBBRND010000011.1, from coordinate 103,266 downwards.
ATGAAGTTCATAATTAGCGGAGGAGTTACAGAACTTTAATTTTGAATTTCAGCAATGGCAATATTTAAGAACAGACCGGAAGATTTAAAAGAGTTTGGCTTTGGCACGAAGGTGTATGAAAAAAATCAGCGCCTTATTACGAAGAGCGGTCAGAGTAATGTAAAGCGTAAGGGACTTTCTTTTTTTGAAGAGTTGAGTTTTTTTCATTCGCTGATTACGATGAGCTGGACGAAGTTTAATTTTTTGGTGCTGTCTGCTTACCTCATTGTAAATTTAATTTTTGCCGCACTTTACTCTTGGGTGGGATATAACGAACTTGGCGGAATGCTTGCTCAAACTCAGGGGGATAAATTCTGGGAGGCGTTTTTTTTCAGTGCGCAATCGCTCACAACGGTTGGCTATGGAAGAATAAATCCTGTGGGCATGGGTGCGAGCGAAGTTGCTGCGGTTGAAAGCATGGTTGGCTTGCTCGGCTTCGCACTCGCTACCGGCTTGCTCTACGGACGTTTCTCTCGCCCGATTGCGAAGTTGCTTTTCAGCCATGTGGCAGTTATTGCTCCTTACCGCGACATGAAAGGGTTTATGATCCGGCTGGCGAATAAAAGAAAGAATGATTTGATTGAAGTGGAAGCGCAAATGATTTATACCTGGGTGGTAAACGAAAACGGAAAAGAGCTTCGTAAGTTTGAAAACCTTGAGCTTGAAATAAAACGCATCAGTGTACTTTCTGCTACCTGGACTGTTGTGCATCCTATTGACGATAACAGCCCGATGAAAAACCTGACGAAACAGGATTTTGAAAACAGGAATGCTGAAGTGCTTCTCAACATTAAAGCATTTGATGAAACGTTTTCTCAAACTATTCACTCGCGCACTTCTTTTAAGTTTCATGAAATTGAAATGGATGCAAAATACATTTCTGCCATTTCTCCGGGTCCGGGAGGTTCGGTATTGGTTTCGCTCGACAAGATCAGCGAGTTTGAAAAAATTTCCTGACTACAAAAAATTTCCAACGGGATACAACATGGTAACTGCGCTAAGCATCCTCTCATCTCCCCGAATTTTTCAACTATTGTCTTATTATTCTCAAATGCACAGCATCCGATACAGGGAGCAATCACTTTACCCGAAGAAGTCATAGTTTTACCGAGAGAAGCGTTCCCTTTTCCGGGAGAAGCACTCGCTTTACCCGAAGAAGTGATCGCTTTACTTGGAGAAGCGTTCCCTTTTCCAGAAGAAGCGTTCCATTTACTTGGAGAAGTGTTCCCTTTTCCATAAGAAGCGTTCACTTTGTATGGAGAAGTGCTTGTTTTATATGGAGAAGCGTTCGTTTTTCCATAAGAAGGGCTCCGGTTATGTGGGAAAGAAGATTTTTACCTCACAATATGCGGCTCAGTTACCAGCCAGTCGGTAGGTCCGTCTTTTCTTATTTCGCAATTGCGGAATATTTTAGTTTTGCCTATCGTTAAGCCATCCACTGGTGTAGTGACAGCCATGGTTGGGTAAATGAACTCCCATACTAATCCGTCATTGCTCATTGCCCGGCAGTGAAATCCTTTACTTCTCGGAATTCCTTTTGCAACCATTAGAACAGAGCCGGAAATTCAGAAGTTAATGATTGATTGTTATTGCAATGAGTAAGACTATTTTTTTTTCGGTACTTAATTCTTGTTTGGGATTTCAGAATAATAGCTTCCTCGTCATCGAGTTTTATTTCGTTTGCTAAAATACCTGCCACTACATACACCGGTAAACTCGACTCCTTAGAAACTTTTTTCTGTGTTTCAAAAGCAGGATTCGCACTATTGCTCAACAACGCATACAATTGTGTGCGGCTTATACCGGAGAGATCAGAAAATTCAGTAATGGATTTATATTTTTTTCCCGTCAGCTTATTCAGCCGCTGCATGAATTCATTTTCTTCCTTTTCATCCACATGCAATTGACGGAAAATTCCCAAACCCCGCCTGTTTAGTTCTTCGAACACTGTTTAAGTTATTTCAACAATGTTATCAATAAAGAGAAAAAATGTTCATCACCTTGTTCTCAAAACGAAAAACAGAACACGAATAAATATAATCTTTGCCGCTGCGTTAAATAATGCGGCTGATCAATCAAAGATCAGGAATCAGCAATTTTAAATGGGCGTAATAAGAAGACAAGGCATCACCAACACCATTACTACCTACATTGGTATTGTAATCGGATTTGTGTCACTCATTGTTATTCAGCCGCACTTTCTCACCAAAGAAGAACTCGGGCTCACGCGGCTGCTTTATTCATTTGCACTTGTTGCAGCCATGTTTGTGCCAATGGGCATCGGCAATGCCACCACAAAATATTTCCCGCTTTTTAAAAATGAAAAGACAAGGCATCATGGGTTCTTCGGGTTTATATTATTGTTTCCACTGCTCGGCTTTTTACTTTGCGCTGCCCTGCTTTGGCTCTTCCGCGATTTTGCAATGGCGCAGTTCCGAAGAGAGTCGCCACTGTTTCTTGAATTTTACAATTACATTTTTCCACTCATTTTTTGTCTCAGCTTTGTTGCAATCCTTAGCGTTTACTGCACCTCGCATTTCAAATCTACTATCCCTGCTTTCCTGAACGATGTGGTGGTGCGCATCATTACCATTGCACTCATCACAATTTATTACTGGAAATGGCTCACGCTTCATCAATTCATTGCATGTTATGTTGGCATCTACGCATTTCAACTTGTCGGCTTGCTCATCTACATTTTTATTTTCGACAGGCCGGGATTTAAAATTGATTGGAATTATTTTCGGGAGAAAAAATTTTTCAATCTTATCCGTTACGGAATGCTTCTTTGGTTTGCGGGAGTTGCTAGCATCGGGTTGAAATATTTTGATGCCATCATGGTAGGCAAGCTCATGCCACTCGCCTTTGTAGGCATTTATACCATTGCAGCATTTATTCCCACGGTGATTGAAGCTCCGCTCTCAGCCATCGACAGGATAGCTGCTTCAAAAATTTCATTTGCCTGGGCTGATAACAAACACGATGAAATTTATTCCATCTATCACAAGTCATCGCTCTACATGTTGTTGCTCGGAGGATTTCTTTTTCTAAACGTTAACATCAACATTGCCGACCTTCTTACTTTTCTTCCGAAGGATTACAGTGCAGGCACTTCAGTTGTAATCATTCTCAGCATCGGCACACTCTTCAACATGGCAACCGGATTAAATGCTTCCATTCTTTTCAATTCTGAAAAGTATAGATATGGAGCCGTGTTTTTAATTCTGCTTGCAGTACTAATGGTTGGTTTGCAGATGTTGCTGATACCCATGTTGGGATTGGTAGGCGCTGCAATCGGCACCTGTGCTTCTGCGTTAATTTACAATTCGCTACTCACATTCACTGTCTGGAAATTTTTTAAGCTGCAACCATTCGATAAAAAAAATCTGTTGATAGCTTTGTTGATTGCAGTGTGTTTCTTTCTCAACTACCTTCTTCCGCAATTAGAAAATAAATACATCAACATCGTTTTCCATTCTGCAATTATTTCCCTTCTTTATTTTCTCTCAGTTTATTTTTTGAAAATAGTGCCGGAATTTCATAAGTATTTGCCTTGGGAGATGAAAGACATTTGAAGATGTGTCAATTTGAAAATGAAACAGCCAGCAGCTATATGCCAGTAACCCGTTAGGAATAACTTTTCGTCACTTTTTCTCCATTCCATTCTCTATTGTATATTCGCGCCCTCTTTTTAGGTTAGGGTTCGAAATTTTAAACTTAAGACCTGAAACGTTAAACACTAAACAAAAAATATGGCAGTAATCGGACGCATTCGTAAACGTGTAGGACTTCTCATTGGCTTTGTAGGAGCCAGCATGATTCTTTTTATTCTTGGTGATCTTGTAACCAGCAATAAGGGCATTATGAACAGGAACAATGATGTGCTTGGCGTAGTAGGCGGGGAAAAAATTCGTTATCCGGAGTTTGAAAAGAAGGTGGAGCAGCTTATCGAAAACTACAAAACCAATACCCAGAAGGACAATGTAGATCAGGCAACCACCGATCAGCTTCGCGAGCAGGCATGGACGATGGATTTGAATGACCTCATTCTCGGAAAAGAATATAAGAAGCTGGGCATCTCCTGCGGAGCAGAAGAACTGTTTGACATGTGTACCGGCAAGAATGTTCATCCCCAAATCAAAACCGCATTCACAAACAAGCAAACCAATCAGTTCAACCCGCAGGATGTGGTGAAGTTTCTGAAGGACTTACCAAACCGTGAAGAAAGCATTCAGAAACAATGGAATGCATTTGAAGCTGCAATCCACGATGAGCGCGTTGCGCAGAAATACAAAGATGCAATCAAGGGCGGATTGTTTGCAACTACAGCTGAAGCAAAAGCAAATTACGAAGAAACAGGTCGTTCAGCTTCCATCAAATTTATCCGTATGGATTACGGATCGCTGCCTGACAGCACAGTGAAACTTGAAGACAGCGAATTGAAAAGTTATTACAGCGAACATCAAAACGATTACAAACAGGCAGAAACAATTCGAAAGGTCGAGTATGTAACGTTTGATGTAAAACCTTCGGATGCCGATAGAGCCGATGCACTTACTGAGATTACCAAAAAGAAGGATGAGTTTGCCTCAAGCACTAACGATACACTTTTTGTAAATCAAAACAGCGATTCTCCGTCAGATACTTCTTACAAAGGAAAAGGAGCACTGCCTCCTGTGCTTGATACGGTTGCGTTCACAGATTCAATCGGAACTATCATCGGTCCCTACCTGGAGCGCGACAGTTACAAGCTTGCAAAACTCGCGAATACAAGAATGGTTTCTGATTCTGTAAAAGCACGTCACATACTTATTAAGATTCAGGATGGTGATACAGCATCTGCACAAAAGAAAGCAGACAGTTTGAAAGCAGTAATCAAGAAAGGACAGAAGTTCGGTGATCTTGCAAAAAAATATTCTCAGGATCCGGGATCTGCAATTAAAGATGGAGACCTCGGCTGGTTCAAGCCGGGCATGATGGTTCCATCATTCAACGATGCTTGCTTCAACGGCAAGAAAGGTGACATGCCGATTGTGATTTCTCAATTTGGAATCCACTTAATTGAAATTATGGACAAGGGCGCTTCAAGCAAGCAGGTTCAGGTTGCGATTGTGGAACGCAAAGTAGAAGCATCGCAAAAAACATTTGATAAGATTTATCAGGATGCACAAAAGTTTGCCGGTGATAATAACACAGCTCAACTTTTCGACAGTGCCTGTATGAAGCAGGGTTTGAACAAACGCATTGCAGACAATCTGAAAGAAGCAGATAAAAATGTTGCAGGTTTGGAATCGCCTCGTGAGTTGATTCGCTGGGCTTACAAAGTGAAGAAAGGAGAGGTATCGAAAGTTTTTACGTTTGGCGATAAGTATGTAATTGCAAAACTTACTGATATTAAAGAAAAAGGAAATCTTCCAATGGAAGCGGTAAAAGATCAGGTAACTGCAGGCGCATTAAAAATAAAAAAAGCAGATAAGCTGATTGAGAACTTCAATACAAAAGCAGCAGGTGCAACCTCGATTGATGCAATGGGACAGAAAATGAATTTACCTGTTTCTCCTGCTGATAATATTACATTCTCCAATCCTTACCTACAGGGAGTTGGAAGTGAGCCGCGTTTAGTCGGAACTATTTTTGCGATGAAGGCAGGACAGGTTTCCAAACCGATACGCGGAGAGAATTCTGTTTTTGTTTTTGTGGTTAATAAATTCAATGAGCCGGCTGCAGTGAAAGATTATTCTGCAAATCAAAAACAGCTTGCTGATGGACGTAAACAACGCAGCGATTACGAAGTGTTCAATGCTTTGAAAGAGAAAGCGAACGTGGAAGACAACCGCGGAAAGTTTTATTGATTAAAAATATTCTCAGATGAAAGGGGTTGTTCTATTGAGCAGCCCTTTTTCGTACCCACAGGATTTCGTTTTCTACCCAACATTGTTATTCATTCGCCACAAACCGCTTTTGAGGTTAATTTAATTCAGTTAAGTTTGTCTTCTCTAACAAATTTTTTACTGGCAAACATTAACCAATGAATAAGGACTCTAAAATTTACATAGCTGGACATCGTGGTATGGTTGGCTCAGCCCTGATGCGCAATCTTAAGTCAAAAGGATTCACAAATTTTATAACACGCACAAGCAAAGAACTTGACCTGAGAAATCAGGAAACAGTTCAACTATTTTTTCAGGAAGAGAAGCCGGATTTTGTTTTTCTCGCTGCTGCAAAAGTGGGAGGCATACACGCCAACAATACTTATCGGGCAGATTTTATTGTTGATAATCTTTCCATTGAACTGAACGTAATTCAACAAAGTTATATGAGCGGGGTGAAGAAACTTTTATTCCTCGGTTCATCTTGTATTTATCCGAAGGTTGCTCCGCAGCCGTTGAAGGAAGAATACCTGTTGTGCAACTATCTTGAAGAAACCAATGAGCCATACGCAATCGCCAAGATTGCGGGATTACAAATGTGCGAGAGTTATTATCGTCAGTATGGATGCAATTTTATTTCTGTGATGCCCGCAAATCTTTACGGACCAAACGACAATTACGATTTGCAAAACTCTCATGTGCTTCCGGCATTGATCAGAAAGTTTCACGAAGCAAAAGCAAGCGGAGTTGCTGAAGTTGAAGTATGGGGAACAGGGACTCCGAGGCGCGAGTTTCTTCATGTGGATGATCTTGCAGAAGCATGTTTTTTCCTGATGATGAATTATGATGATTGTCAGTTTATCAATGCGGGAGTTGGCGATGATGTTACCATTCGCGAACTTGCCGAGACGATAAAAGAAATTGTCGGCTTCAAGGGCGCACTACATTTCAATCCTTCAAAGCCCGATGGTACGATGAGGAAACTCCTTGATTCATCGCGCCTGAATGCCCTCGGATGGAAACCGAAAATTACTTTGAAAGAAGGAATATTAGCCACCTATCAAAGCTATTTGAAACAAGTGCAGATGGCTTAACCTTTTTCCCAATGAATCCGTATGAGAATCCGTTTAACCTAAATTACAATTACCTCATGCGGAGATATACGCGAATCCTCATTGTCATTCTTTTCGTAACGTCTGCTTTTTCATTTGAATCATTTTCCCAATGCCCTGCTTCATCATTTACTGTGAACGGTTCTGTTTGCTCAGGACAGTCGATACCGGTTACGAATACAAGCACCAATGCAACAAGTTTCGTTTGGGATTTTTGTGGTGGTGATTTTGCAACAACGCCTGTGGGTGCTGATGATCCTTCTAACCCTCCATCACCCGTTTCAATGAGTGTCGTGTTTGACGGAACAAATTGGTTTGGGTTTTTGGTAAATAATAATAATCATCTTTTCAGGTACGATTTCGGCAACACGCTCGATACAATTCCGATCGGACCTGTTGATTTGGGAGTACCCGCAGGACTCCTAGGCACGCTTTTTAACGAAATGTCTTTTCATCACGAAGGGAATAAATGGTATGCCTTGTTTGGAGTAACTAACGGTTACCAGGTTATGACATTAGATTTTGACACTTCCCTAACGAATCCTGCTCCATCGGCATCTGCTTTTACTGATCAAGTGAATTTCCCGAGTAATCTTGCCATGCAGGATCTGGAGATCGATCATGACAGTATTTTTCTTTTTATTGGGAATGATGCAAACTCTCCAGCTATAATTACTGTTTTAAGTTATGGAACAAGTATCCTCAATACCCCCGCCATTGATACCATTAAGCTGAGCGGCTATAATAATGTAGAAGATATTGCGCTCGTAAAAACCTGCGACCACTGGTATGGCTATGCCATCTCTTATTCCTCAAGTACCATTATAAAACTCGATTTTGGGGTGTCGCTACACAATAAGCCACAGTATTCTGATTTAGGAAATCCTAACAATACTCTTATCACTCCGTTCAGTATTGTGCTTGCAAATGATGGAATGGAATGGGCGGCATTTGTAATGAACTATGGTAGCAGCGGTAATTTAATTAAAATTGACATGGGTACTGACATAGCCAATCCTGTTCTGAGTGGTTCTCCATTGTTGCTGCCCACAGTTTCCGGGTTAGGTAATTCTGTAAACATTGCCAAAGAAGGTTCGGCATTTTATTTATTTCCTGCGGGCTATACCTCTGGTAAGTTCTCGAAAATAAAATACGAAACTCCTTGCAGCGCAGTGCCTCAAACAACTACTGATGCAGGTGCAGTGGGCGCTACTTATACTTCAGGTGGAACTTATCACATCAGTTTAACTGCTTCTGATGTTAATGGCAACAGCAGTATCTACTATGACAGTGCAATTGTTGGTTATGCACCTGTAACAAATTATTCGTTTCAGAATTTCTGTCTTGGAGATACTACTGTATTTCATGACAGCACTACATTAAGTGTTGGAACTATTACTGGTTATCATTGGGATTTTGGTGATGGTGATACTTCCAATCTACAAAGTCCGACACACACTTACTTGACTGCAAACAGTTATACTGTAACACTTACTGCTTCTGCAAGCAGCGGATGTTCAGCTTCGATGATTCAAACTATAAACATTACTCCGCGACCAATTGCTTCTTGTGTGCTACCGAACGGCTGTTCCAATACTGTTCTTTCTTTTACTGATTCATCTACTATTCCGGCAGGAACTATTTCCAGTTGGCTTTGGCAATTCGGCAATGGAGATTCTTCTGTTGATCAGAATCCTTTTTACGGATATCCTGCCGGTGGAAGTTTCCAGGTTACTCTTACCGCTACTTCTGCTGCCGGTTGCAGCGATGACACTACGTTATCACTCAACATCAGTCCTTCGCCTGTGGCTGGTTTTGCCACTACGAATACTTGTGTCGGGCAAACGGTAATCTTCTCTGATGAAACCGTTTCTCAAATAAATATTATTTCATACAGTTGGGATTTTGGTGATGGCGGTACTTCTTCTTTATCAAATCCCACAAACGTTTATACAAGTGGTGCGTCTGCTACTTACAATGTAACTCTTATTGTTCAGGCATCTAATCTTTGTTCGGATACGCTCATCGTTCCTGTTCACGTCAGCAATCCTCCTACCGCAAATTTCAGTTACCTGCCTTCTAATGCCTGCCAGGGAAATGATGTTATGTTTACTGATCTCAGTTCGGGAAACGGTGGCGATACGATTTCTTCATGGGCTTGGGATTTTGCGGACGGCAACGTTGATTCAGTAATGAATCCTTCACATCTCTTCACTGTTTCTGATACGTTTCATGTTACATTGATTGCGTATTCACCTTCGAGTTGTCCGAGTGCTCCGTATTCTCAGGACATCATTGTTATTCAAAGTCCCATTGCTTCGTTCGGATATAATGATGCGTGCCTTGGTGATGTCACTCAGTTCAATGATGTTTCTATTGCCCCTAACGGAAGCAGCATCATTGATCGCTTCTGGCAGTTTGATGATGGCGACAGTTCGCATCTTACTAATCCTTCCCATTTATTTACAACTGACGGTGCGCATACTGTTGTGCTTACCGTAACTACCAACTTTGGCTGCACGAGTACAGACACTGCTTATGTAGCGGTTCATGCGCATCCTCATGCAGCATATACTTATCAGAATGCATGTACTGATTTCCCAACCATCTTCACCAGCAACAGCACGGCTGACTCGGCTTCTTATATTGCCTTTTATCAATGGGATTTTGGCGATCCGGGAAGTGCAAACAATACTTCCGGACTTCAAAGTCCTTCTCATACGTATGATTCATCTGCTACCGGACCGCACAATGTTTTTCTTATCATTCAAAATAATTTCGGCTGCCGCGATTCTGTTATTCAGACCATCAATGTAAATTTCTCTGTGCTTCCTAATTTCAATTACAGCCCTACATGTATTGGCGACATCATGTCGTTTACAAACTTCAGCGGCAATGCAAACCTCGATAGTTTATGGACGTGGAATTTTGGTGACGGGCAGGGCACTAGCATTTCAAATCCTTCACACTATTATGTATATGCAGGAACTTACACGGTTACACTTACTGCTTTAAGTGAGAGTGGTTGTCTTTCCACGGGGTCGAAAGATATAGTGGTAAGTGCTATACCTGTGGCTGCTTTCAGCGCACCTCCTGCCTGTATTCATGGTTCTTATCAGTTGAGCGACAGCAGTACGGTTACGAACGGAAGCATTGTGCGCTGGCAATGGGCGATAGATACTCTTGAAACAGACACTATTCAAAATCCTGTTTACTCATTTGATACTACAGGTACATTTCCGGTGAAGCTGATTGTTTACTCCAACATTGGCTGCGTGGATTCTGTGCAGCACAATGTTATTGTGCATGAGTTGCCCGTGCCTAATTTCAGCTTTACTCCGCAGTATGGAAATCCTCCGCTTGATGTTGCGTTCACAAATCTTACTGACATTTCTTCTACCTACTCATGGAATTTTGGCGACAACACTTCGAGCAGCGCATCTCCCTCTCCGCACCATGATTATCAGGATACCGGCAGGTATGTTATTCATCTCATTGCTACCTCTTTGTTTGGATGTGTGGATAGTGCCACTAAAAATATTTATGTGATAAAGCCACTGCTCGATGCAGCAGTTACCAATGTAACTGCCACGCTCATTAATAATCAACTGAGCATACAGGCGAACATTGCAAACCTTGGCACCGTGGATATTGATAGTGTGATTATGCAGGCGCAATTACAGGACGGAACAGTAATTCAGGAAATGTATCATCAGCTTTTACCGAATGGTAGCAATGGAATACAGTCTTACAATTTCGTGGCGCGATTTAATATTCCGCCTTCAAGCAGTGTGGCGTATTATTGTGTGAGTGCGATAAAACCAAATGATAAAGATGATGATGTGCAAAGCAACAATGAAAAGTGCAGCACGTTAAGAAATGAATTTTCAGTTATTGAGCCGCATCCGAATCCGTTTACGGGAAGTCTTGATGTGAGCGTGGTTCTTCCATTTGATGATTACCTGACTGTGGAACTCTATGACAATCTCGGGCAAAAACTTTCTACGCTTTTTGATAGACAGGCAGTGGCGGGATTGAACCTTATTCATTCTGATCTTTTTTATCTTGCTGATGGACTTTATACCCTTCGCTTCAGCTTCCGCGATCAGGATGTGATAAGGAAGGTGATGAAGGAAAGTGTAAAGAAGTAGAAACTATTTTTCTCCCCGAAATAAATTCTTCTGTAGTTGGTTGCCAGCGGATTTTTGGAGGACACTGGCGGGAAAAGTACATTGTGTTTTACTACCGATTCATCAAAGTTTTTTTCATCAACTACTAATGCTTGAAACCCTGCCTGCTCAAGCATAGTCTTAAAATCATTTCCATAAATGCGGAAGTGATCGAATTGCCCCAACCGTTACTTGCGAAGTTCGGGAGTAATCAGTGTTATATCTTCTTCCGTAATTTCAAGATTGTCTTTTTGAGGAACAGACAAAATACATACTCCGTTTGTCCTGAGTACCCGGTTAATTTCCTCCATTGCTTTTTTATGATCGGGAATGTGTTCAAGCACATCGCAGGCAATAAGGCAATCCACCGAGTTATCTTTCAACACCTGCATATCCGTCATGCTTATGTTCAGATCTATAATGTCGTAAAAATATCCTTCAGAAAAAAAAATCGGCAGAGCGGTAGTTTTGCGAAATCTTCTTAAACTTTTTTTGCAGGTAGGGTTCGGGTGCGAAATGAATGATGATTTTGCCGCGTAGTTTTTGTTCGAGGTTTAAAGCTGGAAGGGTGGTGATGGCAGCCCACAATAAGCGGTGCCTTACTTCGGAGCCGCAGCCCTGGCAAAAAGTATAAGGATGCCATGAATCGGATGCAAGCCGGTTTGCTCTGTATCCACAAATGTTGCACTGAACTTCAGAGCCGGACAAACGGTAATACAACTGGCGCGGCAGTGCAATGAATTGCTTGGTTGCGCGTTTTATTTTTTTCAGCATCGCCATCAGACCGGCTGTTTAGTTTATAATTACTGTCTCACCCTTAAAAGGTTTGCCCTAAACCTCATAAGGTTCAGCTACGGTCATTAGTCGAATTTATGTCTATTTTTGATAGAAATTCGAATGAATCCACCACCCGAATTCTATGACACTTGCAGGTGTTTAGTAATTGAACACCTGACATGAGAAAAATCCCTACATGTCAGGTGGTGGGTTCACGAAGATGTGTCCCCCGAAGTCAGCACGAAATTTTGTTCAAGGCGATTTACAATAGTTGTCATGTCGTTGCGTTATAGTTTTTCGTTTTCAACTTCTTCTATTGTTTCAATTAAATCTTTCACTGCATCAAAATCATTTTGGTGTGTAAGGTGAACCAACTCGTCTGGTCTTTTCCCTTTTCTTAATTCAAGCACTATTTCGTAAGCATCAACATTCCATTTCATACCATGAAACTGAAAACTGTATTTGTAAAATTGCCACCACTTGCTTTCAATGTTCAGCAATTGTTTTTTGTTTGAGAGAAATGCTTTCTGAAAAATGTCAAGCGTTTCTTGCAGCAAAACTTTTGAACCTTCCCAACTCTCTTGATTGAGTGCAGTGTCAAACAGTTTGTTTCGTTTTATTATTTCGTCATCAATGAAGTCGGTTTGTAAATTCTCTTCGCTGTATTTTAAAAGTGCTTCCACCTCCCCGCAAAGCATCAGAATATAATAATCAGCACAAGTTGTAAGTGTTTCGTTTAGCAATGGAACTTTATCAGGGTCGTCAACTTTTGAGCAAGCATGAGTAATCATGTCTTTAGCAAGTTGCTCATGAATGTCCTGAAATAATTGCCAACCTCTCAAATACATCCTGAGCCGTTCAAAGTTTGCAACAGCATCATCTGACATTACTGCCTTGTTGTCGTCATACCATTGCTCAGGATTTACACTTATCATTTGTCAAAGTTAGTTTTTTGTCTGTTCGTTTCTTGCAGAATGTTTGAGGTCGCTGTGTCGCCATTTATTGCAGCTAACATTTAAGTATCAATACCTCTTATTTTGTTAACCCGGTCATTTTCGTATAAATATAAAAATAAACCGTAACTCATGTGTGCGAATAACTGTACCTTATATTACGAACTTATCAAGCGGACTTTGCATGCGGCTGATGTGAACCCACCTCCTGCCACGTAGTTTTTTTCTCCTCTCAGGTGGCAGCTTTTTATATTTTTCATTTCTCTCCCAAAGAAAAACATTTATTTCAATCCAAGATCACTTTTGCAAAACAAAAAAAGTCTGCTTCCCAGCGGACTTTTTTCTAAAATTCCCTCAAATCAAAATTCTGCTTTAAAGCAGTTACACGTTAATTTTTTCTTTTGGTAATTTGCAGCATGGGGTTCAGCAAAGAAGAACAAATGATTATGAATGCTGTCGGAATTGTTTTAAGAACCATGCGCAAAAAAAAGAACTACACAAGTGCAGAAGATTTTTCAACTGACATCAGCATGGACAAAGCTGTGTACGGACGTTATGAGCGCGGAGAAAACATGAAACTAATTTCGCTCAACCGTTTGCTCAGTCACCACGACATAAAAATTTGCGACTTCTTTCCGAGAGTAAAAAAAGTAATCGCTCAACTCGAAAGCAAAAAGAAAAAATAATGTTGAATTCCTTACCCCGCCTTACCAATTCCGAGCGCAACTATTTGAAGCACCTTCAGGCAAAAAGACCCATGAGAGAAAATGCAGAGACGGTAGATAGCATGGAAGATGCGCACCTTTTGTTTGAACTTATAATTATGCATTCACAATTAAAAAGTTTACTCGATTCAATTAATATCAGTTTAAAATAATTTCACAATACTAAACTCAATAACATAATGGCAAATCCAAACATTTCAGCAACACTCACTCCCGCTAATCAAACTACGATTCAAACAGGCATTGCGGCAATCCTGGTGCTGCTGCCGTTTCTTGTTAATCTTACTCCGGCTGAGCGAAAAAAATTGCGCAAGATGGCTACCAAGCGCACCGGTTATGTAAGCGCTGTATATAATGCTTCTCTAAATAATCCGAACGCGATACCGACCACGTTTTCGATGCCTGAATTTACAAAAGATTTTAACCTTGATATTGCGCTGAAAGCGATTCGCGCCATGCTGCTGCCGCTCACGGAGGGTATTGATGATACGCTGCTGGCTATCGGGCACGAGCAGATGCAGGAAAGCGATATGTGTTATGGATTTTTGCAACAGGGAGCTAAAGGTGATGCTGCTCTTACAGCGATTGTGCAAAACATTTCTACTGCTTTTGCAGGGCAGGGAAAGAAAAAACCGGGTGTCACTATTTCGGTGCCTGCCGGTGGTAGTGTTACAATAAAAAAAGTGAACACTGCCAAACATCTTATCAATTCGGGCATTACAATTTTAGGATATTACAAAGTAGGCGATTTGGCGTCTAGCATGGTGTTGCTTAATCCTTCCGATTCTGTAAAACTTCCTAAAGATTTTGCAAACCTGGTTATCGTAAATCAAAGCGCAACGTTGGCAGGGCAATTTACCTATACTCAAAAGCCCTGATTTAACACCCTTCAAAATCAGCTCAAAAAAAGGCCTGCTTCAAAAAAAGTGGGCTTTTTTAATGAATTTTGATGTATGGCAATAGAACTCGCTTACTGAGTTAGTAAACCCGTTTACTTCGCCAGAGAACCCGCTTACTAAGTTAGTAAACCGGCTAACTTCGCCAGAGAACCCGCTTACTGAATTAGTAAACCCGTTTACTTCGTTTGAGAACTCGCTTAGTAAGTTTGTAATCCGATTTACTTCGCAGTAGAACCCGCTTAGTAAGTTAGAGAACGGGTTTACTGATTTGGAGAACACGCTTACTAAGTTGATGAACCGGATTATTGAATCTGTGGGGTCTGTTAGTTATCAGCGAAATTTAGCTTAGTGTCGATTTTTGATAAAAATTCGAATGTTTGATAAAATAAGGGGCATGTTTTCTAAGGGAATATCTGAATTTTTATTGGAAATAGTTGGGGTTCTTTAGTAAATTGATGTGTGCCAGAAGGAAATACCCGAGGTTGGTTAGTAATTTTTAGTATGCACGAAGTAAATCCGCAAAGTTTCTTAGAAAATTGAAGAGCTTGCCAAGCGAATCCCTCAAGTTAATTATAGAATGATCAGATTCAGCGAGGAGAAGGGTAGTTATAAAAAAGAAATTACTTTTTCATAAAGGTATTTTATTAAAGCGATCTCAAAAATTTCAGTAGGGCATCGCGGTCGGTTTTAGATAATTGCTGAACGTATTCTTTAGAATGTTGCGCCTCGCCACCATGCCACATTATCGCTTCTATTAAGGTGCGTGCTCTGCCATCGTGCAAATAGTAGGCAGGATAATTTACAACTTCAAATAAACCAACTCCCCATAAAGGCGAGGTGCGCCATTCATTTCCATCAGCATCAAAGTCAGGACGATTGTCGGCAAGCCCTGCACCCATATCGTGAACCAATAAATCTGTATATGGATGTATGCGTTGATTGCTTAACTGTGGAAAGGCAACATTTACTGCAGTAGTAAAAGTCTGTTTGTGGCACGATTCGCATTTTGCTGCGAGGAAAATTTCTTTTCCTTTTATCACTTGTGCATCGCTAACATTTCTTCGGGCAGGCACCTGCAAAGTCTCCATATAAAACTTCACAGCATTGAGGGTGTAGTCGTCAATTTCAGGATCGTCATTGAGTTGATCGTTTTGCGATTGCCCATAAATGGTTTCTTTCGGAAAAATAAATGAGGTAATTCCAATGTCGTTATTGAAAGCGGCTGCAACCTGAGTAATCACACTTGCAGTATTTGATTTTAATCCGAAGCGGCCCAGGGTTTTTGTTTGCGTGTGAGGATCCCATACATAATTCGGTTTGCCGCTGATGCCATTTCCATCAGCATCATTGGCATCTGCATTCGCTACGATCTGATCTTCGGGAATTGCCTCAAGCAATCCAAGACCGAAGACAGGCGGAGCAAGCCGAGGAGACAATAGATAACTTCCGTTGATAGGAATATATAAATTACTCAGTGTGTAAGTTGGCGTGCGAAGCTCATAAGTTTCGCCATCAGCAAATGAATATTGTTGATACGAATAGGTAATATTAACGGTTGCTTCGGGTTGCTTTCCGAACACAGATTTGTCCTGCACCTGCGTGCCGTATCCAGGCACTGCAAGAGCACCGCCATGCACGTCCTTCATATTTGTAACACTTATTCGCATAAGCAAACTTGATTGTGGATCGCCAGCTGTTGGAACACCAATGCCATCGTTGTGATGGCACGATTTGCAGGATACATTATTGAATGCCGGACCCAAACCGCTATTGGTAGATGCAGGCGCAGTGATAAAAGTTTTTTCGAAGGCAGCATCACCTAAGTTATGCATTTCATATTCGTACTCACTTAATCCCCCAAACGGATTGGAGAAGGCATGTGATGTTGCATCAAAAGCAGTTTGAGAGCCACCACTCAATCGCTCATCGTAGCTCTCTTCTGTAAGTGGTTCCGGCTTTCGGCATTGGGAAAGCGCGAACATGAGCGAAAAAATAACGACTGGTGCAAAAATCTTTTTCATCACATATCAATCTGTAATATTTGTCTGAATAAAATTTTTCAGAAGATTTAGTGTGCCGATGAGATTGTTTATGATGCTCTGTGCTGATTGAATTTGTCCCTGCTGCGTAAAAATTGCCTGACCGTAATTCGGATCAATCGCTGCAATGGCTTCAATGGCTGAATTGATTTGCGATTGAATCGCTCCATCAAGCGAAGCATCTTTTACAGAAACAAGATCGTGCAAACTGTGCCCGGTGGTTGATTGCCACTTGCACAGATATACATTCTGAACTCCGACTATATTGTTTTTGAAGTCAAGCGTTGCATTGTGTGCATATTGAGATTCTGCTTTTTCAGAATCATGCTCGGCAAATGGAACTTCCATTTTACTATTCGCCACTTCGTTGCAGATGTGAACCATTGCGTTTACGATTTCAAGAAAGCAACTTTTGCGATCAACAAAGCGAACACTTCCGCTTCCCGCAGTGATGATCTGTTCAGTATAATTTCCGGTTTCATTCGGATCCCAACTCTTACGCAATTCCATAGTAGTGTTTGACAAACTCTTGGCGAGAGAAATCATATACTGTAAATCTCTTGCATTGAGTTGTGAAGTAGTTCTTGTTCCACCAACACCGAAGAGAAGGTATTCCAGTGGATGATATCCTTTGAGAGAATACTGAAGTGAGTCCACGTTCTCGAGCAAAAGAGGATTACTGCTTGCAAGCAGAGAATCCAACTCCGCAGTATTTACAGGCCAGGAGTCAGTAGCAGGATCGTAATTAAAATCCTCTACAGGACCGATCAAAAATCCTTCTGATTGTTCCCATGGAACCCGTACTGCGCGCCATGCATTTTGCGCTGCGGTTAGATTCGCTTCTGTAATGTTGGAATTTAACGCGAGCACTGCTGAGTTGAGCGCTCCGGCTTTCGCTTCGAGAGCGAGATAATCCGGATTGCAAAGAACGCTCGTAAAATCATTGAGCACTTGTTGCTCTGTTACAGGTGTGGATTGCGTAATGCTGTTATCGTTGCTCTTTTTACATGCAACAATTGACAACAGCGCAAGATAAAAAGAAGAAAGTATTACTTTTTTCATTTGAATGTTTTTGAATTTTACTGATTTATTTTTTCCTAGTTCTTGATAAACCTTTTTACAACAGATCCTTTTGCAGTAATTACTTGTGCAAGATAAACACCGGAGGCGAAAGTCAAAACATTGACCGATGTTTCATTTTCAAAATTTATTTTCAAAATTTTTTTTCCAGTAACTTCTGTGATAATCAGTTGAGCATCGTTGATCGCATTATTTAAAAAAGAAATCGTGATGATTGACGAAGCAGGGTCAGGAAAAACAGAAAAGGTAAAATCACTCTCGACCTCTGTAATTCCGACATGCGGGGTATTAATTTTGTAAAATTCAAAATCCAGAGAATCATAATTAGCTGGATAAAATAAAGTACCAAGCGCCAGAGTAAATTTTGAAAACGCGTCCATGTCATGATCTGTACAGGCATTGCTTAAATGAGTTAGTGGAACGATCTCTGTTGTAAATCCTGTGGAGTCGTCATATTCAAAAACCTGATAACCGTCAGTTTGATTTTGTGCTGCAATAAAATACAAACGATTGTTGTAAGTGGTAAAGTTCATCGGGAAACTTTGATCTAAACCCGGCATGATGTCAGCCACTAAATGTGTGCCAATCTCAGTACCATCAGTTGACCAAAGTTCTCGTCCTGTTACGCCATCGTTTGCAGCAAAAAATAATTTGCCATTGCATAAAACCATTGCAGATGGAAAGCTTCCTGCGGTTCCTGTTCTGATGTCTTTCACTAGATGCGTTCCTACCGCGGTGCCATCAGATGTCCAGAGTTCGGCACCATAGGCGCTGTCGGCTGCTGAAAAAAACAATGCGTTATGATAAACACAAAGACGCAATGGATATCCTGAAACAGAGCCGGTATAAAAATCCTTTACCATTTGAGTTCCCGTTTCGGTACCATCGGTACTCCAAAGTTCATATCCATGTACTCCATCGTTGGGGGCAAAAAATAATTTTCCGTTGAACACACACCATTGCGGACTTGAATATCCATCGGCAGTTCCGGGGTTGATATCTTTCACCATGTGAGTTCCAGTGTCACTACCATCAGTTACCCACAATTCATAACCATGCGTTGGCTCATCGGCAGTGAAAAACATTTTCCCGTTGACCACAATAAAACCAGATGGATAACCAGAAACTGATCCGGGATTTATATCTTTCACCAGATAAGTTCCGGCATCTGTTCCATCGGTTGACCACAACTCATATCCATAAGTTGGATCAGTAGCACTGAAGTATAATCTATTGTTGTAAACTGCAAAATTATTCGGGCTGCTGCTGTTGATGCCTGCAACGATGTCTTTTACAAGATGAGTTCCGGCAGAAGTTCCGTCACTCGACCAAAGTTCCTGCCCGTGAGTAGCATCATAAGCAGAAAAATAAATGTTGTTGTTGAAGAGAATTATTCCTTTTGGAGTACTTGCTCCTGCTCCTGCCCACACATCAGCGACTAATTGAGTACCGGCATTTGTTCCGTCCGTTACCCACAACTCAGTTCCGGAAACACCATCATCCGCGCTGAAATATGCCTTGCCATTATACTCAGTTAAATTGGAAGAGTAAATGTCAATACCCGATGTGTCAGGATTAATGTCTTTCAATAACTCCGGAGTTTGTGAAAAGGATTTTGCCGAGACAAAAAGAATAAAAACGAATGAGACTCGGATTCTTATCATGGATAAAAGAATTTGTCAAAATTAAATTATTTAAACACAATGGTCGTGAATAACAATGAACCAAAGATATTATTTTATTTATCTCACTGCTTCAAAGAAGAAGGTATCTGCCATTTGTGGAGATCCAGCAATCTATAAACAATGAATAATTACATTTGCGCTGTATGAATGATTTCATTGTCTCAGCAAGAAAATACCGCCCGGATACTTTTGATACTGTAGTTGGGCAAAGCAACATCACGCACACGTTAAAGAATGCGATTAAAAATAATCATCTCGCACAGGCATTTCTTTTTTGCGGTCCGCGGGGGGTAGGAAAAACAACTACTGCGCGCCTTCTTGCAAAAACAATTAATTGCACAAACATTTCCTCGAAGGCGGAAGCATGTAATCAGTGCGAGTCTTGCAAATCTTTTAATCAGGGAACATCAATTAATATTTTTGAGCTTGATGCCGCATCTAATAATAGTGTGGATGATATTCGTGTACTCGTTGAGCAAGTTCGTTACCCGCCTCAAGGGGGAAGATATAAAGTGTACATCATTGATGAAGTACACATGCTCAGTGCAAATGCATTCAATGCATTTTTAAAAACGCTTGAAGAGCCGCCACCGTATGGAGTTTTTATTCTGGCAACTACTGAGAAGCATAAAATAATTCCAACCATTCTTTCGCGGTGCCAGATATTCGACTTCGCAAGGATTACCATTGATGACATTGCAAGGCAACTTGCCATGATTGCATCAAAAGAAAATGTGCAGGCAGAAGAAGATGCGCTCCACATCATCGCACAAAAAGCAGACGGAGCCATGCGCGATGCACTTTCCATGTTCGATCAGCAGGTAAGTTTTTCGGGGAATAATCTCACCTACAAATCCGTAATTGAAAACCTGAACGTACTTGACTACGATTATTATTTTAAAATAACGAATGAAATTCTGACAGGAAATACTTCTGAAGCACTGCTGACTTTTAACGAAATTCTTAATCACGGTTTTGACGGACATAATTTTATTACCGGTCTTTCTTCTCACTTTCGCGATCTGCTCGTTTGCCAGGATGAAGTAACGCTTAAACTTTTAGAAGTAAGTGCCAGCGTAAAAGAGAAATATAAAATACAATCGAAGCAAACCTCTGCACATTATTTTCTTGAACTACTTGATCTTGCAAACAAATGTGACATGAGTTACCGTGCAGCCAAGCATCAGCGACTGCAGGTTGAACTTGCGTTAATGAAGATGTGTGCACTTGCTGCTAACGGAGGAGATAAAAAAAAAAGTGAAGGAGGAAGGTCTGAAATTTCAGGTTTGAGGTCTGAGGTTAAACAGCCGCAAACTAAAGCTGAAAGTGTGCAGTTGGTAGTTGGCAAAGAACAGCCGATCTCTGTTGCAGGCGAACCACCAACACCTTCTCTTAAGCTGCAAGAAACTGCTCAAACACCAACTATTCTAGAGCCGACAGTAGGTAACCTGCAGCAAGAAGCAAGAAGCAAGAAACCGGTAGTGAGAGGAAAAACCATCTCCATCACCGATTCTCTCAAACCAAAAACCGCAAGCGAGAATTTAGTGAATGGTGAAGAAATAATAAAAGAAGAAACTGTTTTTACATCTGAATTACTTGAAAAAGCATGGAGTGAATATGCAGCCACCCACCATAAAGATGGACGATTAACATTACACACAGCACTTACCAAACGAAAACCTGAACTGAAGGAAAATTTTGTCATTCAATTTAATATTGATAATGCTGCTGTGGAAAGAGATTTAGTTGCTATAAGAGTTGAGTTGCTCACTTTCATACGTAAGAAACTGAACAATGGGAAAATTTCTCTCACCACCATCATTGACAGAGAGCAGCAGAAAGATAAAGTTCCGTATACACCCCAGGAAAAATTCGACTATCTTGCTGCTAAAAATCCCACCTTACATGAGTTGAAGAAGCGCATGGATCTCGAGATAAATTTTTGACTTTTTCTACCTGAAAATAGGTAAAAAAATCTTCAATTCTTTTAGTAACTTCTTGTAAAATCAATCACATTTTTTACTACATTTGAGAGCAAATTAAAGCTGATTACACATCGGCTTTTTTGATGTCTTTATCCTAAGATTAAGGCATCAAAATACGGGGCGGGGGAAACGTTTAAGTAAAAATTTTAATGGAAGATTTAATAAAAGAAAAACAATTGGCAGCGCAAAAAGCATCGAACGATTATTCTGCTGACAGTATTCAGGTGCTTGAAGGATTGGAAGCAGTGCGTAAACGCCCTGCCATGTACATTGGTGATGTGAGCGTGAAAGGTCTTCATCATCTCGTGTACGAAGTGGTTGACAATTCTATTGACGAGGCATTGGCAGGCCACTGCAAAAACATTGAAGTATTTATTCATCCCGATAATTCGATCACCGTAAAGGATGATGGTCGCGGAATTCCTACGGACATGCACACCAAAGAGAAGAAAAGTGCGTTGGAAGTAGTAATGACTGTGCTGCATGCGGGTGGTAAATTTGATAAGGATTCCTATAAGGTTTCCGGTGGATTACACGGAGTGGGTGTGAGTTGTGTGAATGCACTTTCATCTCATATGCGAACGGAGGTGCATCGCAATGGTAAAATTTATGTGCAGGAATATAGCTGCGGAAAACCACTCTACTCCGTAAAGGAAATTGGTGTGACTGAAGATCGGGGTACAATTCAAACTTTCATGCCTGACAATTCAATTTTCATTACATCTGTTTATCATTACGACATTCTCGCTGCGCGCCTGCGTGAACTTGCTTTTCTTAATCGTGGAATAAATCTTTTTATTACTGACTTGCGGGAAACAGATGTTGATGGAAAAAATCCTTCAGAGAAATTTTATAGTGATGGAGGATTAAAAGAGTTCGTAGAATTTCTTGACGCCAATCGCGAACGTTTAATCCCTGCCCCTATTTGCATGGAAGGAGAGAAGGCGGGAATTCCTGTTGAGATTGCGATGCAATACAACACTTCCTTCAATGAGAATGTACATTCGTATGTGAATAACATCAGCACACATGAGGGAGGCACTCACCTTGCCGGCTTCCGTAGAGCACTTACGCGCACCTTGAAAACGTATGCTGAGAAATCAGGCATGCTTGAGAAATTAAAATTTGAAATCAGCGGAGATGATTTTCGTGAAGGACTTACGGCAGTTATTTCTGTAAAGGTTCAGGAGCCGCAGTTTGAAGGACAGACAAAAACCAAACTGGGCAACAATGAAGTGATGGGAGCAGTGGATCAGATAGTCGGAGAAATGCTGCAGAATTATCTCGAAGAACATCCGCGCGAATCAAAAACGATTGTTGACAAAGTAATTCTTGCTGCCACTGCCCGTCATGCTGCGCACAAAGCGCGTGAGTTGGTGCAGCGCAAAAGTGTTCTTACCGGAACCGGACTTCCAGGAAAACTTTCCGATTGTGCGGAGAGCGATCCGGGCATGTGCGAACTGTTTTTGGTTGAGGGAGATTCTGCTGGTGGTACGGCTAAGCAAGGGCGCAACAGAAAATACCAGGCGATACTTCCTTTGCGTGGAAAAATTCTGAATGTAGAGAAAGCAATGGAGTACAAAATTTATGAGAATGAAGAAATACGGAACATCTACACTGCTCTCGGAATTTTTCGTGACGAAAAACAGGAAGGCCGTCCGCTCATCATGGATAAATTGCGTTATCACAAAGTTGTAATCATGACCGATGCTGATGTTGACGGAAGTCACATCACCACCTTGATTCTTACTTTCTTTTTCCGTCACATGAAAGAACTTATTGAAGGTGGATATTTATACATTGCTACTCCTCCGCTTTATTTAGTGAAGAAAGGGAAAGACCAACGCTACGCATGGAACGATGAGCAACGCATTGGCTTCATCAAAGAAATGGTAGGCGAAGGAAAAGAAGACAGCGTGAACACCCAACGTTATAAAGGTCTTGGAGAAATGAACGCAGAGCAACTTTGGGAAACTACGATGAATCCTGAAACGCGAACCCTGCGCCAGGTTACTATTGAACAAACAGCAGAAGCAGATCGTATTTTTTCCATGTTGATGGGCGATGATGTTCCGCCTCGCAGAGAGTTTATTGAGAAGAATGCGAAGTACGCGAAGATTGATGCGTAAAAAGGTCTGAAGTTTCGGGTTTGAGGTTTGAACATTGGCCTGAATTTTTTTCCAAGGTTACTCGTTTATTATTTTAAAGTGAACCGCCTCTTATTTTTTCTTCCACTTATTTTTCTTTCATCATGCAATGATGAATCAAAGAATTCATTGCTTCAAGTTCCGAAGGATGAAATGATCGTTCCCGAGGGAAAGAAGGAAATGATTCTTCTTACCGATCGAGCTCCTAATTTTGAAACACCTCTTAAATATTTTCTACTCGACTTCACACCCAACGATGTATTCTTTGTTCGCTGGCACCTTGCAGGATTACCTTCCAAAGTTGATGAAGAAACTTTTCGTCTTGAGGTTTCGGGAAATGTGAAACGTGAATTGTCACTTTCGCTTAATGATCTCAAAACAAAATTCAAATCCGTTTCCGTCAATGCAGTTTGTGTATGTGCAGGAAACTCGCGCAGCTACTTTAATCCGCGCGTGCCGGGTGCACAGTGGAAAAACGGAGCCATGGGAAACGCACGCTGGACGGGAGTTCCGCTAAAAGATATTTTACAAGAAGCCGGAGCAAAAGGAAGTTCGTTTGATGTTTCCTTCAACGGAATGGATGAACCACCGCTTCCTTCTGTTCCTGATTTTGTTAAATCACTGCGCATGGCAGACGCAATGAACGGTGAAGGACTGGTTGCTTATGAGATGAACGGAGAACCTCTGCCGCTTCTCAATGGTTATCCGCTCAAATTGGTTGTGCCGGGATGTTATGCTACTTACTGGGTTGGTATGTTGAATGAAATAAAAGTTTACGTTGATACTTTTAAAGGTTTTTGGATGGACAAAGCGTACCTCATTCCTAAAAACACAACCAACGGAAATGAAAATCCGGATTCACTTTCTAAAAAAATGACTCCGATAAATAAAATAGATGTACGTTCTGTTTTTGTTTCGCCTGAAAACGAAAGCGTGATAAAGGCAAATACTCCTTGCACAATTCAGGGGCTTGCACTTGATGGGGGAAGCGGAATTGAAAAAGTTGAACTCTCAATAGACAGCGGAAAAACATGGAATAATTGTGTTCTTAATCCATCACTCGGAAATTATTCGTGGAGGAGATGGAGCTATACGTTTATTCCAGAGACGAGAAATTATTCTCTTCAAGTGAAAGCAACCAACACGAAAGGCGACTCACAACCCGTTCATCAATGGAACCGCAGCGGATACATGCACAATGAAATTGAAACACTTTTCTTAAAAGCAAAAGTTGAGTAGCTAATTTGAAAATGAAAAAGAAAAAAATATTTTTTGGAGTTGCGTTAGTTGCATTTGCAACATCATGCTCTTCTCCCAAAGAAGAAAAAGATTTTTCAAAAAGTAAAAATGAAACCAATTCTATAAATTTCCAGAGTGAAGAAGGCGAAGAACTTTTTAAAGCAAACTGCATTACCTGTCACACGCTCCAATACATTGATATGCAGCCGAACTTCACGCGCAAAACCTGGGAGAAAATTACTGACAAGATGATTAAGAATTTCGGAGCGCCTATTCCTGATTCAACTGCAAAAAAAATTGTGGATTATTTGATGGCGATCAAAGGAAAGAAGTAAATCGCGGATAGTGCGGGTCTTCCGTATAATAGATAGCTTTTTCAGCTGCTCCCTTTCATCCTCTCGTAAGCAATCTTCGAAAGACTGCTCAATGCTTCAGGCAGACGTTTCACATTGCTTCCCTTGGTCATAATTGTAATGAGATAAGGTTGGCCGACATAAACAATCGCAGTTTCATGGAGTTGATGTTCGGTGACAGTCCCCGTTTCGCCAAACTTGTGTGCCACTTTTAGTTCGGGGGGAAGCACGCTTACAATTTCTTCCTTGAAACTGCTTTGTGTAAGCAGAGACAAAGCAAACTCGGAATTTTTTTGGTTCAGATAAGTTGCGTTGTAAAGTACGCGCATAAATTTTGAAAGATTGCTCACCCTAATTACGAAATTCGGATCATGCACATCAGGTTCAGCAATGTTGAGATCGGTAAAAAGTTTTTTGAACACATTCAGGTCGAGCGATTCGTTAATCATAAGCGTAGCATCGTTGTCTGATTTCACAAGCATGTCGTACAGCAACTCTTTGGCTTTGTATTTCTTTCCTGCTACCAACGGATCCTCATTGAACGTTTGACTCGGCACGCCTTTTCTTCGACCCTCAAATAAAAATTCTTTCTCCAGAAGTTTAGGATTTGCTTCGCACATTTTCAGGTATGTAATTACTCCCGCAACTTTTATAATGCTGCCTGGAGCATACATGGTCTCATTATTTACTGATGTCCATTCACCGCTATTTACCTGCCTTATATAAACAGACGCATCATTGATAGTACCATTCAATTTCAATTCGTTGATTTGCAAATTCAGTTCGCGCTTTAAATCTTTGAGGTCTTCTGCTTCACTCAACACTTCCGTCAACAGAAGTGGTTTTGTTAATTCATAATCCTGCAAACGTAGTTGCTGAATTTTAGTACTTGGAGCAACTTGTTGTGGAATTTGCTGCATCGCCTTTAGCTCATCATCCTTGGTATCATACAAATGATAGATGATAAGCGAAAGTAGCCCGGTGCCAATCCCAAAAAAGTAAAAAGGTAGTTTTTTAAATAAGATGCGTTTCATAACAATAATGAATGGATAAACGATTGAAAACTTTTAGAGAGGGAGCAAAGATGAAAATACATTCTGTAAACAATTATGATTTTACTCACGCTCTAACCCTACTAAAAGAACTTAATACATGAATAAAGAAAGAAGATTGGGTGTTGCAACAGCTAAGTAAAATAAACGTTCCAGAATGAAGAAAAAAATTGCTGGTGCTGTGTCAGGTTTTATTTCACGGCTTGATTTTGAATTGCTCTCGAAGTGAAGCATCGTCCGCAATATTATTTCGTACGGCAAACATCACCAGTCCCGCGATATTTTTTGAGTTGGTAATCTCCAGTAGTTTGGTGCGGTAACCTTCCACCGTTTTTTCTGAGGCGTTAATGCGGTCTCCGATTTCTTTTGAAGTAAACTCATAACAGATCAAAAACAAAACTGAACGAAGGCGATCCGTTACGTCATCAATGCTTTGCTTTGCTTCAAGCACGGGTTTGTGAATGAGACGGTCGAATAAATTTTTCTCCACTTCATCAGCGTAGTAGTGACTGCCCCCAAGAACTTTTGTAATTGCCGTCTTCACTTCTTTTTTATCTGCACTCTTGAGTAGATACCCGCGTGCGCCTGCATCAATCATTTGAATTATATTCTCGCGGTCATCTACACTTGTTAGAGCTACGACAGGTACTTCCGGAAATCGTAAACTAATTTTCTTGGTGGTTTCAATGCCGTTCATCTCCGGCATTTTTATATCCATGAAAACAAGATCATACTTTTTTTTCTTCAGTAACAACAATGCTTCTTTTCCTCCCTCTGCATGGCTCACTAATTTCACGAGCGGAATTTTTTTCAGAATAGATTCTATTCCCATTCTGAAAAGAATGTGATCGTCAGCAACAAGTACGTTAATCTTTTTTACAGCCGCCATAAAATGAAAACGATTTTCTCAACGTAAAACAATTCAATAAAAGTAATTCTGGAAAAGATAAAAACACCTTGTCGCTTTGCAAAAAGAATTCTCAATTAGGAAAGAAACCGTTCTTCATTAACGATTACAGAAAAATTTACAGTCGGTGTTTCTGATGAGTTCCTTAGGGAATTACTCATCCTGAAAATTTGTTGCCGCTTTGAAGCAATTGCCAATAAATTTTTTTTAAAGTTTGCGTACAAATCGCTGTTGTTCTTATTGAAGTCTTCAGCAAGTGTATCAACCTCCACGCCCATTCGTTCAGCAAGGTCTTCAATCCTGCTGAAATGCTCCGTCATTTTGGATAACTCCTCATGCTGTTCACTAGAAAGTTTCATGTTCTTAGCGGTTTTAAGTAAAGTTTGGTAAGCGTTAAGTGACGGCAAGTTGCGAAAAAGTAGAACACCAGTCAAGTGTTATTGCATCCGGCTACTTGCTTCTGGCAAATTCAACAAGTTTGGAAGTTAAATCAATTGGATTTCTGTTCAAAAACATACTGCACAAGATTCGCTCCCATCTTTAATGCTTTGAGATGAAGTTCAGGAGAATCTTTATGTACTTCATAATCCTCCCAACCATCGCCAAGGTCACATTCATAGGAATAAAAAGCAACGAGCCGCCCTTGGTATATCCATCCGAAACCCTGAGGTGCTTTTCCATCATGCTCATGAATTTTCGGAAGCCCGTCAGCGAAATCATATTTCTGATGGTAGATGGGATGAGAGAAGGGAAGTTCCACACAATCAAGCTCAGGAAAAACTTTTTTCATCTGCGGGCGCACATACGGATCGAGACCGTAGTTATCATCAATGTGAAGAAAGCCGCCTGCAAGTAAATACTTGCGCAGGTTATCCGCTTCCTGTTGCGATAATACCCAGTTACCATGCCCTGTCATGTGTACAAAAGGATAGTTGAACAACTCAGGGCTTCCTACTTCCACAATTCCCTGTTCAGCATCAATGCTGGTTCCGAGATTTTGATTGCAGAATTTTATAAGGTTCGGCAATGATGTTTCAAGATTCGCATACCAATCGCCACCGCCATTGTATTTCAGCAAAGCAATTTTGTAGGAAGGTTGATTGAAGGAAGAAAAAATCAATAAAATAAAAAGGGGGACGAAATATTTTTTCATTTTGATATTGCCGAAAGATTTAACAGGTACTAACTCAGCAAAGATACAACACTGCACGCGACCACCCCCGCAGTCTCCGTCCGCAACCTGCTTTCACCAAGTGAAACGGAATTAAATTCATTTTTGGTTGCCGAAGCGATTTCCTGTTCCGTAAAATCTCCTTCGGGTCCGATCAGAATTATTGTACGGCTATTCTTCTCCAAAACACTTTTCAAATGCGCTTCGGTATTCATTGAACAGATAAATTTTTTCCCGGATAGAGAGCCTGAAATAAATTTCTCAAATGAAACTGCTGCATTTAGTTTTGGCAGGTATGCCTTCAGCGATTGCTTCATAGCAGAAAGTAGAACTTTATTCAACCGTTCTGTTTTTATTTCTCTGCGTTCCGATCGCTGACAGATAAGAGGAGTAATCTCATCAATGCCGATCTCTGTTGCCTTCTCAAGGAACCATTCAAAGCGATCAATGTTTTTTGTGGGAGCAATGGCGACATGAAGCCAATAATTTCTTTTGCCGAAAAATTCTTTCTTCTCCTTTATTTTTATCACACATTTTTTTGCATTCGCATCTTCCATGCTTCCTGAATAAAAATTCCCTTCACCATCCACAAAAAAAATTTCTTCGCCCGTGCGCATCCTCAACACACGAATACAGTGTGCTGATTCTTCTTCATCGAAAACAGCAAAGCCGTTTTCGATCTCCCTGCAGAAAAATAAATTCATTACGGAACAAAGAAAAGGAAAAACAAATGGGAAAGTGAATGTTGAAGATAAGCGCAGGTTTTCTTAATCCGAAATCGCGAATCCAAATTTCGAAATCAATTCACCCCAGGGTCTTCGGGAAAGTCATTCATGATGCCATACACATGCCCGTTGCGTTGCAGAATATTTCCCCAGGCAGTATCAGGATGTTCTTTAAAAGCACTCTGCAGGTCAGCGTCTGTAACCCACCAGTTATGCTCGCGAATCTCCTTCGCCAGTTCACGCGGACTCCATGCATTATATCCTGCTAAAAATTTTATCTGATGCGGAGTAATCTGCTTTGTTTCTGCAAGCAATTTCAACTGATTATAATCGCCTCCCCAAAAAATTCCGTTCGCAATTGGCTTGGCACCGCGCAAGCCCGATAATGTATGTATGTAATAGACCGAATCTAACCGCTCACTTCCGCCCCAATGCACAGGCGCTTTAAATTCAGGAAAATCATCGAGCACATCATTTATTAAAAGAGGTGTGGGCTTGTTCAAAATAAACCCGATGCTTCCGCGCTCATCATGCTGACTTATCAGCACTACTGCGCGCTTAAAATTGGGCTCTTTATTAAATGGCTCCGAAAGCAACAGCGCACCCACCTTTGGTTTCAGTTTTCCTCCTTTTGGTTTTTTCTTTTTTGGCGCGCCCATTGGTATTGTTTAACAGCAAAGGTTTGGAAAATGTTCGAACCTATAAAATGTTTTTCTTAGTGCGCCTGACAAATTTTCAATTCAACTATTTTTTCTGTCAAATTGATAGATCAGAACGCATCCTTCTTCAAAATCAAAACTCCCCTCCTTTTGCCATCGCAGAGAAGTTGCCAACCTGAGCACCAACCGGCTATTATCTCCATAATGCGCTTGTTGTAACTGCCGCGGCTGCATTTGCACCTGCATGAGCGGTTCCGGTAATTGCATGAGCCGCTGTTGCACTTGCAACAGTGGATGAGGTACATGCATAGGCAGGTGTTGCAATTCCCACAACGGCTAGGAGAGTTGCAACACCGGATGAAGTAATTGCCAATGCGGGTAATGCAATTGCCACAGCGGGTAAGGTAATCGCAACAGCGGCTCATGCACTTGCAACAGCGGAAATTGCATGTGCAAAAGCGGCAGTTGTAAATGCAACAGCCGCTCAGGTAGCTGCTTCAGCTACCTTTTGAAGGTGCGTAGTGACTCAAACACTTAAAAAACAGAAATTTTCAATGCCGGAAAAAATATTTGAAGGAGTCGAAGAAAAGTATTTCGTTCTGCGGAGTTTTTGTTTTTGTGTGGGTTGATTTTTCTACAAACACCGAAGAGGGGGATGAGCAGCCAAGAAAAAAGTTGGGCGGGAGGCGGACTTTTTTTTGGGGAAATGTTTGAGTAGTTTTGTCAAAATAAATTTAACCTTTAATCCAATTAGCCATGTTTCGCAAAAATTTTCTTTTATTATTTTTAGTTTCATTTTTTATAATTGACCAAGCAATTGCACTGAATTTCGGAGGGCAGTTATCTGACCACGGTATTCATGTAAGTCAAACAAGTGATAACGGATATGTGCTTTGTGGACAATATCAGAGTACATCCAATCAATTTATTTATGTAGTAAAAGTGGATGAGTGTGGAACACTACAATGGAGTAAAATAACCGGACAAGATTGTTTAGCAGGAAGTATTTCTCAAACACCCGATGGCGGATATATCCTCATGGGCTCCGGGCCTACACCAACAGGCATAAGGGCAATGCTTCTACGCCTTGATGCTGCAGGCGATAGTTTATGGGCACAGTTTTACGGAAATGCGCAAACGTGGGATCATGGAATTTACTCTTACGTGACACCTTCGGGCAAGTATATATTGGGAACGTTCTCAGACGATATTGGACCGGATAATCCGATTGCTATTTTAAAGACTGATACTAACGGCTCACAAATTTGGCATACTGTTATGAATCTTTCTGGCAATTATGGATTGCCTTCGGAAATATTTCCGTGTAAGGATGCCGGTTTTATTTCAGCATCTACAGATCCCGCTACTACTTTTGAAACCATTTCGGTTTCCAAAATAGATAGCAATGGGAATGTACTTTTCCAAAAGATGTATGAGGATACTTCCTGGGACACATTAACCTGGACACTCAATGGATTCTTTGCAAATGGCGTTTGCGAAGGAAGTGACAATAGTTTTTTGGTTGTAGGGAAAACTGACAATTTCTCTCCTGTTCAATATGATTATCAATTTTATTATATGAAGTTAGATTCAGCAGGAGATAGTTTGTGGAGCAAGCACTTAAATATTTACAATACTTCTAACAATGAGATGATTTCTGCACGCGCGTTACCTGATAGCGGTTTTATTATGGCAGGGAATACAGGTGCGGCTATCAATCATGTAATGCTTTTTAGAATTGACAGAAACGGAGATACACTTTGGACGAAAGATTACGGTGCAGCACCGAATCATTTTTTGTGGTTCATGGACATAAACAATCAAGGTGGTTACGTAATGATCGGTGATACTATAGATAGTTTTGGAAATCTTGATGTGTGGCTTATGATTACGGATTCAGTTGGGAATGTAGTTTCGTGTGGGAGTGTTGGAATTCCTGAGATGCTTTCGAGTTCAACACAGTTCGAAGTATTTCCTAATCCGGCAGTAGAAAATGTAAACGTAAGCTATTACTTACCGCAAACTGATAACGTTCGAATTGAAGTGTACGATACGAAAGGAACGCTTGTACAAACATTGGTTGACAAAAATGAAATTGCGGGCAGACATCAATTAAACTACAGTGTTGATCTTCCAAAAGGGGTTTACACTGTTCGATGTTCTACTTCGACAGGTATTTCGAATAAGAAAATATTTGTTGGGAAATAATTAGAATTATATGGCAGGGAAAGTGCTAAAAAAATATCCTTTCCTAACAGGACTTTTTCTAATATTTACTGTTTGTATTCTACTTGCAGAAATTCTAAAGTACGAGTATTTAGGATATGAAGCTATCAATGTAATAGGGGGTGGGATTATAACTGCTTATATTTTTGCTCGAATATTAAGTATGTCAACGACATATAAAAACAAAAAACTATATGGAAAAATTGATGGACTTTTTAATGCGCCCAAAGCTAATGCTTCCATTAGACATATCGCTTTAAATACTCTTGAGATCGTTGTATTTGAACATGGAGGCGATGAGTGGGTGGGATTTATTAAAATGACAAGTGAACGCTTTGGCGAATTAGATTGGCAATATTTTGTTCCAATCGAAAAATCCAATCAATTCGGCAAAAAGAAAATTCAGGTTATTAGTTCGAATAAATTTATACTTTATGGAGAAATTGAAAAAGGCTTTGGAAGTGAAGAGTTTCTTAGAAGCAATATCCAGAGAGCTAGGTGGCAAGACTCGCCAGATAAACTAGCTTTTTTTGAAAATAAACTAAAAAATATTATTGTCCCAGACGAATTTATGATTAAAAGGT
The DNA here is from genome assembly GCA_038230515.1 of Bacteroidia bacterium. Taxonomy (GTDB): domain Bacteria; phylum Bacteroidota; class Bacteroidia; order AKYH767-A; family 2013-40CM-41-45; genus JAPLDB01. The sequence goes on along the minus strand of JBBRND010000011.1, from coordinate 70,870 downwards.
AAATCGTTTGTATTAGAAGGTGCTTCGTTTCAAAATAAAAAAATCGTGGGGTCAGCGCAAGAAATAAAATCAATTATAAATTTATGGAACAATCTTTCATCGGTTTGGAAGAAACAGATTTTATCTCAAATACCTAGAAAACAAAATCCCGACTACTATTATCCTTTCGATGAGATGTATTTGCCCTCCTTGCCATTAGTAGGCACATTTAATAATGATCAGGCGAAAGAACTTATTGGATATTTCGCATATGCAACTTCATTTGAGACGGGCTCCGAAATAATTGATTTACTTCCTTTGGCGAATTTCCAGAATTTACATACACTTATTATCGGAGAACGATATGATGCTAGTGGAAACTTTGGAAATAAGCAAATAAAATCATTGGCTTCTCTTTTTCCACTAACGAAACTAAAAAAACTAGATTGTCAGAACTGTCCAATAACTGATATGTCTCCTCTTAAGAATCTTCAATCGTTGGAACTTCTTGATATTAGCGGGACTCAGATTACTTCGATTAAATCACTATCTAATTTGCCAAATCTTAAATCATTGAAATTTAAAGGTACTTCAATAAAAGATATTTCTACATTATCAATTCTTTCAAAACTTGAGTCTTTGTCTTTGGGTAGTACTTCAAGTACAATTACGGATATTTCAGTTTTGACAAAACTTACTAATCTCAGAAATTTAAACTTGAATTTTAATCCCATAACAGATTTGACAGCATTAAAAGATCTGAAAAAACTTGAGACGCTAGAGCTAAGTTGGACAAAAGTAGATAACTTAGAACCTATCTCCGAACTGATAAACATCAAGTATTTATGGCTACTTGAAACTAACATTTTGTCTTTACAGCCAATAAGCAATTTCAAAAATTTGGTGTGCTTGGGTTTTGATAAGACATTTGTAAAAAATATTGAACCAATTCTCTATTTGCCGAAACTCGAAGTAATTAGTTGTGTTGACAATTTTCTCTCGCCAGGTCAAATTGAAATACTAAAACAACATTACCCCAGTGCCCAAATAAGTCACTACCAAACAAAAAAGCAGAGCTCAGGTTGTTTACCGTTTGTTGCTTTATTGGTATTGACAAACATTTTCATAATAAAAATCTTGCAATAGAAATTGTAACTTCTTAATGCGCACAATCATTGTTACCGTTAATGAAACCAAACCAGAATAAGTGAATGCTTTTATATTAAGTATAAACTATTTATAAAATTATCAACTGAGTTTATTAATCCAGTAACATTACCAGAGCTTATATTTTCTACATTGACACTACATTCTTTGGCAACTTCTTTTAAATCACGGGCAGCTTTTTTAATACTTTCTTCTCTGCCAACTCTTACATCATCAAAGTAACTCAGGAAATCTTTTTGTTTTTCAGTATCAAGATTATTTAACGCAATTTTTAGCTTAGCTTTCACAATTGCTTTTTCTTTAGGTAATCCTTTTCTCGGCATCATATTTATAGGTTTAAACTGTGAGACGAGAGAACACAAAGATTTGGAAAAATGTTTTGAGAAGGCGCAAAAAAAGTTATCCAATTATATCCCAAGTGTATGGACTTAGTGAATGTTGAATATCGAAATCCTTTCCGTTCCAAATAGCTTCGGCACTTTTCAGCCTGTAATTATTTCCCTGACTCCATCTTTCACCAACAATGTCTTCGATGACATCTTCAAGCCAAACATTTTCACCTACAGCCAAATCTTTTGGAAGTAAATATGCTGCGTAGGGCTCTTCGAAATGATAAGGATAGTAATAAGTAAATTCTATTGCTAAAGTTTCGTTCTCCTCAACTTTGCTAAATCTGAAATCACCCGTTACTTTTATTTCTCCTGATATTTTATTTTGAACGATCGCGTATTTTGCGCGAAGATCTTTTGATGGAATGACACGTTTCATCAACGGAAAAAATCCTTTTTGAGCCGCTTCATTTATTGCATCTTCACTTCGCGCAGTTTTAATTACTCTCGGTTTCTTATCAGGTTCCAATACAAGCATGGTGTCAAATTATTGAAGTAAGATTTGATTGCCGGCTATTAATCCTTAAACAGGTTTCAGGATTTTCTTTTACGAGTTTGCTTAATTCGTTGTCAGAAAAGTATTGAGTATCGAGGACTGGCTTGCCGCAGCTATTACAAAGCCGTGCTAGTGATGATTGAGTTTTTTCGAGTTCAGCCCATTGTTTCTGAAAGGGACAATGTAACTTTTTAATTAGATCGCCATCGTCAGTGAAAAGTTCTTTCGTGTTTTTATTGAGAATCATTTCTGAGAAAAGGTAGGACGAATGTAAAAAAAATATTTCGTTCCTACGGAGCTTTTGTTTTTGTGTGGGTTGGTTTTTCTACCAATATCTTATCCCTGCGGGATTTTTTAGGATGCTGTAGTAATGACTTCCGCCAAGGCAGATTAAGAAAATTTTTAGGACAATGAGGGCAAGAGGGACAAAAAAAACTGAGAAGATTATCCCTTCTTCTCCGCACTCACATGCTTGAGCACCTTTGCTTCAATAAAGAAAATAATTTCCTCCGCCACATTTTTTACCTGGTCGCCTGTGCGCTCCAGTTTTCTTATTGAAGAAATAATATGCAGCGACTGTTGAATTTTATCAGGATGTGTTTTTATGTATCCTTCAATTACTGAGTTTGCATCACCGTTTATCTCATCAAGTAAATCATCTTTCTTGAAAACCCCGCGCGCGAGTTTTGTGTCCTCGGTTTCAAAAGATGTTTTGGAATCGTTGAGCATTTGAATGGCAACGTCAAACATTTCTGAAAGCCGGGTAATATCAAGCAAGTCTTTATCAAACCATGTTTCTGATTGAGAAACATACCGAGCGATGCCATCTGCAATATCACCGATGCGTTCGAGGTTGGAATTTATTTTCAGCACTGCCAACACAAAGCGCAGATCAATAGCAACAGGATTCATGAGTGCGAAAATATTTTCGCAGTCTTTGTCAATTTTAAGTTCAAGCGCATTGACACGCTTCTCGTTGAAAGTAACTTCGCTTGCCATGTCCTTATCAAAGTTGAGCATAGCGGTGCGCGCTTTACGCAACTGCGAAGTAACAAGCTCGAACATTTCTACTGCTTCATCTTTGAGGCGTTTAATTTCTATATCGAGGTGAGTCATTGCTTAAATAGTTATTTGTTATACGTTATACGGAGTTGCTGCTGGCATCTTGAATTTTCAAATTGTTTATCCAAACCGCCCTGTCACGTAGCTCTGTGTCTTCGGGTCTTTCGGGTTAGTGAAGATAACGGGAGTATCGTCATACTCGATCAGTTCTCCGAGGTAGAAGAATGCTGTGCGGTCGCTCACGCGTCCTGCTTGCTGCATGTTGTGAGTAACGATGATGATGGTGTATTTATTTTTCAGTTGGTAAATAAGGTCTTCAATTTTTGCTGTTGAAATAGGATCGAGTGCTGATGCAGGTTCATCCATTAAGATGACTGACGGCTCAATCGCCAGCGCGCGCGCAATGCACAGTCGCTGCTGCTGTCCACCCGATAAACTGAACGCTGACTTTTGAAGTTTGTCTTTTACTTCTTCCCAAAGAGCTGCCTGTTTGAGAGAAAGCTCAACCCGTTCTTCAATAAAATTTTTATGATTGATTCCGTTCACGCGCAAACCATACGCAACATTTTCAAAAATACTTTTCGGAAAAGGATTTGGTTTCTGAAAAACCATTCCTATTTTTTTGCGGAGTTCATCAGTACGCAATCCTTTGTCGTAAATATCTTTTCCATCAAGCAATACATCGCCTTCAATACGCACACCATCAATTAAATCATTCATGCGGTTGAACAAACGGAGGTAGGTACTTTTACCACAACCGGAAGGGCCGATCAATGCAGTGACGGTATTGGCATTAATTGCAATGTTGATTCCTTTCAACGCGTGAAAATCTCCATAATACAAGTGTGTGTTTTTAGATTCTATCTTATACATTTTGATTTTACTGTGTGTTTTTCTAGTACTTAATACTCTCTGCTTTGTCCTCTTTCACTCAATTCATTTTTACTTTATTTCCAAAGTATCTTCTTAACGCATTGGCGAGCAAATTTAAGATAAGCACGATGAGTACCAGTACCAATGCAGTTCCGTAAGCCATCGGGCGCGATTGTTCAACCTGCGTTCCACTCATTGCAATTACATAGAGATGATACGGCAATGCCATCACCCGGTCAAACATACTGGTAGGAAGTTTCGGAAGAAAATATGCAGCTACTGTAAATAAAATCGGTGCTGTTTCACCCGAAACTCTTCCGATGGAAAGAATTAAACCGGTGATAATATTTGGCAGCGAAATCGGGAGCACCACTCTTCCGATGGTTTGAAGTTTTGTTGCACCCAATGCAACGCTTCCATCGCGGAACGAATCATCAACAGCTTTGAGTGCTTCTTCTGTAACCCTGATTACAACAGGCAATGCAAGCAGTCCGAGTGTAAGCGATCCTGCAAGAATGGAATCGCCAAACTTTAATTTGTTTACAAACAACGCCATGCCGAACAATCCGAAAACGATGGAAGGAATTCCTGCAAGATTATTTGTCATCAGCTTAATGAACCGTTTGAACAAACCTTCCTTCACATATTCATTCATATAGATGCCTGCCATGACTCCAATCGGAAATGCAAACGCCATTGAGCCGAGTATTAAACAGAACGTACCAATGATGGCTGGATAAATTCCGCCCTTGGTCATTCCGTCTTCAGGCATCTTAGTCAGGAAATCCCAATTCAGCACATGAATTCCTCTCACAAAAATAAATGCAAGAATCCACAAGAGAATTCCGATCACGAAAAAACTGAGGATGCGAAAAATCCAAAAGGCAATTTTTTCTTTTATGAGTTTATCCATTTGCACTACTTCGAAAATTTTCTTTTGTTTGAAATATATTCGACATACAAATTAATTGCCATCGTGATGATGAACAACAAACATCCCAATGCAAACAATGCTTTGAAATGAACTCCACCCTGCGATGCTTCACCAAGTTCTGCCGCGATGGTTGCAGGAATTGTGCGCACAGGTTGAAGCAACGAATGAGGCATTACTGCTGCGTTTCCTGTTACCATGAGTACTGCCATTGTTTCCCCGATCGCCCTTCCGATTCCGAGAATTGCTGCAGCCGTAATTCCCGACATTGAATAGGGAAGAACCACTCTTGAAATTGTTTGCCATTTTGTTGCGCCCAATGCAAGCGATGCTTCTTTCATTGCGCGCGGAGTATTTCTGATTGCATCTTCTGAAACTGTGATGATCGTAGGCAGCGCCATAATACCGAGAATGATACTTCCCGCCAAAGCTGTTTCTCCGACAGGAAGATTAAACCAATCACGAATAATGGGAACGATTACGATTAATCCAAAGAACCCAAATACTACTGAAGGAATTCCTGCGAGTAATTCAATTACCGGTTTCATAATGTTTCTGAATTTCGGATTGGCAACTTCTGCCATGTAAATGGCCGTTGCAATTCCAATGGGCAGTGCAAATAAAATTGCGAAGACGCTTACAAGAAGAGTTCCGAGTATGAGCGGAAGTGTGCCAAACTGCATTGCCGGCTCGGCAGTTGGAAACCACTGTTTCCCAGAGAGGAAATCCTGAAGATTAATTTTATCTATGTGAACTAACTTCGATTGATGGTTTGCAGTTAGATATTTTTCATTGAACACTGCAATCATACCTGTGTTGCGGGTGATCACGCTGTCGAGTTTGCGCGGAAGGAATTCAAGATTCGCTCCGAGATCTTCCTCGCTCATGTAATCAGTAAGATTATTGATGGTGAGAAGAACAATGGTGTCATTTTTTCCGCCAATGGTTTGCCAGTTGGTAATCTTCTGATCAAAAATATCTTTGATCTGTTCCGCCTTGATTTCTTTTATGGGGTTTTCTTTTCCAACAGCGATGATGTTGTTTTGTTCGAGTGGTGATGAATTGAAAACACCAAAGCCCTCGCTGAAAAGAAAAGCAATGATGAGCAACACCGTCAGCGTAGTGATGGTGCTGCTCAGCATCAGTAGTCCTTCAATGAAGCGTTCTGCAAATCGTTTGAAAAAGTTTCTCAAGATAATAAAGGTATCAGTTTACAATTTTGTAACACACCCAGCTTTTATACAACACATCCCCCGTTGTTGCGGAGGACAGTTGTTTGAACCAATTTATCGAATACGACTAAACCTAAATTCTTAGTTGAGAGAAATATAACCAACATCGCTAACAATTTTCTGTCCTTCGGCAGAAAGAATAAAATCAACAAACGGTTTTACCATTTTATCTTTTGCAGTCGGGTAGAAATAAAACAACGGACGAACAATTGGATACGTTTTGTTTTTCGCATTTTCTACAGATGCATTGATGTAAGTTTTTCCCTTGTCATAAGAAACCGCAAGGTCTTTCACTTCTTTACTCACATAAGCTAGTCCCACATAACCGATGGCTCCCGGTGTTTGACTTACTGATTGAATGATTGCTCCGGTAGCAGGCATGTTCAGCATTGATGAGGTATAGTTTTTTCTGTTCAACACATTTTCTTTGAAGAAATCATACGTGCCTGAACTTGTTTCACGTCCATACACAACAATCTTCATATCATCCCCACCAACATCCTTCCAGTTTGTGATTTTAGCGGTGTAGATTCCTTCAATTTGTTCCCTGGTAAGTTTGCTTACTTTGTTCTTTAAATTTACAATTACTGACAGAGCATCGCGCGCAATCATAACTTCTTTAAATGCTTTACCCGCATCCTGGAGTTTCATTCGCTCATCCATTTTGATTGAGCGTGAACTCATCGCAATGTCAGTGGTTCCGTCAAGAAGCGCTGCGATACCAACACCGCTTCCTCCGCCAACAACCGTAATGCTTGTCATGCTGTTTTTCTTCATGTAGCTTTCTGCCTCTTTTTGCGAAAGTGGAAGAACAGTGTCGCTTCCCTTTACTACTACTTTCTGTGCAATGGCTGCAACACTCATCAGCGCTGCAACTGCAATGGTCATTAGATTTTTTTTCATTTTATTTATATTTTTTTTTGATTTACCTGTTGTCTTTCCAATTCGCGTGCCGAAGTACGCCTTTGAATATTATTAAATTGTTACGGGATTAAAATTTCACCTGCACACGAAGTGTGAATACGTTGTCTTTCAAATCCTGTGTGTATCCAGCGAGGTTTGCGCTGGTTTCGTTTGTCACTTTATCCCAATAAGCAGTGATCTTTACGTTTGCATCCCACCTGTAAGCAAGACCTAAACCAAGAGTTGAGTATTTTAAATCTGCTAAGCCTGTCGTTTTAAATCCCGACTGCTTCACAGCAATTCCAATGTCATCACCTTTAATGTCAGTGTTAGGATCATACCAATCATATTTTATAATTGCCTGCAAAGGAGTTCTTGCAATATTCTGGATAAAGTATAAATATGCTCCATTGAATTTTCTTGTATAAAAATCAGAAGCAGAAGCTGCGGCAAGAGAAGTGGTTGAAGAACTCGTTCCCGGCTGCGAACCCATTATGTATTCTCCCCGTAATGTTGTAATTCCAATAATCCAGTCAATGCTGAATTGCGCATCAAAGCCCATGTATGAGCGCATGATTTCATTCCGTACGTTTATATTGGCAGCCACGTCTGCTTTCTTTTGATCAACTGTGTAGCCCATGATTCCAGTTGAGTCCGTTTCGAACTTGTAAGTGTTAACCGTATCTACTCTGTATCCACCGCTGTAAATGGAAGCACCCAGTCCCCATTTTATTTTTTCGGATGGTGTTGATTTGCTTAAACCAATATGACCGATAAAATCTTTGAATTTGTCAAAATCACTTGTGTTTACTCCTGCACTAGGTGCGCCTGTACCATTGAACATTCCAAGATCAATCTTTAACCAATTCCAATTAGAAATCTTTGGACCCTGAATGGTAAGCATTGCTCCAAGATCGCGTTCATTTGGAAAAATGATCTGAGACATGCGTCCACGTTCAGGCGATTCACGCATACTTGATGAAAAAGGTATATCATATCCGAATGGTCTGTTTTGCATTCCCGCTGTTATCGAAAACCATCCACACCAAGGATCAGTAAATTTTGCGTAGGCATCCTTAATAGTTAACCCACCTTGAGAAACATCAAACTGCAATACATATTGAGAGGTTGACCAACCTTTATCAATATTGGGAGCATCGTATTGAAATTTTATTCTTCCTCTGCGCAACAAAAATCTTTTATCAACACCGCTGGTGAAATTTCCGCCTGCATAAGAATTTATACCGCCTGAATCAGCCACCTGATATTGTGCCTGAATGTAGCCGCTTATTTTAATTCTTTTCAATACATCAAGTTCCTGACGGATACCTGCAACGTGGCGGGTAAGCGTGTCAATTGGTTGTTCGTTGTCCTGTGCCTTAGCTGTGAAAGCAGCGAGGAGAAGCATTAATGCTGTGTAAATTATAAGTTTCATAATTGTAAATTTTATGCGGCAAATGAATCAATATAGAGTTAGATTAGTGTTTCTTAAATGTTAAGTTATTATTAATTATGGGAGATGTTTGCTTTTGACGTATACTCCATTTACAAATGAAATAAGCAAGGTAATGGGAAATAACATCCAGTATCTTTGAAAATATTTTTAAAAATCATGTTTAAATACGAGCGTCTTCAAAAGCCGTTGCTTCCGGTGAAAAAGTTTTACAAGCGGTTATTCAACAATGCACTCTTTGCTCTTTTTATTATTTTTAGTTCTCTCGGGATTGGTGTGGTCGGATACATGAGGTTAGGGCATTTGAAATTTGTAGATGCCTTATTGAACGCAAGCATGATTCTTGGAGGCATGGGACCTGTGGATGTGCTTACAACAGATGCCGCAAAGTATTTTGCATCCGCTTATGCGTTGTTCAGCGGAGTTACCATTCTCAGTATTGTTGGCGTTGTGTTTGCTCCGGTCATTCACCGTATCATGCATCGTTATCATCTAGAAACAGATAATGAAGAAGATGAAAATGAGAGAAAATCAAAGAGTCGCAATGAATAAATTTTTTTTTATTTTTACATCTCTAAAATAGAAGCCATGAAAAAAGAATTAATCTTTGTTATTGTACTTCTGCTTTTCAGATTTCAGAATAGCTATTCGCAATCGGAGGGTCCGCGCGATGCAATGTCTTCTTCGTACTCTGCTTTTGGATGCCTTGCCTGCCCTGGTGGCGAGTGGCAGAATTTTTCAAATGTTTCTCATGCCGATCATTTGTATGCTAGTTGTGGACTCTCAACTTATCCGATGTGTTTTCAAACTACCTGTTACTATTCGAGGATTTTATTTGCAACTCATTTTGGCTTTGCCATTCCATCGGCTGCTGTTATTCGTGGTGTAACTGCCGATGTGCTGCGGCTGTCAGATGCTGTAAACGGAGTTTCAGATTCGATGGTGAGTCTTTATCTGGGTTCCCCTATCGGAATTAATCATGCTTCACCGGTTTTCTGGACACTCAACCCAATGATAGTAACTTACGGAGACAGCGCTGACACTTGGGGCTATCCGCTTACAGCAGACTCAGTAAACAGTACACAGTTTGGTTTAGCATTGATGGCAATGAATAAAAATTTTGCTGCAACATTCAATATTGCTTCTGTTGATCACATTCAGATGACGGTGTATTATAGTACCGGCACAGGCATTGAATCGCAAACACGAACACTGCAAACGTTCGGTTTGAAGTACGATAAAGATAATTCTACACTGAATCTTTTTTCAGCAGATGAACAAAAAATAAATTCATTACGTGTGGTTAATGCATTGGGGAATGAAATTTTTTCTTCTGCAGATATGATGGTTTCAAAAGGAAGCCAACAGATTTCTTTTCCCAACATCAGTATGGGGATTTATTTTGCGGTAATTACAACTAACGGAAAAACGATTGTAAAGAAGTTTGCGGTGGAGTAGAACTGTGTCTAATTTTTTCCCTAACGTATTATGGAGTGGTGAGCGGAGATTTCTATATTTCCATTTCCGACTTGTGTACGGTTCGCTAATAAGAAAGTCCTCCACATAGATTCAATTAGCCCTTGTATGCATTCGAAATGAAATAAAAATTTAAAATTAAATAAGTTAGCAGCAAGATTTGCCCGGCAACCTTATCAAATCTGTTGGCTTGATTCAACTTGTCTTGTTTTACAAGTTTTAGAGAAAATGCAGTACATGTAATCACTGCAAGAATAAAAAGCAATGTAATTCCATGCAAGGTATCTACTAGCGTGAACGTAACTGACTCGGGCAGCGCGGAATCAATAATGTATTTGTTTCCTATCACCGCGAAAAGCGCTCCAACACTCAGGCTAAAACGCGAATCAATACTGTCCGCATGAATATAGAAACAAACATAAGCTATGAGAAAAGCCACATACATGCCAAGAAACATTTTCCAGAACAAGCCAATTGCGTCACGTGAGATTCCTACTTTTACTTTAAAGGCGCCATATTCCGTATGGGGTTTATCAAGTTGGGGATCCCCAAAGGTGGTTTCGTAGGATTTCATTCCTGTAGACAGATCAAAGCTATCAATGTTCCATCCACTTATGGCAAATTGTGGGTCGAAATGTTTACCAATGGTATCTGCCTTAAATACCAAAGAGTGGGAATCGAATTGTGAATTCTCTATTGACATCCGCAGATTCTGACGATCAAAAGGAAAGTTATTAATTTTCCACGAATCTTTCATCTCGCATTGTAGCTTCATCAATATGTAGATATTGCCGTCAGTTGTATCAACTGTGAAGAATGATTTCTCAAATGTTTCTGCTTGTGGAATTTCAAGGTTGTGCAAAAAATCAAACTCCTTATTTTTATATTTCAGCCATAACCAAAAGCTAATCGTATATTCCTTTAGCTTGAAATCAATATCGTGTATGCTGGTAACGTATATGCCTGCGGTAACGGTATCAGGAACTATTTTTTGGGCGAACGCTTTAGAAAAGTACACAGAGTTAATACCGAAAAATATTACTAGAAGCAGCGCTTTTTTCATTTTGAACTTTTTTACGAATACAAAGGTATGAATCCCATTGTGTTTGCTGAGATTAATAATAATAAGAGTGTGTTTTTCACTCTGTGGCCGAAAAAAAAATTTATGCTTTCTGATCTACTCAATAATTATTTTTCCGCTGTCAACTCTCGTGATGCCCTGCTTAATCTGATAAAAAAAAATGCCAGGGTGAAGGGATGATACGTCAATAGAAAAAATATTGGTCTTGTTTTTTATAAGTTCATCAAAAACTTTTTCTCCAAGTGAATTAATCAGACAAATTTCCAGGTGTGCATTATTTAATTCCCCCTTTATTTTTATACTGAAGGTGCCGGTGGTTGGGTTCGGAAAGATGGCTACTTTATCATTTGAAGCAATGGCACGGATGGAAGTTGTATTTTCAAATTTCATTACAGAAACTTTATCAGAATCTCCGTCATCATAATATTCCACATATACGTTGTTTAGTGAATCGGTCACAATATTCGGAAACCAGATTTCTCCGGTTGAGAAGCCAGCATTGCCTGTTGTTACCCATGATGAACCATTGTACTGCATTACTGTCGCCCTGCTGTTATAGCTTCCATCCGGGAACACAACGTAGGGAATATTATTTCCATCAATGGCTATATTGTTTTGGTAATCTCCATCCGTGTTTAGATTTTGTCCTCCCACATAGAGCCAACTTCCACCGTCAAACAACTGCACATTGGGCGCAAAAGGATTGAAGCCCTGGTTATAGCACACATAAGGAATGGTTCCTGAGTGATCAAAAGTTATATGAGTAAACTGGCAGGTGCCGTTTGAAAAGGTACTGTTTCCGACATGCACCCAATCTGTTCCATTAAACATCATTACGCTTTCTGCAAAACCATTTACCTGATCCTGGTATCCCACGTATGGAACATTGCCGCTACTCAAAGCCATTGTCATCTGCCCTGTGCCGCCTGCTGTGAAGCCAGACGTTCCTACAGTTACCCAACTTGTGCCATCAAATTTTTTAACCACGGCTTTGCCGGAATAAAATGCATCAACATAGGCAACATAAGCAGTATCATGACCGTCAAATTTAATCGTGCAATTATTTACCACGCCATCGGAAAAGCCGGCTGCTCCAACGGTTACCCAATTGGCTCCATCAAATTTCATCACAGTTGCATGAGAAGTATTTCCTGCATCTCCGTAAGCTACAGTGGGCAGATTATCAGAATTAATGGCGATGGATATATCGTATGCTTGACCAGCGGAAAATCCGGTATTACCAACAGGCACCCACGATGCCCCATCAAATTTCATTACCGTTATCCTGCCCGAATCTGATGCAACTGAATAAGCAACATAAGGTGTTCCGTAATGGTCTAAAGCAATCGAAGTAAGAGAATATTGAGTTACCGGCAAAGAAAATCCCTGAACGCCCACCACCTGCCAGTTTTGTGCAGTTGCATTCAGCAGGGTTATTGATAAAGTAATTGCTGGAATGATGATTTTTATTTTCATGGTTTAATTATTTATTGTTTGCGGTCGGCTTATTATTTTTGTTTGTTCTCGCAAAGTAAGGTTATATCATAAAGTTTGATCAATTTATTTTCTTATCGAATGTATTAATCATCCAAACCTTTTCCTTTCAGAATTTGCGGCATATATTTTTGAATTCTTGACTCGCGGGTTTTGGATTGCTTGGCTGCAGAAAAATAAAGAAGATATCCCCTTTGCCGACCCGGTGTTAACTTATCAAATGCTTTTTTCAGTGCAGGGATTTTATTCAATTTCTTTTCAAATTCTTCAGGCATACTGAACTCTTCAGTCTTTTTCAAAGGCACTTTCAACCCGGCTTTCTCTACTTCAATGGCTTCATAAATATATTCTTTCAGGATGGGTTCCTTCTCAATTATTTCACGAATATTGGTGAACCGGATCTGGCGAGCCACTTGCACATTTTTCGTTTGTTGAATAAGAATTCCTTTGGCATCATTTAACAAAACGCCTTTGAAAAACAAAACCGCGCAGTATTCCTTAAATGTATGTATTAAAACGATGTTACTTTCCTGGAGCGAGTAACAAGGACAACCCCACTTCAATTCCTCAGTAAGCCCGCAGTCAAGAATAATCGTTCTTAATTTCTCGATTTCTTCCTGCCACTTTTTGGATTTACTAAAATAAAAATCAACCTTAGGATTCATTTTAAAATATGTCATGATAATTATATTTTGTTTTATGCAAACTGAAAATAAATAAGAGCAACAGCAGCAGCGCTCATTAAGATTAAAGTTAGAAATCCCAAAGTGTTTTGAAGTGTATTGTTGGTGAACTGTTTCATCACCTTCTTGTTATTTCCGATGTGAAGAATTATTGCAATCATAACAGGTGCTGTAAGCCCATAGAGAATGGCTGTGTAAATGAGTGATTGGATTGGAGAAACACCAATGAAATTTAGAGACAGTCCGATTAAGACGGAAACAATAAGTGTGATGTAAAAACCTTTTGCCTCGTAAAATTTTTTATCAAGTCCTTGTTTCCAGCCAAAAGTTTCAGCAAGTATGTAAGAGAGCGAACCTGCTAAAACAGGAATGGCTAAAAATCCTGTGCCGAGAACTCCGATTGCAAAACAGAGGTAAGCAAGTTTTCCCGCTAAAGGTTCTAATGCTTTTGCCGCTTGTTCTACTGTATCTATTTTTGTTATTCCTCCTTTAAATAATACTGTACCTGTTGTGAGAATAATAAAAAACATAACAAGGTTGGAAAAGAACATTCCTAAATTAACGTCCTTTCTCATGTCCTGAAATATTCGTTTGTTCACCATTACTTTTTTTGATTTGTGTGCAATTTCTTCGGCTTCCATTGTTGTTTGCCAGAAAAATAAATAGGGAGAAATAGTTGTGCCCAGGATTGCAACGAGGATGGATAAAAATTCTTTGTTGAGATGTATCGTAGGAATGACTGTATTTTTTAAAACTTGCAACCAATCTTGCTTTATTAAAAAGGGAATTACGAGATATAAAAATAAAGTGATGCAAAGCCATTTTAATATTGCTGCAATTTTTTGATAAGGATATTTGATAATGAAAAATAAAAGGATGGCAGTAAATAAAATGCTGAAAGCGAAAACAGGAACTTGTGGAAGAAGCAGATTAGCAACAGCACCCATGCCTTGTATATCTGCACCTATGTTTAGCGTAATGGCCGGAAAACTAAACAGCATCATGAGATACAAAATTAGTTTAGGATAATTTTTTTTTAAAGTTCCTGTTAGCCCTTCCTGTGTTACAATTCCAATGCGGGCACACAGGCCTTGAATAGCTGCCATTAAAGGAAATGTAATGAGTGCAGTCCATAAAGTTGCAAGTCCGAAGGCTGCGCCCGCCTGTGAATAGGTAGCAATGCCTGAAGGGTCATCATCGCTTGCTCCTGTAATTAAACCGGGACCCAATGCTTGTAGATAATTTTTAATTCTTGCTGAAAGTTTTGTGGATGCTTTTGTTTCTTTTTTTACGGTCATCTATTTTTTCTTTTTATAATGATGGAAAGCTGAATGGCTGCTATAAGAGGAAATACAATATTTAATACTCTCTGAACTTTTTCTTTTTATGATGCAGGTCGGGATGATGATGTACTTCTATGTTTTGAGATTTTTTTTATTGCTGGTAAAATTATTTTTTTGCGAGTGCTGCTTTTATAACTCCGTAGCCGTTTCAAACGAGTTCGGGGGGGTTAATAAAGCCCTGCGAGGTGCGGGGCTTTCAGTTGCATTCGTATGTCGAGCGAGTCGCCAAAGTAGAGGTGATTCATGAAACGAAATTAGAAAACTGTTTTGCACGAAAGAGATAAACGCAGAAGAGTTTTTAAAAAATATGAACAGAAAAAACCCCCAAAGCTTTTTATCACTTCAGGGGTTTTGTTATCCAAACAAATAAAAATTACATGGTATGAAATTCTACGAGCGGGCTGATGGCTGCCATGCCTGCTGCATTGCGCGCTATTACTCCTGCATGCATTGCTTTTAAGGAATCCAGTCCGCTGATGCCTTCGTGAGTGCCGCCTGCGGGAACTACGATGGCACCTGTGTTTCCTGCGGGCATAATGAGGTGGTCGTTCACAATTGAAATTTCAAACGGAACGCCTGTAAAAATAATCCAGCAATAGCTGGTAGCGCCATGCACTACTTTGGCGCTTAATTTTATTCTTCCGCCTTCAAAACTTTCCACCTTTGGCGCTGGTGCCTGATCGGGAATTACCGATGGGTGCATCTCTCCGGAGGTTGCCTGAAATCCTGAACTGATAATTTTTGCCGCATCGCCTTTGGCAATACCATCTACATATTGGCTTTGCTTAACCAGTAGGGCTACCAAAGCGATGGTTGCATCTTTCAATTCCTGCTTGCCGGCATTGCCATTGTCGCGGCCGTTCCAGGCATCGGTGAGCCGGGTGCAGGCGGTTGTCATGTCAGTGAGTGCAACTGCGGGAGTTGGGTAAAGCAGGTTGCCCGTCATGCCGGTTACGCTTGCTTCGCCTATGGCTGCCATTGTTAAAGCTGTGGCATTTAACCAGCTGTGGAGTACTTTAATTATATTCATTTTTTTTTGAGATTAATTTGTTTTTATAAAATGAGCCGCCAAAAGTAAAACTCAGAACAATATCTTCAAAAAAAAATTTCAGCTATTATTTTTCTGCCGAGGGGTGTTATCAATCTGCCGAGGGGTATTTTTTTTTAGCCGAGGGGTGTTTTTTCACAGCCGAGGGGTGTTTTTGAATTGCCGAGGGGTGTTTTTTTTCAGCCGAGGGGTGTTTTTTCACAGCCGAGGGGTATTATCAAACTGCCGAGGGGTGTTTTCTGGCAAAAAACAGGTGTTTTTGAAAAAAATTGGTTTTTGAGGAAAAAACGAGGGTTTGAGGGAAAGAGGGTTCCCATAAACTCTAAGAAAAGGAAATAGATCACTTTTAACATCAATCTTTCGCCATCGGTTATGCAAATACAATTACAATCCGATCAAGATAGGGATCAAGATTTTTTACATCAATAATTTTTATTTTGCACAACTCCTCGTTTGGGGTGTACCAAACTTCTACATAAAAACCCTTGTATCCGAAAAGATAAATAAAGTATCCGGTTTGTTCGCGCTTCATCAAGTACACTCCATATTTAGTAAGCAACCTTAACTTGTAACAATAAGGCGTATTTTCAAACTCTTTGCGGATACTTAGCATACAAATTATTTTTTTTCAGGATACCGCAACCAAAGTTATAAGGAATGCAATCAGCGTAATACCCAATGTAATTACAGTTGCATTAAGCATCATCAGTCCGGTGCCGCTGCCTTCAGGCGTTCCATTGTTGTAATGAGGAGAGCTGTACATAATTTTTTTTTATGAAACAGAGATAAAAAACTATACCAGCAAGGTGATTAATTGTCATCTTTTAAAAAATAGTTGAAAGTCATAATATTTTATTTCATCTTTGATGCACCAAAAAAAATGCAGCATTAAAATTACTCTACCAATGACTACACCCATAAAAATATTATTGGCAGACGATGATGAAGATGATCAACTCTTCTTCATGGATGCCCTAAAGGAAATTAGCCCCAACCTGCAATGTACCGTTGCTCAAAACGGCATGGAAGTAATTAAGATTCTTGAAAAAGAACCACCACCTCCTTCAGTTATTTTTCTCGATTTAAACATGCCCCTCATGAATGGTTTCGAATGCCTCGAGCAACTAAAGAAAACGAAACCATACAGTGAAATTCCGGTAGTCATCCTCACCACCTCCAAAAACATTAACGATGTGAACCGCTCCATGAAATTAGGAGCAGAAGCTTTTCTCACCAAAGCAAGCAACTTCGAATCAATCAAGAACCAACTAAGAAGCATATTGCAAAAGAGTTTTGCTTTTTAAAAAAATGCAAGCTCCATGCTGAAAAAAATTGGCACAGAATTTTATGAAGTCAAATGTAAAATCAAAATAAAATGACATCATTTAAAAAAATAATCGCCATTGCAGCAATCTTAACAGCAACTGCAAATTTCTCTTTTGCTCAAAGCACCATTCCAAACTCCAACCCAACCCCCAATCCGGATCTGCCGCGCTCTACTCCAACTCCGGATCCATTACATCCTGATCGGATAAACCAAACCAGAACCGATACTGCCATGTCGGGAATGGGCCCTTCTCACAATTCAGGAATGGTGCATGATACTACCCATTACCGCAGCAATGGTTCCACCTATCCTAACCGAAACCGAAGTGGAGTAGTACCACCTCATACTGGTAAAGAGAACAGCATGAGAAGAGATTCTACCGGAAGAAAAAACATAATGGACAATAATAGAAGGAACAACCCTGCCGGTGCGCCAAGAGACACAACAAAATAAAAGCAGATCAATGCACCACCGCAGCACCAACAGAAACCGAACGAGCAGAAAAATATCCAAGCGCCCCGTTACTTAAGTTCGTTACCGGATTTGCAGGAGGTGCTGAAGTGAACGAACGGATGCCACCCTCCACATCAGGCAGCGTGCGGTAAAAATCGTAGGTGGTTTTATCAATACATTCAAGCATCACAAAAACGCTGTCTCCCGGAACAAGCTCCGTTCTGTAAGTAAGAGTGAGTTCCTGCCCGTCAGCAAAACCATCAGCCACAATACGGATGTCCGTACTGTCAATCTTTGTTGAGTCGTTTGATGTTAAATGCAGCTTGTAATAATTAAGCACACCCTCCGGATCTTTAAATTTACAGATCACACGAAAACTGTTTCCTTCCCTGCCAGGTTCAAAATTGATGGAGTCAATAAGAACATGATAAGGCATCGTTGAAGCAGCATTATATTCACTTCCGTCAGCCGTTACTATCTTCAGCGAATAAGTTCTTCCCTCCACTCCCTGCAAAGTACTTGTTTCATAATTTCCGGGAGTAACTTCTGCAAGAGTTTCAGTAGTTCCGGCATTGTCGTTAAGGGTTACATGTGCACCTGTTTCTGCCGGAAAATTATTTGCATCGTAATAATTTACCGAATGGCTGATCTTAACTTTATAAGGTCCCTGTTGATTAGTAAGATTTGCTTCTACAATTATTTTTGGGTTCGAAGTATTCAAGTCAATATAAATAACCTTCTCGCAGGAAATAAATGTGAGCAGCATAATACTTAGAAAAATATTTTTTGCTTTCATCTTTTTCAGAATTTAAAATTATAGGTAATTGCAGGCACAAACCTGAAGAGCGACAACTGTACTGCCTGTGTCTTTGACGGATCATTCGGATCCTGCTGAAAAGAAATAGAGAACGCATTCTCCCTTGCATAAACATTATAAACAGAAAAATTCCAACTCGATTCAAGTCTGCGTGTCTTTATTATATTCCATGTTGCTCCCACATCAAGACGGTGATATGCAGGCATGCGATAACCGTTTCGGTTTGTATATAAACTCACCACCTGACCATCTATCTGGTATTTTCCGCTCGGCCAGGTAACCGCACTTCCCGTATTGTAAACCCAAGATGCAGAAAAAGTCCACCTCTTGCTTAACTCATAGATACCAACAACAGATACATCATGAATTTCGTCCTGTCTTGCAGGAAATGTGGCGCCATTATCAATACCGTCAAAGTTTCTAAGCGTACGCGAATACGTATAACCGATCCATCCGTTCAGCTTGCCATATCTTTTCTTCAGAAAAAATTCTGCACCATAAGCCGTTCCCGTTCCGAATAACAATTGCGACTCCACAGTTTTATTAAAACGCAGATCGGCTCCCGGTTTATAGTCAATCTGGTTCTGCATTTTTTTGTAATACACCTCCACCGATGACTCATACATATTCTGTTTCAGGTTTCTGAAATAACCCAGCGCCACTTGATCGCCAATCTGCGGCTGCACCACATTGCTGCACGGTATCCATAGATCAACAGGAGTTTCAGCAGTTGAATTAGAGAGAAGATGCATGTATTGATAAATCCGGTTGTATGATGCTTTAATTGAATTAGCATCATTAAAAATGTAGGCAACAGAAATACGCGGCTCAATGCCTGAATATGTTTTGATGGGTTGAAGAGAAGAATACAGGGAAGAATCATTTACATTGCCATCGCCACCGTAAGAATATGTGGTTCCCGCCCCCAGGTCAGTGAAGAGTGAATAACGCAGACCGAAGTTGATGTTTATTTTCTTGCTCAATACATAATCATCAGAAATGTAAATACCATTTTCCCATCCGTGCTTCCGCTCAATAGTTTTGTTCAGCACAGAAGGGCGAATAGTTGCAGAAGCAGAATTAATAGTCACCTCACCAGGTCGGAAAATATGGTAGATGGATTCCAAACCAAACTTCACCGTGTTCTTCGCACTGATGTAGTAATCAAAATTCTCCTTCAAAGAAAAGTCACGTATGCCCGTAGTAACCTGAAACTGCGCATCGCCCGAACCAAGCGTAATATTATTGCTGTAATTACTGAAGATAAAAGAACTATTCAGAAATAATTTGTCAGTGAATAAATGATTCTCGCGTAGCGTTGCAGTAGTGTTTCCCCAATCAATACCAAAGCTGCGATTGGTATTCGTACTGTTTCTGAAAGTAAAATTATCTCTGCCGAAATATCCTGAAATAAAAATATGATCCTTCGGTCCCAACTCATAATTTGCTTTTGCATTCAGATCATAAAAATAAAGTTGCGAGTTGCGCAGTTCCTTCGGCCCTAAAATTTTCAAAAATAAATCGGCATACGTTCTTCGTCCAGAAATAATGAACGATCCCTTATTCTTTACAATAGGTCCTTCCACCGTTAGGCGCGAAGCAATCAACCCGATTCCTCCAGTTGCTCTATATTTCTTGTTGTCACCATCATTCATTTTCACATCTACTACTGAAGAAATTCTTCCTCCATACTCAGCAGGAATTCCTCCTTTGTAAATTGTTACATCTTTAATGGCATCCGAATTGAACACTGAAAAGAAACCCAACAGGTGCCCGGGATTATACACATTGGCTTCATCAAGCAAAATAAGATTTTGATCAAGCCCCCCACCCCGCACATAAAATCCTGAATTGCCCTCCGTAACCCCTTTAATACCCGGCAGCAATTGAATGGTTTTCAGAATATCACGTTCACCAAGAAAAACAGGAATAGAATTAATCTCCTTGATGCTCAGTTTTTGCACACTCATTTGCGGAGAGGTCACATTTTTGTTTGCAGCTTCAGAAGTAACATTCACCTCATGGAGAGAAATAACCTTTTCAGCAAGATCAACATTGAGTTTTACGTTGTGATGAAAATCAATCACTGTATCTCTCTCTTCATAACCGGTAAACCGGTAGCTGAATGTGTACTTTCCCTCAGCAAGAGTGAGTGAATAAAAGCCATAAGCATTCGTGCTCACACCCGTTGCTGGAATTTCTTTTACCGCAAGCGTGGCGCCAATCATTGCCTCTCCGGTTTTATTGTCGTGAATAGTTCCGCTTATCGTGTAATTGTTTTGAGAAAACGAAAGCGAACTATTGAAAAAAAGAAAAGCGATGATTAGAGAATATTTCATTTCGTCAAAACAAAAATCAATAATGATTTCATTTTGAAAGTGTGAAATTATCTTTCCCGAATGACATCAACATGAAACACTTTTGGTGTCGCAAGCGAAAACTAAAAACTATTCGCACCGGAAGGAAAGTTTGTGATGGAGTAAAAAAATAGCCCGCGGTTTATATCGCGGGCTATTTATATCAGGATTTAAAAACTCTTTTAATACTTCAAAAACTTTGTCAGGTGAGAATCATCCACCGAGCCATCTTCTTTCCGGAACTTTAAATAATAAACACCGGGAGGAAAATCTTTAATCTCAAGGATGGTGTTATTCTGCCCCTCCTGTGCGGTAAATTCTTTTTTCATCACCATCATTCCCAACATATTTATCACTTGCAATTCTATTTTTTCATTAGCTGCCTGAGCGAAACTTACATTCAGCACCGTGTTGGCAGGGTTCGGGAAAACAGTAATTGCACGATCAGCATCTTTGCAATTCACAGCTACAACATTGCTGTAAGAAGAGTTGCCGTCAATATCAACCTGCTTCAGGCGATAATAAATAATACCGTTGCAGATTTCTTTATCAGGATAATTGTAACTGAGCGTATGCACAGATACACCCGCTCCGAAACCTTTCACACGCGCAATATTTGTAAATTCATTTCCATCTGCGCTGCGCTCTAGTTCAAAATGATCGTTGTTAATTTCCGTAGCAGTGCTCCATGAGCAAAGCACATCATACCCTTCTGGTTTTGCATTGAAGTAAAGCAATTGAATAGGCAACGGATTCTGTGATTGCACCGTTGCGAAGTCAGAAAAACTTGTCAGGTTATCTCTGCGCGTAGCACCTGCGGTACTTGCTACCCAGCAATTGCCGGCTAAGGCAAATGCACAGCTTCCGGAAGTTCCTTTTACAACAGTCCATCCCATGCCTGTATTATTCGACATGCCACTATTGTACAATGTCACACGGTACGTTCCCGTTGAACCACCGCTTTGATCAATATTCCAATATCCATGATCAAAGTAAGGCAGCGCATTATAGGTTGCAGTTAAACATTCGCTTGCTACCGGACCCATGCCCGGAAATGCACAATTCGCCCCACCCCATGTTTTGAATTGTGCTAACAGGTTGTAAACAGAAGGCGCTACAGTGTATGTAATGTTAGCGCGTTCATAACCCATGCTTGATTCGCCAACAGGAAAGTCGTAAGAATTTAATGCAGCAGCAATTGAACGTCTCAATTTGCCTTCCACATAGCTTGTTGCAACTCCGGCAGAGCAGCCGCCAGCGGCACTATTCGTAACATTCACTTCGCGTGCAGTGCCAACACCGGTAATTATTTTTCCCTGAGTAAGAGTAAGAATTCCGCTCGACCCGATAATCAAATCGCTGGTCGCATTAGCATTAAGAGTAAGAGATCCGGCTGCAATCTGATTCATGGTAACATTGTTCAGCGTAAGAGCCGCCCCATTGTTTCTGAAATTTTGATTGGCACCAACGCGTCTTGTAAATGTAAGAGTGCTGCCGCCCCCGCCAGCACCAAGTCCGGTAAAACTTGTCGCACCGTTGTAGTTGTAAAAATTACCACCCACCTCAGTGTTTTTATTATTGTTGTTTACAATACCACCGTAAATGGAATCTTTTCCCTGTATAAAGATGTTTGAATTAAGAGTAAGAATTGCTCCTGAATTTTTTGCAAACTCTACATGATAAAAATTATTAAGAACATTCCCATAAGTTCCATTAATGGAAGTGTTCGAACCTCCGATAAACTGAACAGTACTTCCTGGCTGGCAATTCAATGTTCCGTTATTCGTAAAGTTTCCGCAAACGGAAAGAATAACTCCCGCTTGTATGGTGAGAGAAGCACCTGCGTTAATGGTAATATCCTTCACTGTAGTACTAGCAGTTACCGTTGGTTGAATACCGCCTGCGGCAATAGTTGCAGCAATCAAATTAATGCAATCTGGTATTGCTCCGCACGAAGTGGGCGACCATGCATTGCGGTTTGTTCCGCTTCCGTCCCAAACATTGCTGGTTGCATTTTGCCAGGTCATTGTTGGTGGACTTCCATTAACAGCTGACCCCTGGAAATTAAAATTAAATCCCACAGTGGTGTTCGACCAGTTATTCAAACTTAATAAGAATGTAGCAGTCATACCTGCTGGAATATATCCAGCCTGGCTCAATGGTGGCGTACTGCCTCCTCCGACATTCCGATGCTGGTTTGTAACACCTCCCACTGTATCCGTTCCCATCGAAGTGCTCATGCCAGTATTATCAATGTGAGAAACATTACAACTTGTCCATGGAAACATATTAGGATTGTTCAGGTTGCTGCAATAGTTGGCAACTGTAGCAAACACATGATTCGGATTGTTATTCCAAACAGTGTCAATACACCAGATCATCCAGTCGTAGTCATTCGAAATGGATGTTGTTAGCAACCACTGCAAAGTGGCAGGACCAGTAATTGAAAATGTGTACCATGAGGAGCTACTTTCACCGGCATACATGCATATGGATGCACCACCTGCATCGCAATAGTTTCCAGCGCCCGAATAGCCGGGATCAGCTACCGTGAAACTTGAATTGCTACATATATTTACAGGCAATGCACAATCCTGAGAAGGTACAGGAGGATAAGCAGCAGCGCCATCAATCACAATAATCTCAAACGTTCCAGTGTTCGAACCTCTGCCATCTACTCTTACATAATAAGTAGTACCGATGGAAAGACCATTCACAGTAAGATCAGACGCCTTTGTTGTAAAAGCATTTCCGCAATTGTAAGAATAATCATTGTTACACGCAGCCGCAACTTCAACAAGACCTGGACCACAAACTCCACTATAAACAGCAATCTGTGAATCATAAAGAGTAAAGAGTCGGGTGCGTATTTTCATTGTTGTGCTTGACGCAACGAAACTGTACCAAACAGTGTTGAGCGTATTTCCTGCACCCCAGCACGAAGCATTTCCGGGTTCATTTGCTCCTGATGAGCAGCCATTATCTCCGGTCACCGGCTGTCCTAAAGTAAGAGCTACTGCCGCACATGGAAGATCATTTGTTGGCGCGCAACCTGTAGCAACACATATTTTGAAGTTCCCAGTCTGAGTTCCGCTGTTGCTCCATATCCTGATATAATAAACGGTGCTTGATGTTGGTGGAACCACCGTTAATGAGGGCATACCAGAATTTGAATTATCATCACAATTTACAAGTGTAAATGGTCCGCAGGAACCACCACTTGAAGTATAAACTGCCATAGCAAGATCTTGTGCAGCCGGTGCAGTGCCGGGTGATACATCAATCTGATGCGATGCAGTGCTGGTGGAAGTAAATGTAAGCCATACATCAGGAGTAACTCCGTCTATAAAAGTTCCGCACCCCGGTAAAGGAACAGCGCCAGCGCCAGATGGAGAAGCACAATTATTATTATAGTCAACCAATCCTGTACAACTATTTCCGGGAGTTACAATTGATACAGGCACCGGACCAGCAGGAGTCGCACAATTATCATAAGTTGGAGTAGGAGCTACGGAAGTTGTAATAGAAAGATCAAAGTTGTTCATACATGAAATAAATCCACCGTTCGCATCGTAGTCTACAGCGAAGTAGTAAGTGATGCCGGCCACCAACGACATGTTTGAAAAAGTTAATGGCGCAACACCAGGGCCCGAAACATTCGACAAACAATTTCCTACTGTAGGGCAACCTTGATAAACCGTAAATCCGGGATATGAATTTGCCGGAGTATTATTAAGCGAAATATCCACGCAAACATTTGATGCAGGAGTATAAGTGAATAAATAATCTTCCCCCTGCTGCCTCGGAGTATGGCACGCAGAGTTTGTACTGTCATAATCATTTCCGAAACCACAGGTTGACAGGTTAGGCGGTGATGCATAAGGAATGCCGCAGATCTGATTTGCATAAGCACAATCTCTTCCAGGCGGGCGAATATTTACCCTAAAATATCCGCGATAAGAAGTATCGGTTGAAAATACTCGCATCCAATATTGCGTTTGCGCACAAGGCAATGACGTAAGATTGAGATAAGAAGTTGCATTTGTTCCTACAGGTCCTGTAGCACCTAAATTACATCCTACAACTGCTCCTCCACAACTTGAAAAAACTTCTATTCCCGCACTGTAGTTTACACCACGGCAATCTAAATTGTCTGTATAAACTTCGAAGTTCGTAATGTTTGCCGGCTTGGTAAAAGTGTACCACACATCACTTGTTGTTGTTACTCCTCCGCAACTTGGCAATGCAATGGCAGTTTGAGTAGATTGAAGCGTAGTTCCCGATCTTGAAATTAGTGGAAGTGCCGGATTAAAAACTACAGAAGCCGCTGTGGGCCAAACGGCACTTGAAATTGTATCGGCATTTGCGCAGTTGTCGTAAGGGTGAGCAACTGGAGTAAAGCGATAACCATTTGTAGAAGATGGATGCGATGCAATGGCAGAATTTTCAGGAAAATTTTTATTCGGCACAGCACCACCTGGGGCACCGGGCCAGGCAAGAACATCATTGTTGCAAAATCCAGACAAACCGCACGAAGCACCACCTGATAGGTTGTTGATATTTGCAACGCCTGCTCCGTTATTCAAATAACGAAACTCAATCACGTTTGCATTAACGCCTGCAGTGCGTTCAAAAATTCTTATCTGGAAAGAAAGAGCAATAACGGCAGCATTGTGATCCCATAAAACAGAATCCCATTCAATCGTCATTGTGCGGTTCGGAGCACCACCACCATAACCCCACTTAACAAGTCCGGTAGATTTTATTTTCAAATCATCCCATAAAGGAGCAATGACTGCCGGAGTACCCGCAAGATTATTTGCAGGCAGAGAAGTAACCGGATTGATGAAAGAAATAAATCCATTCGAAGAAACATAAATAGGAGTACCTGCCGGGTAATAAACCCCGCCATAATAAAATCCATTCCAGTTTGCTGCAAGTGGTGTAATAAGCGCAAGTCCATCATCTGTTCCACCAGCTATTATTGTTTGCGGTGCTCCAATGCCAATAAATGCAGTTGTGGTAGTTGCGTAAGCATAATTAATCCCTGTAATCTGTGCCGAAACTTTCAGCGCTCCAAAAAATAAAAACAGGACGACTATTGCTTTTGTAAATACTTGTTTCATGATGTCTCTGATTAATTAATGCCGACTAAGGTAGATAATAATCGGTCACATCCAAATACTTTTTTATAAAAAAGGACAAACGCACCTTTTCAGTGGGTGAATGGTTGTAATATTTACCTTTACACCTCTAAAAAAATCTATTCAGGATGAAATACACTCCCATTGATCAGAAACTTTACGTTGACAACAGAAAACGTTTTACTGCTTTGTTGAAACCAAACTCCATTGCATTCTTTAACAGCAATGATGAGATGCCTCGCAACGGTGATATGAATTTTCCGTTCCGGCAAAATTCTGATTTGCTCTGGCTCAGCGGCATTGATCAGGAGCAGACCATTTTGGTAATTTGTCCTGAGCATCCGCTGCCTGAATATCGCGAAGTGTTATTTCTTCGGAAGACTAACGATCACATCGCGATTTGGGAAGGGCACAAATATACCAAGGATGAAGCCCGTGTTGCATCAGACATTCAGCATGTGTATTGGGTAGATGAATTTGCGACCATGCTTCCTGTGATGATGCATCACGCTAAGACAGTTTACATCAACCTGAATGAGAACGATCGTTTCGTTACTGAAGTTCCTTATCGCGAACAGCGCTTCGGAGAATCACTGAAAAATAAATATCCGAATCATACTTACGAGCGCACAGGACCCATCATGGCTTCTATGCGATCCGTAAAACATGAATTGGAAATTGATCCGTTAAGAACTGCCTGTGATATTACCGACAAAGCATTTCGCAGAGTACTTGGTTTTGTAAAAACCGGTGTTACTGAATATGAAGTGGAAGCGGAGATCACTCATGAGTTTATCCGCAACCGTTCGAACGGTCATGCTTACACACCCATCATTGCAAGCGGTGCAAGTGCTTGCGTGCTTCATTACATTGATAACAACAAAGCAATGAACGATGGTGAAGTGGCGCTGATGGATTTCGGTGCCGACTATGCAAACTATGCAGCTGACTTAACGCGCTGCATTCCGGTGAATGGAAAATTTACAAAACGCCAGCGCGATGTTTACAACGCAGTGCTGCGCGTAATGCGAGCAGCAACAAAAATGCTGGTAATCGGAAATGTGATTCCGAAGTATCATGAAGAAGTCGGCAAGTTGATGGAAGAAGAACTTATCAAACTTAATTTGCTCAATGCAGACGAAGTGAAAAAACAAGATCCGAAACAACCGTTGTACAAAAAATATTTCATGCACGGCACTTCACATTTTCTCGGGCTGGATGTGCATGACATCGGCAACCGTTACGAACCGATGAAAGCCGGAAATGTTTTTACCTGCGAGCCGGGAATTTATATTCCTGAAGAATCGCTCGGTATCCGCATTGAGAATGATATTCTCATAACCGAAAAAGGTCCGGTTGACCTGATGGCAAAAATTCCAATTGAAGCAGATGAAATTGAAGAGCTGATGGCGAAGAATAAAGTGGTGGCCTAAAAAACAACAGCTAGATTTTACACACACCTTTCACTAGAAAAATCCCTACGTGTCAGATGGAAGGTTCAGTACCAAGATGAGCAGAAATGTTATTCCGTGAAATTTAAATATTTTTCTATAGCGTCAATGTATTTATTCTCCAGCTTAGATTGCCTCATTCTGTACTTGTAAATTTTTGCAGTAACCTTAACCCGGGTCTTTTCTACAGCAAGGATTTCCAAATCTAACCGAATATTTTTCCAAAATAACAATGAACTCTTTTCGGCTTTTATAAAAAAAAACTTTTCCTTGCTTTCTTTTACTTTTAAACCATTCTCAATACAAAACATTACCAGTTTTTCATAAACTTCTGTTATTCCAATATAAAAAAGGCGGCTATTTCTGTCCATAAATAAATCAGTAGTTAAAATTTAAAGGATAAATATATATTAATCCTCCTCCTGACACGTGCGGTTTCTTCTCGTCAGGTGTGCTATGTAATTTCTTCCTTACGATCGTAAAAGTAAAAAAGTTTTTCTCATGCCTTTCTTTATGCATACCCCATTCAACAAAAAAGCCCTCCGTTTTTTTTGGAGAGCTTTTTTTCGTTAGTCCCCCTTCGGTTTATCGCGTATTTTTCGGGAGGGATTTAATGGGAAGTTTTTACCACTTGACTTTCTCAAGCTGCTTAAATGCCTGCTTCTCTATTTCCGCAACTTCGAGAAGATAGTTCGACATATCCTGAAAATCTTTTTCAGCAGTAATTCTTCCTTTAAAAATTCCTGCTGCCTGCACGGCCGAGTTGCGCCAAACGTCTCCGGCCTTGGTAAACTGCTCCGAAATTTTCAACAGCTCATCTTTTGGAATGTAGGCGTATGCCTGCTGTAAAAATGCTGCGTAGATAAAACGGAATCCTCCGCCACCGGTTCCTATCTCTTCCTGCATGCGTACAAGTTGCGCCAGGTAACTTCCCGCAGTTTTTACTCCAAGCTTCTCTCTCCACTTTAGTATTTTTTTTGCAGTGAATCGTATTCCCCGAATACCTGTAACCAATGCAGGAATGTAAAGCATGTCGCGCACGTTTCGTTTGATGCCCTTTACAATCGCTTTACGGATCGCATCATCAGTAATTTCAATTTTATCTTTTGGAAAATAAATTTGTCCGCGAGGAGCAAGCGCACCTTTTGCAAAACGCACACGCTGCAACTCGTAAGAAGAAAGTGAAGTCACCGTCTCCATCACCGGATCGCTGATGAGGTAATTGTCGTTTTCTCTTCCATACACCACCAGGTTGTGAGCATTAAAATGAAAACGATATTCTTTCGGAAAGTAAGTGAGATAATAAACTCCTACCTGGCAACCCACCGGTTTACCTGCTGCAAGACATTCATCCAAAATTTGTTTTGCTTTTTCTGGAGAAGAAAATTTTTTTCGTTCTACCGGAATTTCAAGTGACTTGCACGTGCGTTTGAAAATCATTCCCGGCATGGTGCGAAAGGAAAACGCAGGAGCATTGTTCACTTTCAGAAATGGAATCTGAATATAAAAAAGTCCCGAGCCGATACCGAAAGCAAGCGGCTCTGTAATTTTGTTCATACCCGAATGCCGAAGCAGGTTTGTGGTAACTCCGTTTTCACAGTGCGCGCTCTGGATATGTTCAAACTGTATTTGCATTTCGCAGGGGTTGATTTTATTTCGAAAAAGGGTTTTTCAATTCTTCCAATTTTATTTCAAAAAGTTCGGCATACTTCTGAAGTTTTTTATCAGAAAGATTTTTGAAGGATGACGCTTTCATGTGCCGCTTTACCTGCCATTGCCAAAAGCCCGTGTAAGCCGAAAGAATTCCCGGATCCATCAAGCGCAACTCCATGAAAAATAAAACAGGACTGGCTTCTCTGCTCAAAACTTTTTCTTTCGCATCTTTTATCCGCACGTGAATGTCGTCCCATGCAAGGTCGAGGGCAGAAGTTTTCACTTCCCATCCGCGGCTTAACTCGGTAGTGTATTTGCCCGATTCATCCACCACATAATCAACCTCACGGGTGAATCCTTCAAGTAAACTTTTGTCCTGTGGAATTTCTGATTTCTTCACTGTGCCTTTGTTTCTTTAAAAAGAAGGTCACAAAAGTAAAAAAATCAACACACGGTCAACTGGCCATACACATAACTGAAGCGCGCACTCTCAGGTACAATTATCAAAAGCTTTTCACCTTTTTTCAATTTGCCGCTGTGCAACAGCTCTTCAATCATAAAATAAATGGAAGCCGAGCCAACATTTCCGATGGTCGAAAGATTTGAAAACCATTTTTCCTGGGGAATAGAAATGCCGTCCATTTCCATTTTCTCCGCAATCTTTTTTCTGAAAAACTCACTCGACATGTGGGGCAGAAAATAACTCACCTCATCGGCACGAATATTATTTCTCCTCATCGCCTCGGCTAATTTGTCAATACCGAAACGCACTACATTTTCGCTGAGCAATTTCACATCCTGTTTTATACTGAGAACTGAATGTTCCATAATTTCATGTTGAGAAAAATCCATGTAGCCCTTCAGCACACCGTTTATTTTCTCTCCTCCCTGATACATGCACGGCTCTATCTTGTGCGCATACGAAGCGCCTTCAAGCCAGTCCACGCGCAAACTCAAACCGTTTTCATTTTTATGACCGTTGAGTTGAATGGCTGCTGCACCATCGCTCAACATCCATCTTAAAAATTCTTTATCGAAAGAGATGTATGGATTGAGAGAAATTTCTTCCAGCTTTGATGCTTCTTCATTAAAAGTTTCTGAAAAAAGCATTCTCGATAATCGCTCCGAACCTGTAACTGCAGCATTCTTCGCTTGCCCCAACTTCACACTCATGAAAGCATATTTTAAAGCATGCATTCCCGAGCAACAGTTTCCTGCGGGTGTTATTACTTCAATGTCGTTTGTCTCGGGCAGCCAGCCATGCACCATCACGCCATGTGCAGGCATGATTTGATCAGGCGATGAAGTGCCGCAACACAAAAGGTCAATTGCATTTAGTGCCGCTGCATCATTCTTAAATAAATTACGGATTGCAAGAGACGCCATCTGCGCATTTGTGTGCGTGGCATTTCCTTTTTTGTCTATCGCATAGTGGCGTTGCTTAATCCCGTTGTTGCGAAGCACAATGCGCTTCGACTTGCTTGGTTGATGATGTATCAGCCCAAGAAACTCCTCCATCTCTTCATTCGAAACGGGACTATTCGGCAAAAACGTGGATGCGTTCGTGATGTAAACTTCGTTCAGCATTTTTAATTCACTCCTGAAAAATATTTTTTCTGCTCGCGGATCGCCTTTCCTGTCAGTGGCATAATCAAGAGGAGGTAAATAGTCAGGATTATCGGTGCAATAATAAACAAAGCAAACAACAAATAGTACTTAAAGATTTGCAGCCACAATGCGCGATTCTTTTTTTTGATGATGACATTTGCCCAAACAGAAAATATTTTTGGAGCACGACCTTCAATAAACATCAACGCAGTTTGCGGTTCCACTGCTTTCATTTCCGCCAACTGCTGTTGTAATTCTTCAAGGTTTCCGGTTGTTAATGCTTCCATTGTTTTCGTTCCGAATTTTCCTGCTGCATTTATTTCTTCATCGGCAACGCCAGGCTTCGGGAAGATTCCGAGCCATCTGTCCTTTCTTCCGGTAAACATCCAATATTGAATCGTTACGGCACTCACGAAGTTATTATGACGGTCAGAATACACAACGTTCCCAACAAGTTTTCCGCCACTTTGTTTTATCAAGCCCTTCACACGTTCTTGTGCATTGAGCCACATGTTCCGTGCTCCGATAATTGTTACAACGGGAGTATTGTTCAATCGCTTTTGGAATTCGGCATCGTGTAAAATTGAAGTTGCCGGAATGCTCGGAGAAAGATACCACGGCTGATACGCGAACACGACAAGATCATACATCTCTTCTTTGAATTGCGGAGCGATTACTTCTGCCGGAATACCAAGCACACTTTCGGGCATGGCATCAAAAAAATTTTTTGATTTCCATGGGAATGGAAATTCATTTTTCATTTGCACACGCGCAAACTCCACCGTGTGTCCCACCTGCGCGAAAGGAGAAGAAAAATTTTCTGCAATCTGTTTGAGTTGCCCCGATTGAGAATAATAAACAACCAATATTTTTTTGCTCATGGTACTACTTGAGAAAATCTTCCTGCTTTAAAATGTGCGAGGTCTTGCTGTAATCCCTTATCGCTTCCTGAACTTCTCGTGGAAGTTTGTGAAATGCTAGCTTAATCATTTTTGCGTCTTCCGTTTTTTTAGAATGATAGTTTAAAAAATCAGGAACATGCTCCTGAATTGTTAGACGGACAAAACGGTATTCTGCATTCAGCGTATCTTTCTTTATGCTTCCTTCCAGAAGATTCCTTCCTTTCTTGAACATGGAAAGTTTATCTAACCCGCTTTTCTCCATGTTCGATTTCTTAATGATCAATGCTCCCATGTATGCATCCTTTTCTTTCAGGTTAGATTTTTCCAGCGCATTCAGTTCTGCATTTATAATTGCAGAATCACTACTTTGAAGAGCAATATAAAATGCGGACAGATCGCTTCCGTTAGATCTTGTCGATGAAATAAGCAATAACAAAAGAAAGAAAGTTGCATTCTTGAAATTCATCCTGAGAATCTACCCTTAAAATTTTTCGCGAAGATATGAAAGGGTAGAGAAACGGGATTTTGTCGATTTTATCAAAGAGCAGTTCTTAAAATATAGTTGGGGAGAAAACTAACTATCAAAGTTTTCAATTAAAAAAAAGATAATACACGAAGCAGAAATTTGCAAGTGTTAAGGGGGATGAACCATACTTTTGAGAGCATCTTGCGCATTTCGCAAATTGTTGGCTTTATAGAGTCTCCGACTTAAAGCTAATGAATAGGGGGCATGCCATAAACCATCGATTCCTTTTCTTCTGATAGATACCAATTAATAATTTGGCATCAGAATGAACTATATTGTGTCAAAATCAAGAGATTGTTATCAGAATGGAAAGAATAAGCATCAAAATGAAACTGGAAAAGACATACATGGAAGGAATTTCACATCAAATGTAGGGAATAGGCATCAGTACATTAAGAATCAGCATCAGCATAGGGAGAATTTCCATCAAAATGGAACGAATTCACGTTGAGATGAAAAGAATAAGTATCAGATTGAGAAGAAAAAGCTATCAGAATATAGAGAATAGCCATCGAAATGGAAGGAATTTACATCAGGATGTAAGAATTACACACATCAATGTAAAGAACAGAAGGATGAATTAAAGAGGATGACCCTCAAATTAGAGGATCAGCTATCAGTAAGGAGCAAACCTATAAATCATAAGAAGTGCTTTATAGAAAGGGGACAATTTCTGATTTTTTTAAGTTCTTAGCGATACGAAACTATGCTGATCTCCCTTTCCGCTGTTGTAAATCAAAACACTTTCAATAGATTCTTTGTGAAAACCGCTCTTAAAAAAATGAGCAGGAATTTTTTGGGTCTCTAAAAACCGGCATGCAAGCCACAGCGCAAGTGCAGTAGTGCTCGGATGTTCACCGGTAAAATGTTTGAAATGCAGCCGCGAAGTATTCTCACTTAACAATAATTCACAAGCGTCATAAAAAGGTTGAACACGCAAGTCACCATTTTCACCGGCAAGCCACACATTATGTTGCCCGTTTTCTTCAATAAATAAATTTAACTGCGCAGCCACTTCAGCAGGATCTTTTGTGTGAAGCATTTTTATCGCATTAACTTTCGCAGATGCTCCGTTGTTTTCATTATTAACGATAAACATTGCAGAACCTTCACCCGCAATACTTCCGTTACTATGCATATCATACAAGTCCGTTCCAGTTACTTTTTCTTTTTTATGCCAGTTTCCGAGGCGCTCAAGATTGTAATTGTAATTCGAAACTTCATCCACACCCCCAAGGATGTAATTTGAAAAAACATTTTCAGCAAGCATCATCATTGCATCAAGAATTGCATTTTCAAAAGCAAGCCCTCGATGAACGTGCGTAATGTTATAGCCGGTGTTCGCAGTTGTGAGTCCGATTTGTGCTGCAATTGCATTGGGAGTGCTCTGTACAAAATTAGTTGGGGTAAGGCGACCTTCATCGTATTCAATAATCTGATTCAGAAACTTGATACAATCTTCCATTCCTCCATTTGCACTTCCGATAATAATGCCGTCTAATTTTTTTTCAATGTTGATTAACGGCAATGCCGCGCCCACACCAATGCGTACAGCTTTACCCATCCTGCGTAAAATGTTAAGCGGAATGCCTTCGTACTTCGGCTCTCTAAGTTTCAGAATATTATTTTCAGGAGCAACCAAAGTATCCAAGTCAATCGTTCCGAAAGTATGTTGAGGAGAAATACAGGATGACTGATGGATATACATACTGCCGCGTTATGCTTTTGAAAAAATCAGTGATGCACAATTACCCCCGAAGCCGAAAGAGTTTGACATCACATGACTAAGCGATGCATTCTCAAAAATCGTCTGTGGTTTTAGTCCGGTGTTTTCTATTGCTATATTAAAATTTAAGCTTGGATAAAGTTCCCCATGATACAAAGCAAGAATGCTGAACACCGCCTCCACCGCTGCCGAAGCCCCCAGCGTATGTCCTATCTTTGATTTTGCAGAAGCAAAAGGCGGAACCTTTTCAAAGATGCGCATCATAGCACGGCTCTCAACTTCATCATTATTTTCTGTACCCGTTCCATGCGTGCTTATAAAACCTATTTGCGAAGATGATAGTTTTGCTTTCGCCAACGCGCCACTCATTGCACGAAAAGGCCCTTCACCGTTTTCACTCAAGGATGATGGATGAAATGCATCGTTGGCATTACAATATCCCGAAAGTGAAGCGTACACTTTTTTATCTTTTACGTCTTCTTCACATTCAAGAACCATGAACCCTGCTCCCTCACCAAGATTCAATCCATTGCGATCTTTATCAAATGGTCTGCAATTTTGCGGAGCAAGAATGCCGAGAGAATTAAATCCATTGATCGTAAACTTTGCGAGAGAATCCACACCTCCAACGATGGCACGTTTTGCAAAACCATTTTTTATCAACTGCGCACCATACATAATCGCATTTGCAGAAGATGAACATGCCGTGTTGATTGTATTGATTACGCCTTTTATTCCAAACCATTCGCGCAAAAATAAAGTCATAGAAGCACAATCGTAAGAGGAAAGATAAACAGAAGCAATACTCTCACTTTTTGCATCCGTGTACAATTCATCAGTGTGACACATCCCCCCAACCGTGCTGGCGCAGACAAAAGCAGTATTGTAAGAAGAAAGTTGCGATTCAGATAATTTACTTTCAGCGATGGCCTCACTTGCTGCATGAAGTGCGAGTAGAGAAGTGCGCGTTACAGCAGTATCAGAAATCCGAAAAATATTTTTCAATTTTTCGTTTTCAATTTTCACTTCACCGAAAAAAAGTGTGCCAGAATATTTTGATTTAACAAAATCAGCAGAAGATATTCCGCAACTTCCTAGTACCAGAGCATCGTGATTGGATGCAACCGAATTTCCCAATGCTGAAATTACTCCCAAACCGGTAACAACAACGCGGCTCACCGGTGAAAATTATTTGGTGCGGTTCTCGATAATGTAATCCACTATCGTATCAATGCTCGTAAAAATCTTGCGACCATCCTTCGGATCATTGATCTTGATTCCATATTCCCGCTCGAGCAATACAACTAACTCAATAGAATCAATAGAATCCAAACCAAGCCCATCACCGAAAAGCGGCTGGTCGTCAATAATGTCAGCTGTAGTTTTTTCAAGAAGGTTAAGGTACTTAATAATGTGTAGTTTCAGTTCTGTCTTTACTTCTTCTCTTTCCATGAGTGCAAATTCTTTTTTGTTGTTACAAATTCAGTGATTCGGCAAAGGTATTATTTTCGTTTACAATAAATAAACAGGTTCTTGCAATAATGCGCAATAGAAAACATTGATCGCTCTCTCGTTATTCCTTAATTTCGAGAAATTTTTTTCGGTGAAATACAAAACAAAAAAATACTTTTCTTTCGCATCACATTCCGCATTCGGTACCAGCTTGCGGGCTTGGTTGAAGATTTTGTGGCAGAATAATTTCTTAATACATCCGTTTTTTATTCCGAAAGCAATTTTTATTTCATCGGTAATTTTTCTTTCCACACCTTTTCGCCTGTATGAAAGAATAAGATTCCGAAAAAAAATTAAGCGTGCAGAAATAAAAAATCCAGTGTTCATTATCGGGCATCCGCGAAGCGGCACTACCTTTCTTCATTACTTGATGTGTAAAGATCCCTCATTTGCATATTGCACCACCACGCAGGCAATGATTCCGCATCTGTTTCTTTCGGCTTCAAATTTTTTTTCAGTACTTATTTCGAAAGCACTTCCCGAAACCCGCCCAATGGATAATCTGAAAATGGGAATTGATCTTCCAAAGGAAGAAGAGTTTGCCCTCGTTGCTTACGGACCTGAAAGCATCATTACAGGGTATTACTTCCCGAAGAATTTTCTAATAAATCTCAGCAAGAATGTTTTATTTAACGGAAACAAGTTACAAGCAGAGAAAAACTGGAAAAAACATTTCGGTTATTTTCTCCGCAAACTGACATTGGTGAATCCGGATAAAAGAATTTTATTAAAAAGTCCTGCAAACACAGCGCGCATAAAACAAATCCTTTCCCTTTTCCCGGGCGCAAAGTTCGTGCATTTATCGCGCAATCCGTTTGATGTTTTTCAAAGTCATCTGCACTTATTCACGAAATTACTTCCAATGCTTTCCTTTCAGCAAATCAGCGATAAAGAACTGGAGGAAGTTGTTTTCTCAACGTACATTCGGATTTATGAAAAATATTTTGCGGAGAGGGAATTGATTCCGCCAGGAAATTTAGTTGAAGTTCGGTATGAAGATTTTACTGCAGATCCAATGAATCATCTTGAAAAAATTTATTGCAAACTTTCTCTTCCAGGATTTGAAAAAGCAAAACCGTTGATAGAAGAAGAATTGAAAACCTATAAAGATTACAGCAAAAATAAATTTACACTAAGTAATGATCTTGCTGAGAAAATTGCAACACGATTTCGATTTGCTTTGGATCGCTTTGGCTACGATAGAAATTTTAAGCGCGACTAGTCTTTCCGGTTTTTGTTTTTGCAATTTCAGTCACGAAAAGTATTCGTTGAGGAATTTTATACGGAATAAGATGTTCGCCACACATTGAAATCAAGCATTCGGCATTTTCGCTTGCTCCTGCTTTCAAAACTATTTCTGCCTCCACGATTTCTCCTGTAACAGGATGCCTACCTCCATACACTCTAGTGTCTTCAACGTCAGGATGGAGTTTCAGAATTGCTTCCACTTCCTCCGGAAAAACTTTATTGCCCGAAACATTAATGATGGATTTGCTTCTGCCTTTTATGAAAACAAAACCATCCTCATCCATTTTAGCAATGTCTCCTGTTAGGAACCATGAGTTGACCAAGACATCTTCCTTTTTTCTCTGCGCCCACAAATAACCCGAAAACATTCCGGGACCTTTAATTGCAAACGTACCCTCATTTTTAAAAGGAAGCTCATTCATTCCTTCATCAAGAATAGCGGCACTGTAATGCGGCAATGCTTTACCAATGCTCTCCTGTTTTTCAGGATTGGTATTTATAAAAGGCAAACCGATCTCGATAATTCCGTATGCCTGTGCAACAGGTATTTTATACTTCGTGAAAAATAATTTGCTCACATTCGGTTCAAGATGTGCAGATGTTGAAATCGCAGTACGAAGCGTTTCAAATTTTAATTGACTTTTCTCAGACGCTAGCAAGCGATAGTGAAGTGGTGATGCATAGAGATGTGATGCCTTATATTTGTTCGCAGTTTCAATAATTGAGGTTGCAAGAAAGTGATTTGAAATAATTGTGCACACACCGTAACGTACATAGAGAAGAATGGAAACAACAAAATGAAAAGCCATCGGCAGCACCCACAACATGTTACTTTCTTCATTGAGATGAAGTCCATCGTTGGCAGCTTCCGTTCGTTCAAAAACTGCCTGATGCGAAATAACAACTCCCTTTGAACTCCCGGTTGTTCCCGAACTTGGTCGAATGAATGCAGCTCCCGGAAAAATTTCTTCAATGTTCGTAGATTTTATTTCAGGGAAAATGTAGAGATAAAAATCATCGTTGATAGTTTCCTTTTCGTGGTGAAGAGAAAAATTAAAGTGGTTTTTTTTCTCTGCGAGAAGAAGATTAATGCCAGATTCACGAAAAATGTTTTCAATTTCCAAGGACTTTGTCCCTGGCAAAATCGGCATCACTACTGCTTCAGCAGCTGAACAACCGAAAAGTCCGCTCACAAATCCGGAACTATTGCTACACATAAATCCGATTCCCTTTCCCTTTAGATCATAAGTGTCTTTCAAAAGTTTGCAAAGCGATGTCGCAGAAATAAAAAGTTCCTTGAAGGAAGTTTTTTTATTCTCCTCAACGATGGCAACTCTATCCGTCCACTTTGCAACTGCCTGTTCAAGAAAAGAAAATGTCTTTGGGCTCATTTGCATTAGAGCATTTTTTGTTTGATGAAATCTATCGCCTCAGCGCGACTTTTATTTTTCACTTTGAAAGATGCAAGCACCCCGGCAGCATAACCTGTTCCGAAACAGGTTCCGATCACTCGCGCGCTTGCAATTGTTTTTTCAGTAGCAGAAATAATTTTGCCTCCAAAAAACAAATTTTCTTTTTCAGGAGATTCAAGGCATCCTGCCGGAATGGAATAAAAATCATTCTCAGCAAAGTAAGTCATCTCAACTCTTTTATTTCCTGTCTTCCAGTATTCAATTGGCCACGCTCCATTTGTAATTCCGTCATCGTACTTCCTGCATGTAAGAACATCCTCGTCCGATAAAATATTTTTTCCTTTTGCTCTTATCCCTGTTCTCACTCCAATTTCTTTTGCTATCCAATGCAACATTGCACTTTCAAAACCGGGAACATTTCCTTTGACGAAGATCACTAACTCCTCTACGAGTGCTTTTGCTTTTGTTTCCAGAGAAACATCGCTCTCGATTCCCGTTTTCCAAGGCAAACCCATTTTGAAGAGTACTGAATTTCCGTTTATTGAAGAAGGAATTATACTAAGAAGATTAAAATACTCGGGCACATTTCCGGATTCAATTTCCTGCGTGATCTTTTTGAGAAGAGAGAAAGAGATTTGAAATTCCTTTTTCACAGAAATATTTTCCATCGAAAAAACAATTGCCGCTGCCTGGTATTCTTCATCCCTTATGATTTCATGATTAACCGATGTGCAAATAATTCCTTCCCCCGAACATTCAATCACGCATTGAGGAATAATCTTTTTTTTCTCCTGCTCGCGTCCGCAATGAACAGCGGTAATCGTTGTGTCGTTAAATTCTACGCTCTCAATTTTGGTGTTGAACAAGACCTCAATTTTTTTGTGAGCAAGAAATTCCGAAGAAATTAGTTCAAAATCGCTTGGATGCGAAGGAAGAAACCAAAGTCCTTCTGCAAATTTTACAGGGAGCTTTCCATTTTCTTTCATCAACTGCTCCGCAAACTTTCTTGGAAAACCATTCATTGCAAATTTCGGAACTGCATCATGAGAACGCAGGTAAATTCCGCAGATTGTTCCGACAGCCGAAGCAGTTGCTCTTCCGCCTGGGAAAGAATTTCTTTCCGACACGCAGACATTCATCCCGCACTCAGCGGCAGCCACAGCAGCAGCAATGCCTGCTGCACCCGCACCTGCAATAAAAATATCGGTATGAATTACTTCCCCCAATTAGTTCAGCAAATTTTTCCTGATTTCATTTAACAAGCTCCGTACTTCTTCTTTTGTAATTCTGCACTCATCAAAACTGATTATTATTTTCAACTGGAGATTAAATTCGGTGAAAACAATATTTAATCCCGGGGGAGAAAGAACAGGAGGAAAATGTGTTACATCTTTTACAGGAAATCTCATAAATGATTTATTCTCCATCTTTGAATTTGCCAACAATGAAAACGCGAAAGTAGCGGAATGTCCATTGCTTGGAAGATCGAGAAATAAGCGGTAAATAAATGAAGGAAGAAAACGAAACAGGTGAAGCAGGGAACTGAATTTTTCTGGAATCCGTTGCCTCGCCTGGTGAATCATCTGCTGCGAAAATAAATCGGTGGACTTTTTTACACTTTCAATATCGTTCGCTTTTGTGTGGAAATAAATAAAGGAAAGATAATTCGAGAGTAAAACATTTTTATGCGATGCCGATCTGCGGTCAATGGGAACGGCAATAAAAAAATCTCCTTTCTTATCTGAAAGCAGGGATTCAAATTTTGATAATGAGAAAACCGAGCTGCCAACAAAGAAAGACAGTTGAGGAGATTTTATTTCTGTTTGCAAGCGATGCGAAACCTGTTTTGAATCTTCGTTTGATAACTGAAGATATTCAAGGGCACATTTCGCCGCACGTTTTCGTTTTATAAGCCTCCTGAAATTCCATGATGACCGCGCAGCAACAAAAAGAGTTGCGGCAATTGCGTTTGAAACTTTCTTTAAGAACGATTCTCCAACCTGCAATTCCTTTTGAAGAATTATATTTTCAGCATTGCCGGAAATCAAGTCAATAAAATTTTCCATCCCTGCATAATCAAACAGAGCATGATTTGCTGAAATGAAAATATGCGTTTGTTCAGAAGCATAAATAATATCCAAATGAATTGCAGAAGAGTTGAATGCGCAATCCTTTGAATGCAGCTCCTGAATTATCTCCCCAGCACTTCCTGTTCTATGAATCGTAAGGGTTTCTTGTGTTGACTTTTCTTCCAACAGTTTCCATCTGTAAACAGGCGAAAACCACTTTCTCTCAGGAGAAAGTGATGCGAGAAAACGGATGGCTTCATTTGTTTCAACTAATTCATGAAATTTATTCTCAGGAATAATTCCGTCAACAATAATATGAGTCCTGATAATATTTCCAATGCCGGTATTTTTTCTTGAAACAGAATCGAAGAAAAGCTGGAAGCGGTCAGCGCCATTTAGAAAATATGTCGTGTTATTCTTATTCATTATTTCAGTTTCAAAAAACACGCTACAATAGAATCAACTGATTTTAAATTTCCGAGAGTGTAGGCATGATCAGGAAAAGACAATCCTGTTCTGCGTTCAAGAAACAAAACGAGTTCAATTATGCGGAACGAATCCATGCCAAGAGATTTCAATTCGCAGCTCGAATTGATGCTTTCAGCGGGAACATTCAATTGCTTTGATACAAAGCCCGATGCCTCCACTATGATTTCGTTTTGGTTCAACATGTTTCTGAAAATTTTTTTGCCGGACAAATTTAGTGTAACTGCTGATACCGCTACTATGAATAAAGCCGAATATGTATGTTTGCTCACTGAATGAGCGGAAATAAAAATTCCAAGAAAGTATTCGTAATCGGGGCTGGGATAGCCGGGCTTGCTGCTTCAATCCGACTTGCGAAGTCGGGGTTTCGTGTTCAACTGCTCGAAGCAAATGAAACTGCGGGCGGCAACATTGACGAAAAAAAAATAGATGGTTTTCGTTTTGATTGCGGTCCTTCCATTCTCACAAAGCCGGAGTACGTTCAGGAGCTTTTTTTAATTTGGAATAAAAATCCTGATGAGTATATCAGGTTTCGCAAGGTTGATCCGCTCTTCCGTTATTTTTTTTCTGACGGAAGTTTTATTGATTCTTTTTCTGACAGGATAAAATTTCAAAAAGAATTGTCGCTGAAATCCGATGAGCCGTTTCATCATGTGAACACACTTCTGGATGACTCAGAAGAAATTTTCAAACTCACGCATGAAGTTTTTCTTGAGCGTTCTCTGCATGAGCCGAAGAATTATTTCAATTGGGTAACACTGAGAGGAATTCTGCGCTTCAACCGTGTACGTGCTTTTCAGTCCATGCACAGCTACAACAAGAATAAATTCAAAGATGCGAGGCTTGTTCGATTGTTCAATAGTTATGCAAGCTACAATGGCTCCAATCCGTTTGAAGCACCGGCAACACTGAATGTAATCACCCACTTTGCAATGAACAATGGCTCTTATCTTCCTGAAGGTGGAATGATCAGCATTACAAATTCTCTCATGAAGTTAGCTGAGGAAGTTGGAGTGGAAATCAAACTGAAAACTCAGGTAAAAAAAATCAGGATCGAAAATAAAAAAGTAACAGGGGTTGAAACTGATTCGGATTTTCTTGAAGCCGATGTTGTAGTGAGCAATGCAGACATCCATTACACGTATCAGAAATTGCTTTCCGAAATTGAAATGCCGCAACTCATTTCAAAGCAACCGCGCTCAAGTTCCGTGATTGTATTTTACTGGGGAATAAAAAAAATAATTCCTGCTGTCGAGCTTCACAATACTTTTTTCGGGAAGAGCGACCGCGCTGAATACGATGCATTGTTCAAAGAAAGAACGATTTGTGATGACCCTACTTTTTACCTCTACAATTCTTCATTGCTAAATCCGAAGGATGCGCCACAGGGAATGTCGAATTGGTTCGTGATGGTGTCAGCGCCATTCAACAACGGGCAGAATTGGGATCAATTAGTTTCTAAAACGAAAAGGAGTGTGCTGAGAAAATTATCAGAAACCTTTCATGAGAATATTTCCGACCTCATAGTTTCAGAAAGCACCCTCACTCCAGTAATGATCGAACAAAAAACAAATGCATGGCTTGGTTCTATTTATGGCTACAGCAGCAACGGAATTTTTTCTGCGTTTTTCCGCCATGCTAATTTCAGCCGGAAGGTAAAAGGGCTTTACTTCTGCGGTGGTAGTGTGCATCCCGGAGCAGGAATTCCATTGTGCCTACTCTCTGCCAAAATCACCAGTGATCTCATCGAAAGAAGAACAAGAACTTTCTAATTTTGTCGACAAGAAAAAATTGAAATGATTATTTACAACGTAACCGTAAACATTGAAACTGCCGTTCATGATGAATGGCTTGAATGGATGAAGCAAACCCACATTCCCGATGTGATGCGCACAGGAAAATTTACGTCAAGTCGCTTGCTCAGGATTGTAGGGGATGAAGATTCTGGAGGGAAAACGTACAGTGTTCAGTACTCGTGCAATAGCATTATAGATTTCCAGGAATACGAACATGATCATGCGCAGGCATTGCGCGCAGAGTTCAATGCAAAGTATAAAGACAAGTTTGTTGCGTTTCGAACTGTATTAGAATCGGTGGATTGAATTATGAAGTGGATATTTTATTTTCTTTTCCTTCCGTTTTTCTCCTTCGCTCAACTTGAAAAAGAGAAAAAAGTTCTCGCACAAATGGTGAGCGCATGTGAAAACCTGAAGAGTGCTTCTTTTATTCTTACAACGAAAGAGAGGACAAAAAGCGGAAAAATAGAGCAGGGTGACGAATTCGTAAAGTTGCAACGGGCTCCGGTGAGAATGTATGTACACGTTTATCATCCGAATGCCGGAGCAGAGATTCTTTATCGGCAAGGAGAGTGGAATAATGATTTGTACATTTCTCCCAATTCTTTTCCCTACATAAATATGAAATTGAGTCCGAATAATCTATCGGTGAGAAAGAACGGGCATCACACAGTGTGCGACATTGGTTTCGATTACCTCACAAACATGATCAAACATTATCAATTGCTGATGGGAGATAAATTATTCGATCACATTCATCTTAGTGATACGGTGCAATGGGAACTTCATCGTTGTATGAAAATGGAGTTTGATTACCCTGATTTCGGATACACGACACAAACCTCAAAAGATGGTGAAGATGTAGTTACGTTGGCTGAAAAAAATTTCGTAAGTGAATATATGATTGTGTGTGCAAATAAAGACATTGCAGATGTTCATGATGTGAAAGCAGGACAGACGGTTCGAATTCCGAATATGTTCGGACGAAAAATTATTTTTTATGTTGATCTGAAAACAATGCTCCCGCTCGTTCAGGAAATTTATGATGAGAATGGTTTTTTTGAACGATATGAATACAAAAGCTTTGTTCTGAATCCCATATTTGCTCCGGCAGAATTTACAGCTGGGTATAAAGATTACGGCTTCTGATTTTCTTTGATCATCTTTGCGAGATAGTTTTTTATAGTGCAAAACGTAAGAGCAAAAAAACATTTCGGGCAACACTTTCTTAAAGACGAATCTATCGCAAAGAGAATTACTGAATCGCTGATTGCTGATGGAAGATATAAGCAGGTGCTGGAGATTGGTCCGGGAATGGGGGTGCTTTCACAGTATCTTTTTCAGAGAAAGGAATTTCAGACAAAGCTTATTGAGATTGATAAAGAGTCGTTTTATTTCCTTCGTGAAAAATTTCCTGATCACATCCCTGATATTGCGGAAGGAGATTTTCTTCAAATGGATTTGAAGAAAACTTTTACAGAACCCTTCGCTATTATTGGTAACTTTCCTTACAATATTTCTTCGCAAATTCTTTTTGCTGTGCTTGAGAATAAAGAATTGGTTCCGGAAGTAGTAGGCATGTTTCAGAAGGAGGTTGGAGAGCGAATTGCATCACCACCGGGAAACCGTGATTACGGAATACCAAGTGTGCTGATACAGGCCTGGTACGATGTAGAAATACTTTTCAGCTTGAATGAAGAAGATTTTTCTCCTCCACCGAAAGTAAAATCATGTGTGTTAAGGTTTGAGAGGAAAGAAGATTTTGTGTTAGGTTGCGATCAAAAAAAATTTTCTCTTGTTGTGAAAACATCTTTCAATCAACGCAGAAAAATGTTGAGCAATGCATTGTCCTCGTTAGTATCAAAAGAAAAAATATCATCACTTCCGTACATGACCAAACGAGCAGAGCAATTGAGCTGGCAGCAGTTTGTGGAATTAACAAATGAGATAGAGTCTTTAACATGAAAATAATGTTTATTGATACCGCACATCCAATTCTGAAATCTTCTCTCGAAGATGCAGGTCATGAGTGCGATATGGGAAACACACTTTCGCGAAATGAAATTCTTGACATCATCCACTCTTACGATGGAGTAATTCTTCGAAGCCGTATTCAGCTTGACGGAAAATTTCTTGACAAAGCAACGCAACTGAAATTTATCGGGCGTGTTGGCGCGGGAATGGAAAGTATTGATGTGAAGTATGCGGAGAACAAAGGAATTGTTTGTTTTAATTCTCCCGAAGGAAACCGTGACGCTGTCGGAGAACATGCCATTGGAATGTTGCTATCTCTATTCAATAATCTGAGTAGAGCAGATCGCGAAGTGAAAGAAGGAAAATGGATTCGCGAAGGAAACCGTGGAGTAGAACTTGCAGGGAAAACGGTTGGCATTGTTGGGTACGGAATGATGGGCAGTGCGATTGCAAAAAAACTTTCAGGATTCAATTGCACTGTTATCGCTTATGATAAATACAAAAAAAATTTCTCAGACAGCTATGTAAAAGAAGTTTCAATGGAAGAACTCTTTAATGAGACGCATGTTCTTTCTCTTCATATTCCTCTCAATGCCGAAACAGAATTTTTAGTGAATGATGAATTCATCAATCGCTTCAGGAAAAACATTTACATCATCAATACTGCAAGAGGAAAATGTTTGAAGACGGATGATCTTGTAAAGAATTTAAGGTCG
The DNA here is from genome assembly GCA_038230515.1 of Bacteroidia bacterium. Lineage (GTDB taxonomy): Bacteria > Bacteroidota > Bacteroidia > AKYH767-A > 2013-40CM-41-45 > JAPLDB01. Next base: position 26,083 of record JBBRND010000011.1, on the reverse strand, counting down.
GGAAAGGTGTTGGGGGCATGTCTGGATACCATTGAATACGAAGAAACTTCTTTTGAAGCGATCTCAAATCTTACATCTCATATTTCAAACCTGATGGAGTATTCAGACAGAATAATTCTTTCGCCTCACATTGCGGGATGGACAAAGGAGAGTAATGAGAAGTTGGCAAAGGTGTTGGCTGATAAAATTATCCATTTTACAAATCACTAGCTGTATTTAATTTTTCGAACATTGCCTGACTCACCGCTCTAATTAAAACCTGTTGCCGTGGGTGATGCTTATTAATTTATCAGTAAGCTGGGGCAACTTTTTAAGTATTCCTATAGAAATATTTGTGAGTGTTTCCTTGCCGAAAAGATGCTGAATATATTTTCCGGTTTTTATACGGTTGGAAAAAAGATTGTTCCATTGTGACTGATACATGTGTTCAAGATTATCACGGGAAATAATTGAGTCGAAATATTTTTGCAATTGTTGAAAAGCAATCAATGACGAGTGCATAGCCATGCTCATTCCGTTTCCGCATAATGGTGCAATATTTCCTACAGAATCTCCCAGCATGAGGGCGTGATTTTCAACAGCGATTTTTTTACTGAAAGTAATTTGCGAAATAGTAAGCGGATGTTCATACAGAAAAACTGCTTCCTTGAAATAATTCTTCAGAAACGGATTTTTCATTACAACATTTTGCTCCATCTTCTGTATGTTGTTGTCATTATCCCGCAGATTTTGAGAGTTGGTTAAATAACATAAACAGTATCTATCTCCGTCAACCTTTGAGATTCCGCAGTAGCCATCTTTGAAATTGTGCAACTCAATCCTGTCATCCGGAAAGTTAAGTTTTACATGATATTTTACAGCTACATAGTTTTTTGTCGAGGCAATATTTTTCCTTTCTAATTTTTTATCTAACAATGAATGTTTGCCAAACGCACCACAAACAATTTTTGCTTTGTAAGATTGTTGATTAGCTTTTACAGTAAACAAATCGTTTTCAAAAACAATATCAGTTACCTTGGTTTCTTCAAGTAATACAACTCCCTTTTTCAGTGCTAATGTTGCCAGCGTTGAATCAAGTGTATAACGACTGATTCCAAACCCACCTAAATCTAATTTGCGTGTGATGCTATTTCCGGATGGTGATGAAATTTTTACTTCGTTTATCATCGGAAGATTCATAGAAGAAAGCCGAATGCCTATGCGTTCTAAGAAATCAAAACTTTCCATTGAAATGTATTCTCCACAAACTTTATGAAAAGGATATTTTTCTTTTTCGAACAGGATAACTGAATAGCCCGCATCGGCTAATTGAACAGCCAGCGATAATCCCGCCAATCCGCCTCCGGCAATGGCACAATCAAAAACGGTATCATCCATTCGGATAAGCTATAACAAGGTGACGAAATGCCCAACAATTCTTCACCGAATAGTTTTTAATCCCTGCTTGTTGAAGCATTGATTTCCATTCTGCTTTCTTAAATCCGCGCAATACAGAGATTGGCGCATCATTCTTAACTAACACTGATTTGGAAAAAAGTGTAGTGATTATTTTGATAGCATAAAATGCAAAAGAATTTCTTTCCAAATCATTTATCAGAAATATAGTTCTATTCGAGCTGCATAATTTAATAAATTCTATTATTTCTGTTTCTGAAAAATGATGACAAAACAATGAGGCATGAACAACATTAATTAATGCAGGGTCAGAAAAAGCATTTCGAAAATCATCGCATTTGAAATGTATTTCATTGTATTCTTTACAATTATTTCGCGCGTAGTTGATGCAGTCTTGTTTTAGATCAATGCCAGTTAAATGTACCTTGTATCCTTTTAGTTTTGCCCATTCTGCAATTGCTTTTAATGAGTCGCCACCACCACAACCGATGTCAATGATGTTGTATGATTTTGATTTATCAAATCCTATTTCATTTAATCCTTTTAAGGAAACAGCGTGCCCACCTAAATAGTGATTGATGATTTCTAATTCCTTTAAATTCTGATAAAGTAATTCTGTTCGAATTTCAGAATCATCCAAAAGTTCTTTTTGACTGGAACGATGGCTAAACATTTTCAAGAAGTACAGATTCCATTGTAAGCCCCGGACCAAAAGCTGAGCAAAAGGTCATCTCCTTTTTGCCTTTCTTTATCTTATTTTCTAATATATCTTTTAAAACAAATAACACTGTGGGCGATGACATGTTGCCAAAGTTCTTTAATATACGGTATGAGCTTTCGAGATCATTGTTTTTCAACCCAAGTTCTTTTTGAATTACCTCTAATATCTTTCTTCCGCCCGGATGCACTGCCCAATGACTAACGTTTTCTTTTTTTATTTTCAATTGCTTTATTGCTTTCTCAAAAAATGCTTTAAATCCCTTTTCTATCAGTTGCGGAATATATGAACTGAGCGTCATTAAAAAACCGGTTGGCGTTAATTGCCATGCCATGTCTTTTTTACCGTTCAAAGAAATTTGTGAATGGAATTGTTTTATTTCAAATCCGCTTAATTTATTTTTTGCAGCATAACCGTCCGAAACAATCATGCAGGCAGCAGCGCCATCAGAAAATAAAAGATTAGCTGTTGTATTATCAGCCGTAGTTGTTTTTTGAAAATGAATGGTGCATAACTCTACACAAATTATCATGACGACCGCATCGGGTTCGCTTTTGCAGATGTAATCGGCTTGCTTAAGTGCATGGATGGCGGCATAGCAGCCCATGAAGTTAATGGAAGTTCTGTTTAAAGTTTCACTTAGCTTTAGATGCTGCACAATATCTATGTCTAAGCCGGGCGCTGATAATCCGGTGCAGGAAACTGTAATGAGGTGCGTAATTTTCTTTTTGTTTATTTTTCCTTTTATGCAGTCCTCAATGGCTTTGATGCAAAGAGGCAATGCAGTTTTATTAAAATACTGCATCCTGAAATCTATTGCGGGAAAAGGTTCAAGGTCGGGTGTTTTTGGAAAGAACTTTCTTTTATTTATAGCAGAAGAAAAATCAGGAATAACAGAATAGCGGGTATCAATTCCACTTTTGGCATACATTAGTTTTAACTTTCTTTTCTCCTGTTCAGGATATTGAAACTGCGTGCACATAAACTCGCCCAAATCGCTTTGCTTATATCTATTCGAAGGTACTGCCGTTGCTATGCTTGCAATTACGCTCATCTGTTCGTGTTTAAAATTAAGAGCAGAATAAAACATAAATTGAGAGAAGTTGATGCAATAAAATTCATGCGCATGGTATTTTTAAAGGATGCCTGCTTTTTATCTTTTATTGCTTTTACTACCCACGAAATGAAATAGATGATGACAGGGAATAAAAATATCTGGAACCAGATAAAATCGTTTACTCTCTGCGTTGAACTAAAGTAAAAATATAAAAAGAAATTTGACACAATGAACATAATGGTTGTGAAAATGAAAGTGCCGTAGATGCCGAGCTTATAGCTGATCGTAATATCTCCGCTTGCTTTATCAGCTTCGTGTTGGTATATTTGAGTGAGCGGATATACGCCTGCAATTAAAAACGAACAGCCAACTAATGCGGGAAGGATCGAAGCAGTAATTTCAACTGCATTTTTACTAATGGCTGAATAGACCATCCAGAAAGTAAATGCACCCTGGAACAAAACAACTGTAAGGAAGCCCGGCAATGGATATTTCTTCAGGCGGATTCCTTTGTAGCTATAAGCCCTTGATGCAAGTAGGTATGCAAGTACGCACAGGGCAAACCGGATGCTGATGAATAAAGAAAGACCTAAGCCGATGGCATCAAAAAGTATAGATATATAAAATAATTTCTTTGTCGGCTTGGGCGGATATTCTAATCCGCCAATGGGGGTGTCGTCATTATCCATATAACTGTTATAGCCATTGCTGGCGGGATAGATAAATAAATGCAAAACAACAAAGCAAATAGCAGCGTGCGACCAGTTTATTTCGCTTACCTGGCTAAGTGCGAAAAAGAATACAGGCATCAGGAAAACTGAAAATGGAATACGAAGAAGCTTTAGCGTATCGCTGTCAATGTTGAACAAATGAATGCGGTTATCGGTTGCTGTTTTTAAAATTTTCACACTGCAGTGCTTTGAAAGTTCTCCGGCTTTTGTTGGGGATGTGGTGATTTGCCTCTCAAGCTGTTCTTATTTTTACTGTTCCGGATAAAATTAAGGAAATTTGAAAAACAGGTTTAGTGCGCAAATATAAAAAATGATGCCATTAGAAAACATTACTTGATTTGGGAAGTTTGATACACGATTTAAAGAGCGAAACGAAATTCTGAAGCAGTGCATCCCGATTTTTCTTCTCTTTTCAAGCCACAAAACTAACCATTATTTCTCATTTCTTATCACGCATTGCAACGCAGAGAAATATTTTTCTCAACCAAAAGTCATTTGTATTTTCCGGCTTCTAAAAACCGATAAACAAAAGCTTATGAAAAAAAAAGTACTTTCTCTATCCGGCAGATTCTTTTTATGCTTCGCGCTATTGCAGAAAGAAATTCAGGAAATATAAGCTCTCAGAAAGTGAGCAGGAGTTTCTTATTTACCTCCGTGAACGCCTGCTGCGAAAACAAATGCCCGACAAGGCGCGCATTACTCTTTCGGGAATAAAACAACGGGCTATCCGCGCTTATGATAAACTTGGTGTGAGTAATAAAACGGCTGCGCTGAAAAAAGTATTTGGCAGGCGCTGGCGTAAATGAGCCATTTCTCCTCTGAAATTTGTAACCTTTTTAGTTCGTTATCATCAAAAAATTTGTTATCACTTTTGGCGGCATCAATGCGGCTTACTTATTTCTGTATAGACGTACAAAAGATAGATGAAGTGATATATGCAACAAACAGGATGATATCAACGCGAAGAAGGATGATATCATTTGCCCAACGGATGATATCAACGGGGAGCAGGATGATATCATTTGCCCAACGGATGATATCAACGCGGAGAAGGATGATATCATTTGCCGGACGGATGATAACAACGCGGAGAAGGATGATATCATTTGCCGAACGGATGATAACAACGCGGAGAAGGATGATACATTTTGCAACTCATTTAATATAAAAGACAGAAAATTCATACTTATAGTAACCTAAATAAATTAAATTATGGCAACAACTCTAAAACAAGTAAAAGTTAAACGAACAGTTTACGGAGACAACAGAAATCCGAGCGAGGTAAAGCAATACATTGGTAATTGCGTGGACACCGGCTCTATAGCAACGCTTTTTAAAAACCCAGGCATTATTACTGCCTTTTATACTGAAGGCAGCAATGCAGAAGCGGCTATTCAGGCAGCGATTGACGCGCATGGAATTACACCTACAACGGCAAATAAGAATACGATTAATGATAAAGTAACGCTCGGAAAATTGTGGTTAGATAATTATTCCAGCCAGGTAGAAGTAATTTCCAATGACGATGCAAACCGCACTACGCGCGTGGAAGCGGCTACCAACATTTCTCACTCATATCTTACTCCTCAAAAATTAAATGCAACTAAAAAAGGGATTCCGCAAGTGCCTATAGTAACCATATCTAACGTAGGCGCGGGCAAGGCAGATGCGCGCATTATTAACGGAGTGGATTATCAGCCCTCGCAAACTACTTATATATTGGTAGAAGTAGCAGCAGGGGCAGCCATTTCAATTTCAGGTGGGCAGCTTATTATTGAACTTGCACATGCAGGGCAGGTTATCGTAACCACCGCTGCCAGAAAGGGAAAGTTTACGCATTTCACTGGACTGAAACTGGGTATTACCTATGAACTTTATGCCTATGCCCAAAACGGCAAAAGCCAGGTGAGCGCATTGAGTATTCCGGTGCCGGTTTCGGGGTGATGATATTTTTGATTTTTGATTCGGCATTCTCCGCGAAGAGCGGGACAGGTCTGATTGGGGTAGATTCTTTTTAACCTTAGTAGAATGAATAACCGAAAATATAAACCACCTTATTACCTTAATTTCACGTTGAAACTTATTGCCAGATAAATAAGGGAATAAGGTGATGTTTACCTGGTGAACTTTTGCTACTAAGGTTTGCACTACTAAGATGCACCGGAAGAGGGTTGCGCTTATTAGTAAGAGCGAACTGAAGTAAGACACGAAAGGAGTTTCAAAGTTATTTTTTATTCTTTGTAAGTTAAGAAACTAACACCCAGTCTTTATTCGATACTGAATACCGAATTAATATATTACTGCTGTACTTTTTTCTCCATCATAATCCGGTTAAACTCATTTGCAATAATCTTAGTGAAGATATCTGCACCACGTTTATTAAGATGTGTTTCATCTTTTGAATAAGCAGCAAGATAAAATTCAGGAAACTTGCGGCTATCGCATAGTTGAATTTTATTTTCCTTAGGAAGTTGAGCAAAGAGCGGTAACAGTTCTTCATATTGTTGCCGCTCCGCCCTTGGAGTAAGAATAAAAATTGGGTAGATGTTTTTTGATTTCAAAGCATCCATTACCGAAAGAAGTTTTTGCAGATAAACCGCATTGAAATTATTCAGCAGTTCCGGATTCTTTTCGAACTTCTCAAATTCAAGCGCACTAATCTTTCCGCGCATTGTAAGTCCAGTGGTATCTTTCAAAAATAAAAGCGTTTGTTTTATTCTGCTTCTGTTAATTTCCTTAGGATCTATTCCCAAGGTATCTACACCTGTAAATGCATCAAAACCTGTATAAGAATTTCCCAGCTTCGTTATGCTATCCTGCGCAGATTTATCACGCTCTTCAAAATCATTTACATCAGCAAGATAACCAAGATTACAATAATGATCTGTTAAACTAATTGTATGCGTAGCTATGGAAGCAGCTTTGAACGCCAGAGATGAATTACTGTTAAGTGATATAGAAATTGTGTTGAAATAATCTTTCGGATTATACCAATGCGTAACGCGCGTGGTATTTATATTCTGAAAATTTGCAAACTTTATTTTAGTAAGCTCAATAAAAACATACTTAAGATGAAGAGTATTCTCGTTCGTTAGCTTATCCAAGAAGTAAAGAAGCTCTGTAGCCCCGAGCCACTGTATTCCATAGTTAAACGATTTGGTCTTTAAAGTAGAATCTGTCAAACTATCAAAAAGAGAAACATTCGCTTCGCAAAGCGTGTGGCTGGAACCGATAAACAGCGTATTAAACTCCGGATGCTTTAGTAAATAAGAAGTTTTTAGATGGATAATATCGGAGGGATAGGAGTAGGGGAGGAGATTCAACCGATCATAACAGAATGTTTTTAAAACAATGCTCGCACCAAGTACAAGTATAAGCAGCAATACACACTTTAACAACAGCTTTTTCATTCTTCAGAATTGGAGATAGATAAAACTACCACCGCCAAACACTCCCAGATTCAGAATCATTAAAATTCCAATGCAATAAACAGCCCATCTAAGAGCCATCGGTTTAGTTGAAATCATCTCTCTCACACTTCCTTTGCTTTGATAGCGTTGAATAACCTCAACAAAAACAATCATCAAAACAGCAACCATAAAATTTATGGGGTTTAATCCTAATTGTAAAACGGAAGTTGATTTAGCAGAGAAATCAAATAGATGAGTAAAAATATATGCTGCATCAGCCAATGTTTTTGATCGGGCAAAGGTAAAGCTCAAAATAGTAAACATAAAAGTAATACACAGCGAAAGAGTCTTAGCTGTAGTTGGAGAAAACTTCTTCCAGAACTGTTTCCTCCATTTCACTGTCAGCAATTCATAAGCAAGAGCAATCCCGTTTATCATTCCCCACAATACAAACACCCAACCTACTCCGTGCCATAGTCCGCTAAATAAAAAAGTGATAAAGATAGCAAGCACCATCCCGGTTTTCCCAAGCCCGCGCCAGCTAAGTGAAAGAGGATTGTATAAGTATTCATACAGCCAGGTAGAAAAAGAAATATGCCAGCGTTTCCAGAAATCCGTAACTGATGTAGCAGTGAAAGGACGGTTAAAATTTTTCATCAGCTTAAAGCCCATCATTTCAGCAGCACCCAAAGCCATATCCGTGTAGCCGGAAAAGTCCGCATAGAGCTGAAGTGCATAAAACAATCCTGCAACAATAAGAGGTACACCGGTATATTCATGTGGATGATTGTAAACAGTATTTACTAAAATAGAAAGACGATCTGCCACCACCACCTTTTTAAACAAACCCCATGCAATCAACTTTAATCCACTGATAACCCTTATATAATCGAACGATTTCTTTTCATGCAATTGTGGAAGAAGATTACGCGGGCGCTCCACAGGACCCTGTGCAATTTTAGGAAAGAAAAAAAAGTAAGTAGCGAATACCGTAAATTTTTTTTCGGCTTCCTGAAGTTCGTTATATACATCCACATTGTAGCCAATTGCCTGCAACGTGTAATAGGAAATACCCACCGGAGCAATTAACTTTAGAGAAGGCACGGGGTTTGCAACTCCGAATGAATGAAGCAAATCAGTAACGGAAGTGTTGAAGAAATTAAAATACTTATAAACGAATAACAAGCCAATGTTTGCAAGTATGCTCAACAATAGAATGCGTTCCTTTTTGTTTGATGTTTCAATTTTAATTCCGGTGAAGAAGTTGAAACCAATTACTCCTGCAAGAATGATCAATCCTATTGGAGAGAAGAGGGAATAGAATACAATGCCCGCAATAAGCATCCACGAAATCCTTAGTTTGCTGCCAATCGAAAAATAAATAAGAAGGAAAGCAGATAAGAAAAGTAAAAATGAAAATGAATTAAAAGCCATTTTCGGTTAAGCCCCTGCTAATTTTGTCTGAATGGTATTAACCATATCGCCAATATTTTTAAAACCGAGCATCTCTTTCAACTTGAATTTTACATTAAAGAATTTTTCCACCTCCATCATCAGAATGGTATGACTCAATGAATCCCATTCCTCCACATCCATAGCCGTAGTTTCAACTGTAATATTGATGTTCTCATTCTCAAACACACGCCTGAAGACAGTGTTTAGCTGTACAATTATTTCTGCTGTTTCCATTGGAAGAGTTTATTAAATTTAAAAATGTTTTTCCATAATTAGCAACGCATTTGAAGGCAGCAATTTTAGAATTAAAGGATCATTGCTTCTCTTTTCTTCTTTCACCACATAACCAAGCTTTTCATACACTTTAAAGGCAGCCACATTCGTATTCAGAACATCTATTTGAGATAGTTTTAAAGAAGGATTCCTTTTAAGATGCAAACGAAATTGTGTATTTATTAATCTGGAAACAATTCCCTGTCCTCTGTAGTTAGCAGCCGTATAACAAATATCAATGATGAGCGCACCTACTTCAGGTTCAAATCGCAAATCATCCAATAAGTTCTTTTTAGCGATTGCCTTTTCTACATTCTCTCCCGGAAAAAAATAATTCAGCAACGTACCCTTTAGTATGCTGCTCGATTGGCCTGACTCATGCTCTACCCAAGCTGCAACTACGCCAGCCGGTTGCCCATTTACTTCAGCAACAAGATAATCAGAATAACATAACTCCTGCCCCTGAACATCTTCAGTAAGAATTTTTGCGAAAAGATTTCGCACATCCTTTTCTGGCAATTCAAAAATGGAACTGTAACTGAACAACTCGGTTCCACTTTTCTCAGCTTCCACAATGGCTTCGATAAGAAAGGGGATGTCTCGTTCCTCAGCTCTGCGAATAATTAAATCTGAGGGTTTGTTCATTCCAGTTTCTTAACAATTGTTTGAACCAGATCTCCCACCTTTTTAAATTCCAGGAATTCCCTCAACTTAAACTTTATTTTAAAATGAATCTCAACTTCAGAAATCAGCACCGTGTAATTAAGCGATGTCCACTCTTCCACATCATCAGCCGTGGTTTCCATTAGTATAGTAATACTTTCATTTTCCAGTACACGTTTGAATATCACATTGATTTGTTCAAGTACTTCAGTTTGGTTCATCATGGAATTTTCTGTAGAATGATTTTTCAGGAATGCGTTGTTCGGATCAATTAATAAAAACAATTTTCAGAATTTTTTCTCCATAATGATTTGCGTATCTGAAGGAAGCCATTCCAACACAATAGGATCATCACATTTTTTCTCCCGAATGGTATAATATCCCAACTTGCTGTAAATATTAAACGCAATAGGATTGTTTTTCATTACATGGATATGAGAAGTTTTTACATCAGGTCTTCTTTCAAGTTGAATACGCATTTGTTCATTCATAAGTTTGGCAAGCAAGCCCTGCCCTCGAAACTGAGGAAATGTAAAACCGATGTCAATTACCAATGCATTCAGTTCCGGATCGAAGTGCATCGCGTCAAGATATTTTTTTTTCTCCTCTGCTTTCTTTACATTCCTCTTAGGAAAAAAGAAATTCAGAAGCAGCGCCTTAATCATTGTACTTCGTTGCCCACTTTCTCCTTCAATCCAAGCAGCCACAGAACCTGCATGTTTCCCATTCACTTCCGCAACTAAATAACCGGAATAACACAACTCCTGCCCCTGTGCATCTTCTGCAAGTATATCAGCAAAAATTTTTCGTACCTCCATCTCAGGCATCTCCAAAATAGTAGCGTAACTAAATTTCTCAGTTCCGCTCTTCTCAGCCGCCACAATCGTATCAATAATAAAAGGAATGTCACGCTTTTCTCCCTTTCGAATAACCAAATCTGGATTTTTTTCCATTCCACAAATCTACGAGATCATTTTCATCAATTGCTTCCTGTCCACTTTCCCGTTGCTGTTGAGTGGGAACTGATTTACAGGAAAATATTTTGCGGGAATCATATAAGAGGGAAGTTTTGTTTTGAGATTTTGATTCAAAGAATCAAAAGTTTCAGTGAAATTTTCTATAAATAAATAAATCAGCGATGAACCCATTTCATTTGTGGTTGCTTGAGCAACTACTGCATGTGTTTTTAAATATTCGCGTGCATGATGTTCAATTTCACTCAACTCAACTCTGAATCCATTTATCTTCACCTGGAAATCCACACGTCCACTGTAAAAGTAGTCACCATTATCATCGCAAAAACACAAGTCTCCGCTTCGGTAAAGGCGTGTTCCTTTATGAATGAAGAATGCTTCCTTGTTCTTCGGTTCATTTTTCCAATAACCGTGAGTTATCTGCTCGCCAGACAAACACAATTCTCCTTTATCATTTGAAGGAAGCATCTTAAGCGAATCATCCATAATGCATGCTCCCATGTTCTTCATGGGCTTTCCAATGCTGAGAATTCCGTTTAAAGATTTATTATTTCCATTTAGGTTTACAGGATATGTCATGCAAAAGATTGTCGCTTCAGTTGGACCATACACATTCTCAATCTCTGCGTTCGGTAAACACTTTGCCCACTCCAGAGTAATATCTTCATACAATGCTTCTCCGCAGAAAAGCGAGTAACGCATATTCGGTAAATTAATTTCCGGAAAATAAGATCGAAGGTGTGTGAGTATTGAAGGAACAAGCAACGCAAATGTGAGATCGTACTGTTCAAGTAATTTGTATACATGCATGTATTTGATCGCTTCAAACGGCACTGTATAGACACATGCGCCAATGCACAGTGGAGCCATGTAACTCATAATGCTCAGATCAAAAGTCATGTCAAACATCTGAATGAACTTGTCGTTGTGATTTACTTTATAGCCAAGCGAAAAGAACGCATCAAGAAATGAATTGAGATTATTGACAGTTAACGGAACACCTTTTGGAATGCCGGTACTACCTGATGTAAAAAGCACATAAGCATTTTGCTCAGGAGATAAATTTGCATAAACGAAATCTCCTGATGAAGAAGAGTCAGAAGTAATGCACAGTTTTGTTTTCAATGAAGAAAATTTTCTTGAAGTATCATCATTCTTACTGCTTAATAAAACTTTTATTTCTGCCTGGTCAATGATGGATTGATTTCTTTCTTGTGGATGCAAAGGATTGATCGGTACAAAGGCATGTCCGAGAAACAGAATCGCAAACACGGAAGCGTAAGTTTCAATATCATCGTATGTAAGAATGCCAATATTGCAATGCGTAGTAATTAATTCATTGCTTATTTTCTTCTGAATATCTCCTATTACAACTTTTAAATCGCTATATGAGAAAAATTGATCAGCAATACAAAAGGCGGGTTCGTTAAAAAAGCGATCTAAGCAATCAGCAATATGATCGAGTGAAGTCAACATACAAAATCTTGTTATGGAACGGGAATCTTTTTTACAAATGTGTTGAGAAAAGGTTTCCGGAACTAACAAAAATGCTCACAGAAGTAAGAGTTTTCGAAATCTCTGATCGGAGTGTAAGATTCAAATAAATAATTACTTTTGCAATTCCGTAATTCTGAAACCAAAGTAAGTACTACTCTGTAAGAGTAACTAGGAAATTATGAGTGGAAATCCTGCTTCCATTTGACAAATAATTTCAAAACAAAACTTACTTTTTTAACAAACAGTTTTTTGGTTAAAGGATTTAATATGAGTGAGAAAAGTAATTTGCGGTTTGCCATCGTCGGTTGCGGGCGCATTGCCGAGCGACATGCTGAGCATATTGAGCATCTCGCTCAGCTAATTGCTGTTTGCGATAACAAACCAGAGCGCTCCAAAATGTTTGGCGAGAAACATAAGTGCAAGTACTTCAATTCTATGGAAGAACTTCTAAACAGCATAAAAAATATTGACATCGTTTCTATATGCACTCCGAATGGATTGCATGCCGAACACAGTATTAAAGCATTAAAAGCAGGTTTCAACGTGCTGTGCGAAAAACCAATGGCTACTTCTTCCAAGGATTGTGAGCGAATGATGTTCGAAGCAGAAAAAGCAAACAAACGTTTATTCATCATCAAACAAAATCGATTTAATCCTCCGCTTGCTGCACTGAAGGGAGTTGTAGAAGAAGGAAAACTTGGAAAAATTTTAAGCGTTCAACTCAACTGCTTCTGGAACCGTAATGATGAGTATTACGAACAAAGCGATTGGAAAGGAAAGAAGGAAATGGACGGGGGCACTTTGTTCACCCAATACAGTCACTTCATTGATTTACTTTATTGGTTGGTTGGAGATGTTAAAAAAGTTCACGCATTCACACGCAATTATCTACACAAACATAATGTAGAATTTGAAGATACCGGTGCCATCATTCTTGAATTTGATAATGGAGCCATTGGAACAGTAAATTATACGGTGAATAGTTTTAAAAAAAATATGGAGGGCTCGATCACATTATTTGGAGAAAAAGGAACCGTAAAAGTTGGCGGACAGTATCTCAATGTACTCGAGTATCAGAATATTGAAGGGTACGAAATAAAAGATTTACCTGAATCGCGCCAAGCAAACGATTACGGATTTTATCAGGGCTCCATGAGCAATCATGATAAAGTATATGAAAACGTTATTGATGTTTTGAGCAGAAATGCAAGTGTATCAACAAATGTGCTTGAAGGATTGAAAGTAACACAGATCATCGAAAAAATTTATCAGGCAGCAAATCATTAAATGGTTGCTTGATAGAAAAACTTTTCCCCAAAATCTCCGTATTGTAAGTAATCATTTCTTTTGTATGCCAATCAATAATCCGGTCATAAAAAATGTTTCTATCAGAAATGTAACGTTTGGAAAAAATGTGCTTGTTATTGAACCTGCAAATATTTATGAATGTACAATTGGCGATGATTGTTTTATTGGACCATTTGTGGAGATTCAAAATGGAGTTGTTATTGGAAGTAAAACAAAAATTCAAAGCCATGCTTTCATCTGTGAGCTAGTTGCAATTGGCGATCATTGTTTTATCTCACACGGTGCAATGTTTATCAACGACTTGTTTGCTGAAGGAAGGCCTGCTGGAGGGAAAAAAGAATTGTGGAAGAGTACAAAAATCGGGAATCATGTTTCCATTGGAACAAATGCGACTATTCTCCCTGTTTTGATTTGCGACAATGTAGTTATTGGAGCAGGAAGTGTTGTTACAAAAGATATAATTGAGCAGGGAGTTTATGCAGGAAATCCAGCAAGGAGAATAAGAGCTATAAAAAATGATTGAGACAAAACTTAAAATGCACGTACCGTTTGTGGACTTGCGTGCGCAATATTATTCGCTCAAGAATGATATTGATAACGCAATTTTTTCTGTGATTGAAGAAAGCGAATTCATCAAGGGGAAATATGTATCAACTTTTGAAAAAGAATTTGCTCAAGCTTATGGCGTAAAGCATTGCATAGGGGTTGCAAATGGTACTGATGCAATTTACATTGTGTTAAAAATGCTTGGAATTGGTGAAGGTGATGAAGTAATTACGGTTGCCAACAGTTGGATTTCTACATCAGAAACTATCACACAAGCCGGTGCACGGGTAGTGTTTGTTGATACTGAGCCAGATTATTTCAGCATTGATGTATCGAAGATCGAAGAAAAAATTACTCCGCGAACAAAAGCAATTATTCCTGTTCACCTATACGGTCAGCCGGCTGAAGTTGATAAAATAAAAGAAATTTGTGAAAAACATAAATTGATTTTGATTGAAGATTGTTCTCAAGCGCACTTTGCACAAATAAACGGGCAAACCATCGGAAGATTCGGATTGGTCTCCACATTTAGTTTTTATCCCGGAAAAAACCTTGGTGCTTACGGAGATGCCGGAGCTGTAATTACAAACGATGATGAACTTGCGCTCAAAGTGAGAATGTATTCCAACCATGGTGCGCTCGTAAAACATCAGCATGAAATGGAAGGCATCAACAGCAGATTAGATGGAATGCACGCTGCGATTCTGTCTGTTAAACTTCCGCACATAAAAAAATGGAACCAACAGCGGTTTCAAAATGCAAATTATCTTATAGAAATATTGGCAGGGATTAACGAAATTGAAACCCCAAAAATCAGAAGAAACTCTTCCCACATTTTTCACTTGTTTGTAATCAAAGCAAACCTTAGGGATGAGTTGCAAGGGTTTCTAAAAGAGAACGGAATTGAAACGGCTGTTCATTATCCTACTCCTTTGCCTCTGCTACCTGCATATAAATATCTCAACCAATCTGAAAAAAATTTTCCTGTTACTTCTACCAATCAGAAGAAAATTCTTTCGCTACCCATGTTTCCTGAAATGAGTAAAGAACAGATGGATTATGTAGCTGAAGTGATTAGGAAATTTTACTTGTAATATTTGTTGCATTTTATGAAAATCCGTGAAAAAATTAGCTTCTTTTTTTTCTACCTAAATTATTGAGATTGATCTTGAGGGAACTGATTTTGTTTGAAACTGGCTGCCAATAGTTGATGAAAAAAATTTTAATCCTCGGAAAACTTCCCCCTCCTTACATGGGGCCGGCAATTGCAACGAAGATTATTCTGAATTCTTCACTCAAAAATTATTTTGAACTTATTCATCTTAATACGAAGGTTAATAAATCGCTGAGTACAATTGGTAAATGGAGTTTTAAAAAAGTTTTTAGAAATTACTCAATTTACTTAAATATGATAAAGCTTATTCGCAAGGAGAGACCATCACTTGTGCTTATTCCCTTTAGCCAGGACACAATTCCTTTCATCAAAGATTCTTTTTTTATTCTCATTGCAAAGTTTTTCAATAAAAAAGTGGTGCTCCATTTACGAGGAAGTAATCTTCTTAATTGGCTAAGAAATTCATCTTCATTGACACGATGGTATGCTTCAAAAATGCTTAAGCTTTCAGATGGAGTGATTGTACTGGGAAATAATCTCCGACATCTTTTCGAAAATTATTTGCCTAAAGAAAAAATATTTGTTGTACCTAACGGAGGAGATTACATGTATCCTTCTCGAACTGACATTAAAATTCGTATTCTTTATTTTGCTAACCTTTTTCGCGCAAAAGGAATTGAAGATGTTCTCCAAGCAATAAAAATTTTAGATGAATCAGGAAACACAAAATTTCAACTTGATGTGGTTGGTGATTGGCTAGAAGAGGACACAAAAAAAAAGTGCCTTTCATTTGTCGAGGCAAATCGGTTGCCGGTAAAATTTCATGAACCAAAATCTGGGGAAGGAAAACTTTTCTTCTTTGCTAACTCAGATGTTTTCATCTTTACACCGCGTGATCCTGAAGGGCATCCATGGGTAATTGTGGAAGCAATGGCAGCAGGACTTCCTATTATCGCAACAGATAAAGGAGCTATTGTTGAATCAGTTCATCATGGCGACAACGGATTTATCGTGAACGATCAAGCACCTGTAGAGATTGCAGAACGGTTGAAACAACTTTTGGATGATGACAATTTACGTTCACGAATGGCAAAAAAGAGCCGCATCATTTATGAAGAGAACTTCACTGAAAGCAAAATGATCGGTCGCTTCGTGGATGTGTTTAATAAAGTCATCAGCGAATAGATTATGTGTGGGATAGCCGGATATTTTTCAGAAAAAGAAACGAATGGTCATGCGATGATGAAAGCCATTCTTCATCGCGGACCTGACAGCAGCGGATATTTTGAAGAAGTAATTGGTGGAAGGAAATTATTTTTCGGACATCAGAGATTAAGCATCATTGATCTTTCAGAAAGCGGCAGTCAGCCAATGCAAACATTGGATGGACTGATTACTATTATCTTTAATGGTGAGATTTACAACTTTCAAAAGCTGAAACAGCAGTACTTGAAGGAATGCAAATTTCGTTCTTCAACGGATACAGAAGTGCTTTTGTACCTCTATGAGAAGCTCGGAATTGAATTTGTGAAACTCCTTAGAGGCGACTATGCAATTGCAATTTACAACAAACCCGCGCGAAAGTTTTTTCTAATCAGAGATCATGTTGGCATTAAACCGCTTTATTATTATTCTGATTCTTCATCTTTTGTATTTGCGTCAGAAATAAAATCAATTCTTGCAGCAGGAGTTATTCCTGGTTTAAATCAAGATCAATTACAAAACTATTTTGTATTCAAATATGTTCCTGGAAATGAAACATTATTTTCTGGAATAAAAAGAATTCCTCCCGGACACTATCTGGAATATCATCTTGACGAAAATTTTTTTTCTATTAATGAATTCTGGAAATTAAAAAAAGATAAACAGTTTGAAGGAATCTCCTATAATGAAGCCAAGGAATTTCTTTTCGAGAAACTTGATCAATCGGTAAATATGCAGTTGATGGCTGATGTTCCTATAGGAACTTTTTTTTCAGGGGGCGTTGACTCTTCCATTATTGCTTACTTCATAAAAGATAACAAAGAAATTATTCATTATTCCGCTCGTAAGAACGAAGATGATCTAAAAAAAGAAGGAACGACATCTGATTTTTTTTACGCAAACAAATTAGCGCAGGCATGGAACCTCAATCTTTCTCCTGTTGATATTGGCAGCAATGAAACTACTACGGAAATAATTCGGAAGACGATTCACTACTCCGATGATTTAATTGCAGATGGCTCACAAATTCCATCCTACCTGATTACACGGCAGGCGGGAAAAAAATCGCGCGTGATGTTGTCTGGAATGGGTGCAGATGAATTATTGTTCGGATATCCTGGACATCAAATATCACTTATCTCCGAGATGATGGATTATTTTCCAAGACCAATATCTGCTGGGTTGAATAAATTTTTTGCTTCACTCAAACAAGGCAAAGGTTCGTTTAAGGCATACAGAAGATATTTGTATAAACTCGGAAGTTACTATCATCACGGAAGAAAGCGGTACGGTTTTTTTAACATTATAGGTAATGTAGAAGATGCAGTGAACATGTGTACCAGCAATGGTGATGCATTACAAATTCTTTTTGAAAGTTACTTTGAAAATGATGCTGATGTTTTCGACAATATTACTAAGTTTGAGTTTGATAATTTTCTTGTGAAAAATCTTCATTACATTGATAGAATGAGTATGGCAAACTCTGTGGAAAGCCGTGTTCCGTTTCTCGATAAGGAAGTAATTGAATTTGCATATAGCTTGCCCCGAAAATTCAAACTCCCGTCACCGGCAAAAACAAAACATATTCTCAAAGATGCATTTACTAAGCGACTCCCTGATTATGTGCTTCATAGACGCAAAGCCGGATTCGGCATGCCGTTGAGAAGCATCTTCAGTAAGCAATCAAACGTGAGCCAGTTACTCGATATGAACTTTTTTTCTTCGTTTTCGTATTTTAAGAGAACGGATATTGAGAACGCAATCTCAAACCACCTAGTAGGCAAGGTAGATAATTCAGCACTTATTTATGCGCTCATATCTTATCAGGAATGGTATAAAATGTTTGTCAATAAATAAAATGAGTTGACATTTTTTTAAAAAATAGTTTTACCGACAGCAAATTCAATTTGGAGCAACTAACTCAGAATCTAAAAAGTGGAGGGATGAAAATTCTCGAAGTGCCGTATCCTGCATTGTCAGCGGGAATGGTGATGGTGCGGAATTATTTTTCGTTGATTAGTGCAGGTACTGAAGGAAAGTCAGTAAAAGACGCGCGCCTGAGTATGATCGGAAAAGCGCGTGCGAGAAAAGACGAAGTGAAAAAAGTAATTGATACAGCACGTACATTCGGAATTAAGGATACATATCGAATGGTGATGAACCGTCTTGATGCACCCTCTGCACTTGGTTACAGTTGTTCAGGACAAGTGATCGCTGTTGCTTCTGATGTTACAGAATTTAAAGTTGGTGATCGTGTTGCTTGCGGAGGTTCTTCAGCAAATCATGCTGAGGTAATTGCGTTGCCAAAAAATCTTTGCGTGAAAATACCCGATGATGTTTCGTTTGAGCATGCATCTTTCACCACGCTAGGTTCCATTGCAATGCAAGGAGTTCGCCAGGCAGATCTTCGCATCGGAGAAAATTGCGTGGTCATCGGTTTAGGGTTAGTCGGTCAACTTACGATGCAGATATTAAATGCAGGTGGAATTAAATCCATCGGAGTTGATCTTGAGGGAAGACAAGTCACAACAGCAATTATAAACGGTTTGACAAATTGTTACGAGCGCTCGCGTGAAGACATTGAGCAAATAATTTCTACTCTTACGAATGGATATGGTTGTGATGCAGTCATCATTACTGCCGGAACTTCTTCAAATGACCCGATCGAATTGGCAGGAGCAATTACAAGAAGAAAAGCAAAAGTGGTTGTTGTCGGAGCGGTACCTACCGGTTTCAGTCGAAAAAATTATTACAACAAAGAATTGGAATTGCGAATGTCCTGCTCGTACGGGCCGGGTCGTTATGATGCAGAATACGAAGAAGGCGGGATTGATTATCCGTATGAGTACGTGCGTTGGACGGAGAATCGAAACATGCAATCGTTTGTAGAATTACTCAGTGAGAAAAAAGTAAATGCAGATGGATTGACATCGCACATTTTTGATTTTCAAAAAGCCCCCGATGCATATCAAATGATTCTTGATCGCAGCGAATCGTTTTCAGGAATTCTTTTGAAATATGATGTGAAGAAAGAACTTTCAAAACGGGTTTCTGTTTCTGAGAAAAAAATTTCTGCATCGAATCAAAATGTTGGTTTGATCGGTGCTGGCTCCTTCGGACAAAATTTTTTAATTCCTGCATTGAAAGACCATGCGAAGTTTGTTGGGGTTGCCACTTCACGTTCAAACAACTCACGCAACATTGCCGATAAATATGGATTCAGTTACTGCACAGGCAATGCATCAGAAATTTTTTCTGACGCAACCATTTCCACCGTTTTCATTGCAACGCGTCACAACACACACGCTGAATATGTCATGGAAGCAATGAAAGCAGGAAAAAATGTTTTCGTGGAGAAACCATTGTGCATGACTGAAAATGAACTTGAGGAAATAAAAAATATTTATTCAAAATCTTCAGTGAGTGTGATGGTTGGATTTAACAGAAGATTCGCTCCGTTTATTCAACAGATGAGAAAAATGTTGAGCGATGCAACTCCGAAAGCAATCAACTACCGTATAAATGCGGGCATTGTTCCACCTGAGCATTGGGTGCACGATAAAAATGTGGGCGGAGGAAGAATAATCGGTGAAGCATGTCACTTCGTTGATTTGTGTATGTACATCGCAGGTGCCGCCATCACCTCTGTTTCTGCTAAGTCAATGAATGATCCGCGTGATCTTGGAGATACGGTTGCAATCGGTTTACAGTTTGCAAACGGAAGCATTGCCAACATTTCTTATTTCAGCAACGGGAATAAATATATTCCGAAAGAATATCTTGAAGTGTTTTCAGGCGGAGTCGTAAGTGTGTTAAACGATTTCAAATCGCTGACTGTTTACGGTAAATCAACGAAAGAAAATAAAGGCACACAGGATAAAGGGCACAAAGCGGAAGTTGCTGACTTTATGAATGCAGTAAAGAACGGAAGGAGTTCCCCAATTTCTTTCGATGAAATATATACTTCTACTCTTGCAACTTTTAAAATTCTTGAATCCATCGCAAGGGGAGGTGAAGTAATTCATCTGTGATCATTGGTGTTATCAGTGGCGAATTTTTCTCATGGGCAAATACACTGACTCTCTTTTCAAATTAAAAAATTACATCGAGCGCGAAGAATATCGAGGGTACGATCCCTACGATACGCTCAATTCATTTTTGCCGTTTGGAATTTTCGGGAAGTGGAGCAGAGTGATTGCCATTCAACTTCAGAAAAGAAATCCGATAAACATTCGTCCGCTGCTTGGAATTAAAAAAGAAATCAATCCGAAAGCGATGGGATTATTTCTTCACGGTTATTCTTTGCTGTATAAAGCAGATGCGAAAGACGAATACCTGCAACGGATGAAAGAAATTTTCGAATGGTTGCAAACCAATTACACCAAGGGATATAGCGGACATTGTTGGGGCTACAATTTTGTCTGGGCGAGTACACAGAAAACATTGAAAAAATTTCACCCCTCAATT
Source organism: Bacteroidia bacterium (assembly GCA_038230515.1). Taxonomy (GTDB): domain Bacteria; phylum Bacteroidota; class Bacteroidia; order AKYH767-A; family 2013-40CM-41-45; genus JAPLDB01. Next base: position 5,272 of record JBBRND010000011.1, on the reverse strand, counting down.
GTGGTTACTTCATTTGTGTGCAAAGGGATTTTTGAATACTACAAGGCAACAAAAGATGAACGTGCAATTGATTTGCTTAAAAGCGCTTCAAAATATGTTCTGAAAGATTTATCGGTAACTGAAACGAAGGAGGGGATTTGTTTTGCATACACTGATGTGATTAAAGATTGTTGTTACAATGCAAGCATGTTGGGTGCAGAGGTGCTTGCTAAACTTTATTCAATTACTGGAGATGAACATCTGAAAGGATTTGCAATTCGAGCCACTGATTTTGTTGTAGCTCATCAGCATGATGACGGACATTGGAATTACGACATTGACATTGATACAGGAAAAGAAAAAAAGCAAATAGATTTTCATCAGGGGTATGTTATTGATTCAACTTATGAAGTGATGAAACACTGCGATCCGAAAAATGAAAAATATCTTGAGGCGATTAGTAGGGGATTGGAGTATTATCGAAAAACTCAATTTACTGATGAAGGAAAATCGCTCTGGAGAATTCCGAAAGAATATCCTGTTGAGATTCATAACCAATCGCAAGGGATCATTACTTTTTCAAGAATGAAAAAATTATTTCCTCAGTATTTTTCTTTTGCAAAAACCATTGCCGATTTTACGATTGAAAATATGCAGGATGAAAAGCGCGGATGTTTTTATTATCGGCTGTTGCCTTTTTACAAAAATAAAATTCCGCTTATGCGCTGGAGTGAAGCATGGATGATGCTTGCATTATCTGAATTGATTGTTGCAGACGGGAATCAATTTTAAAAAACTATTTTCGCATTCCTTCCTGCCAAAAGTTATGCGCTATTTATTTTATCTCGGACATCCTGCCCATTTTCATCTTTTCAAAAATGTAATTCCTCAACTCAAAAAGGATCGACATGAAGTTAAAGTGCTAATCAAGAAAAAAGACATTCTTGAAAAATTGTTAATCGATAGCAATTGGGAATACACGAATATCATGCGGGGCGATCGAGGAGATAGCAAATTTCAGATTGCACTTGGATTGATTAAGCGCGATTGGGAAATTATAAAAATCGCAAAACGATTTAAACCTGATTTGATGATTGGTACATCAACAGAATTGAATCAAGTAGGAAAACTTTTGGACATTCCAAGTATCAATGTAAATGAAGATGATGCAACAGCAGTTCCGTTGTTTGCAAAAATGGGCTATCCGTTTGCTACTCACATACTCGCTCCCGATTGCTGCGACTGCGGAAAATGGAGCTATAAGAAAATCACTCACAAAAGTTATCACGAACTTTCTTATTTGCATCCAAATCATTTTATTCCAGATGAATCGGTAATAGAAAAATATAATCTGGGAAAAACTTTTTTCATTCTTCGCTTTGCAAAACTTACTGCACATCACGATGCAGGTCGTTTAGGAATAACGACTGAGATTGCTGAGAAAATTATTTCACTTCTTTCTCCTCACGGAAAAGTTTTAATTACGAGTGAACGAAAACTAGAAGAGCAGTTTGAAAAATATCGAATTGCAATTCCCCCTCTAGAAATTCATCATGCCCTGTATTTCGCAACTATGTATGTTGGCGATAGTCAGACGATGGCGGCAGAGGCTGCGGTGCTAGGGACACCATCTATTCGCTTTAATGATTTTGTAGGGGAGATCGGTTACCTCGAAGAACTCGAACATAAGTTCGGGCTTACATTTGGTATTCGTGCAAAGAACCCAGAAAAACTTTATTCAAAAATATTAGAATTGCTTTCTCAACCTGAGCTGAAGAATTTATGGAATGAGAAGCGAAGAAGAATGTTGGATGATCGCGATGATCTTTCTAAAATTATGGTTGATCTTTTTGAAAATTATCAAAGAAAGTAAGCGCCTGTTTTTTCCGCAATTCTCGAATCAATTACTGCGGGTGACTTGTAAGGCATCATTCAAAATTTCGAATTCAGAGCAATTATGAAGAAAATAATAAATTATTTTGGCGGTTGAAAATATTCTTCTAATTTCGTCGCGTTAACTTAACTTAAAACGGGGAGTTTTGGGATGATTTTCTGCGAAGTTTTTTCCCTCAACATGAAATAGTACTCTTAAGGAAACGTGCAGATGAGTGACAAATCCTTGATGCAAAGTCAAGGTTCAAGTGGCACTCTAGTGCGTTTGTGATGAGAGTGAAATTTTCCGCCCTGTTTTTTGGTTGATTAGCCAACAAATATCTCAGTTTTGCAAAAAGAATTGAGAATTATTTTCGGATGATCTTATTTTCGTTCTCACAGTTAACGGGGACATAAGGAATGAAAAAAAACTACAAGGCATTATTTTACTCTAAGTTTGTAAATGGTTCTATTGATGTTCTCGCTGTTAGGGCATCGTCTTTTAATGCACAGCGTTTACCTAAAAGCGCAGCAAGAAAAAAGCGCCATCCTAAACCCAATCTTCATAAGATTGGCGGTATGGAGAAGGAAGTGCATCGTTTTGTAAGCAGTTACGTAAATCTTTCAGACAAAGGTACAGTAGTTATTCGTACACGCTCAGTTGATACGGTAAGCCATTTAGGAAATGATTTAAGTGCCGTTGTAAATCTTAAGAAGGCAAATGACTTCCGCTTCATAAATAAATTTTTCGAGGAAGTAAACTCACATTTACATACTGACTCATTATTTATTGGCTGTGTAGAAACAAGTGAACAGCGCAAGAGAAAAATTTACGCTAAACTGCCATTTTTTTGCGCAACTGTTTTTTATGTGTTCGATTTTATTTTAAGACGTATTCTTCCGAAACTTGATTCCACGAAGGGATTTTATTTCTTCATCACTGGTGGCAGAAACAGAGTATTGTCAAAAGCAGAAGCGCTTGGACGACTTGTTAGCTGTGGCTTTGATATTATTGAACTCAAACAAATAAATAATACGCTTTATTTTGTAGTAAAAAAAGTAAAAGAACCGAGCTACGATCTTAAACCGTCCTACGGTCCATTATTTAAAATGAGAAGAGTAGGTAAAAATGGAAAAGGTATTCAAGTATATAAGTTCCGTACAATGCATCCGTACTCTGAATATTTACAGGATTACATAATACGTACAAGCGGATACCGGGATATCGGTAAGCCGGCTGATGATTTCAGAATAACTACTTGGGGAAAGTTTTTACGCAAATATTGGTTAGATGAACTTCCCCAACTTATTAATGTTGCAAAAGGCGAAATGAAAGTAGTAGGCATTCGGCCTATCAGTAATCGTTTCCTTAATGAGTTTCCTGAAGACATAAAAGAGCTTCGGTTGAAACAAAAGCCGGGTTGCGTACCTGCTTACGTTTCTCTTTTGAAACAAAGCGTGAGTGGATTTATCGAAGCCGAAACAGTGTATCTGTTAGAGAAGAAAAAACATCCATACACAACTGATATTAAGTTTTTTTACAAGGCGGTTTACAATATTCTCACCAACAAGATTCGCAGCGCGTAATTTTTCTTCTACGTTTTCTTTTTCAGGTCACCGATAAAATGTATTATTGCAGTTGAACTTTAATTTCGGCCGCATGAGATCAGTTTACTTTCGGATTACCTTCATCCTTTTATTAGCGGGGAATGCTTCTCGCATTTCAGCACAGGAAGTTTATCTCCACATTTCGCATATAGATGTATATGATTTTTTGGATGAACTTGCGAATGCAAAAATCGTCACAATAAATTCCGCGGTAAAACCATTCGCCCGTATTTTTATTGCAGAGAAATTGAATGAGGCAGCTGTAAAAAAAGATCAACTCAATAAACGCCAAAAGGGAGAACTCGATTTTTATCTGAAGGATTACAACAAAGAATTGTTAACGGATAAAAAATTTAATCGCAGGTACGATCTGTTTTATTTCCGCGATTCGTTATTTTCGTTTACACTTAATCCGATACTTGGCATAAGTTATTTTGTCAATGATTCAGGAAGTTTTTATCATCGTTGGAATGGGGCAGAAGCATACGGCTACATTGGAAAAAACTTTGGTGTATATGCTAGCTTACGTGATAACTATGAATCAATAAAGTTAACCAACACTAATTATCTTAATTTGACTCAGGGGGCTGAATACAAAGGGGTAAGTGTTGGTGGTGATTATAGCGAGATGCGCGGAGGAATTACATACACCTGGAAGTGGGGAAGTTTCGGAGCGATAAAAGATCACTTCGTTTGGGGTGATAACGAACACGGATCAAATATTTTTTCAGGACGAACGCCTTCATTTGCACAATTGCATTTGCATTTGAACCCTGCTCGATGGCTTGATTTTAATTACATACACGGGTGGTTAGTTAGCAATGTGATTGACAGCGCAAAAGTTTACTACGTGAATGGTTCTTTAAACAGAGAAGTGTTTCGTCCGAAATATCTTGCGGCTAACTTTGTAACAGTTACACCATGTAAAGGGTTTGATATTTCGATAGGCAACTCCATTGTGTACAGCGATCAGAATGTAAACCTTGCTTATCTTATTCCGATATTTTTTTACAAATCGGTTGATCATACACAAACGAGTACAGGTGCTGATGAACTTGGACAGAACGCACAAATGTTTTTCAACATATCATCCCGTAATATAAAAAATGTTCATCTCTATTTGGCGGGGTTCATTGATGAAATTTCTTTGCACAATGCGTTCAATAAAAATGAGGAGTCGAATTTCGTAAGTGTAAAAGTTGGAATGAAGGTATGCAATCTTCTTCACAAAAATATTTTTCTTACTGCAGAATACACTCGTACCAATCCGATTACTTACAGGCACTATGTGCTGACAACAACATTTGCATCTAATGGATATGGGATGGGGAATTACCTCGGAGATAATTCTCAAGAAGGATATTTTGCATTGGGATACAAACCAATAAGCAGATTGTCAATTGAATTATCATACAATAAAGCACAGAAGGGAATAGAGTACGATTATGATGGGCATAAAGATGCTGACGGTCACGGCTTACCTTTTATTAGCAGTGTGTATTGGCAATCGCAGAGTACAACACTGAAAATTCAATATGAGGTTGTGAATGATTTGTATGCTTCGCTTGCAGTCGTAAGTAGTAATGTAGAGGGAATAAAAGATGCGTTGAACATTTACTCCATGCCTTATTCTGTGGGTAAACAGACTACCTTAAGTTTTTCTGTTAACGTAGGGTTTTGAAAACTTGCTTTGAAAGTTTTTCAAGTCTAAAAATATTTTACTTTTGTTTCTCGTAACTGCAAACTCCTCTAAAAAAATAAGCTATGAAAAAATTTACATTCATTTTATTAATAATGGCTTTCTGGACGAGGT
>JBBRND010000010.1:0-121675 GCA_038230515.1 Bacteroidia bacterium | reverse complement strand
TTATACTGATGACAATGGTTTTGTATCCGTAAAATCATTCTTTGCAGGAGTGAGAACTATTACCATCTCCGGCACCGGCATCGCTGCCAAAACATTTGGTCCGTTCAGTTTCCAGAGCGGCAAAGCAGTTGCCACTACATGTATCTGCGCGCCATCATTCGAAAACATCGCTTCTGCAAAATCACAACTGCAGCCGGAGAACGTTTCAAAATAAATACGTGTCTTTTTAAATTCTCAAAAGCTGTCTCCTCATCGCGGGCGGTTTTTGTTTAGAAGATTGCCGGTGGAGAAATCAGTTCTTCTCAACAACAATCTTTCTCACCTGCGTTTCGGTTCCGCAATTCAGCTTTGCAAAATAAATTCCATCCGCTATTGATGCGGAAGAAAAATCCGTTGCAATAAAATCAGTCCCCGCTTTCAGCATCACCTCCCGGTCAGCAAAAATATTTTTTCCGGTTGCATTATAGACGCTCAGCGTTGCTATAGTTGCTTTATCAGAATAAATTTTCAGCGAAAGAAAATCGCGCACCGGATTCTGCACTACGGAAAATGAAAATGCCGAATGTGGTTGTGGTTGTTCAACCGCAGTAAGAATATTCAGATCGAACCTGTACATAGATCGCCCATAAGTGCCCGCAAGCAATTCATGCGATGGATAATGCAGCCGCAAATCGGACACCGGCACAAGCGGCAACCCGCTTCCGAGCAGTTGCCATGCATTGCTTCCAATGTAGGAATAATAAACCCCAATGTCAGTAGCGAGATAGAGCGTAGAGTAAGTAGTATCAAGCACAATGTCATTGCAGGGCACATCGGGCAGGTTGAAACCAATGTTCGTCCATGTATTTCCTCCATCAGAAGTATGATATACATGACTCATGTTTTCATGATAGCGATAACCGGAAAGCGTAGCATAAACACTCATTGCATCGCGCGGATCAACTTCCACATGCGTTACCCAACGCACAGGCAGCGATGAAGAAATTAAATTCCATGTAGCGCCTTCATCGGTTGTCATCTGTATGTTTCCATCATCAGTTCCGATGTAGATAATGTTAGTATCAGTAGGCGCAACTGCAATGGTAGTGAGCGTTGCAAAGGTGATCGGGTAAGCCACTGCTAAACTTCCGTTCGTGAGGTCTCCGCTGAGAGGAAACCAATCCGCACCCTGGTCAGTAGATTTGTAAAGCGCATCCGTACCGAGATAAAGCGTAGTTGAATTATGCGGATTAAAAACAAAAGGAGCATTCCAGTTTATGCGGTCAGAGGGATCAACACCAAAGGTGCCAACATTTAAACCCGCATACTGACTTTCTGCATACACCATAGAAGAATTAGTAGGATCAACCAACACACCGAAACCATCACCTCCCCAGATGGAATACCAATCGTTCACAGCACCGGTTGCAGTAGTATTCACGCCATTGTCCTGCGCACCACCGTAAATAACATCAGGATTTTGTTCATCAATCTCGCAAGTATAAAACTGCATGATGGGAAGTTTTTGATTCAGCGTCCACGATGCACCGCCATCATTTGAAATATGAAAGCCGCCATCATTACCAAGCAGAAGCAGGTTTGGATTTTGCGGATGAATAAAAATTTCATGCTGATCAACATGAAAGTTTGTAATGTCATTCCAGCTTTGGCCGCCATCAACGGTTTTCCACAAACTAAAATCAAGTGCATACACCACATTAGAATTAGTAGGATCAATTTTTATTCTTCCATACCAATAACTGTACGCTGCCGGTGTAAATCCATTCGTCACGTTTGTCCATGTGTCCCCAAAGTCAGTGGTCTTCATAATAACTGAATTGCCTCCTGTAGAGTCGCTCATCACTGCGTAAAGAATATTCGGACTTGTTTGCGAAATGTCAATTCCGATTCTTCCGAGGGAGTAGGGGGGAATACCGTTCGTCAGTTTTGTCCATGTTGTTCCACCGTCATAACTTCTGTAAATGCCTGATGCCTGCCCACCGTATTGCCTGCGGTCAGGTCTGCGAATTCGCGTCCACATGCAGGCGAATACAGTATCCGTATTCTGCGGATGAATCACTACATCAATTGCACCCGTTGAATCATCGCTGAACAAAACATTCTGCCAGTTGAGTCCTCCATCCGTTGTGCGATACAATCCGCGGTCAGGATTGTTTCCGAAAACATCTCCCATCGTTGCCGCAAATGCTCGGTCAGGATTTTTAGGATCAACTGCAATGCGACCTGTGTTGCGAGTTATATCAAGTCCGCTGTAATTCCACGTAGCTCCTGCATCTGTTGATTTAAAAATTCCTGCACCATCGTATGTAATCGAACCACCACCTGCATTTGCCTCGCCAGTTCCGCAGTAAAGAATGTTAGAATCAGATGGAGCAATGGCGAGATCACCAATCGAAAGCGAAGGATTGCTGTCGAAAATAGGAGTCCATGAATTTCCTGCATCACTGGTTTTGAAAATGCCACCTGTAGCAGCACACACGTACATCGTGTTAAAATCATTCGGAACCATCTCCACATCCACCACTCTGCCTCCGAGATTTTCAGGCCCTGCATATTGCCATGCCTGCAGCGATGAACTGCGCATCATTGACTTCTCCGCTTTCAACTGCTGCACAGAATTTTTGTAGGCAGCATAATCAGGAGATGAATATGGGAAAATACGCTGGTTGATAAACCAATCACTTTTGCTTGTTTCTTCTTTTTCATTTTCGCGCTGATGATGCCGGGAGCATGAACTAAAAACAAGTGCGGAAACCGGAATAAGTAAAAATAATTTCTTCATGGAATATGATTTCTTATTGGAACAGTTAGCTAATGTAGTGAATAAAAAAGATTTGAAACTTCATTCCCATTTTGCCATTCCAATTACTTGTAATATTATTGTGAGTTGCCGAAATCCGATCTTCTAAAATGATTGAATTGATAATACTGTGGTGTCGCAAAGCCGTAGTGCTGCTGATTACATGTGCGGGGTTTACTGCGCACGCGCAAAACGTAGAGAAGATCGGCTGCCTAATGGGAGATTGCAAAACCGGCAACGGCATTCTTCAACTCAGCACAGGCGATCGCTACGAAGGAACTTTTGCGAACGAACTTTTTGAAGGCAGAGGCAAAATGTATTATCACAACGGTGCTGTTTACGAGGGAGATTTCAGCAAAGGAAAAATGCAAGGCACCGGTGTTTATACTTACAAGGACGGAACCGTTTATCGCGGAAATTTTTTCGGAGGAAAGATGGAAGGGCATGCAACGGTAGATTATCCCAGCGGAAATCATTACGAAGGCATGTACATGAACAACCGAAAACATGGCATGGGCAGATTCACTTTCAGCGATAACAGCCGCTATGAAGGATTGTATGAAAATGATTTTCCCGAAGGATACGGCACCATGCAATCCCGCAACGGTGATCGTTACGAAGGAAATTTTTCAAAAGGAAAAATGAACGGACACGGCACTTACTTTTACAATGACGGAACAAAGTACACCGGAAATTTTTTCATGGATAACTTCGATGGCGAAGGCACACTTGCGTTGAAAGATGGCAGTGTGTACGAAGGCGAGTTCAAAGATGATGTGCAGAACGGCTACGGAATTTTCTTTTACGCTTCCGGAGATATTTACGAAGGAGATTTTTTCGCAGGCGCATTTAACGGATGCGGCTCTTATTATTACGCAAACGGAGATCAGTACAGAGGCGATTACCGCTTCAACGAAAACCACGGCTATGGCAAATTCACTACAGTTGACGGCTTGGTGACCGAATACAAATACGACATGGGAAAAATAGTGAGTGAAAACGTGCTGAATGAAAAACCGGTTGTCTCGGAAGCACACAAAGAGCCGAAGATAGTTGCAAAGAGTACCACTGATAACACCGGGCAGATTTGTCCGTTGTGTCTGGGTCACGGAAAAATGTCGCAAGCGGAAATCAGGAAAAATAAAACCGTTACAAAAGACATCAGCAACGGATTGGGTCCGCGTAATTTTGCTACTTATACCATCAGCGAAGTGGTGCGCACTGCGGGATCAGTAACCTGCAGTAGGTGCAAAGGCACGGGAATTATTTATTGAGAAATTATGTTGCGAAGAATTAAATTATTATTTTTCTTTTTTCTTCTGGTTGCTTCTGCAGCCCGGGCGCAATCGCTTTCCACATCGCTCCGCTTTGGAAGGTTGGGCACTGATAAGGGCTTGAGTAACTCCACCGTGTATTGCAGCTTTATGGACAGCCAGGGTTTCATGTGGTTCGGTACAGAGGATGGATTGAATAAATATGACGGCTACATTTTTGATACTTACAAATCTGCTCCTTCTGATTCCACTTCGCTTTCCAACAACATCATCCGCTGCATTTTTGAAGACAGCCGCAAAAATCTTCTTATCGGCACGGACAACGGACTCAATATTTACAACCGCACCAACGGAAGTTTTACGCGATACCTGCACGATGAAAAAAATAAAAACTCAATCAGCAACAACCTCATCTACGCCATCTGCGAAGATCATGCAGGCACCGTGTGGGTTGGTACCAATGAAGGATTGAATTCCTTCGATCCCACCACAGGAAAATTTTCCACCTTCGATGATATTTTAAGCAAGACAATTTTATTAAGCAGCAACTTTGTGTCCGCTCTGTATGCTGATAATAGCGGCAAACTCTGGATCGGTACTGCCAAAGCAGGTGTAAATGTGTATGACATCAACACAAAAAAACTGGAAGTGCTGAATCATGAAAACGGAAATTCAAACTCGCTCAGCGAAGATGAAGTCAATTGCCTCTACGAAGACAAATCCGGCAACATCTGGATCGGCACGTTGAATGAAGGACTTAATAAATACGATCCATCAACGAAAACATTTTCTCACTTCACGAAGGAATCAACGAACGAACTGCTGGGCAGCAACAGCATTTTTGCCGTTGATGCCGATCAGAGCGGAATGATGTGGATCGCTACTGTTGGCGGGGGACTTACTACACTCGATCCCGCCTCCGTGAAAATGCAGCACTATGTGTACGATGCACAAAACCTGAATTCCATCAGCAGCAATAAAATATGGAATGTGTTCGAAGACCATGCGGGCACCTTATGGTTTGCAACTTCCAACGGAGTGAGCAGTTACAATCGTTCGGTAAATAAATTCGTCACCTATAAATTTACCGAAGCATCGGATGAAGGCGCGAACAACAATGTTTACAGCATTTACGAAGACAATGAGGGAAATGCATGGTGCGGTATTCTCGGCTCCAACGGGTTGAAAATTTTTGACCGAAGGACAGGCCGCTTTGCTCCTGAGAAATTGCCGAAGATTACCGAACCCGTTCTTCTTGAAAAAAATATTTACTGCATCACTGAAGATGATAATCATCTATTGTGGATCGGCACAGAAGATGGATTGGTATCTCTTGAAAAGAAATCGGGCAAGGCAACCGTATATAGAAACAACCCCGGTAATCCCGCATCACTCAGCGACAATTCAATTCGCAGCATTGCAAAGGACAAGGGCAGCATTCTCTGGATCGGCACAAGTGGTGGCTTGAATAAATTTGATTCACGCACCGGCACCTTCACTTCTTTCAGAAATAATCCTGCTGATGCATCTTCTTTAAGCAGCGATGTAATCATGAATGTAACGCTAGATAGTGACGGCAGCGTGTGGATGGCAACCTATGGCGGAGGTGTCTGTATCTATAATCCTGCCACTTCAAAATTTACTACGTACAAAAACGATCCTGCTACTCCGCAAAGCATCAGCAGCAGCTTTGTGCATTGCATTCATAAGGATGCAAAAGGAGTTTATTGGATCGGCACCTATGGTGGAGGACTCAATGCCTTCGACAAATCAACAGGAATATTTACCTCTTATACGGAGAATGCAGGATTGCCCAACAACATCGTAAACGGAATTCTTGAAGATGAAAAAGGAAATCTGTGGATTAGTACTAACAACGGCATCTGCAAATTCAGCACGCACACAAAAGATGTGCGCGATGCCGTGCTTACCTCGCGCACCTATAAGCAGGAAGACGGCTTGCAGAATAAATTTAACGAGAATGCCTGCTATAAAGGCAACGATGGCTGGCTCTATTTCGGAGGTAGCGGTGGGTTAAATGTTTATAATCCTGATAATATAAAGGACAATACATTCAGCCCGCCCATTGTAATCACGCGCTTTTATCTCTTTGAAAAACCGCAGCGCATGGATACGCTCATCTCAAGCAATAAAACCCTGCTGCTCACGTACAATCAGAATTCATTTTCTTTCGAATATGCTGCACTTAACTACCTCTTCCCCGAAAAAAATCGCTACGCATATATGATGGACGGTCTGGATAAGGATTGGCACTACATCGGCACCAGGCATTATACCGCTTACACCAATCTCGATCCCGGCACCTATACGTTTCATATAAAGGCATGCAACAACGATGGCTACTGGAATGAAGAAGGGCTTGCTATTCAGATTACCATTACTCCGCCCTTCTGGAAAACATGGTGGTTCATGACGATCAGCGCACTCACCGTTGCATTCATCATCTTCGGCTATATCCAATACCGCACGCGCGTACTGCGCAAGCAAACCGTGGTGCTCGAAGAAAAAGTTACCCAGCGTACTCAGGAACTTTCTGAAAAAAATAATGAGCTTACAACTGCCATGAACAACCTAAGCTCCACACAAGATCAACTTATACAATCTGAAAAGATGGCATCGCTCGGGCAACTAACTGCTGGCATAGCACATGAAATACAAAACCCGCTCAACTTCGTGAATAATTTTTCTGAATCATCTATCGAGATGATTGAAGAGGCAGAAGTAGCCACCGATGAGGGAGAAAAGAAAGAACTCCTGAACGATGTAAAGCAAAACCTCACCAAAGTAGTGCATCACGGAAAGCGCGCTGACAGCATCGTGAAAGGAATGTTGATGCACAGCCGCACCGGAGTTTCTGAAAAACAAATTACCGACATCAATAAACTCCTAGAAGAATTTATAGACCTTGCCTACCATGGAATGAGGGCAAAGGACTCCGGCTTTAACTGCACATTTGAAAAAGACCTTGCTCCGAATTTGCCGAAAGTGAAAATAATACCGCAGGATGTAAGCCGCGTAATTCTCAATATTTTCAACAACGCATTTTATGCCATAGAAGAGCGCAAAAAGATGAACGAGCCAGGCTACAAACGTACCGTAAAAGTGCGCACATTTCTTTCAGGAAATAAAGTAATGATTGCCATCCGCGACAACGGCAAAGGAATACCTCAGGATATAAAGGACAAAATATTCCAACCCTTTTTTACGACAAAGCCTACCGGGCAAGGCACCGGGCTGGGCTTATCTATAAGCTACGACATCATTACAAAAGGGCACGGTGGCGAGCTTCGCGTAGATTCCAAATCTGGCGAGTTTACTGAGTTTATTATTGAGCTGCAGAGGGTATAAGAAATATTGCACCTGCATTTTAACTTAGTTATTTCTGTTGGGAATGTGTAAAATAAAATCATAAATTCGAACTACTCTTTAATAGGATTTCTCGCATGACCAACCAACCACAGATAGCAGTAATCGGAGGAGGTAGCTGGGCTACAGCCATAGTAAAAATTTTATCTACGAACGTTGAGAAGATAAACTGGTGGGTGCGCTCAGCGGAAACGGTTGAGTTCATCCGTAAATACAAGCACAACCCGAATTACCTGAGTGATGTTGAAATCAATTTGGGAAAAGTGAATGTGAATCATGATCTAAAAAAATCAATCGCTGATTCTGATATTATTATTCTCGCTGTGCCGTCTGCTTTTCTGAAAGCGAGCATTGAAAAACTTTCTGCGGAAGATTTCAAAAACAAAATTGTTTTCTCAGCTATCAAAGGAATTGTGCCTGATGAATTACTCATCGTAGGCGAATACATGCAGCAGAAATTTTCTGTGCCGATTGAAAACATTGGAGTAATCACCGGTCCTTGTCATGCTGAAGAAGTGGCGATGGAGCGATTGAGTTATCTCACCATTGCCTGCCAGACATCTTCTAACGCGGCATTGCTCGCGCAGCAAATGAATTGCCGTTACATTAAAACTACGGTGAGCGATGACATTTACGGAACCGAATATTCTGCGGTGCTGAAAAATGTGATTGCCATTGCAAGCGGCATCTGTCATGGTGTTGGATATGGAGATAATTTTCAGGCAGTGCTTATCAGTAATGCCATTCAGGAAATAAAACGTTTTGTGGATGCCGTGCACCCCATCAAGCGTGATATTAGCGACTCTGCTTACCTCGGTGATTTACTTGTGACCGCCTATTCTTCTTTTTCAAGAAACAGAATGTTCGGAACGATGGTGGGCAAGGGATACTCCGTAAAGTTTGCGCAGCTTGAAATGAACATGATTGCAGAAGGATATTATGCTACGCGTTGCATTCACGAGATTAACAAGCAGCACAATATCAAGATGCCTATTACTTCAGCCGTGTACAGGGTGTTGTACGAAAAAATTTCTCCTCGTATTGAAATGCGTTTGCTGGCTGACCAGTTGAGTTAATCCCGTTCACGCTGTCATGCCGAACTTGTTTCGGCATCCCTAAATTATCTGACAGATGCCGAAACAATTTCGGCATGAAAAAATAAAAAATGAAAACAGTCGAAGAAGTTTTAAAGGAGATGAAAAAACTCTCCTCTCCAAAAGCACTTGCCGCACAGGAGCATTTTGGAATATCATCTGCAAACAGCTACGGACTCACCACTCCACAATCGAAATCAATTGCGAAAAAAATCGGGATGAATCATTCGCTTGCTCTGCAATTATGGAAAACAAAAATTCATGAAGCCCGGCATATTGCTGCACTCGTTGCCGATCCTGCACAAACCGATATAAAACTTGCAGAACAGTGGCTTCGCGATTTTGATTCATGGGATACTGTGGACGGAACGTGCTCCTATCTTTTCAGAAAAACTCCATTCGCTTATGCAAAGGCACTTGAATGGACTACACGCGAAAAAGAATTTGAAAAACGTGCGGGTTTTACCATGATGGCGCAGCTTGCCGTGAATGATAAAACGGCAGAAGACAAATTGATGGAGCAATTTCTTCCTGTCATTCTTCGTGAATCTTCTGATGAACGCAACTTTGTCCGCAAAGCGGTGAACTGGGCATTGCGGCAAATAGGAAAGCGCAACGAACGGCTCTGCAAAAAAGCAATTGCTGTTGCTAAACAAATGCAAAAGAAAAATGACGCCTCTTCAAAATGGATTGCTGCTGATGCGCTGCGAGAGCTGGAGAAATATCTGAAAGAAGGAAAGATTAAAAATGTGGGGAAGAGGTAATTCTCTTATTGAACTTTTGAAAACACTTTCCCAATAAGAGCACTCTGCTCCCTCTCATGCGCATGATGCGAACCTGTAGCAGGGCTTGCGCTTTCTTCTCTTGCAATTAGCTGTAGTGAAATATTTTTTACTGTGCGCAGCAAATAACTCCATGCCCCCATGTTCTCAGGTTCTTCTTGAACCCAAATCCATTCTTTTGCTTTGTTGTATTTCGAAATCAGTTTCTCAAATTGTTTTTCAGGGAACGGATATAACTGTTCGAGGCGAACGAGTGCTATGTGATTCGTCTGGTCTTTTTCTTTTTGTTCCAGCAACTCGTAGTAAATTTTTCCTGAGCAAAGTGCCACCCTTGTAATTTGATTTGCATCAGCAGTTGCATCGTCAATCAATTCCATAAATTTTCCTGCTGCCAGATCATCAACTGTTGACGTGCATCTTGGATGACGGAGTAAGCTTTTCGGTGTAAACACTACCAACGGCTTTCTGAATTCTCTTTTCAATTGTCTTCTCAACACATGAAAAAAGTTTGCAGGCGTTGTGCAATTCACCACCAGTATATTCAGCTCTGCGCAAGCAGAAAGAAAACGTTCAAGCCGCGCACTGCTGTGCTCTGCGCCTTGTCCTTCAAAACCATGTGGCAGCAGCATCACCAATCCGTTCATGCGGTTCCATTTGTCTTCCGCACTGGTCAGGTATTGATCAATAATAATCTGTGCGCCATTCATAAAATCCCCGAACTGCGCTTCCCATATCACGAGCGAGTTTGGTGACGATAAACAATATCCATATTCAAAACCAAGTACAGCATATTCGCTGAGCAATGAATTGTAAATCTGGAATGTTGCCTGCTCTTTCGAAATATTATTCAGCGGAATATATTGCTCTTCGCTGTCTTCAAGGTTTACTACTGCATGACGGTGAGAAAAAGTTCCACGCTGCACATCCTGCCCGCTGAAACGGATAGGAAAATTTTCATTGAGCAATGTTCCATACGCAAGTAATTCTCCCATTGCCCAGTCAAGCTTGTTATTTGCAAGCATCGCTTTGCGGTCGTCAAACAACCGCATGGTCTTGCTGAAAAATTTTTTGTCAGCAGGAAGCGAAGAAATTTTTGTTCCGATGTCAAGAAGAGTTGTTTTATCAAATCCCGTTGCCGGAGATGAAACAAAATCTTTCTCTATTGCCAGCCGCAACCCCCTCCACGAACCTTCCAGGTAAGCAGGTATTTCTGATGTCTTTTTCTGCTTTGCCAGGTCGAGGTTTTTCTGCAAAAGATCTTTGAAAGACTTCTCCATCTCCTTTACGAGATTCATTTCAACTTCTCCCTGGCTCAATAATTTCTGTGTGTAAATCTCCCGCGCATTCGGATGCGCAGCAATTGCCTTATACAAAAGCGGTTGAGTGAATCGCGGCTCATCACCTTCATTGTGTCCGTATTTCCGAAAGCCGAGAATATCCACAAACACATCGCGGTGAAATTTCTGGCGGAACTCCATCGCCAATTCAATCGTGTACACAAGCGCCTCCACATCATCAGCATTTACATGAAACACCGGTGAGAGCGTCACCTTTGCCACATCTGTGCAATACGTTGACGAGCGCCCGTCAGCATAATTCGTAGTGAATCCTATCTGGTTATTGATAACAAGATGAATCGTTCCGCCAGTTCTGAATCCCTTCAATTGCGACATCTGCGTTACTTCATACACCACACCCTGACCTGCAATGGCAGCATCCCCATGAATCAGGATAGGGGCAATCATGTTTTCATTTCCGCTCGGAGTGTTGTCAATCTTCGCGCGCACAATTCCCTGCACTACCGGGTCAACCGCTTCGAGGTGCGAAGGGTTAGGTGCCACACTCAGGTGAATTTTTTTTCCTGAAACGGTTTCCACGTTACTGGAGAAACCAAGATGATATTTTACGTCACCCGCAAAAGTCATCTGTTCATATTCCAGTCCTTCAAACTCCGAAAAAATTTCTTCATACGCTTTGCCCAGCGTGTTTGCAAGCACATTCAGCCGCCCGCGGTGCGCCATGCCTATCACAAATTCTTTGATGCCAAGTTCTGCACCGCTTTCAATAATCGCATCCAGCGCAGGTATCAGCGTTTCACAACCTTCAAGAGAAAACCGTTTCTGTCCTACGAATTTTGTCTGAACAAAATTTTCAAACGCCACCGCTTCATTCAGTTTTTCTAAAATTCTTTTTTTCTCATCAATCGAAAATGAACGCGAGTTGCGGCTGCTCTCCATTTTCTTCTCCAGCCAATCAATAATTTCCGGGGTGCGTATGTATTTATATTCCGCCCCCACGGAATTGCAATACGTCTCTTCAAGATGCGCAATAATATCCTTCAGCTTCGCAGGACCAATCCCTATTTCAGTACCCGCCTGGAAGACCGAGTCGAGATCTTTTTCACTCAACCCGAAATTTTCAATCTCCAGCGTGGGAGAATATTTTCTGCGCTCACGCACCGGGTTGGTGTGCGTAAACAAATGTCCGCGCGTACGGTAGCCGGTCACCAGGTTCAGCACGCGAAACTCTTTCTGCAACTGTTCCGGAATCGTGCCTTTGCTTTCTCCGAACGAAGTGCGCGCAAATTCAAACCCTTCAAAAAAATCGCGCCAACTCGGCTCTACCGAATCGGCAGAGGCAAGAAATTTATTATACAACTCCTCTATCTCATTAGCATCTACACTTCCCAAAAAAGAAAATTTATCCATTGCCTTGTTTTTGCGAGCCAAAGTTACGAAGTATTTGAGGAGGGGCTTTTTTGATGGGGTGCCGAACAATTTTTGTTTTCGGCCGGAATGCTGTGGCTTTTGTGCGGATGGGTGTGCTTTTCTTCCCGGATGCTTTGTCTTTTGGCTGGAGTGCTGTGGTTTTATGCCTGAACGATGTGGCTTGTGCCGGAATTACGTTGCGATTTAGAGAAATGGCAGTGGCTTTCTGCCGGAGTGCTTTGGGTTTTGTCCGGAATGGTGTGATTTTCTTCCGGAACGCTGTGTGTTATGGTGGGTTTGAAGAAGTGTAAGATTTGAGGGGAGATTATTGTAACCTTTTGGCGGGATAAGGGGTTATGAGTTTTCGAATGAAGAAAGTCTGCCGGTGAGTGGATATTTTTTTTGCCACAAATTCTAGGAAGAAGAAAAAATATTGCTCAAGCCGCGTGGCTTCGTCATGCCGCCCACGCTGTTTAAAAATCTTGCCTGCGGCATTCCGCTAGCGCGGAACCGATTTTTAAAAGGCGTGTCTGGCATGACTGGGTTGGTGGAAGAACCGCTGGTGAGGGGACTTTTTTTGTTGTAGTGGGACTGAAGAATAATGAGAGTAAGAAACTAGAATGGCAGGAGTGGGGCTCACAACTTATATACTTCATTCAAAGAGGTGCCACTATTCAATTTTCTTTTATAAATGCACTTCCATTCTTTAAACAAGAGTTCCTTAAGTTCTATAATGTTTCCGTTTACATTAACAACTTCCCAATGTTCATTTTTATAGTTAGTCGTAATACTATAATATGAGCCGATTTTTTCACTGAAGTAATCAAAATAAATTTTTTCTAATTTATTTTCCGGATTCTCGAAAATGAAAAGAGGATTGGTTAATGTATGTCGCACCCATTTAGTGTAAAGGGAGCGCATCAGTCCATTCAAATATTCTTTTTTGAATTCAGGCATTAAAATAATTTTTTCATTCATCGGATCTATGAAAGTAGTATAACGTGGCATATCCTGATATTGGATTTTAGAAATTAAATGTAAATATTTTGTCCGCAGTACAGTGCTTGTGCAAAAAGCATTGTGCGCGCTGAAGCAAACTTCTGGATTAAGTTTTTCATCTGCAAACTTTTTTTGTATTATTCAATCGTGGTTTCGGATGCAACGCGGAAGTTCCTGTTAGGGAGCTAAGTTAACACCTGACAGGAGAAAAAATAATTAGAGTAAGAAATGAAATGGCACGTGAGCCGCGCAAGCAAAGGCACAACACCTGCCAGCGCATGATTTTTCTAGTAAGGTTTTGAATCCTTCGGGGTACGGGATTTTTTTTGAAATGGTATATATCTGACAGAAATGCGGTCACGGTATTTCCAGTCGTTTTTAGCCATGTAATATTTAACTTTTCTATTGAGCTTATTGGCTTTTTTAATATGTTCGATAACATCGCTGAGACCGAAATGATAAAAACCTACATTTAAATTTTCATGGGTATCACCGGTTCGCTTTAGATATTCTTCAATTATTTCAAGGTCGGTGGGAGAGGACATGTGGGATTTATGTGACGAGGTTTGTAACCCCGAAGAGGTGGAAAACCTCTTTGGAGTTTTGGTTCATTTTGCTTTTGTGAAGAAAACAAAAATAATGGAATGAGTGGATGGAGTGAAGTATTTTAAAGACCGCCTTTAAGAATGCTGATGTGCAATCAAATTTCCTGACAAAGCTCCACCAGCACTCCGTTGGTACTTTTAGGGTGAATAAAACAAATCAATTTGTTGTCGGCTCCGCGTTTTGCTTCATCGGATAAAAGAGTGAATCCCGCTTCTTTCAATTGCTTCATGGAAGCATGAATATCTTCTACTTCGAAAGCGATGTGATGAATTCCTTCTCCGCGCTTTTCAATAAACTTTGCAACGGGACTTTGGGGATCGCTTGCTTCGAGCAATTCAATTTTTGAATTGCCTGTTTTAAAAAAGGAGGTTGTTACTTTTTCTGATTCTACATTTTCGGTTTTGTAACTGGCAGTGCCAAGCAGTGCCGCAAATAATTTATTCGCGGTCTCAATATTTTTTACTGCAATGCCGATATGTTCAACTTTTAACATCATAGTGTTTTAGTAATCTCCGCTTCGGGAATTCGGGTGGCTTCCATATCAGGGATTTCGGCAAAGAACGAGGTTAATTTTCCGGGCTCACTTTCAAACCGCACGCTTCCTTTCATTTTTTCGAGCGCATTTTTTACGATGAATAAACCAAGCCCTGATCCGCTGGAATCGGGATGCCCGCGATAAAACATTTCAAATACTTTATGTTTTACATGGTCTGCAATTCCTTTTCCGTTATCAGTTACTTCAAGTTCGATACCGGATCCCGTTTCGCGCACATGAATGCGCGTCCATGGACTTTGGCGGTTGCAATAATTAATTGCGTTATGAATGAGGTTTTGAAAAACGGAAAGCATCAACACTTTGTCAGCCGTAATTTCGATGGCAGAATCAATATGAATTTCAAAATTTACTTTGGAATAATTTTCTGTATGCGAAAGTGAGTGAAGGATTTCCTCTACCAATGCCCTTACGTTGATGCGCGTAAGTTTGCTCACTCCTTTGCGGGTGCGCGCAATCTCGATCAGATCCATCAGCGTTCGGTCAAGACGCTTCACGCTGGTTTCAATCATCTTGAAATAATTTTCGATTAACGGCTCTTTGTTTTCAAGCCGTGCCAGGTTTGCGATGCCGAGAATACTTGCAAGCGGTCCTTTAAGATCGTGAGATGCTTTGTAAAAGAAAGTGTCGAGTTCCTGATTGCTCTCCATCAGATCATGTTCGGTTTTTTTACGCAGGGTAATATCCGTTTGCACACCCCATGTGCGGACAAGAAAACCATTTTCAACAATCCCGATATTATTGTTGAGCATGTAGCGTGCATTTCCGCTGCGGTCAATTTCTTTTGACTCTGAATTGCTGACGCGGTAATTGTCTTTGATAAATGAAGAAAGAAGTTCTTTCGTTTTCTCTTCATCAAAATTATTTTCGATGTAATAAAAATCGCGGATGCGTCTGCCGATTAGCTCAGAAGATTTAGTGTAGCCATACATGCGCGCCATAAAATCATTGCACTCAGAAATCCGACCTGAGTTGAGAAGCAAATCAATCTGTTGATCAGCGGAAAAATTTACATCAATCGGCTGCTTGTATTCTGCCCGCCAGATACCTACTGCACTTTGATCAATAAAAGTGCGGTAACCCTCCTCGCGTTTCTTCAATTGATCTTGTGTATTTTTCAAATCGCTGATGTTGGTGAACACAATCATGCTTCCTGTCTGCTGCTGATCTTCGTCAAGAATGGGGCTGCCGGAAAGCTGCACCCATGCCTGCTCATTATTTTTTGTGATGATGGTACACTCGCACCGCCCACTTTGTCCTTCATTTAATTGCGCAAAAAAGTTTTTTTGGATTTCATTTTCTGCGTCAGTCGTATTGAGCACAAAAAGTTTTTTTGCAAGAAGTTCCTCCTTAGAGTAACCAGTGATTTTGCAGAACTCTTCATTTACAAACAGAAGTTCTTCTGATGAGTTAATGTAAATCAACCCGTCATTCATGCTTTCCACCAATGCAGCGTATCGCTTTTCGCGCCTGTCTATCTCGCGATGGTATTCTTTTTTTCTGCCGAGAATAATATTTGAAACAAATGCACCTGAATAAAGAGTAATGACGGCAATTGTGTAGTCAACTTCCCAATGATGCGACCACCACATCATGACGAGCATTGCGCTTGTAATCGTAAAAATGAAAAACAAGCTTTTGTAAAAGCTGTCGAAAATTAATGAGAAGACAAAAGTGGAAAGCGCTACCGGCAAAAGAAATGCAATGTCGAATTGCCGCATGTAAGCCACATACACTGCCCACAGGTGAAAAATAAAAATAGAAATGTAACTGATGTTGAGGAAATGATTTTTGTAGAAGCGGTTGTAGAAAGAGAAAAAATAATTTGAAGTTAACAGGATTGAAACCGCAAGTCCTGTTAGAAGAATGTCGTCATCATGATAGGCAAACTGAAATACGAATCCGAGAATTGTAATAATGAGTGCAGCAATCACATTCAGGATGCGAAGGTTCTTCAGTTCGAGGTTGATGAGATTCTCTTTGAAATCAGTGAACATCTTTCAAATAATAAGGAATGTTTCAAAAGTAACTATTGAGATGATTCAATTGCAGAAGCGGATTTCATTTTATCTTCGTCAAATGTTTAAGATTATTTCAGTAAGCATGAGAGCGCATTTCCTTTTGCTTCCTCTTCTTTTATGTTTTTGCAACCTGCGAATTGCTGTTGCGCAGAAAACAGAGGATGAATTTCATTTTAAAGACAGGTACATTTCTTCTGCAGGAATCAGCTATTCAATGCTGAATATGAATCATCGCAGCGAACCTCTTTACGGACTCTGCTATTCTCCTTCGCTGAATCTGTTGAATAAATATTCTGATTTTTCAATTGCAGCCGCATCGCATGTATCGGGTTCGTATCATCCGAAAACAAAAAATGATGATGCAAACTACTTTTCATTTTCAGTTCCTGCGTATCTTCAATTCAATTTCGGACATCTTGCAACACATGATTTTTACTCATCGCTCGGAATTTATTTTGGTGCGGGATACAATTTCTGCTTCGTGAATTCGGAAATGGATGGTGGCGTGTTGTTAATAACTGCAATTCGTTTTTGGATTTTGCAGCGCTCATTCACGATTGGATATTCGCAAACGCGATTGCAAAATCACAACAACCTTCTGCATGAGGTATCGCTGCAAATCAATATTGGCGCATACTTGAGCGATGTGAAAAAAAATAATAAGGTTTCAAAATTTGAAAAACCATTTCGAAAATGAGGAAGATTTTTTCCGAAAATAAAATGAACAAACGATTGTGAACAAAATATATTTTTAATTTGCTGTAACTTTTTTATTTGTAATAAGTT
Source organism: Bacteroidia bacterium (assembly GCA_038230515.1). Taxonomy (GTDB): domain Bacteria; phylum Bacteroidota; class Bacteroidia; order AKYH767-A; family 2013-40CM-41-45; genus JAPLDB01. The sequence goes on along the minus strand of JBBRND010000010.1, from coordinate 104,665 downwards.
TGAACTGTTAAATCATTAAATAATTAAAAACTAAAAACTATGGCTAAGAAGAAAGCTGCGAAGAAAAAAGCAGCAAAGAAAAAGAAAAAATAAGCTAACGCTTATCCCGCTAAGCGGGTCTGCAAATCACCCCGACTCAATGAGCCGGGGTGTTTTGTTTTAAAGCCCCTACCAATCCGCCAGGGCGGAAGTAAATTCAAAATAAATTTATGCTTAACTGGTCAATCGAAAAAAAGATTCTTGAACTGAAATACACGTGGAAGATTTCACGGAACGCTTCTGACAGTAAAACAAATTTTATTGTGTCGGTCGGAGATAGCGTGTGTGAAGGCAGGGGAGAAGTTGCGCCCAACGTGCGTTACAGCGAATCGCCTGAACAAGTGGAAAATGAGTTCAGGAAATTTCTTTCTGCAAAACCCGAAGTGATTCAATCGGTGGATCAATTGAAGGAATTTCTCTCGAGAGAGTTTTTTTCTCATTCGCTTCGCTTTGGAATTGAATCGGCTTACATTCATTACTGGTGCGCACAAAAGAAAATTACTGTTCAGGAACTTTTGGGAATTGAACCGGTGAGTTCTGTTCCGATTTCTTTTTCTATTCCGATAATGGAAGTTGGCAAGATGAAATCTTTTTATGAAGAGAATAACCTGAAGCGATTTCGTTTTATCAAAATAAAAGTGAACGAAGATGAAATGACAGATGCGGTTAGCTATCTTTCCTCTTTCTGCGAACAGCAATTAATCGTTGATGCCAACGAAGCGTTTACAAATGTTGAGAATTGCATTCGTACTTTGGAGAAAATAAAGAAGATGAGAATAGAGTTCATAGAACAACCGATGCCTTCGGCAATGATTGAAGAGTCAATTTATCTCAAGAAATATTCTCCTTTTGTTTTGTTTGGTGATGAATCAATAACTGATGAAGCGGATTTTGGGCAACTGAAAAAAATGTTTGACGGCATCAATGTGAAGCTGATGAAAGCCGGCGGTTACCTCAATGCAGTTCGTTTATTGAAAGAGGCAAAAGCAAACAGCATGAAAACGATGATCGGCTGCATGGTGGAAACAACGCTTGCTATTTCTTCAGGGCTGAATTTATGCTCGCTTGCCGATTATGTAGATCTCGACAGTTTTCTTGTGGTGAAGAATGAGCCGTTTAAATTGGTTGAGGAAGAAAACGGAATTCTTGGTTACAGCAAAGCGTTCAATGGATAGAGACGGGCTCTTCAAAAGAGAGTAAATCCTTTCCGATGTCTTTTCGGTAATACATTCTATCAAAAGAAATTTTTGAAATTGATTGATAAGAACAAAGTGATGCCTCTGAGATATTTTTTCCGAAAGAAGTAATAGCAAGAACTCTTCCTCCTGAGGAAATTGTTTCACTTTCTTTGTTCAATGTTGTGCCGGCATGAAACACAATACTTTCATTCACACTTCCCAATCCGGAAATTACCTTGCCCTTTTCATAAGATTCAGGATACCCACCACTCACCATCATTACCGTTACGGCAGTTCGTTGGTCAACTTCTATTTTTTGTTCAGATAATTTTTCTTTAGCAACAGCTTGCATCAATTCCACGAGATCATTTTTAATTCTCGGCAGTACAACTTCTGTTTCAGGATCGCCCATGCGGCAGTTGTATTCAATTACATACGGATCACCATTGCAAACCATGAGCCCGATAAAAATAAATCCTTTGTATGAAATGTTTTCTTTCTTCAACCCTTCAACTGTTGGCTTTACAATTCGCTCTTCAACTTTAGAAAAGAAATCTTTATCAGCAAAAGGAACGGGGGATACTGCGCCCATGCCGCCCGTGTTCAAGCCGGTATCGCCTTCGCCAATTCGTTTGTAGTCCTTGGCTTCTGGAAGAAATTTATATGAGATGCCATCGGTAAGAATAAAAACTGAAAGTTCGATGCCGGATAAAAATTCTTCAACGACTACCTTTGCGCTTGCACTTCCGAACTTTTCATGGGTCAGCATTTCTGCAATTTCTTTTTTCGCTTCTTCAAGAGAATTTAAAATCACTACACCTTTTCCTGCTGCGAGTCCGTCAGCTTTAAGAACGTAAGGTGGTTTTAATGATTCGAGAAACCGGAATGCTTCTTCAAGATTTTCTTTTGTGAAAGTTTGATACGAGGCAGTCGGAATTTTATTGCGCTGCATAAATGCTTTTGCAAAATCTTTACTCCCTTCAAGTTGCGCACCGGCTTTTGAAGGTCCGATTACGGGAATATTTTTCAGCGAATCATCGGCAAGAAAGAAATCGTAAATGCCTTTCACCAACGGATCTTCAGGACCGACTACAACCATTTCAATTTTATTTTCGAGACAACATTTTTTTATTGCATCGAAGTCGGTAGCAGAAAAATTCAGATTGATCCCGCAAGAAGAGGTACCCGCATTTCCGGGAGCTATAAAAAGTTGCGTGCAAAGGTTACTCTGAGAAAATTTCCATGCGAAAGCATGTTCACGTCCGCCACCACCTAATAAAAGAATGTTCATTGGTCAGTCCCTTTAATCTACTCAATTCTTATCCCACGTTGCTCCGTCCTTTGTATCCTTTATTGAAAAGCCGAGTTTGCTCAACTCTTCGCGAATCTCATCGCTGGTTGAATAATCTTTTCTTGCTTTTGCTTCTGACCGTAAGCGAAGAATGAATTGCATCAAGCCATCGGTGTCATCACTGCTCACTCCGCTTTCTTCTTTCAATCCGAGAATGTCAAAAACAAAACTGCTGAATGTTTTTTTCAATAGATCAAGATCGGCAGCAGAGATTGTTTCATTTCCTGCATTCACAGAATTAATGATACGTACCGCTTCAAACAAATTAGCAATTGCAATTGCTGTATTGAAGTCATCATTCATTGCCTCGTAGCATTCCTTCTGCAATTTTACAATGTCAGAAGTTGATTGAGCGGATGGAGATAGCTTCTTCAGTGTTTCATTTGCAGCCATCAGTTTTGAAAATCCTTTTTCTGCTGCTTTCAATCCTTCGTTGCTGAAATCAACCGTGCTTCGGTAATGCGCTTGCAGAATAAAGAAACGGATCGTCATCGGAGAATATGCCTGCTCAAGCAATTTATTTTTTCCTGAAAACAATTCTTCAAGATTGATAAAATTACCAAGTGACTTTCCCATCTTCTGTCCGTTGATGGTGATCATGTTGTTATGCATCCAGTATTTCACGGGTGCATGACTGCATGCTGCCTTCGATTGTGCAATCTCGCTTTCATGATGAGGGAAAAGTAAATCCATTCCTCCGCCATGAATGTCGAAAGTTTCTCCAAGATATTTACGGCTCATTGCAGAACATTCAATATGCCACCCGGGGAAACCTGCACTCCACGGAGAGTTCCATCGCATGATATGTTCGGGTGCTGCTTTTTTCCAGAGCGCAAAATCGGGTGCATTTCTTTTTTCTTCCTGTCCTTCCAGTTCTCTGCGTTCATTTCCTGCTCCTGCAATTAAATCTTCAATGATGCGACCGCTGAGCTTTCCGTAGTCATTTGTCTTGCTGTATTTAATCACATCAAAATAAACAGAGCCGTTACTTTCATAAGCAAAACCATTTTCAATTATTTTCTGAATCATTTCAATCTGCTCCATGATGTGTCCTGAGGCGCGTGGTTCAATGCTTACATGTTGAATGTTGAGCGCGCGAAATGCTTCATGAAATTTTTCTGCATACAACTCCACTACTTCCATCGGCTCTAATTGTTCGAGCCGCGCTTTCTTTGCAATCTTATCTTCTCCTTCATCGGCATCGTTTTCGAGATGACCAACATCAGTAATGTTACGCACGTAACGCACCTTATATCCGAGGTGAGTGAAGTAACGAGAAACAACATCGAAAAAAATATACGGGCGTGCATGACCGAGGTGCGGAGGGCCGTACACTGTTGGTCCGCACACATACAGTCCTAAACGACCGGGAGTGACGGGTTCAAATTTTTCTTTCTGACGCGAAAGCGAATTGGTGATATAAATATTCTGCGTATTCATTGTGGAGTGGCGAAAGTATAAAAAAGGGTTGTACGTTAATGGAAGCAGTCGTCAGCATCGAATAGACCACCTTCTTATTTCTTATAGTACTGTCGCCTGAAATAAAAATTTCAAAATGATGCACTGCAGGTAATAGGCGATTTGCTGGAGGGAATGAAGGAATTACTGCTTCACAAATTTAGTGCGGAAAATTTTTGAGCTGCTTGCTACTTCGAGGTAGTACATGCCGGGAGGGAAAAGTCCACAGTCTACAGTCCACAGTCTACAGTCAACAGCCGAGAAAATCTTTTCGCCAAGTAGATTGTAAATAGAAATGTCTATTTGTTTTTTGTCTTTTAGAAATGCGCCTGTGATTTCCAACTTATCTTCAACAGGGTTAGGATGTATTTCTGCCGACTGTGGACTGAAGACTGCGGACTGCGCGGAAGCCACAACATTAAACACCGCTGCCTCCACCTCACACTCATTCGCATCTATACACACTACATTGTAATCTCCGCTTGATGGTGCTACATAAAAATAATTTGTTGCTCCGTTTACGATTGCGCTGTTGAAGTACCACTGATATGTTGTTGCTCCCCCATTTGCAAAGAGTGTATCTCCGCTTTGCGAAATTCCTTGTGGTGCTGGCGAAGGATAAACAGTAATGTAGTTACTAAGTAAAAGTGTATCGCTGCCGTTTGCATTTGTAGCAACTAACTGTACATCGTAGCTGCCGGAGTTTGCATAGCAAATGTTTGTAGGGTTGGTGGCTGTGCTTGTATCAGGCGTGGCTCCGGGGAAGGACCATTGATAAGTGGTTGCAAGAGTTGAAAGATTTAAAAAAGAAGTGCAGGTGCCGGGGCAGATCGGAGTAGCAGAGCTTAATGCAGAAGATGGAAGTAATGAGGTACTGTCACAGAATTTAATAATCCAGAAATCAGTTGTAGAATAAGTTGTATCCCAATTTTGTTCAGTTTTATTTCCTGCAACCCCACCAAAGCTACCTTTTGCAACAGCATAACATCCATTCATAGTTTGAATAACATAAGGAGTTGTTTTTCCATCGGGCAAAGTAAGAACTGTTTTATCCCATTGCTTGATTCCAAATGAGTCGGTCTTTACAATCCATGCTTGACTCACACCTAAATTATTTTCAGATTTATCTCCGCTTGATTGAGAATCCGAACTTCCCGAAAGCAAATATCCCCCGTCAAAAGTTCTGAAAATATTTCCAAAATAATTTTCAGTATTGGTTCCACCAAAATCTCTATCCCATTGCTTGTTTCCCAGGGAATCGATTTTCAATATCCAAATATCTGCATCCCCCGATCCCCCTTGAGATGCTTGGGTCTTGTCCCCACTAATGCCAGATGTTGACCATCCTCCAAGTATAAATCCCCCATCTGAGGTCTGGTGAAGTGATCGAAATGGATCGTCACTTGTTCCGCCAAAATCTTTATCCCATAGTTTGTTACCAATCGAATCTGTTTTAACTATCCAGTAATCAATATAGCCCGGGGTCCAATTGGGCTGCGTTTTATCTCCACCTACTCCTGAGACAGATTGTCCACCCAGAATATATCCACCATCAGAGGTCTGTTCAATTGAATAAAGAGATTCCCCCAAGCTTCCACCGAAATCCTTGTCCCATTCTTTGTTCCCAATTGAGTCAATTTTTAAAATCCAGTAGTCTGGGTACCAACCGCCCCAAACAGGTTGTGACTTATCCCCGTTGATACCAGACCAAGAGTACCCTCCTAGTATATACCCGCCCCCCTTCGTTTGCTGAACTGAAGTGAGCCAATCGTATTCTGTTCCGCCAAAATCCTTATCCCATATTTTATTACCAACTGAATCGGTTTTTACAATCCAGTAATCAACGTTCCCCCACGTTGCTTGTGTTTTATCTCCACTAACACCTGAATAAGAATATCCTCCAAGAAGATATCCACCATCAGTAGTTTGAATTAAGCAATTGAGATTATCATAATCTGTTCCCCCAAAATCCTTGTCCCATTGTTTGATACCAAGTGAATCTAACTTTACAATCCAATAGTCATAGTTTCCCCGAAGTGCTTGGGTTTTGTTCCCGCTTATATCCGAAAGAGACGATCCTCCTAAAATGTAACCTCCATCTTTTGTTTGCTGAAAGCAGGTGAGTTCATCATAATTCGTCCCCCCATACCTCTTATCCCACATCTTCACCAAAGGGTTTTGAGCAAAAGAATGCAGGGCAGAAAAAATAAAAAGTGTGAGCAATAGTTTCTTCATCACCTCAAAAATTTTCTTTTAAATTTCATCACCACCATCAGCATCATAATCATCATCTTGCATGTGCATGCGTTCTTCGCGTTTCTGCGCAAGCGCCTTTTTATGCACCTCAAAATCTCCTCCTGCCATCATGTTGCAAAGGTTTTCGAATGTGAAGGTGTAATCATTTTCGGGATTTCGAAGCGGATCTTAGCATATAATACTTAAAGCGTTCATGCGGCAAGAATTGCATTTACTTTTATTTCGTAGCCGAGCGATCGCATAATAGTTTCGCAATCTTCCCACAAAATGCCAAACTCTTTTACATCGGCAACTCCAAGCCGTCCGAGTGCCTGCATTATTGTTTTGCTGCTTCCTTGCTCTACATCGCCATGCTGAATAGCGGTTTCACTCCACTCCACTAATTGTGGAAGAGTAATGCTATGGTTAAGGTATCGAACCAACTGCTGTGCTACATCTTGTTTGCTTATCATCTTATTATTTTTTGATGTCCTTTATCTACGGGATATTTTTCATGGATTTCTATCAATACTCCATCTGCATTCTAAATTTCCTGAATGAATGAAATGGTTACTTCTTCCTTGTTTACTGTTTTAATGTATCGTGCAATTGCTCCTGCTTTTCCCTTTACATCGAACCAATATTTTCTATTGCCATTAGCATCATCTTCCCAATGATCGAACTCCCGCTCGTTTTGTTTGCGTTTTTGTTCGTTCATACCCTTGATTCTTCGATCTGTTCAAATGTGATTTACTTTTGCAAAGGTAAGGGTTCGGTACAATAAAAAAACCTCTTTGCCATTTCACAAAAACCTGTACTTTCGCGACCTCAAAATTTAAAAGTTGCAATGGCTAATACAGGTAAAATAACCCAGATCATCGGTCCCGTTGTGGACATCAGTTTTGAAGCTGAAGGATCAGAACTTCCAAACATTCTTGAAGCATTAGAGATAGACCGCCCGGGCGGTGTGCTCATTCTCGAATGTCAGCAGCACATTGGCGAGGACACCGTGCGCGCCATTGCAATGGACAGCACCGATGGCTTGAGCCGCGGCATGACCGTGCGCAGCACAGGCGCTTCCATCCGGATGCCTGTTGGCGAAGCCATTAAAGGTCGCCTCTTCAACGTAGTAGGCGATGCTATTGACGGCATTGGCAAAGTGAGCAAAGAAGGCGGTCGCCCAATTCACAACAGCCCTCCGCGTTTCGAAGACCTCAGCACAGAATCAGAAATTCTTTATACAGGTATTAAAGTAATTGACCTCATCGAGCCGTACAGCAAAGGCGGAAAGATCGGGTTGTTCGGTGGAGCGGGAGTAGGCAAAACCGTACTCATCATGGAACTCATCAACAACATCGCAAAAAGTTATGCAGGTGTATCCGTGTTTGCAGGCGTGGGCGAGCGTACCCGTGAAGGAAACGATTTGCTTCGCGAAATGATTGAGAGCGGAGTAATCCGTTATGGAGATGCGTTCAAACACTCCATGGAAAAAGGCGGATGGGATCTCAGTAAAGTGGATATGGCTGAACTCGCAAAGAGCCAGGCAACACTCGTATTCGGACAGATGAATGAGCCACCCGGAGCACGAGCACGAGTTGCGTTGAGCGGACTTGCAGTAGCTGAATATTTCCGTGATGGCGATGAGAAGAGTGGCGGTCGCGATATTCTTTTCTTTATTGATAACATCTTCCGTTTCACACAGGCGGGTTCTGAAGTATCAGCGCTGCTCGGTCGTATGCCGAGTGCCGTGGGTTACCAGCCAACACTTGCTACAGAAATGGGTGTGATGCAGGAGCGCATCACTTCTACCAAGCGCGGATCCATTACATCTGTGCAGGCAGTATATGTACCTGCTGATGACTTAACCGATCCGGCACCTGCAACAACGTTTGCTCACCTGGATGCAACCACTGTATTGAGCCGTAAGATTGCCGAGTTGGGAATTTATCCTGCCGTTGATCCGCTCGATTCTACTTCACGCATTCTTTCTCCAAGCGTTGTGGGCGATGAACATTACAACACCGCACAGCGCGTAAAAAATATTCTTCAGCGTTACAAAGAATTGCAAGACATCATCGCCATCCTCGGTATGGATGAGTTGAGTGATGAAGATAAATTAGTTGTTACACGCGCAAGACGTGTGCAGCGTTTCCTTTCTCAGCCGTTCAACGTAGCCGAGCAGTTCACAGGATTGAAAGGTGTAATTGTTCCGATTGAAGAAACCATCAAGGGCTTCAACATGATTATGGACGGAGCGGTTGACGAGTATCCTGAAGCAGCATTCAACCTCGTTGGTACCATTGACGATGCGATAGCGAAAGGAAAGAAACTCCTCGCTGAAGCCAAGTAGTTAAATGGTTGATTAAGTTAATTGGTTTATTAAGGAAAACCGTTTTACCAATCAACTTAATTTACCCAATCAACTTAATTAACCCAATCAACCAATGCAACTTGACATCATCACTCCCGATAAAAAAATCTACTCAGGCGAAGTAACCTCCGTAAGCGTTCCCGGCACATTGGGGCGCTTCCAGATGTTGAAGAACCATGCGCCAATTATTTCTTCGCTTCAGGCAGGAAAAGTAAAAGTGCAGGACAGCGAAGGCGAAAAAGAATTTGAAGTGAAAGGCGGAGTAGTGGAGAATCTAAAAAATGTAATTGTGATATTGGCGGAGTGAAAACAGACGCAAGATATTAGGATCAAGACTCAAGAGGGCGTTCGGAAGAGCGTCCTTTTTATTTTTCTCTGTGGTTTTGTGCCTCTGTGGTTTCTGATTGGCTGCTAAAAATAACTTCTCTGTGTTTTTGTGTCTCTGTGGTTATTTTTTTTCCTCAGGCAAAACTCCAGTCATGCTTATCCAAATCCTGCAAACAGTTTGCAAGAAGATTTATTGAACCTTCAATATCTTTTTTGTGCGCCATCTCAATCACCTGATGAATGTGCCGCGTAGGAATTGAAATTGCTCCTGCAATGGAACCGTTCTTTCCCATTCGCTGCACGCCTGCAGTATCCGTGCCGCCAGCTTTCAAAATTTCCGGCTGCCATTTGATCTTGTATTTGTTCGCAGTTTTTTTCATGAACTCAATCATGCGGTAATCGCTGATGGTACTTGCATCCATAATTTTTATGGCAGTACCTCCACCAAGCACAGTACATTGTTCGTGCGCCTGCGAGCCGGGTACATCAAAAGCAATCGTAGTATCAAGCCCAAAACCAAAATCGGGATTGATCGTGTGCGATGCCACATTCGCCCCGCGTATTCCAACTTCTTCCTGAACAGTGAAAACTCCATAAACATCGTACGGTGTCTTCTTCAGCTTGCGTAATGTTTCAATGAGAATAAAAACGGACACGCGATTGTCAATGCTTTTGCAGTTTACACACTCTCCCATTTCAATTAACTCACGTTGTCGCGTAATCGGGTTGCCGATCGTTATGTATTTCTCCACTTCTTTTTTCGGCATACCGAGGTCAATAAAGAAGTCAGTAATTTTTACGGACTTATTTTTTTCCTCATCGGTCATGATGTGTATCGGCTTTGAACCCATCACACCAATCAGATCTTTTTTTCCGTGAACAATTACGCGCTGCGCAGTCAATGTCTTCGGATCAAAACCACCGAGTGTATGGAAGCGGAGAAATCCTTTGTCGTCAATGTGCGTAACGATGAATCCGATCTCATCCATATGTGCTGCCACCATTGCACGTTTCGGCTTCCTGCCTTTTTTAATGGTGGTCACGTTGCCCATGTTGTCAACGCTCACTTCATCCACTAATGATTTTACTTCGCGCATCACAATGTTGCGGATGCGTTGTTCGAAGCCGGGCGCACCGGCCGTTTCACAAATTTCTTTCAGTAAGGAAATGTTTAGTGGCATTTAATTTTATTTTTATTTAATTCTTTTTTAGGACTGTATCTTCTAATCGTCAAATTATTTTACTTTATTCAACTTAATCATATTCGTTCTTCCTCCTTCATAAAAAGGCATACTTGCAAGATTGATCACGATGTCTCCTTCTTTAAAAAAACCTTTCAGCTTCAGCATCTCTTGTAATTCATTGATGGTTTGGTTTGCACCTGCAGTGCTTTCGTAATAAAATCCGCGCACTCCCCACACCAAGCTTAATTGTGCAAGCAACGAAACTCTGTCCGTGAAAATAAATATATCCGCTTTCGGTCGTTGAGAAGAAACTTTAAATGCCGTATAGCCCGAGCGCGTCATTCCAACAATTGCTTTAGCTCCAACTTGCGATGCCATCACACAGGCATTGTAACAAACCGAATCTGTCAGATAAGAATCACTCGTTACATCGGGCTGATGGTCGCGGTTGTAGCGGAATCCTTTTTCTTCGATAGAAGTAATTACATTGCGCATGTATTCGACTACGCGCACGGGAAATTTTCCTACGGATGTTTCACCGCTCAACATTACTGCATCTGCACCATCAAGAACAGAATTTGCAACATCATTCACTTCAGCGCGCGTTGGAGTCGGGCTGTTGATCATGCTCTCCATCATTTGTGTTGCAATAATCACGGGCTTGGTAGCACGAATACATTTCTGCACAAGCATTTTCTGAATGAGCGGAACATCTTCCATCGGCAACTCCACTCCGAGATCGCCACGAGCTACCATCAGCGCGTCAGTTTCATGAATAATGTAATCAATCTCCGTTAACGCTTCCGGTTTTTCAATTTTGGCTACAACTTTTGTCTGCTTATTTTCTTTGGCAATAATCTTTTTCAGTTCCACAATGTCACTTGCTTTACGCACGAACGAAAGTCCAATCCAGTCTACATTCATCTTCAATGCAAACTGTAAATCCGATAAATCTTTTTCGGTAAGAGAAGGCAACGAAATCTTTGTGTTCGGAAGATTCACTCCTTTGCGCGAAGAAAGGTTGCCGCCATTCTCCACAATCGCTTTCACTTCATCTTTGTAATTGGTTTCGGTAACGCGTAGTTTAATTTTTCCGTCATCAATCAGAATAAAATCACCGATGGCAACATCAGAGGGAAGCTGATGATAGTTGATGTACAGTTTCGAAACCGTTCCTAAACATTCATTCGTTGTGAGAATAATTTCTTTCGCAGTTTCCAAAATCAAAAAATCTTTCTCCACCATACCGATGCGCAGCTTTGGGCCCTGAAGGTCAACTAAAATTGCCGTATGTTGATGAATGCGTTTATTGATCTCGCGGATATTCTCAATTACTTTTTTGTGATCTTCATACGCACCATGAGAAAAATTCAAACGGAAAACATCCACGCCTGCGCGAATCATTTCTTCCAGAATTTCAGATGAAGAAGATGCAGGGCCTATCGTTGCAATAATTTTTGTTTTGTTGTAAGGGATCATGTGTTCAGTAAAAAATAATCGCGACTCTTCAGTGTTCGCGCTTCAATCGGGTATGCACCAAGCACTACAGGAATCTGCTTGATGGAATTTACGAGTTCAGAAATAGTATGTCGCTTAAAACTTTCTTTGATCATCAGAAAATAATCCATCTGCTTTTGTTCAGCTATCAGCAGCGAATGTTGTCCCTTGTTTTCAAAAACATAAAATAAATCCTGTTCCTCATTTTCATATTTGAAAAAAGAAAACAGCGCAGGATTCATTCGTTTGGCAATACTTACTTCGTAATCTTTTTCGCGCACTAATTTCAATTCTAATTTTTCATTCAGTTCATGACACAACCTGTAATCCTTATGCTGACACACAATGCCAATGAGCAGAAAATCAAATTCTTCTTCGGTATCAAATTTCAAATAGGTCTTTGCCATCTGTAGAAAAAAAATCAGGAGGTGAAAGTAGGAAAAAGCCACATTGAAAGAATGGAATATTGGAATGATGGAAGAAGGTAGTTCTATCATTCCAATATTCCATCATTCCGTTCTCGTATTTCTCATTCGTAAATTCGTACCCATTCGTTATTCGTTGGTTGAAATGTTGTTTCTTTGCTTTCACAATCCACCATCCACTTTTTGTGGCAAGACGAATACAGATAGCCGAAGAATCTTTAATATCCATGCTTTCCGAGCGCAATACGGAAGGAATGGAGATTCTGTATGACAATTATTCTCCTGCTTTGTATGGTGTTATTCACCGCATCATTCAGAATGATGAAATGGCTGAAGATGTTCTTCAGGAAACTTTTTTAAAAATCTGGAATAACTTTTCGCAATACGATTCTACAAAAGGGCGTTTATTTACGTGGATGGTTAACATCGCGCGGAATATGGCGATTGACAAGGTGCGCTCGCGGGAATTCAGTCAGAAACAGAAAAACCGTGACATCTCCGATTCCGTATCTTTTGTGGATTTCGCTAACCAGGCCACCTACAACCCCGAAACGATCGGGCTTAAAGAAATGGTTCGTAAACTCGAACCCGAATATAAACAGATCATTGATCTGCTCTTTTTCGGTGGCTACACACAAAGCGAAGCAGCCGAAAAATTAAATATACCACTGGGCACAGTGAAAACAAGATCGCGTGCTGCAGTGCTGAAGTTGCGTCAGCAGTTTGATGACGTGAAGAAAATTTAATGGATGTAAAAGAATACATATCGTCCGGTGTGCTTGAACTTTATGCAATGGGCACTCTCCCCTCCGAAGAAATGAAAGCGGTGGAGAAGATGGCTTTATCACATCCTGAAGTGGCTGACGAATTGGCGCTGGTGCAGGATGCACTGAATACTTATTCGTCTTATCATGCCCGCAACCCGCGCCCGGCAGTGCGTGCGGAGGTGATGGAGAAAATTGAAAGTACCAAAGGAGAGAAGAAGGGAAAAGTGGTGAAGATGGTAAGCCCCCATGAGCTTACTTACAAATATTTAATTGCTGCCTGCATTGCATCGCTAATCGTAAGCACGTTTGCAAGTGTTTTCTTTTATCAGAAATGGAGCGATGCGGAAGACCGCAACATTGCCATGCTGAACGAAAAAAATGTGATGGTGCAAAATCTCGACCTTGTAAAATATGAATACGACAAGGTGAACCACGACATGTCCGTAATGCGTGATCCTGCAATGACCATCATCACTCTTAATGCTACGGACAGCACCAAGTATTACAAAGCACTTGTGATGTGGAATAAATATACGCATCAAACTTTTATTGATGTTGCCGATCTGCCAGTGCCTGGCAACGACAAGCAGTATCAACTATGGGCGCTTGTGGGCGGACAACCTGTTGATGCCGGAGTTTTTGATATGGCTGATGCCGCTGGCATGCAGAGGATGAAACAGGTTATTGAAGCCGATGTGTGGGCTGTTACTCTTGAGCTTAAAGGGGGAAGCGCAGCGCCTACTATGGAACAGATGTATTTGATTTCAAAGGGCTGAACACTCACCTTTTTTACCCTTTTTCTGCTCTTTCACTCACTTACGGAAACATTGCGTGCTCGATTTTTTCTCAAAATCATGTTTTTTCAAAAAACACCTGTTATTTCCCCAAAAACACTCCAATTTATTCGTCCGTACCTTCAATTTTTCAGCCCGTACCTTCGCGTACATGGAAAACACCTCCAATTTATTCGTCCGTACCTTCAATTTTTCAGCCCGTACCTTCGCGCGCATGAAAAACATCTTCAATTTATTCGCCTGTACCTCCAATTTTTCAGTCCGTACCTCCGCCCCGAAATTTATTTTGTAAAAGTGTTCGTTACATCGAATCCTCACCTTGCGAGTTCAACAAGGAGAACCTCTTTGGCTGAGAGAGTGAGAAAGGCAGCGCTGTAAAAAAACGGGTAGTTCAATAACTACCGGCTCATTTCAATTATTCAAAAACTTTTTTATCCGGTCGAAGTATGCGTTCTTATCCGTTTCAAAATTTTTTGAGTTGGATGGAGAGGTGGGAACAAGAAAAGTGCTGGTAATGCCCTTGATGAATTTCATGTCATCGGGCTTTATCATATCATCCTGCGGAGTAACGATGGCGAGCAGCCCTTTCAGATTCGGGCGGGCTTTGTCAAAAGCGTACACCGGCTCGTAATTTTTATCAAAGCCAAACGGGATGATGACATCTTTATTTTTTTTCTCTTTGTATTTCTTTTTCATCTGCTCCAATCCGATCCATGGACCATCAGCAATAATTTTTCGGGTCTCCGTTCTGTTTGCACCCACACCGATTGAAAGACCTGCACCAATGTTCAGCCCATAGAGATCGAACTTAGTAACCGCGCGCGTTTTGCGCAGGTAGTCGAGCACACCATTAAAATCGTTCAGGAATTGCGGATAGATGTACGTATCAGGATCAATGTTAAAATCGCTGCTTGCGCCATATCCGCGGTAGTCATACGTGCACACATTCCATCCCGCGCTCATGAACTGCCCCACGAGCTCGATGTAATCGCTCATGTTTCCGTCACCGCTTCCGCTCACTACAATCCAGTTGGTGGTTTTTTTATCAAGCTCAAAAAACCATGCGTTCAGAGAAGCGCCATCCTTGGTCGGAATTTTTTCTTCTTTGTATGTCATGCCGTACTTATCTGGCTTCACTTTGTATTCGCGGCTAGGGTTTAGAGAGAATGTTGCAGTTGCAACGGCAGTAAGTAATGCGAGGCAAAAGATTTTTTTCATAAGGTTTTTTCTGATTTAAGTGCAGCGAAAATAAGGAAAGAAGTTTTTGTAAATTCTGGTTTTGTAATAAAGATTTAAAATAAGTGGAATGATGGAAAGGTGGAATAGTGGAGGCCATCTCCCATTCCCTCGTTCCACCTTTCCACTATTCCATATCTTCCATATCTTCCATCTCTCCTTTTTTCTTAACTTCGCACGCCTTTTACTTAGGAACAAAAACAAACATTCTTAACACTATGAGTAGTAAAAATGAAACGCTCGAAAGCGTGATCATAAAATTTGCGGGCGATTCCGGAGATGGAATGCAATTGACCGGAACCCAGTTTACAAACACAGCCGCCATGCTCGGCAACGATCTAAGCACGTTCCCTGATTTTCCGGCAGAGATACGTGCACCGCAGGGAACGCTTGCCGGCGTATCGGGCTACCAGCTTCACTTTGGAAGCGTAGAAATTTTCACTCCCGGTGATCATTGCGATGTGCTCGTGGTGATGAATGCAGCCGCATTGAAAGCTAACCTTGAATTCCTACGCAAAGGAGGAACCATCATTGCAAACACCGATGGCTTTAATGCAAAGGATCTTCGTCTTGCTAATATTGAAGCAGGAAAAAATCCGCTGGAAGATGGCTCGCTTGAAAACTACAACGTCATTAAAATGGACGTTACCAAGATGACTCGTGCAGCACTTTCAACCGACAGTGGACTTGGCGTAAAAGAAATTGATCGTTCGAAAAACATGTTTGTGTTGGGTTATTTGTATTGGATGTACAACCGTCAGCTTGATCACACGATAAAATTTCTCACAGATAAATTCGGAAAGAAGCCGGACATTCTTGAAGCAAACTTAAAAGTGCTGAAAGCAGGTTACAATCTTGGCGAAACCCGCGAAGAAGCTACCAGCCGCTATTCCATCGGCCCTGCAAAAATTACTCCGGGTACTTACCGTAACATGATGGGCAATCAGGCAACGGCACTTGGTTTGATAGCTGCTGCTCAAAAAGCAGGACTGCAACTTTTCTACGGCACATATCCTATCACTCCCGCTTCCGATATTCTGCACGAACTTTCGCGTCATAAAAACTTTGGTGTAAAAACTTTCCAGGCGGAAGATGAGATTGCTGCAATTTGTTCTTCCATCGGTGCAAGTTTCGGTGGCGCGCTTGGTGCAACTGCATCATCTGGTCCCGGCATAGCGTTGAAAGCAGAAGCAATGGGATTGGCATTGATGCTTGAAATTCCGCTTGTCATTATTAACGTACAACGTGGCGGGCCGTCAACAGGACTTCCCACCAAGACTGAACAAAGTGATTTGATGCAGGCGCTTTACGGACGAAATGGTGAGGCACCGATTCCTGTTGTAGCTGCAGCTACTCCAAGCGATTGCTTCAACATGGTCTTTGAAGCATGCCGCATCGCTATTGAATTTATGACTCCCGTTTTGTTTTTATCTGACGGATACATTGCAAATGGAGCTGAGCCATGGGCATTTCCAAAGTCGGCTGATCTTCCTGAGATCAAAGTAAACTTTGCAAAAGAAAAAAATGCGGGAGAGAAATTTCTTCCATACAAGCGCGATGAAAAACTTTCTCGTCCATGGGCAATCCCCGGCACGAAAGGATTAGAGCACCGCATTGGCGGAATTGAAAAACAACACGAGACAGGTAACATCAGCTACGAACCGGCAAATCACGAGTTCATGGTTCGACTTCGCGATGCGAAAGTGGAAAAGATAGCTGACTACATTCCGAACATTAAGATTGAAGACGGAACGGAAAAAGGAAAACTTCTAATCCTCGGATGGGGTTCTACATACGGAGCGATCAAGAGCGCAGTTAAACAGGCGCGCCTGAAAGGTCTCGATGTATCTCATGCTCATCTCCGTTACATAAAACCATTCCCGAAAAATCTCGGAGAGATTCTTTACAACTTCGAACATGTAATCATTCCTGAAATGAATACAGGTCAGCTTATAAAAGTAATTCGTGACAAGTATTTAATTCCTGCTGAAGGATTGAACAAGATACAGGGAATGCCGTTTACTGCGGCAGAGATTTTGAAAACGATTGAAGAGAAGTTGAAGTAATTAATTGCAATTAAAAAATTCAGATAAATAAATGGAAGCTACTCAAGCCCCCGAAAAATTCACCGCCAAAGAATTGGTAACAGACCAGGAAGTGCGCTGGTGTCCCGGCTGCGGTGACTATTCAATATTAAAGCAGGCGCAAAATATTATTCCGGAAATCGGAGTAGCGCGTGAAAATATTGTGTTCATCAGCGGTATCGGATGTTCTTCTCGCTTTCCTTATTACTTGGAAACGTATGGTATGCACAGCATTCACGGTCGTGCGCCTGCGGTGGCAAGCGGACTGAAAGCTGCTCGTCCGGAACTCAGCATCTGGTTAGTAACAGGAGATGGCGATGGTTTGTCAATCGGTGGCAATCACATGATTCATATCCTTCGCAGAAATTTTGACCTCAATATTCTTCTTTTTAATAATGAGATTTATGGTTTGACGAAAGGACAGTATTCTCCAACCTCAGAAGAAGGAAAAGTAACAAAGAGTACTCCTTACGGGTCGGTAGATCATCCGTTTAACCCGATTGCATTGTGCATGGGTGCTGATGCAACGTTTGTTGCGCGCACCATGGACCGCGATCCGAAACATCAGCAGGCGATATTGAAACGTGCGAATGATCACAAGGGCGCAAGCTTCGTAGAGATTTATCAGAACTGCAACGTGTTTAATGACGGTGCTTTTGAAGTGTTCACCGAAAAATCTTCTAAGAAGAGCGAAACCATTTTTATGGAAAGCGACAAGCCGCTCATCTTTGGAGAAAATGCTGATAAAGGAATTAAGCTTGATGGCTTTACTCCACGAGTTGTTGAAATCGGCAACGGAACTTCTGCAAACGATCTCTGGATACATGACGAGCGCGACCGTGTGAAGGCAGGAATTCTTTCCCGCTTCTTCGACAATCCGAAAAACGAAAATCATTTACCTCGTCCATTCGGAGTATTTTATGTTGAGGACAGATATTGCTACGAAGACAAGATGACTCAGCAGATCACAGATATGAAAGCCAAGAAAGGCGAAGGCAATCTTGATAAGCTGCTCAGCGGAAATGAAACGTGGGTGGTGAATTAGAAAGCAGCTATTAAAAAATAGAAACCGTCAGAGAACTCTGGTGGTTTTTTTATTTGTGTGTGAATTATTTTGAAATAAAATAATTTGCCAATCCATCCATCGGGCGCTTTATTATTTTTCTAATGGATAATTTTTTTTCCTTCCCGATTTCGCGGATCTCTTTTTCGAGCAGCGCAGCTATTGAGCCAACAAAATGAAGGGGCGCATGTTTTGATTCAGGGAATCCTGAAATGTTTGTGTCGAAGAATTCGATAAGTCCGTCCGTCAAAAGCTTTTTCATGAATGATTCCTCTTTATGCTTTGCAATGAAAGGCATGAAGGAAGAAAGAAAAAGATTCACATTCGGTTTTCTGTAAACCGATTCAATGATTTGCTCGCGGTTTAAATTGTATTCAGAAACAAAAGCCGAATTTATTTTTTCAGGCAACTGGCCATAAAGAAATGCACGAAAAATTTTTTTTCCGAACCATGTACCACTTCCTTCATCGCCAAGAATGTATCCGAGCCCGAAGTTTTTAACGTGAATAGAAGATCCATCGTAATAACAGCAATTACTTCCAGTGCCGAGAATAGAAACAATTCCTTTTTCATTTCCGCAGGTGGCAAGGGCAGCAGCCATCAGGTCATTTTCAACAGTAACTTTTGCTGCTGAGAGAATTTTTTTCAAAACCATTTCCATTCTTCCCATCCCATCGGCATTTCCACAACCGGCTCCGAAGAAATGAACTTCTGAAATGTTTTCAGCATTCGAAGAAATATTTTTCTCTGAAGAAAGTTTTTGAAAGATCACTTCTTCAGAAAGATGAACAGGATTTAATCCATCTGTTTGAAATTTCGATTGAATTTTTTTGTGATCAATCAAAACCCAATCTGCCTTGGTGCTTCCGCTGTCTGCAATGAGAATCATTTTTGTGATTCGTTTAAAAATTTCTCCGCAAGGTTTAGCGCTTGCACACGCAGTTCTGGTACTGCCGTACTTTCCCACAATACTCCGCGAAGCGGAGAACCGATCGTGTAGAGATGTGGGGACAAAGTACCATCGCCATTGATTATGTTACCATTCGCTTTTGCATCAATGCCAAGTTTTATATTGTCTGCCTGAATAAGTTTTCTTGAAATAAGATTTTGAACCAGCGGATGGTCAATCTTGTTTATGTCGGAAAGCGGTCCCGTGCAATTAATCACCCGGCTCACATTCAGCTCATAAACTTTCTGATCTCTTCTCCTTTTGAAACTCACGCGAATCCCATTTTCGTTTTCAACAATACTCTGTAAACGTCCGGCAATAATTTCAAGTTTGTTATCAAGAATAAACTGCTGGATTATTTTATGCATGTCCATTGGAAGGCGATGACGCGCTACTCCCCAAAGGTGTCGCAAGTGGTGAAGAAACCTTTTTTTGTCTTCAGGTTTCCACGATTGCCATATATTTTGAGTAAGAGGTCTGAGAGAATCTACCACCGCTTCCCCTCCTAAGCCTTCTTTGCGAAGCGTTTTTACATGCTTCAGAAAAAGAGAAACTACTTTCTCAAGATCGTAAGGCGGATTTAATTCTTCCATCAATCCTGAGTATGCCTGAGGAAAACGATGCGGCAAAATCTGAAAACCTTGAGGAGACAAAGAATAAATTTTTCCCTGATGCTTTTTTTCTTTCAACGCCAACACCACATCCACCATTGTCAATCCGTTTCCGAGAATAAAAACTTCTTTTTCAGGGTCAAGATTATTAACCGCTTCGTGCACCCACGGATTACCGTAATAATTTCTGCTGTTGTAAAATGTTTCGTCATCGAGACGAGGTTTTGCAGGCGTTTGATTTCCGATTGCGAGAATTACTTTGTCGGCAACCACTTCTGGTGAAACTGAAAAATAAATATGAGCCCTTCCGTCTTTCAGTTCAAGATCAATCGCTTCATCATGTACAAAGCTGATGGAAACATGTTCCGACTTTTTGCGGATTGCAGTATCGAAAATATCTTTTAGATAATGTCCGTAGATGATTCGTGGAAGAAACGTGTTCGGAAGAGCCGTTTGATCAATCACCCTGTAATTCTCATGATTCTTTATCCAGTCAATAAAATGCGAGGGCTTATCAGGAAATGCGCTCATGCTTTTTGCAGGAACATTGAGCAAGTGCTTGTGCGAATAGGATGAATAAGCAACTCCTTTGCTTAGGGGGTAACCCGAATTAATCAAGACAATATTCAAAGGCGACTTGGCATTGTTCATCAGATGAACAGCCAACATGTTTCCGCAAAAACCACCACCGATAATGGCTATAGTAGGACTAAGATTGTTGGTTTGCATCATTAACGCCAAAAGTAATTTTTGAGAACGGAATAATCGTCTGCGTTCAAAAAGTTTTCAGAAATTTAATTTAAGTTTTCCGGATTTAATATTCTCCTCCAATCTTTCTTTTGTTGAGAGTTCGATCCGAAAACAGAGGCAGGAGCCTTGGCTTTGAACTAAGATTCATTGTATCAGTCAAAGTATTTAGAAAAGCAATCAGTGACTTCTTTTCTTTCTCTGATAAATGCAATGAATCAGTAATCAATGTTTGATTCGGAATATCGAGTCCGATACCTGCCCCCCCACCCTTATTATAAAAATCAATAACCTGTTCTAATGTTTGAAACGCACCGTTGTGCATGTAAGGTGCGGTAAGAGAAATATTACGAAGTGTTGGGGTTTTAAAAGCGCTGGTGAAAATTTTTGTTCTGTACAATCCTCCTCTGCCCGAATCGGGATCCAGTTTTGGATGAAGCGTGTCGCTGCTTTCAGGTGTTCCGATTATTTCAAACTCGCTGCGGGTATATTCAGGTGGAACTACATTATTAAAGAGCGGAAGATAGTGGCAGGTTGCACAGCGACCCTTATTCATGAAAACATTAAAGCCAATTTTTTCTTCCTTGGTGAAAGATTGTTCTTCCCCGCGTACATTTTTGTCAAACTTAGAATTTAGAGAAACTAAGGTGCGTTCATATTCTGAGATTGCATTTTCGATTGAAGTTTTTGAAATCACCGTATCTTCCTTTCCGTGGAATGCCCGCTTGAACCATTCAACATATTCAGGGGATGTATTCAGTTTTTTGATTGCAGATTCAAAACTACTCTGCATTTCTTTTTTGTTTGCAAGCACATGCCCAATCTGTCCTTCCAGATGATCAGCCCGCATGTCATAAAAATAATTCCGCTGAACCGCAGCGTTAATAATTGTAGGAGCATTGCGCTTTAATTTTTCTCCTTCAAGAAATCCACTACTTGTTTTCATTCCGTCAGTGAATGCGCGTTCCGGTTGATGACATGATGCGCAGGCGCGTTTATTATTTTCTGAAAGAACTGGGTCAAAGAAAAGTGCTTTCCCTAAATCAGCCGCATCATTTGAAAACTTCGGATCGGTGCCGCGTGGATTATAAAAAAATCTGTTGAATGCCGTTGTCTCAAAAAGAGATGGTGCGTCAAACTTCAATGCTGATGGCGGATAGTAATTTTTCTCAACGAAATTACTGCGAAGTCCAGCCAGCGATTTGCTGAGAGGGAAATAGAATTCTCTGAACAAGGAAAGAAAATCTAAAGCGTCAATTGATGTTGTTTTGTTTAAATAAGAAAGAGTTCTGTTCAATTTCTTCAACACCTCAACTACGTAAGGGCTTCTTTTTTCACTCTGATAGGCGGCACTTATCATTTCAACAAGTGATTGAATTGTGGTGCGTGCTTCTTCCAATGAATTTTTACATTTGGGTGTATCGAATTGAGTAATTCCCAAAGTGAATGTCCGGATTACTTGTAATTGAATAGCTTCAATGAATCTTGCTTCATCTGTGGGTAGAGTTTTGGATGCTTCACTAAGAGCTGAAAGATTTTGATTCAGAAGTTCTATTTCACTTTGCAATTCTTCTTTGAATTTCTGAGGATATTTGGTCCACAAGTATGCTTCCATTTGCTGAAGCCCATGCGGACGCTCTTCGGTGGGATGTTCTTCGTCCTCATCTTCAATTTCAGTTACAAGAGGGCCATTGAAGTTTCTACCGCTAGAAGAAAAATAATAACAGGAAAACGGTTCTATCTTTTTGTATGCTATTCGCAATTCCAAAAACTTCTTTTGAAGAGTTATTATTTTAGAAGAATCCCAATCACCTTCAACAGAACTGTTTTTTTTGAAATCATTCAGCACAGCAAGCATTTCTGTTGAATGTTTTTCAAGGTAAGAATGAAAAGCAAAAACAATTCGTTCTTCACGTTTGCTTTCTGTTAATGACAGAGTAGCGATGCAAAAAACAACAAGTGTGATTATTAAAGCTAAAGAATTTTTTTTTGAAAACAATTTCATGAAAGAGATATTCTCAAAAATACGTCTTGCTCTTCTCTTAAGCAAACATCTGAAAAATAAAAGAGCGACCCGATAGCCGCTCTTTTATTTAAAACTTGAATCAACTTGTTTAGTTTCTGATCAACTTTTGTGCTTTTGAAATTGATCCGTCAGAAAGTTGAATGAAATAAGAATACATCCCTGAAGAAAATCCACTTGTCGGGATTGATATTTTTCCGAATGAGTTGTTCAGCGATTTTTTCCAAACCATTTGGCCGAATGTATTGAACACAACCAATGTTGAGCCCGAAGCAACATTTGAATAGTTCACGACTGCATGATCAGTGGAAGGATTGGGAAAAGCAGGGGATAAAAACAATGTTGTTGCACTAGGATGATTGATGCCGACACCTGTAGCACTTACTTGCACAATTTGGAGATCATCAAAATAAAATCCGTCATACTCAGAAAAATTATCACTTACCAATTGAAAGCGTATTAAAATATTTTGTCCGAGGTAATCATTTAAGCTCATTTGCTCTTCTACCCATTCGTTCTGATATGAATCGTATAATGGCTCACCCTGAATTTGTGCAGGACTTCCAATCACCGTGTACTTTCCGCAAAGTGGGGACCACGTATTGCCACCATCTGATGAAGCAGTGATCTGCATAAAATCATATCCCGCTTCTATATTCCATTTTGCATGAAAGGTAAGTTGAGCATCAACAGCTCCGACTAAACTCACAGGATTTGCAAGAATCAATCTGTTATCCTCGTTTGACTGGTATGTATTGAAAGGAGAATCTGTGATGGAGGAAGGAGCGGAAACATAATCTTCAGTAGTTGTGTTCCATGTTCCGGTTGTGTTCCAGTTCGCCATGTTCGATCCGTCATCATTAAGAACTACAACAGGGATGCCGTATATCTGATTGATGGTATCACTCTCGGAATACCAACCGTTATCGAGTGTAACAATGTATTGAATCTGATCTCCCGGTGCAATGCCCGGATCAAGAGTGAATGAAACCGAATCATCAATTGTTTGCAGCACACTCATGTTTGACAATGAAGCAGGAGTTCCTGTTGAAATAATATTCGGAGTAATTGCGGTGAGTGAAATGGTGAACGTTCCTGAAGTATCTAATCCAAGCTGATGAAAACTAAAATGGAATTCATTATTGAGTTGGGAAGTATAGCGAGGCACATTATGACTCAATGTTCCGTAACGTCCTGCAAGTTTTGCAAGCGTGAGGTTTGCAAAAACATTTGACTCACTCAGAAATTGAATACGACTTGGATCGGGCCAGAAGCCATCGTTCTGATCGCCTACTTCAGGAGTCATTGCAAAAATTTTTGGCTTGGAAGTTTGTTCGCCATACATCCAATCATCAGAACTTCCGTTCACGATGTAGCCCACCGTTTGGTATGGTGTGCCCACATGATATTGATTGTATTTTGTAATTGCATGTCCGTAAAAATCAAATTGTGTTGAGTCAGGAGTAAGAAAAATTGGAATGAATCCCCACGGAACGATGTTGTGATCTCCATAGGTGTGATAGTTAAGCGTGAGTTTGAATTGATGCGCGTTCACAAAATTTTGTACCGCTTGTGTTTCAGGTTCGCTGAAAGGTGCAGTGCCACGATAGGTATCATCCATTGTAGCAGGTGAAGAGCCGGTGTCATCGTATCCCCAGTTGAATGCGTAGTTGCGATTCAGATCAACGCCCCATTCTCCATCGAGATTGTCTCTTCTGTTTTTTCGCCATAAACCACCGCCATTGGGGTCAGTTGTTTCATTGTAAATATATCCGTCAGGATTTACGCATGGAACAAAATACATTTCTGTGTTGTCAACCAATGCCTGAATGTCGGGGTCGGTTGAATAATTTTCAAGTAAGTACCACATGTAATAAATGAGTTGAGACAAACTCTCCGGTTCGCGCGCATGATGCACGGCAGTGTATAGCACTTGTGGTTCCGGTTCGCTCACATTCGGGTTGTCAGAAATTTTTACATAAAAAATATCGCGCCCTTCAATGGATTGTGTCGGATCAATCGGTTGTTTAACCGTGATAAGATTCGGATAAAGAAGCGCCATTGAGTCAAGAATGTCGAGCATTTGCGCATACGTAAAAAAACCGCCCATGCTTCCGTAATAAAAATGAGAAGGCGTTGGGTAGTGGGGAGCCGGTGTTCCGCACGCTACAGTTTGTGTGGATGCGGGTTGCGCATTTCGCGCTGAAGATTCAATTCTGTTCTGATAAAACTTTTTTACATCGGCAATTACAACTTCGGTGCGGAAACCAGCATTCTGAATTTTTGTAACTTCATTGCTGCTGAAATCAGAAACGTACCAAATGCCTTTGCGGGATTCTCCTTCTGTGAGATCAAGTCCAAGTTTTGCGAGATCAGAAACTGGTTTTCCATCGAGCCAGATTTTAATGCGGCTGTATTGTTGTACGCTTTCTGATTTTTTGCTTTGGAATTTTCCGCGTAGCAAATTTTGTGATTGAGAAAATGCAAAGCCGTTTGCAAACACGAAAAGAATAACTAAAAGTTTAGTAAAATATTTTTTCATTGAATAGGATTATTTAGACAGCTAAGTTAGTAAGAAGCCGCAATATGAAAGGGAAGAAAGTATGAAGGAAGAAACCGCGGTTTCTGCTTAGCCAGCGTGTTCGGGCTCCCAACTATTAAGCAGTTCGTTGAGGTAAATGTTTTCTTCCGCAGTAATTTTTTTGTCTGCCTTTACTATTTGCACTGCAAAGTTGATGAGTTCAGAGCGCTCAGCCGAGGATGATTTGCGGTAAAAATTATCCATGCAGACTTTGAAATGAAAAAAATAATCGTGCGGATGAAGTGTTTTTAAAAAGTGTGTTTCGCGGTCAAGATTAAAATCGCTGGGGAAGTGAGCTGCAATATATTTTACGGCAACTTCGGCTTCCTCTGGGGAAAAGTGCCCATCCACATGAGAGAGGATCATGAGGATATGAAATCCGGCAACTGCTTTATTCTCGGCAAACATTTTATTGATTGAGACCTCAAATGTGTGAATAATTTTTCAATTACAAGAAATTTTGAAAAAAAGTTATTCGTTTAACCTTTGATTGCTGCTGCCGGCATCAGGCGGCTCCTGAAATGCGCTTTACCAATACGCGCTTTGCAATGGGAAGAAAAGTTTCATCAAACGGAATGTCGAGGGCGGCTTCGATTACGTAAGTGGCGGGGTTCGGAAGCTTTTTGTTGTAGCGAAGCAAATCAGATTTGATTGCTTCAAAAGTGTTGATGAGATTTTTTTCGTAGCTGGTTACATAATGAATGTGTATGCCGCGGAAACGTTCGTCAGGGTTTTCAAAAATAGAAACCTGGTATTCGTACACCTTGGTTTCAATATCCGATTGCATTTTAAGAAAGAGGTATCCGCTTTCGTTGCTGAGGGGAACTACGCCTACGGGAAATATTTTTACATGCTCTTCCACGAAATCATATATCTTTTTTCCATCGCGCAGATAGTTTTCCATTTGCGGCATGCTGAAGTCAATGATACTTTCAATTTCTTTCATGATGGTATCGTCTTCAACTATCTTTTCATAAATCAATTGAAACTGTTCGAAGTCGGTTTTGGAAATGCGGCCAGGAAATTTTTCAAACAAATTCTTTTTGCTGTCTTTTAAAAATTTGAGGTTTCGGTAGTGTTCAACAAGATCAGAAAGAAAAGGGTAGAGTTTGTTCTCCGTAAAATTTTCGCTTACGTGTTGAAGGTATGCAAGCAGCACATACTTCTTGTATTCGAAGTCAATGTACTTTTCGGTGATCCAGTTTTTATTGAGCGCTGTCATATTTTTGAGAGAACACTTATTCTAAAACGAATTGTTTCTATAAATGTTTCTTACTGTTTTGTTGAAAACATCATGCCATTTGGCTTTGGTTAATGGTTTGAGAGGTTACTTTTGATCTTCAAAATAAAATATCATGATGAAAAAGTCAATCGTTATTCCTGTTTTTCTTACAGTTGCTCTGTTTATCTCTTCCTGTGTGCCGTCCAGGCAGTTTGATGAGTTGAAGAAGAAGGAGCAAACCTGCCAGGATGAAAATAAAAAACTGCAGTCGGAAAATCAGGATCTCAATACAAAAGTGACGGAGTTGAATGCGAACATGGAAAAACTTTCGCGCGACATGAATGACCTTGTGAAAGATTCGTTGAAGCGGGGAGAGGATTACAGGCGGCTTACGAGTTTGTATGATCAGCTTACAAAATCATACGACAAGCTTATTTCAAATAATGAGAAACTTTTAGCGGGCAGCAATGATGAAACTAAAAAGCTGATTGGGCAACTGAATGATGCGCGCATTGATTTGCAGAAAAAGGAAGATGAATTGAAAAAGCAGCAGACCGATCTTGCGGATCGGGAGGCAAAGTTGAATGAGCTGAAAGGAACTTTATCAGACCGCGAAGCAAAAGTTGCAGAGCTACAAGGTGTGCTCAATCAAAAGGATTCGGCTGTGAAGGCGTTGAAGGATGCGGTGAACAATGCGCTGGTTGGTTTTGTAAACAACGGCTTGAGCGTGGAGCAGAAAAACGGAAAAGTGTATGTGAGCATGGAGGAGCAGTTGCTGTTTGCAAGCGGCAGCACTGTTGTTGACAAACGTGGAGAGGATGCGCTGAAGAAACTTGCCGTTGTTCTCGAAAATAAAAAGGACATCAACATTATGGTGGAAGGGCACACGGACGATGTGCCGATACAGGGCGCGCTGCCGAGCGGTGCAAAAGATAACTGGGATTTGAGTGTGCTGCGCGCTACTTCTGTGGTTAAGATTATCACAAAAAATTCTGCTGTTGACCCCATCCGCATTTCTGCTGCGGGGCGCGGTCCATACTTTCCGCTTGATGCTGCATCCACTGCCGATGCGCGCAAGAAAAACCGCAGAACTGAAATTATTCTTTCTCCTAAGCTGGATGAGTTGCTGAAGGTGATGGAGAGTAATTGAGGAAATTTTAAATTAGAAATCAAGAATCAAAAACACCCCCCGCGGAAGTGATAAACTTCTGCGGGGGGGTGTTTTACTATAATCTTTCCCAACTATTTTTCAGTGTTGTAGTTTTCTTTTTCAAAACATATCCGATTTTAAGTCCTATTGTGAGGTTGGGATAAACGTAATTGCCTTCTTTGTCCCTATTATACCGAGCCAGGTCTTGGTCGTAATAAATATCTTTAGGGCGGCTTCTGTCGAAATGAATAGTTTCTTTAACTCTCACCCCTACTCCCCCATATACATTCAGAACAAAGCGTTTCAATATTGAAATTGTAAATCCGTATTTGAGATTTAACCCTCCAACTTTTTTCTTGATTCTATATTCTTCTATATAGAAAATCTGATCAATAGTACCTACTGAATCTTCAATCGTAAATTCTCCTCTTGAAGAATAATCTTCCTGATTATAGTATCCCTCGATGGCAACATAGCTTTTAATTAATCTATGTTCATGTTTGGGACGCAGGTATCTCCTGACTTCAAATTTTGATTTGAAGCCATGTCCTGTTTCTCCATAACTTCCCTTTCCGATTATTTGTCCATAACTAAAATCAATTGCAGTCCTTGGAGTAAAACGAAATTCAAACCCCGCTTGGGCGGTCGGCAATGAATAAAAATTAACGAAAGCTAAGGGAGCGACTTTAAAAATAATTGAATTGAAAACTAACGTGTCTTGCCCTTCTGCATGGTTAGAGACAGAAATCAGAATTATAATAATAAAGCAAGATGTTATTTTAGAGAACCTCATTTAAAATTGTATGCAATATTTCAAATCTCCCCACAAACCTACCCCAAATTTCCCTTCCCCTCCCCACTCCTCAAAAAAAAACTTTCCTCAACCTGTTGGAGATTCAAAATTTTTATTTTCATTTGCGCCCTCGTTCTTTGAATCGGATTGTTTTAAAGCAATAGCGTATTGTTCCTCAACAATGAGCCAATGTTGGGCAACAATGGAGTAATGTTCCTCAACAATAAGCCATTGTTGGGCAACAATGGAGCAATGTTCTCCAACAATGAGCCATTGTTGGGCAACAATGGAGTAATGTTCTCCAACAATGAGCCAATGTTGGGCAACAATGGAGCAATGTTCCTCAACAATACGGCATTGTTGGGCAACAATGGAGTAATGTTCTCCAACAATAAGCCAATGTTGGGCAACAATACCCAAAACCTTGTTTTCATATCAAAAATCAATAAAACCAACTAAATTTCATTAATTATGTCATTCCCAATTCACGCAATTACCGATTTTTCGCGCTATCAGGAAGACCAAATCGGTCCCGTAGCCGTTATTATTGGCAACAGTTTAACCTTAAATGCAGCCGATTTTCCAGGGTTAACTTTTACCGGAGCTCAAATTATTACAAAAGCCGGTGATTATACCTCCATTTTGGGCAAGCCCATTTATCCTTCAAAAACGGCTGATTTGGCTGCCTCCCGCATACTTCTTGAAACGGCCCTACATGGTAACGGCATTATTGTAAACACTATTGCCAATGGCAATTTGGTTCTTCTCACCAAAAGCGGATACCCGCTCACTCAGCCCCATGTTCCTGCCGGTCCGCTGCCGAAGGCATTGTTCAAAAATATTGTTTCAACAACTAACCCGGGCGAAATTGATTTCACCATTAACACAATACCCCATGCAAAAGGGTATATGGTTTGTTATCTCGAATCTGCCATAGCCGAAAACGATCCGCACAAATGGAATTGGGCATGGTTTACTTCTGCATCCGGACTTTTGAAAGGGCTGAAAGGATCTGTAGAATATAAAATAGTATGCGTTGGCTTAGGTACTGACTTATCGCTGAGCTTCAGCGATCCGGTGAAACGCACAGCCCAGGGAAGTTAAAAAGATTTTTTGTTTTACGGGTTAATAAAGCAGTGTCCGTGGTGGGGCGCTGCTTTTTTTAGTTTGATGAAAACCATCTGTGTAAAAAGCAGGTGGTTTTTTTCGCTTCATCAAAAGCAAACTAATTCTTCTCACAAAAAAAAGTCCCGCTCAATGCGGGACTCTCTATTCGTACATTCTTACGAGATTCGTAATTCGCTGATGTTACCCCAGCTTCACTCTCTTAAAGCTTACAATCTTTAAATTCTTATCTATGCTTTCAAGGTACTGACGAATGGTTTTCTTTTCGTCTTTGATGAAAACCTGGTTCAGCAATGTATATTCATTATAGAACTTGTTGAGTTTGCCCATAGCAATTTTCTCAATCATGTTTTCCGGCTTGCCTTCCTGGCGCGCCTGGTCTTTTCCGATTTCAATTTCGCGCTCAATCATTTTTGCATCCACATCGTCCTTGTCTATTGCAACAGGAGCCATGGCAGCAATCTGCATCGCCACATCTTTACCCACTTCATCAATAGTCGGAGTAGCCATGTTGAAAGCAACCATAGCAGTCAGTTTATTTCCGGGGTGATTGTACACAATCACTTTTTCTGCAGATGCAGTTTGATAATCTACCACATCAATCTTCTCACCAATTTTTCCCATCTGGTCAATCAGTGTTTGGGCAACAGTAATAGTGCCGAGGTTGAGATTTTTTAAGTCATCAATAGAAGCGGGATTGTTTGCAATGGCAAGATCAAGAATTGATTCGCCATACTTTTCGAAGTCAGCATTCTTCGCCACGAAATCTGTTTCGCAGCAAACGCTTACTACCGCACCGCGTTTTCCGCCATCAGTTGTTTTTCCATAAACGTATCCTTCTTTTGCTTCGCGATCCTGGCGGTTCGCAGCAATCTTCTGTCCTTTTTTGCGAAGAATATCAATAGCCGCTTCGAAGTCGCCATTGGCTTCCATCAGCGCCTTCTTGCAATCCATCATTCCAGAACCTGTTTGCTGGCGAAGTTTGTTTACATCAGCAGCACTTATTGTCATTGTAGTCATTTTTTTTTAAGTATTTAGTATTGTCTATTAAGTAAAAAGTACCAAGTCCTGAACCTTCTCAGTACTTGGTACTTTCTACTTTGTACTTTATTATATTATTCAGTCATTTTCTTTTTACGCGGACGCTTTCCTGCCGCAGTTGCAGTTGCATCAGGAGCAACGCCTGCCACAGCAGCTACCGTTTCTTCATCCACTACCGTCTCTTTTGGTTTTGCTTCGACCATTGCCTCATCTTCGGTTGCTTTTGCTTCAGCATCCTTATCCATCTTGCGCTCGCCAAGTCCTTCTTCAATAGCAGCAACCATTACATCAACAATAAGTCCGATGGATTTTGTTGCATCATCATTTGCAGGAATTGCAAAATCAACTTGCGATGGATCTGTATTTGTATCCGTAATTGCAAACGTAGGTATGTTCAGCTTTTGAGCTTCAGCAACTGCAATGTGTTCTTTCATAATGTCAACAATGAAAAGAGCAGCAGGCAGACGGGTAAGATCGGTAATGCTTCCGAGGAAGTGTTCCATCTTCGCTTTCTGACGCGTAATTTGCAAACGTTCTTTCTTCGAGATGTTCTGGAAAGTTCCGTCAGTAGCCATCTTCTCAAACCCTGTCATCTTCTTTACGCTCTTACGCACGGTAGCAAAGTTAGTGAGCATTCCACCGGGCCAGCGCTCCGTGATGTAAGGCATTCCTACTTTTTGTGCAGCGCTGGAAACAATATCTTTCGCCTGTTTCTTGGTTGCAACAAAAAGAATTTTTCTTCCTGACTTCGCAATCTGCTTCAGTCCTACAGCAGCTTCATCAAGCTTCACCACAGTTTTGTTCAGATCAATGATGTGGATGCCGCGGCTTTCCATAAAAATATACGGAGCCATTTTCGGATTCCATTTGCTTTTGAGGTGACCGAAGTGTGCACCTGCATCGAGAAGCTGATCGTAAGATACTCTTGACATTAACGGTTTGTTATTTTGAGTTTGAGGTTTGATATTTCGTTTATCGTTTGCTGAACTGGAAGCGTTTGCGGGCTTTCTTTTGTCCCGGCTTTTTACGCTCAACCATTCTTGGATCGCGGGTCATTAGACCCTTCGCTCTCAAAGCAGGTTTATTATTTTCATCAACCATCACCAACGCACGGGCAATTGCCAAACGAATCGCTTCTGCTTGTCCGGTGAATCCACCGCCTTCAACATTTACGTTGATGTCGTAAACATCTTTCACGTTTACAGTTTCCTGTGCGTGGTTAATAATGTATTGAAGAGGACCTGTAGGAAAATATTCTTTGTAGTCCCTTTTGTTAATGGTGATAGTGCCCTTGCCCGGCTCCATGTAGATGCGGGCGATGCTTGTTTTTCTTCTGCCGATTGCGTGAATCATTTGCGGGTTCGATTAAGCGAGTTTAACTTCTTTTGGTTTTTGTGCGCCATGCGGATGCTCAGTGCCTGCATACACATGAAGGTTGCGGAAAATTTCTTTGCCGAGTTTTGTTTTAGGCAACATGCGGCTTACGGCATGTTCAATAAGGAAGGCAGGATTTTTCTTCAACCAGAAAGTGGGAGTAGAATGACGCTGACCACCCGGATACCCTGTGTAGCGGACGTATTCTTTCATCGTCCATTTTTTGCCGGAGAGTTTTACTTTCTCACAGTTGATCACGATAACATTGTCACCGCAGTCAACATGCTCGGTATAATTCGGGCGGTGTTTTCCGCGCAACATAATGGCAACTCTTGTTGACAGGCGACCAAGAATTTGGTCCTTGGCATCAATGATTACCCAGTTTTTAGTCACCGTTTTTGCATTCGCATGCACGGTCTTGTAGCTATTCAGTTCCACTTCTTTACTGATTTAAAGGATTTTACAGATTCAATACCCCGTATTTTGGGGGACGCAAAAGTAGAAATCTTTTCTTATCGCACAAATATTGAATTAAATATTCTTAAAGATGGGGTTGTGGAAGCCGGAATGGTTGAATTTTGCGTTTTAAAATTTCATCGTATCAATTGTATCTGCATCAATTGATTTGAATCTGCGGTACACGCTGATGATGATTGCAATTGCCACAGCCGCCTCAGCCGCAGCAATAGTAATGATAAAAAGGGCGAAAAAAATTCCTTCTGATTTCTCAGGAAACAAAAACTTATTGAATGCAATAAAGTTGATGTTGACAGAATTTAAAATCAATTCAACAGCAATCAACATCGAAATCATGTTTCTGCGCGTAATAAAACCATACACACCGATGAAAAATAATGCGGTGCTGACGAATAAATAATGATTTAGTGAAATATCATTCATGTGCCGGTCGTTTGTATGCAATTGCAATGCACCCGATAAGGGCAGCGAGCAACAAAATACTTACTGCTTCAAACGGAAGAATGTACCCCCCTCTTCCGAAACTCAGCAT
Source organism: Bacteroidia bacterium (assembly GCA_038230515.1). Taxonomy (GTDB): domain Bacteria; phylum Bacteroidota; class Bacteroidia; order AKYH767-A; family 2013-40CM-41-45; genus JAPLDB01. The sequence goes on along the minus strand of JBBRND010000010.1, from coordinate 72,031 downwards.
GTGTCGTCCGATGTCAGAGACATTGTATTCAGAAGATGTATTTACTGCAAGATGAAATTGTGCATTAGAAACGAGCCACAACACAAATGCAAATCCGCAGAGCGATGCAAGTGAGGAAAAAATAATCTGTTGAAGCGATGGACTCGCAAGATGTGTGCCCGCCTGTTGTGTCAGGAAGAGCGAGAATAAAATCAACACGACAATTCCACCCACGTACACGATGACCTGCACTGCTGCGATGAATTCATAATGCAGCATAAAGTATAACGCTGCAATGTTGATGAGGGTGAACAGTAAATAAATTGCAGAACGGAATAACTGCTTTGTAGTAACAGTAAGTATGCCGAAAGTGAGCATCAGCGTAGAAAAGAAATAAAAGAAAAATGTGGATACGCTCATCATTCTACTCCTTTAACAATTTTAGAACCGGGTTTATTCAACACTTTAGTAAGTTGCTTGCGATCGAATACGCTGTGTTCAAAATCATGACTCATTATTATTGCATCTGTTGGACAGGCAATGATACATAAATTGCAAAATGTACACATACCAAGATGATACACGAATTTTTCTATCGCTTTTTTCTTTTTGCCGTCCTCGCCCACTTCCATCTTTGTCAGAATCTTGATCGTGCCGTTGGGACAAGCGAGTTCACAGGCAGTGCAGCCGGTGCAGCGATGCTCATTACTTTCATCATGAGGCATTACCACTTCTCCGCGAAAGCGTTCACCGAACTTAAGCGTGTCGCGGTTGTCAGGATATTCCTGCGTAAGAATTTCTTTGTGATGCGTAAAATAATATCCTGTCAGCTTCATTCCCTTTCCAAGTGAACGAAGCGCGCGAAAAATATTTCCGAAGTATGATTTTAAAAATGCCATCCTTCAATTACAATTAATGCAACCAATAATAAATTCATCAAACTGATTGGCATGAGATATTTCCATTCGAGAGTAAGCAACTGATCAATTCGAAGACGCGGGAATGTCCAGCGAAACCACATGAGCAAGAATATTATTGCAAATGTTTTTCCGAGGAACCAAACAATGTGCGGAATAAAATCCATCACATGATTGAACATTGTAAGATTTCCAAAATGCAACGGCATCCATCCTCCAAGAAATAACGTGGCTCCGATGGCAGAAATGATAAACATGTTAATGTACTCAGCAAGAAAGAACATTGCGAAGCGCATACCTGTGTATTCTGTATGAAATCCTGCAGTGAGTTCTGATTCTGCTTCTGCAAAATCAAACGGTGCGCGGTTCAACTCTGCTGTTCCGGCAATAATAAAAATGACAAATGCAATAACGGCAGGAATGTGTCCTTTAAAAATCCACCAGCCATCTGCCTGGCTCTGTACAATTTGAGAAAAGCTCATGCTGCCTGAAAGAGCAACAATGACAATTAGAGAAAGACCTGCACTCAATTCATAACTTACAATCTGAGCACCGCTGCGCATGGCTCCAAGCAAAGAATATTTATTGTTGCTGCTATAGCCCGCCATCAATATACCAATGACTCCGATGGAGGAAACTGCAGAAATATAGAACACACCAATGTTGATGTCGTAAATCTGAAAACCTTTTGCAAAAGGGATTGGTGCAAGAAGAAGCATCGCCACCACAATTACAAGTATCGGGGCGAGACTGAAAAGAAATTTATCTGAAGCATCAGGTGAAAATCCTTCTTTAAAAAGAAGCTTGATCGTGTCTGCCAATGTTTGCAACGTTCCTTTGTAGCCAACTCTGTTTGGACCTAATCTCAGTTGCATGAAGGCAGCAACCTTTCGTTCCATGTAAACAAGAAGCAATCCGAGAAAGGCAAATAAGCTTATGGCAAGTACTCCTACAATCGCCATCTCCATCAACATCACAATCGTAGGACTGAAATGCGAGTTCAGGTAATTATTTATGACTGAAGTAAGAGATGAAAAACTAAACATAGTCAGTTCACGGTTCACAGTTCACGGTTCACAGTAGCAGCCGGGAACATGCTCTGCCTTATTTCAAATTGTGTTTTTTAATTTATTAATCATTCTGAAAATAACTTCTGCTTTATCGTAATGTTTTTTGAATTCAACCTGGTCAATATATTTTCTTGATTGCGCATGATATAGACAAGTTACTACTTCAGCACACGATCGTGAAGAAAAACCTAAGAATCTTTTAAACTCTGGTTTTGAATTTCCTGTAGCACCTTCTGCGATATTTTAAGAAATCGAATCTGCCGCTCTTTTAAGTTGCGAACTTAAGCTAAACATTTCTTCCTTTAGAAATCGTCTTGTCATTACGTGAATTTCATCAGCATATTCAACGCCATTTTCCAAACATTTAATTTTTCAAAGTTGAAAGACATTGTACTTTCTGTGAACTGTGAACCGTCAACTGTGAACTACCGATCTATATCAGGAATTACAAGATCAAGGGTTGCCATGATTGCAACAAGATCACCAATCTTATTTCCTTTTGCCATTGTGTTAAGTGCAGAAAGATTTGAGAAACCCGGAGAACGATATTTTATTCTGTAAGGACTGGAACTGCCATCGCTTACGAGATATACACCAAGTTCTCCGCGCGCAGTTTCAACCCGCACGTAATATTCTCCCTTCGGAACTTTCAATACCACTTTTGTCTTCGCCTGAAATTCTCCTTCCGGAATATTATCAATCAACTGCTCAATAATTTTTACACTTTGTTCCATCTCTTTAATGCGGACAGAATACCGCGAGTAACAATCGCAGCCAGTTTCAATCGGCTCTTCAAACTGAACAGTTTCATATCCATCATAAGGATGCCACTTGCGCACATCGCAACTGACGCCTGACGCACGGGCAACGGCACCTGTGCATCCAAAAGAAAGTGCATCTTCAGGAGTAAGAATTCCAACACCTTTTGTTCTCTCTTCGAAAATAATATTTCCCGTAAGCAGTTGTTTGTATTCTGGAAGATGATTTCTGAAGTTGGCGAGAAACGTTTTCACTTTGCCAACGAAGTTCGGATGAATGTCATACATCAAACCTCCGGGAACATTGAAGTTCATGGTGAGGCGCGCGCCACAGGTCTCTTCAAAGATGTCCAGAATTTCTTCGCGATCTCTGAAACCAAGAAAGTATGGAGTGATTGCACCGAGATCTAAACCCAATGCGCCCCACCACAATTGATGTGAAGCAAGCCGCGTTAATTCAGACATCAACATGCGAATGACCTTTGCGCGCGGAGGAATTTCCAACTGCAAACCTTTCTCAACCACCATTGCGCACGCCTGATTGTTCATGTGTGCACTCAGGTAATCCATACGGCTTGTGAGGTAAATAAAATTACGGAATGATGCAGCTTCGCTCATCTTTTCAATGGAGCGATGAATGTATCCGAGATGCGGCTCTACGTTTTTAATCGTTTCGCCATTGAGTGTAACTTTAAGATGCAACACACCGTGAGTACTCGGATGCTGCGGACCCATGTTGATGACGAAGTCATCGGTATCGCTTATGACGGGTTGATCAAGTTCCATGCTCAGAGTGCAACAATATTTGTTTCGTCAGTATAATCTTTGCGAAGTGGAAATCCCCAGGTATCGTCAAGAAACAACCTGCGTAGGTTTGGATGATTCTTAAATTTTATTCCGAAGAGATCAAAGATTTCCAGCTCATTCATCTCGGCCGTCTTCCAGATTCCTGCAACTGATTCTATCTGCGGATTAACACGATCAGAAACTTTTGCTTTAACTACAACAGTATGATTGTGTTTTTTTGAAGTGAGATGATAGACCACGTAAAAGAACTCTTTCCAGTCAACACCACTCTGGCAAAAAAGATAATCGAAGTTTGTTTCCGGATTTTCGCGGAGCGATTTCAAAACAGGAAATGCTTTATCGCCATCAACAATCGCATTGAGAAACTGCGATTCTTCAAAAACAGCTTCCGGAATTTGCTGAGAAATAAATTGCTTAAGTTCTTCGTTCGTCATGCACTTTTCTTTCTGCCTGACATTGGCGTTTCTGTCCTTATCTTTTTTTGCAATTCAAGCAATGCATGAATCAATGCTTCCGGTCGCGGAGGGCAACCCGGTACATACACATCAACCGGAACAATGTTATCAATTCCTTTTACTACAGAATAAGTATTGTAGAAAAATGGACCGCCTGAAATGGTACACGCGCCCATGGCAATTACATATTTCGGATCAGCCATTTGATCGTACAAACGTTTCAATACAGGTGCCATTTTATAAACGATCGTTCCTGCGCATACAATTACATCTGCCTGACGAGGAGTTGCACGCGCTACTTCAAAACCAAAACGACTCCAGTCATATTTTGCAGAAGCCGTTGACATCATCTCAATCGCGCAGCAGCTCGTTCCGAATACGAGCGGCCAAAGAGAATTACTGCGCGCCCAGTCAATGAGGTCATCGAGCTTGCTGGTAATAATTCCTCCGCCCGGAGTTTCATGAACTTCTCCCGGAAAATTTTTCAGATCAGGTTTTTGATTTACATCCATTTCAATGCTCCTTTCTTCCATGCATACAACAAACCAAGGAATAATATAAAGATAAAAAATAGAATCTCCACAAAAGCGATCATGCCAACTTCTCTCAATACCATTGCCCAAGGATACAGGAAAACTATTTCCACATCAAACACTAAAAAGATTAATGCAAATAAGTAGTAGCCCACATTGTATTGAACCCATGAACCACCTTTTGTTGGAACTCCACATTCGTATGCTTCCTGTTTTTGTGCGTTGTAAGTTCGGGGAACGAAAAACTTTCCCAGCAGGATCGTTCCCCCGGAAAAAACGATTCCGCAAATCATCAGCATTATCAGTGAACCGGCACCCATCTTCTTTTTTGAACGGTGGCTAAAGTATAAATTTCACATCAAAGGTACGAACGCACTTCCATATTTTTCCTGAACATAAAATGTAAAGTTTTACTTTGCGCACATGTTCGAAAACATAAACTGGGCTTTGGTTGTGCCGATGGCAAATGAGGAAAATGATTTCCCACCGTTTGTACAGGAGCTATTCAAAGCATTGGAAGAAATTAAATCCGGCAAAATTTATTTTGTGGTTGATAAAGTTTCAACCGACAAAACACTTGAGTTATGCGAGAAACTTTCGAAGCAGGATAAACGATTTGCAACCGTTTGGGCACCTGAAAATAAAAATGTGGTGGATGCTTACCTGCGTGGTTATCGCGAAGCATTGAAAAATAACCATGACTATATTATTGAAATGGATGCAGGACTTTCACATGATCCAAAATTACTTCAGGATTTTCTGAAGGCATTTCAAAATGGATATGAATGTGTTTATGGTAGCCGCTTTATAGAAGGTGGTAGCATGGGCGATTCTCCTTTCAAAAGAAGATTGCTTTCCAAAGGCGGAACGGTGCTGTCAAATTTTTTCCTCGGATCAAAACTTCACGACATGACTTCCGGTTTTCAGGGATTTACAAAAGATGTGGTTGAAAAATTTCTTTCTTATCAATTGAAATCGACCGCGCATTTCTACCAGACAGAACTTCGGTATCTGTTGAGAAAAAGGAATCAGCTTGAAATCCCGATTGGTTACAAAGCCCCATCACCAAGAGTCTCTGATTCAGCAATTCTAAATTCTCTCAGCGTGTTGTTCTATTATTTCTGGAAGAGAATAACTTTCCGGGCTATTGCCTTGTAAGATTTTTCTTCGTGTCTTTGCGCCTTGGTGGCTACAAACTTGTTTCAAAATTCTTCCCTCATTATAACTTCCATCTCTGCTCCTAATGCAGCAATGAAAGCATTTGCCGATGGCTGCAAAAAAAACGGAGTTGAGTTTATTGTAATCGGTGATACAAAAACACCCAATCATTTTCAACTTGATGGTTGCAGATTTGTGAGCATAGCAGAGCAAAGAACTCTTCCATTCAAACTTACAAAACTCCTTCCCGAAAAACATTATGGAAGAAAAAATCTTGGTTATCTTTTGTCAAAACATCGCGAAGTAATTATTGAAACCGATGACGACAATCTTCCAAAAGAAATTTTCTGGAATAAAACGTTTGATCACAAAGAGGTAAGAATGATTGAAGAGAAAGGGTGGATGAATGTGTATCAACTTTTTTCCAAAGAAAATATTTGGCCGCGCGGATTTCCGTTGGAAGAGATTCAGGGTTCAAGAATAAAGAGAGGAAATTCAGTGACTTCAAACCTCAAACCTCAAACCCCAAACCTCCAAATTCTTCAGGGACTTGCTGATGAAAACCCTGATGTGGATGCAGTATATCGCATGACATCAAAACTTCCGGTCAGCTTCGAAAAAAACTCCCCTGTAGTTTTAGGGAAAAGTGTATGGTGTCCGTTCAATTCTCAGAATACGGTCTGGAAAAAGGAAGCATTTCCTCTTATGTATCTTCCCTCCTATTGCAGCTTTAGAATGACTGACATCTGGCGAAGCTTCATTGCGCAGCGCATTGCATGGACTTGCGATTGGAATATTCTTTTTCATTCGGCTGATGTGTGGCAGGAGAGGAATGAACATGATCTTCTTAAAGATTTTGAAGATGAAGTTCCGGGTTATCTTAACAACTCACGTATTTGTAAAACGCTTGAAGAGCTGGATTTGAAATCCGGAACAGAAAATATTTGTGAGAACCTGATTCGCTGTTATCAATTGATGGATGAGAATGGATGGGTGGGAAAAGAAGAAATGAAATTAGTAGATGCATGGTGCGGGGAATTCTGAAAATCCCACCTCATTAAGCGGATCAAGAATACATTTCTCTTACTTGAAATCATTTTGTAAAATTGCACTCCATTTTAAAAAAATAAAGCTATGAAGTTTATCTTTTCCAGAATTGCATTTCTTACTCTTACCTCTTTGGCATTGAACAGTTGCTCTGACTCTAAATCAAATGACGGACTCACATTCGTTAATGACATGGAAAACCAGTTTGCGTGGAATGAAAATCATCATCCGAATATTGTCTATTACAAAAATGCACATTCAGGAAAATATGTTTCTATTATTGATTCAGTAAATATTTTCAGTCCCAGTTATCTCATGAAATTTAAGGATGTGGATTCTTCTCCACTAAAAAGAGTTACAGTTGGTGCGTGGTTCAATGCGCAGCAAGACGGCTCTGATCCTCAAATTGCTATTGACATCAGAGATAAAACCGGCAACAGTATGGAATGGATATCGCAAGACGGAAAAGACTTAGTAAAAAATACAGGCAGTTGGGAGTGGGTAGAATTTACTGTTGATCTTTCTGTAAAAGGCAGAAACCAGCCGGATAACTCACTGAAAATTTATGCATTCAATAAAAGCGGCTCCTCGTGTTTGGTTGACGATATTCAAGTAAGCTACGAAAAGTAAGGTTCTTTTTTCGGAACTGACTACCTGAGTAATGCTTTTTAGTTCTCTCCTTTTTCTTTTTCTTTTTCTTCCGTTAGTAATTCCATTCGCACTTATTCCCAATGCGCGTTTGCAGAATTATGTTTTGCTGATTGCGAGTTTGATTTTTTATGCATGGGGAGGAGTAAGTTACACGCTCATCATGATTATTTCCATTCTGATGAATTACGTGTGTGGAATTTTAATAGGGAAATACCAAGCTGCATCAAAGGTTATTCTGGTTACCGGAATTATTCTCAACCTGGGCATGCTTTGTGTGTTTAAGTACCTCAACTTTTTGGTTGCTTCCTTCAATGATCTTGTACCGGCAAAATTATCAGTGCCTCCCACGAATATTGCGCTGCCTATTGGTATTTCCTTTTTTACTTTTCATGGATTGAGTTACATCATTGATGTGTACAGGAAAAAATTTCCGGCACAAAAAGACCTCTCTATTCTTGCCCTTTACATCACATTGTTTCCTCAGCTCATTGCCGGGCCTATTATCCGTTACAAGGATATTTATACTCAATTTATAAGCAGGAAAAATTCATCAGCAAAATTTGCTTATGGAATAAAACGCTTTATCATCGGGCTTGGAAAAAAAGTAATTATTGCAAACACATTTGCCGGCATCGCTGATAAAATTTTTGCGCTAAATTCTGATTCACTAAATCCTTCCCTCGCATGGCTTGGAATTATTTCTTACACTATTCAAATCTATTTTGATTTCTCCGGCTATTCCGATATGGCAATCGGCATAGGGCGCATGTTTGGTTTTAAATTTCCTGAGAATTTTAATTTGCCTTATATCTCTCAATCCATACAGGAGTTCTGGAGGCGGTGGCACATCTCGCTCTCCACCTGGTTTCGCGATTACCTTTATATTCCCATAGGAGGAAATAAAGCAAGTGCTGCAAAAACATTCCGCAACTTAATTACCGTTTTTTTTCTATGCGGATTGTGGCATGGTGCAAGCTGGACGTTTGTAATATGGGGTTTGTATCACGGCTTATTTCTTGGTATGGAACGGCTTGGGTTAAAAAAAATATTGCAGAAAACAGGGAAACCGCTGCGTCATCTTTATACTTTATTAGTGGTGATGGTTGGCTGGGTTTTCTTTCGTGCTGATAGTTTTGACAAGGCCATTGCCTTTATCGGAAAGATGTTTTCTCTATCAGGCGATGCGGGATTCGCTAATGCAGCTTCTTACCTTACCAGCGAGGTACTTTTATATCTTGCTCTTGCTGTTTTCTTTTCTACCAACCTCCCGAAAACGGTTTATCTGTTTCTTAAAAAATATGTAATTCTTCTTCCGCGCATTCCAAAAAGAATGTTGAATACCTCTCAGTATTTTATTTCTTCTGCTTCGCTTATCGGTATTTTTATTTTGTGTGCGCTCTATCTTGCCACCAGCAGCTATAATCCTTTTATCTATTTCAGATTTTAAGCTATGAAATGGATTCGCTACATATTCATTCTCGTTTTCATAGGGCTGTTGTATTTCCCGTTGATAAATAACAGCCGGCATTTTATTACCAAAACCTACGAGGGAATTATTCCAACTGCTCCTAAGTTAGCTATTAATCATCTCGATCCTTTTCCTAAATTGTATGAAAATTTTTTTGACAAACGACTCGAATTAAAACCATGGTTAGTATCTCTCAATTCAAAATTAAAAATAAAAGCGCTGGGAGTTGCTCCCAATCCCGATAAAGTAATTATGGGAAAAAGCGGCTGGCTGTTTCTGGGAGGTAATAAAATTGCCGAATATCAGGGAACAAATCTCTTTACAAATAACGAATTAAAAAAAATAAAAGATCGTTTAGATGCACGGGCTATTCGTGCAAAAGAAAAATTCGGATCGAAACTTTATTTTGCAATTATTCCTTTAAAGCACGCTGTTTATCCGGAATACCTGCCTTTGTTCGTGCGCAAGGTGAAAGAGATAACCAGGGCTGATCAGCTTTTCAGTTATCTCGGCAACGATTCTTTAATTACTATGATAGATGTGAAAGAGGATTTGATAAATGCAAAGTCCTCACACCTGCTATATTACAAAACCGACAACCACTGGAATGAAATTGGCGGAAATATTGCCTATAAAAAAATTGCTTCCGTATTGCACAAAGATTTTCCTGCCATCAATCCAACGGGTACTGATTTGATGATTATGGATTCTTCTCAAAATGCAGGTGGTGGCGAAGCCATTATGTTGAATGCGGAAGATTGGTATCATGAATTGAAATATGACTATAGCCCGGGACCGCAATGCAAGGCGAAAGATGCGCAGCGCAGAGGGTACAGGCCGCCCGATGGATTTCCATACCCGTGGGATTATGAAAACGTGCGGATCACCAGCGACTCCACACTTCCTGATGCGCTCATTTTCCGCGATTCATTTTGCGATGCGCTCCTTCCCTTCCTTGCCGAAAACTTTAACCGTTCTGTTTTTATTTTTGATGCCTGGCAGTACAAAGCCAATTACGATATGGTAGATGCTGAAAAGCCAAAGGTGATTCTTTACATTGCGATAGAAAGCGAACTGGACGCACTGCTGAAATATGAATGACCTGCATTCAAGAAAAAGCTTTATACAACTTGTTATTGAATTATTAGTTGCAGGTTGCGTTTGCTTTATCGGGCTGCGCTTTACTATACTTGGCATTTGCCGTTTTGATTTATCGCGCATACCTGGCGATTATGGCGATGCCCGGTTCAATATGTATATACTGGAACACGGTTATCAATGCATCACCGGACAGCTTCACTCATTTTGGAATGCACCGTTCATGTTTCCGTTTCAGAATGTAATTGCGCTGTCTGATAATCTGCTTGGCACGCTGCCGGTTTATTCGCTGTTCCGCTTTTTGTGTTATGACAGGGAAACATCTTTTCAGCTATGGTGTATCGTCATTACCATTTTAAATTTTGCAGCTGCCTATTATGTGCTGACAAAATTAACAGGGCATTTTATACTGGCATGTGCAGGCGCTTATGTATTTGCATTTTCTATTTTTCTTTTCAGCCAGTTTAATCATGCGCAAATGTTTCCGAGGTTTATTACTCCGTTGGTGATTTACTGGACCATCAGGTATTTCGACCGATTTCAGCTAAAGTATTTTTTATTGAGCATACTGGGTGTTGTTTACCAGTTTTATAGCGCCATGTATCTTGGTTTTTTTCTGGCTATGGTTTATGCAGTTCTTTTTATTATCTTTCTTATTGTACATTTAGGCAAGGCAGAAAAAGAAAACTTTTTTTCAAGACGTATTATTGCACATATAGCTGCTGTAGTAGTGGGTGCTGCATTGCTTATTATGCCCCTGGTTATTCACTACCTGCGCATGTACGCCATTACAGGTCGTAAATCTTTTGAAGATGCTTTTTCATCGCTGCCCCTTCCGTCTTCTTATTTTTTTGCATCTCACGTTTCTTTTCTGTGGCGCTTTTTGTCGTTGCATGGCATACGCGATAATTTTCCGTGGTGGGATCAGCAGATATTTGTTGGTGCCATTCCCTGGCTTGCTTTGGCAGCAACGTTCATTTTCTTTTTTCGAAAGAATTTTATACGGGAGAATAAAATACTTTTTTCCGTTTCGGTTGCATTGCTGTTGTGCATAATTATTACTACGCGCTTTGGAACTCATACCTTCTTTAAATGGATATTTAAAATACCGGGGTTTTCTTCCATCGGTTGCGTACCGCGCATCATGAATATTTATGTGGTTTTATTCTCCATTTTACTTTGCCTGTTGATAAATGCGCTTGTTAAAAAAAGGCGGACTCTTTGGTTTACGCTGCTTCTGATTGCAGTGTTGGCTGATAATCTTCCGCACACAAATGAATATCCTGCAATGATAAAAGCAGCTGCGCAAAACAGGATTGAGCCCATTGTTGCTAAAATAAATAGTGCCGATCTGCGGGACAAGGTTGCATTTGCTTATTTATCGGACGGTACTGAGGAAGTAGAAATTCAATTAGATGCTATGATGGCAAGTCAGCTTGTGCACCTGCCTTGCATCAATGGCTATTCATCTACTTCTGCACCCGGCTTTGACGATTTCTGGAAAAAGCATAATGAGGAAGCTCTTAATGACTGGCTCTACTATAATAACATGGATCGCTCATCGGTGCTGATTGTGCGATAAACTTACAATGCTGATTAAAGAACAATACCCGAGCTTGAATGGATTGAGGGCTGTAAGTATCCTGATTGTTATTTTTTCGCATCTCGTTTTTCATTATTCTTTACTTTCTACACTGCCAAGATATTTTCCGATGTTAACAGACGGACAGTTTGGAGTAAACGTTTTTTTTGTAATCTCAGGGTTTATAATAACCACTTTATTAATAAGGGAAGAAAAAACTGATGGAAAAATATCTCTGAAGAAATTTTATATCAGGCGCACACTCAGAATTTTTCCTGCTTATTATTTTATTCTATTCGTTTGTTTTATTCTAAGCAGATATCGCATTATGCTGATTAGCCCGGCTTCCTGGCTGACTTCTATTACGTACACGAAATATTTTAATTGGAATCTGGATTGGTACACTGCACACTTTTGGTCGCTAAGTGTAGAAGAACATTTTTATCTTTTTTGGCCATTTGTTTTCAGGGCAGGAAAGAAAATCAGAAGCACCATTGTTTTGATTATTATATTCCTTATTCCTTTTATCCGTTGGTATTTTCAGAAGCATACTGATTTGTGCCCGTTGATGAATACATTAACTATTTTTTATCGGCTGGATGCCATTGCCACCGGATGTCTGTGCGCTCTTTATTGCGATTCAATAATTAAATGGCTAACCCCTAATTGGAATAAAGTTTTTTTCATTTCAATGATCTTGCTATTCTGTCCTTACATATCTGATTTTATTATGCATCTTGGTTTTTTAACGGATGCCGTGGGAACATCACATCGTACAATAGCCAATATTCTCATTGCAGTTGTAATGATGTATTCCGTTTTCGGTCCTCGAGGAATTTGGTTTAATTTTCTTAACCTGAAAATTATGCACCATCTTGGTCTTTGGTCTTACAGTTTATATTTGTGGCAACAATTCTTTATTTATAAAACTGATTACTGGTTTAACACGTTTCCTTTAAACCTTATTTTGCTTTTATGCACAGCACTCTTTTCACATTATATTATTGAAAAACCATTTCTAAAATTGAAGGCAAGATTTTCCGGTTGAGAAAGTAACATGCTTTTCAGGTTTTGGTTATTTTTAGTTTTCAAACCAAAACTTTATTTAACATGTATTCAATCATTATTACTACTGACGGCTACAGGCAGTTTAAGCAGGTTAAGAAACTGCTGCTGCAAAAATTCCCTCATTTCAAAATAGTTTCATGCTCACAGCTTGCTGAAGCAATTCAAAAATTATCAGAAGGCGGCAACATGATTATTTACCTTGACGAATTGCCCGGTACTAAATCAAAATTAAAAACAGAGTGCCCTGAATTTATTGAGCTATCCGACATGAGCGGAAAGCGCACTGTGGCTACAAAAAATATTATGCGCATAGAAGCGGAGCGTAATTATTCCACCTTCTTTTTCGCAGATAAAAGCAGCGTGGTAATGAGCAAGCCGATAAATTATTATGAACGGTTATTATGCGGCACAGTTTTTTCGCGTTCGCACAATTCGCACCTGGTAAATATGGCATACATAAAAAAAATTGAGAAGCATGTAGGCGGCAGGGTGCAGTTAAGTGATAATACGTTTGTGCCCGTATCGCGAAGCAGGAAGCAGGCATTAAAGAAGAATTTATACCTGTTCAAAAAACCGGTGGGGGCTGAGAACTGATTTTTCAGAGACAGACCGACCGGATATACATTTTCAGCGACCGGATGTGCATTTGTTCTTTCAGGATATTTTGTGCGAAAAGATATTTGCATAAAATTTTATTGCAGCAATTAAATAGAAAATTCGTACTGATTTATTTCGAAAAATGAAAACCACACCGGAAAATTGATTTAATGCAACTTGGAAAAGGAAGACACATTAAATGGATTGAAATGATGCGGCTTGGAAAAGGAAGACACATCAAATGGATTGAAATGATGCGGCTTGGAAAAGGAAACCACATCAAATGGATTGAAACGATACGACTTGGAAAAGCAAGCCACATCAAATGGATTGAAATGATGCGGCTTGGAAAAGCAAGCCGCATCAAATGGATTGAAATGATACGGCTTGGAAAAGCAAGCCATATCAAATGGATTGAAATGATATGGCTTGGAAAAGGAAGCCACATCAAACAGCATAATTTTATCAAAAACAATCCTCAATAAAAATAATAACCGCTTAAACCAACCATCATCATGAAAAGAATCTGGATTTATCTCGACAACCCTATCAATTCCTCAAAGATGAAGAGCTTCCGGCTTGCTCTCCGCGTGAGCGCATACCATTTCAATGCACTAACGGCAAATGCCGCCACCGATCCGCTCGCTGCTGCAAAACTTATTATTTATACGCCCATCAATAAGGCGCTGGTAGATGCCTACAATGCCTGGTTTGCGCAGGTGGGTTTGCAACAGGGACTCACGCTCGCTCTCATGAATCTCATCAACGATCTTGCTGCTGACAAGGTCGGGTTCTGGGATTCCAGCGTGCAGGTAGTTCATGCCGATAATACTCCGCGCTATAAGGCAATTTTTCCGAACGGGCGGAAACCATTTCAAACCAGCTCGCAAACGCTGCGCATCAGTGCCGTAAAAGCACTCAGCATTGCCATCGGTGCAGAAGTGGCGCTGGCAGCGGTGAAGGCAGATGTGGATGCGTTTTATACCAACATTAACGATGCAAACACCAGCCAGAAGGCGAGCAAAAATATTACCATAGATTTAAGCGATAACACAGAAGCTGCGCGGCTGGCAATGACCATTGCTCAATACAGCGACCTGGGTGCTTTCATTGAAAAGTATGCACAGGATACTACCGCAATTGAAAAATTTTTCGACCTCGAAGCACTGCGCAAAGGGCAGCAGGTGCTCTTTACAGGGCAGGTGGCATTTAATACGGCACGCACCATTGTGAAACGCACGTTTGATGCTACCGTACAGTTGAAACTGGAAAACCCGGGAGTAACCGAACTGAAATTTTATTTTGCTGCAGCCAAGCGCGCCATGCCGGGGGCTACCTTTGTTACGCTTGCCCCGGGCACGCAGCAAACGGTGCTGGTTACTGCCCTCGGCTCTCTTGCCGACCATTACCTCACCGTTTACAATGCCAGCCCTATTAACAAAGGGAACTTTGTGGTGGAGGTGATGTGAGGGATTGATTTGTGATTTAAAATATTCTCAGAAATTAGAACAGGTCACTTACAACTCAAAGCTCTTTTAAAAATTTGTTGTTGTTATTCGCTCTATGATCAGTAAACAAATGTTCTTATACGAGTTGGAATGACTGCATTGTTTTCATAAATAACAAAATCCGAACTTGTCGGAGCCATCAGCATAACAGGCACATAAATCGTCTGGTTAATGCCGTTGGCAGTAAATACTAAACTATCGGGATAATAGTTATTGTAAGTCCATCCAACATTGAGTCCCAAATAATATCCAATGTTACCATTGCTCCAGCCGTATCCAGGGGTTGGTTTAGATACTACCTTCAAGGAAGTGCCAAATGGGAGAAAAGCACCTACCGAATATTGAATACCGTTCGTTACAAAAAAGGATGAATCTTTTAGTAAATTTTCTTCTGCATTTATAATATATGGATACTGTATAAAATTATTGAACGTATAATTAGTTGAATCGAGAAAGAGATGAATGTATTTTTCAAAATCAGGTATTGTTGCACTAACACCTAATACTTGATACTTATTTTCAATATGAGTTCTGATATCTGCAAGGTTCATCAGTCGCACATCATTTATTAATGAGGTACCCAACGATTGGCTGTTTAGAACTCCATCAGTCCTGATATCAGTATTAATATCCCCCAGTAGCTGAGATAATTCGGACTCTGTTCTGTACCCTTGCATTATAATAGCAACAGCCAGCAATATTGCATTATCATCTCCATTTTGAGAAATGTTCAGCAATTCTGACTCTACAATATCTGATTTTTTTATTGAAAAAATAGTTAGAATTTCTCTCTGAGCTTGTTTTTTAGCATCAGTGAAATTAAGACCGTTGCCTATCAAATATTCGATCCTTGAAACTTCTAAGCTGGTTAGTATATTAATATTAACTGTACTCTTATTTGAAAGATCGGATAAGGCATACAAAGTTATTGGAGCTTGCGAATTAGCATTTGATACTTCATTAAAATAAAAACCATCAGCTTTTAATTTCGCATAATTTGAAACCAAACTTATGTTTGAGATTTCAAATGCTCCTGAATTGTCCAGAATTTGAGTGTTAAAAGATTTTCCTGTTTGTCCAAAGTTTGCATCCAGTTCAAACATGGTAAGAGATGCTCCATTAACAAACGGTCCCTTTTGACTGGTACCGATTAATTTGTCTTTTGTATAGAGATGCGATTGTTCTACGTTGTCTTTTTTGCAACCGCAAAAAGTGATCACTAAAAAGAGTGTCAAATAAATTATAGTTTTCATAGTGATGGATTGGGTTTCTTTATTTTGTTAGTGCCAGGCCAATCTAATTTCTTATCCGCTAAAATCTCCCTACACAAAAGTATAAATACTTTCTCATTTTTGTATGATTATTTTCTGAGTGAAGGATTCTACTTCTGTAGTGAGATGAAGGAAGTAAATTCCTTCATTGAAGTTTGAAACATCTATTTGAAAAGAAGAAGATGCGACCTTAAATTCTTTTTGAAAAAGTTTTTCTCCGAGAGTGCTGTAGATTTCTGTTTTGAGGTTTTTGCAGTTCGCAGAAGTTTTTATTTGGAGTTTGGTGGTGGCGGGGTTCGGATATATTAAATATCTGGATTGCCTGTTAATCTCTTCAACCCTTACTCCCCTATTATTATTAATAGCATAATCTCTTGTAAAAGAATGAGCGGAAGCGGGAGCATAAATTCTCATCCATCCATAAGAAGTATCAATAGAATTGATAAGCCGGAATCCTAAATATTTTTCTCCGGCTTGTGTCCAATCATGAATTGCAAAACTTCCAAAGCCAAATAAACTATAATCATAGTTTAATGCGCGCTCTACGTTATCAGTAAAAGAAACACCTGAGCTAATCGTATCACCTTGATTGTATATTCTGGCAACATTAATTCTTGTAGATGTACCACAGCAAGGATTGTAAGCGTCTTCAAATCTTGAATAAGCTACTTGATTACTGTCATTTGGATAAATTACTGTTGTAAATATTGAATGACTCGTCCCAATCCCTCCGGAGGCATATAAAGTGAAATCTGTTCTGCCGTCCAAATCTAAATCCAGATAAGCAACGGCATTTGTATCGCCAGGGTAGTGTTGCAGGTAAGCGTAAAGTTCAATGTCGGGATTAAAATCATAATAGTAATCTGCGGTACTAACCTGACCTGCGATGATGAATTGACTGAAGCAGAATTGCACAGAAATAATTTGCAGGAATACGAATGTTAGAAATGTTTTGTTAGATTTCATCGCCTTTAATCCTCACGAGCAATAATGTTTACTGTTTCGCCTACCCATTACTTTTGTTTGTAAAAGTAGAGAATATTTGGAAGTGTGAAATAACAGGTCTCTCTGCACACAGAAACCTTCGTGCGAAAACCTGCCAACACTACAACATGGGTAGTGGCGTGAAATTTGCCCATAAAGATTTTACCAAACCATAAATAAACCACGTGCACATGTGTAAGTATCTTCTTCCGCTTGTTTTCTTCTTTACTTTCTCCTCTGCTTCCTTTGCGCAGCTTCCTCCGCAGGATAAAAACTATCAATTGGTTTTTCAGGATGAGTTCGACTCCACTTTCCATACTATTGTGGATGTAAGTAAATGGATGCGAAATCCGGGCTACAGCCAGCAGGGTAATGTAACCAGTTATACTCCTCCATGCGATTCATTGTGGGATAAAGCATACCTTGTTAAAGTGGACACCGACTCCACAACAATAAGAGTAAGCAACGGTACCTGCAAACTTCTGGTGAATAAAACCAAATACATGGGGCAGGTTTCTAACTGGCTTCCCTGCGACACTGCTACCAGGCGAAGCTTAAAAGGAAACAGGTGCGAATCGCCTTGTGTACCTGCCGATGGTCATGACGGTATATGCAAGTGCCTTATTCGCGATACAATTCCGTTTAAATACACTGCCGGAATGCTTTACTCTAAAAAGAAATTCCGCTTCGGGTATTATGAAATCAAATTCAGAATACCTCCCGCCTCACCATCCACGCATGGCTTTGGTCCTAACTTTTGGTTGTTCGGAGTGGACACATCATTAAAAGCGTACTATAGCGAAATTGATGTTTTCGAAATCGGGTCATACTATAAAGCAAAAAATAAATATAATGATTACACAAGCAATGTTCATTTTTCAGGCAAACAAAATACTTCACCTCCAAGCCACATAATGAGGAATCCCGGATTTGTACAAGCCGCCAACGAATGGCACAAAGCAGCCGCATGGTGGACGCCTGATTTCATAAAGTTTTATCTTGACGATTCGTTATATTGCGACTATCCCTGGCAACAGTTTAATGAGCCGCCAGGTAACCTGTGCGCCATGAACATGCTGATAGACATTAATGCCCCTTCCTATAATTTCTGTACCAACTTCGATTCGCTCACCCAGTTTCCTTACAAATACGAAATTGATTACGTAAGGGTCTATCAATTAAAACAGAAGTGAACACTGGCGTGTAATTCCTGCACTAAATATCAGGTATAATTCAGTTCAGCAGAACCGCGGCTTTGTTTCTATTTTATCTCTTCAAACACCGGAATATTATTCTTCACGATCCGTGCCTCTTTACCATTTATTTTTCCTTCATTCAGTTTATACACATCAGCATTCGTAACTTTCAGCAGCAGATCATCCACATAAAAGTCTTGCTGCAAATATTTATCTGCCGCAAAAATTATGGAAATATTTTCCGTTGTATTTCTGGGTCTGAATTTTTTTTCAACCAGCGACCAGTCGCCATCAATGGTCATGCTTTCCAGCGCATCGAAGACGGTCCATCTATTAGTTCCATCTGAAGTATCTATTTCTTCAATAACAAACATTCCCTGGTTTCTTAATTCATCTTTATTGTAAAACCAGAAACTCAGTGTATAATCCTTATCAGGAATAAAGTGAAACAGTGTTTTTTCAAGAATAATAGCGTCATTTTTTTTATTCGCTTTAAGTGCTCCGTTGCCTGAGTAAACATGCTCACTTTGTTTGTCATCAAAGTTTTTATAGAAGAGGGCTTCATTTTCCCATGCACTGTAAAATCCGTTTGAGAGTTTCAGGTTATTTTTTATGTCATTAAAATGGGTTACTTCCCATGCTGAATTATCTTTAAAAACAGAATCGTAAGGCAACCTCCATAATTCAAATTTATCATTCTGAAAAAACTTTGCAGCGCGCATTAGCCAACTGTGTTCAATAACTGTTAGATCACCGTGACTGAGGAGAATTAAAAATGGCCGCTTATCCGGTAGATCTTTTTCAATTTCTTTTTTAAAATAAGGGGGGCTGAAAAACTGCATACTGTTTTTCCCTTCCATTATCGGAGACCTTGCTGCTGAAGACGAAAGCAGGGGCATATTCGTCCAATACGAAACAAGCATCGAGTTTCGGATCGAAGTATCCGTAGAAACCTTTCCGAAATTTTCGGTTCCCACGTGATAGAACGGAAGGGGGATAATACACTGGTACTTTTGTTTAATTACTTCAATCGAATCAATCACCTGCCGGTAATCATCATTCAAGGTTGAACGGTTGAACAAATTAACGGGGCGTATTGCCTGGTCTGATGTTTCGGAGTGAGGAGAAATTGCCTCTATAAGATAAATAGCAAAAAAGAATGCCGCAAATGTAGTTGCCATTAAGCGCAGATTTTTTCCGCGCAGATAGCGGTAGCTCAACCATGCTATGTAAACACTGTAAACTGTAAACACATAATAAAAGATCCATGCGAACCTGCCCAGCGAGCGGAACTGTTTAATAAACGGAAACCAATCAAGCAGAAAATCCAAGCCGAGGCGAAAAGGAAAGCACATGGAAAACAGTAAAACAAGTACCGAAGCCCATAGTGCTGTTTTCAGAATTGAGGGCAGGGTAGGCTTAAAAATCAAGGTGATCTTTTTCCGGAATAGATAGCGGATCATTTTTATGATGGAAAACGCTGCAATAAAAACGGAAGGCAGCCCTATATAACTCCATCCCTCCCAAACCCGGTATTGCAAGTCGCCATCAAGAAAGAAAAAATTAAAAATATCTCTGAAGGGTCCATGTGAAGGAGCAAACACCGTATTGAACCGGGCATGTGCATCCCAAAAACCAATCGGGCTTTGTGATCGGAATAAGTGAATGTCATAATGATGTATATAGAGCCGTGTAATAATCAGCGGCACCGCAATCTGCGCAACGGCATGAAGCAGGTAACTTAATTTTGAATTTATCTGTTTGCTGCTCTGAAGAAAGTGCACGAAGTAGTAAGCAATATAAAATACGCTATTCAGCACAACATAATAGGGATGAATAAAAAACCAAAAAATGCTGTTGAGAATAATAGCACCTGTCCAGAAAACGGTTCTCTTTTTGCTCTCAAAATATTTTATGAGCAACCACCATGAAAGCGGAACAAAGACCGTATAAGACAATGTGAGATGACCGAGCATCCTGAAAATCTGCGGAGATAAAAGCGTAATGCAGCAACTGCCTGCCACAACAAACCACCAGTTCATCTTTAACCGTTGAAGAATTAAGCACACAAACAAGGCACACCCCATCCACGAAAAAATCATCAGCATATTGTAAATGCCGATGCAATGAGTTTCGAAATACGGATTCTTAGTGGAAAGATATTTCAGCACATTGGCAATGCCCGTTTGCCCGTCAGTAAAAATATGGGTTTGCCCATACGGGTAATTCATATTTTGGAACTGATGGTATGAAGTATCGTTCTTTATATGGTCGGCAAAAACATAGTATGCTTTTATGCCATCACCAGTATCAGTAGTGAGGTGATCATTAGGATGAAAAATAATTTTACCATAAAAAAAGATCATGAAGAAAAAAACGCTAAGCAGCACAGTGAAAAGTTGTAAAAATTTATTTTTCATTGACCGTGGTTACTGTCGTTCCTGATACAAAATTTGATCTTCACAAAAACTTAAAAAACTATATGCGAATTGCAACCCAGTTTTGTTCTGTAAAAAAGAAACTACTTTTTTTCGAAACACTCGATATGGAAGTCATCAATATAAACGGGTTGTTTGCCAATCTGCCATAAATACACGTACAGAGGGTCAGATTCCGAGTGGGGAAACGGAGTCATGTAGTCAATGCTCACCGTATTCCATTCATTTACTTTATATGGATATTTAGAAAGATTGAAGGAAGCATATTTATTGGCGTGATCTTTATGCTGAAGATGCATCACCACCGTAGTTACATTATCTTTCGGGTCAATCGTTGGGAAATAATGAACCGTTACCCGAATAAATACATGATCCTTTTTAGTAATATCTTCATAAGGAATTTTTATTCCGGGAGAATAAATATAATCGCCATCGAGCCGCAGCGAGTAAGGTGGACTTACAAAATGTGCAGAGTCCAGATGAGCCGGATCAATCATTGATGAGTTGATGGTTTCATAATTAAAGTATGCGAGCGTGCGTCTGTTATATTCAGTGGAATTGAATGGCATTTCATATTCGCCATACGAACGCTCTACTTCCATCAGCCGTGCATCATCAGGGTTCGGGTGTACCTTTAAAAAAATTGCCTTGTAATAAGCAAACGTCATCCGGTCGCCAGGTATAATTGCCACCATGAACTGCCATATCTGAAATAAATTGAGGACGCTTAAGGCAGTCATCACCATTCCGATTAAAAATTTGTAAATTATTTTTAACCGCGATATTGCCTGCAGCAAATAACCAAACGGAATTGCCATCACCGCATAACTTTCCACATAATACCTCATACCAAAACTGCCGCCATTCCACCAAGCAGCCCATGAACTCAGCAAATAAAAATTAAGAAGAAGAAAAAGACCAACGCCCCATTTTATTTTTTTGTTGTAACGATACATAAAGAACGAAGCCACCACCGGAAAAATAATTAGCGGAGTATAAACGAACCAACTTTTCTTAAAATAAAACAAGCACTTGATAAAGTGAGGCGTAAGCAAATCGAAACCCTCGGTGCCTCTATAGCTATAAAAAATAAATGAACCCGTAACTATTTTCCAGTAAATAAACTGAGGAATGAAAACAATAAACCCACAAAGAGCAAGCACACCAATATCTCCCAATCGGCTTTTCACAAGCAGCCATTTAGCACGGAGAGATTCTTTATCCCATACATTCCACAGGAGCGGAATAAGCAAAGCGAGTATTTCACTCGGACGAGAAAGAACCATGATGCCAAGTAGAAATCCTATCCATGCAGCGGTTTTGCGTTTCGGTTGCCCATGCCATTTAATAGTGAGTAATACTAAAAGTGCATAGCCAGTAAACAACATTCCATGCGGCCCCATATAGCCAATGCCCGACTCGCAATAATAATTAGTGCCAAGGCAGATGAGCAATAAAGTAAGAGCCGCAATTCCATCACTAAAAAACCGAAGCAATACTTTACGTAAGATAAAAGCTCCTGGCAAAACAAAAAATAAAAACGTACCCAAACCGATGCACACATGGTATGGAAACGAATGTCCGTCCGGCAAATACTGACTGCTGTGATGAGCCCACACATCAGCAATAAAAAAAAACGGAGAATACAGAATGGCAAAACCACAGGTATAGTTCATCGCAAAGTTTCCATTCTCGATCCTGAATACCTGGTAAAAAGTAGGGGCCGGTTTAAATTTATCGTACACATTTTTTTTGTAATCATCGAAATGCTTCAATGCAATGTCATGATAAATAAATGTAAGCGGCAGGTAGATGTAATACCCGTAAATATCATACCCTAGTTCGTTCGCATAATAATCGTGCCGCTGCCGCGGGTTGTAAATAAAAGCAACGATCAGCATCACGGCAATGATGAAACAGGCAATTAATGATTTTGAATTATTTTTTTTCAGAACAGTATCCATAAAAAAATTATCGCTTCATGTTAGTTTCGTTTACAATATACAACGGGCGGTTACGCACGTTCGAGCTCAGGCGACTGATGTATTCTCCAATGATGCCAATGCAGATAAGTTGAACTCCACCGATAAACAAAACAGCAAGCATGAGCGAAGTCCAGCCGGGCACATAATCCTTCGAGATAAACCTCGAGTACAATGCATAAAGAATCATAATGAATGCAATCCCTGAAACAAGAAACCCTGCGAAGGTTGCAAACTTGAGAGGAAGATTAGAAAAGGAAGTAATTCCATCCAGTGCGAGGCGAATCATTTTTTTGTAAGTGTATCCTGTTTTACCTGCATGGCGTGCATCTCTGTCGTACTCTAGATAGGTTTGTCTGAAACCGATCCATGAAATTTGACCGCGTAAAAATTTTTGCTGCTCAGGCATTTGCCTTAATACATCAACAACTTTTCTGTCAATCAAACGGAAGTCGCCCGTATCAACAGGAATATTTATGGAAGTAATTTTTTTCAGAATACGATAGAATGAACGAGCAGTAAATTTCTTTAGGAAATTTTCTCCCTGCCTTGATCTGCGTTTTGCATACACCACTTCAAAACCCTCTTTCCATTTTTTGAAAAGATCAATGATCAATTCAGGTGGGTCCTGCAAATCGGCATCAATAATAACAACTGCTTTGCCCGTGCAATGATCAAGACCCGCAGTAACAGCAAGTTGATGACCGAAGTTGCGCGCAAAATCAATGTAACGTACGTTCGTATTCTTAGCAGCAAGTTCTTTAATGAGAAGAATGGAATTGTCTTTGCTTCCGTCATTGATAAAAATAAATTCACTCTCCACGTTCAACTGGGCAATAACAGCACTAAGCCGCTGAAAAAGCACCGGAATGTTTTCTGCTTCGTTGTAAATGGGAATAATGACGGATAAATCTTTCATTACTTTACTTAAAGACGGCAAATTAAAAAAATAAAATGATAAAGACGTCATCTCATCGCAATTGGATAAAATATGTTATCCAACACAAAAATGTATCGCTCGTTCATGAATTGAGTGAAGAAATGGTGTTCAAAAAGTATATGTAGAATATTTTCCGGCATTTTCGCAACGTAAGGTCTTTGTATTCTAAAACATTAAATTATGTTTGCGCGAACTTTAAAAAATAATAATGAGAAAAATAGTTATCAGTTTTGTTTTATTTTTTCTGCTGTCGGCAAACTTACTTACAGCACAGGTAAGTGTGCTCACCCAGCATAATGATAATGCACGCACAGGAGCAAATCTTCAGGAAACCCGTCTGGATATTACTACTGTTGACACCTCACATTTTGGTAAACTTTGTTCACGGAATGTGGACGATCAGGTGTACGCACAGCCACTCGTAGTAAGTGGGGTTGACATACCTGGTTATGGCGTCCGAAATGTTTTGTACATCGCCACAGTTAATAATTCAGTGTATGCTTATGATGCCGATGACCGTTTAATTGTGAATCCTTTTTGGAATGTGAATCTTACTCCTGCAGGATCAAGGGTAATACGAGCTCTTGACTATAGTCAGGCAGGAGTATGTGGGGGGGCCTACACGGACTTTACCATGAACATCGGTATTGTAAGTACTCCGGTAATTGATACTACTACGAATACAATTTATGTATTAACAAAGAATATTGTTACGTTAACTGGCGAGTACGAACAATGGCTTCATGCTCTTGACATCCGCGATGGCAGTGAGAAACCTATGAGCCCTGTCTTAATAGAAGCAACCTTTGAGGGAACAGGAGATGGCAGCATCAACGGTACCATCTCTTTTAATGCTCAGCATGAGAACCAACGTTGCGCATTACTTCTTTCGCAGAGTGTGATTTACATTACTTGGGCAGGATATTGCGACTGGCCTCCTTATCATGGTTGGGTATTAGGTTATGATTCCCAAACATTACAGCGTGTACACGCCTGGATGAATACTCCAAATGGAATTGATGGAGGAAACTGGATGTGTGGGGCAGGTATTTCTGCAGACGAAAACGGAAATCTTTATCTTTCATCTGGCAACGGAACTTCAAGAGAGCTCTCTGATTCTATAAATTTCAATAACTATGGAGAAAGCATAGTAAAATTAACCCCTGTTGATACCGCCTTAAATGTATCAAGTTTTTTTACTCCCTTCAATCACGATTTTCTGAGTAGCTCAGATCTTGATTTAGGAACTGCAAGTGTGATGCTTATCCCGAATACAAACTGGGCAGTTACAGCAGGTAAGGAAGGAATTCTTTACCTGCTTGACCGAGATACAATGGGTGGACTTGATACCATTGATCATGTAATGCAAAAAATTATGATTGGCTCATTGGGTACTGAAACCCACGGAGGGACGGTATACTGGCACAGCGACTCGGCTGACTATATTTATCTCTGGCCTGCACAGGAATATTATCTCCTTGGCTATAAAATAGATTATCAAAATGCGAGGCTTGATTCAACCATGCGAAGTTCAATGGTTGATGAATTTAAACCTGGAGGAATTTTATCATTGTCGGCAAATGGAAGCACCCTCGGTTCGGGAATTGTGTGGGCAAATGTTCCGCTTGAATGGCCAGGCAATGCGAATCGTCCCGGAATATTGAGGGCATTTGATGCGTCTGATTTATCGCATGAACTTTGGAATTCTCAGATGAATACGGGGCGCGATTCAATAAACAACTATGCAAAATTTGTTGCTCCAACTATTGCCAACGGAAGAGTTTATATGGCAACATTTTCGGGAAGTGTAAATATGTACGGCATTTTTAATCCAGACGGGGTAGAAGAAGTATCAAATCAATTACCGTCAATTCAGGTTTATCCAAATCCCTTGACCAACGGCTTACTTCATTTCAGCAAACCAATTTCTTTTTATTTATACGATGAGGTCGGGCAGGAATTATTGTGCAGGAAAAAAACAAAGGAAGTAGATGTATCGGCCTTTGAAAAAGGAATTTATTTCATCCGATCTGATGAGGGAGTATCCGCAAAGATCATTAAGCTGAATTGATTCGGAACTCAACTAATTTTCCTTTTGAAAAATAGTCCTTTCACCAATCGTAGGAGAGGAAGCAGATACATAGGATGGCTCATCAGGTTCAATAGCCAGAAATTTGCCATTGCTTGACTTCAGTGCAAATTTATTTTCACCTAAATTAATATAGTCATATGCTTCATCTGCCGACACAAAATCTGTTTGAGCCCCTTGTTCACCACCAGGCAGAGTAAATAAATAGCACACATTCCAGGCTTCCAGTGCACAACGATTTTTATCAAACATCAGAAGGTTGAATTTCCCTGTTTTATTTACGCTGCTTCTAGCGTTAATCAGAAAAAAATTAGGATCGCTGTCAACGGATAAATATTTTCCTGCACAAGATTTTATCTTTATTATTTCTCTGTTTAAAGTAACACAACCCAGTGATTCAAATTTTTTGTTTCTCAGAGGTCTGCCTGTCAATGCCATTTCAACATCAAGTGGATCCAGCAGCGAATAAAAATCAGGCGGGACATGCGATTTGCCGAAAATTGCCACATACGCTTTTGGAGTCATGTCAGAATAGTGAAGAATACTATTCTCAAATTGAAACTGCTGAAAAAAATTCAACCAGATGTAAAAAACAAAAAGTAAGGTAAAGATTATTCTAAAAATTTTGTGCAAAGAAATTGCTGAAATAAAAGCAGCAGCAGGTAATATAAGGACAGGATAAAAATCAATCATCGGGCGAAAACCGAACGTACCCGCGTAAGGCCAGCGCCACCAGCAACTCAACACGTAAGTAATAATTGGAAGAAATACGGTCAATGCAATTGAAGATTTTCTTTTTTCTTTGAAAGAAACCCAAATTCCGATTAGCGAAATAATCATGGCGGTTGAATAAATAAACCAGCCACTTCGAAAACCGAACAGCACACCCATGATGTGCGGTTGCTTTTAAAAAAAATGTTCGCCAACGTAAGAATCAAAAAGCCAGGTTTCGGTTTGATACTTCCATAAAAACAATTGTGTTGCAATCGGGACGAAAAAAATAAAGACCCCGACAAGAATTGTTTTCCACTGCTTCTGAATAAAGGGTTCTTTTTGCTCCCTGATCTTTGCATCCTCAATGGCAAATAACAAAGGAAATAATCCGGTCATTAAATTTACTGGGCGGATAAGTGCAATAAAACCTAACGTAAGGAAAAGGCAGAGAAAATTCTTTTTTAAAAATGTTTCATGCCAGCGAATGGAGAACCAGATCATCAGCGAGATTGCAAAAAAGCTGTACACATGACTCATGCTTGTATCGCTGAGCGAATAATTGTAAAGCGTGGTAGCTGCGATTAAAAGAAGTAAACAAAAAGAAGTGACTCCTTCACTGAAAAATTTCAACAAAGATTTTCTCACAAAGAATAAACCCATGATGCAATAAAAAAGAGCCGCTACTGCAACCGAATCCTGATAGGGATTGGAAAAACCAGTCAGTGGATAATGAAATGCCAATGCATAACCATGTCCGATCAGAAAAAAGGGCGACATCAGTAATGCCACACCAATCGTCATTTTAGGAATCCGATACTTTTTTCCGGGATAGGTTGTAAGCCAGTATTTCTTATAAAGGTTCTGCGGCAAATCATTCACAAAGTTGAATTTCAGATCATGATAAATAAAGGCAGCGGGTAAATAGAAATAGTACGCATACCCATCGCTCACAATAAATTGCTTACCGGAATTTTTCTGATTTGAAGAAAAAGAAATGCACAATACAGCAACAATAAACAGCCACACGTTAAAAGAAAGAGAATGAATTTTCTTATTCCACATGAAAATGTGAAGGACTGATTTTTCGGTTTTTATAGAATAGAAATCTCGCTGGAAGTAAAACGTCTTTAGTGGAGCACTAATTCACACTCAGCTTCACCCTTGTATTTATATTCCACCACCGCTTCCCCTCAGTCACAAAATCAATTTCTAAAATATATTTTCCTTGCGGAAGAACACTGCTTATCATCAATCCCTGGGTAGTTTCTTTGTCAATATCAGTTTCCAAAGAAGTTCTACTCCCATCCCAGATAACCTGTTCGCCTTTTTCATTTAGAATATGATAACTGAGTTTAATGTTCTGAGGACAATCCGGAATTGATTTTATCGATTCTCCAGAGTTGTTTTTTATTCGCAGCGGAAGAACCGCATACTTTTCTTTATCTATTTCAATAAAATTTTCAAGCGGTTCAATTGAAATATTCTGATTATTAAAAACGGATTCCTGAAAAGACGAATCAGATTGATAAGTTGTAAGCTTCTTATATTCCCCTGATGGAAGTAGGTAATATTTTTTGTCTACGTCTGAAGTCCAAAACCATGTAATTGCCCAGGGAGGCCCTAGAAAAATATTTTTCCAATTTGAAATAGAATCATATTGGCTCACGGGAGTTGATGCGCAAATCGAAACAGCAGAATCGGGAGATTCGAGTGAAGAGTAGAGAAGTGTTTCAAATGGAAGTGCCCATGAAACCCAATCATATTGCCAGGGTAAATTCCTCGAATCAATCAAATATTTTTTATTCGGCATTTTTCTTCCATACTCTGTAATTCGCTTCAGGTAATTTTCTTTTAAAGTAAATGGATAGCTGCTTGAATAAACTCCTTGAACATTGATCATAAGAATAACGAAAGTAACCGGCAAAAACAATTTCTCCGTTTTTATGCTCATCAACAATCCACTTAACGGAACCGAACAAAACAATCCGAGAATGGTTAAATAATTTTCATACATCAATGGCGATTCGCCCATTCGATATGTTAGGAGGTCGAGGTAAATAAAGCCGGTATTGAAAAGAATGTAGAAAGAAGCAAGAAGCCATTTTCTTTTAAACAAAAACGTACCGACACAAATCAAATTTAAAATTACAAGCGGGAGCAAAAAGTGCCTTGCAAAATGCTTGAAGTAATCGTAACTTTCAAAATGCGTTATGTTTCCGAGTTGATTGAAGAATACACTCAACTCGGGAATTTTGTCCTTCTCATAGCTTGTAGAGGTAAGAAATTTTATGCGGATAAAAAACCAGAACACAGTAAATACAATCGAGCCGATTAAATATTTGTCAAAATATTTTTTTTCAGCTATCAAATAATAAATGAAAATAAACAGCAGCGGAAAAACAAGAATTTGGTGGTAATAACTGAGAACAAAAATCAAAACACAAGATAGAAACCATGCAATATTTTTTTTCAAGATTGAATCGTATTCCTTTTCAGGAAAAATCAATGCCCAGATAAGAATACAAATTGCCAGCCCTTGATAAAGTTCAGCCGTTGAATAATAAAAGGCATGACGGAAGGCAAGACAAAGTGTAAGCATCAACATGATTCCGGCTCGTGCATTTTTTAGAACCAGTGTGATAATCAGAAAAATCAAGTAGTAAATAAGAATGAATGAAACGGAGTAAACCCGAAGAAAGGTTTCAAGTGAACATCCTGCCTTTAAAAACCACAGAGGAAGAACTTGCGAGACAACAGAACCCCACCTGCTAAGTTCAATATCATAATTTTTTTCAAAAATTATTCTAAAAGAAAAAAAAGCTGGATCGTAATTGAGCATCCGCTCTTTGAAAAAAATCCATGCAAGCAGAAACAGTGTGCCGAAAAATAAAACTCCTGTAAGTTGAAAAAATAATCCGTTTGATTTTTTCAAAGTAAATTTATTTTGACCAGAGATTGAACTTTAAAATACACCAAATCGCTCGTACTCCATCTTTCCATCCAATCTTTTTTCCTTCTTCATACGTGCGACCGTAATAAGAAATCCCTGCTTCGTAAATTCTAATTTTAGGAATGCGTGAAATCTTTGCCGTTACTTCCGGTTCAAAACCAAAACGTTTTTCTTTCAACGAAATATTTTTAATGACCTCACTTCTGAAAAGTTTGTAGCACGTTTCCATATCAGTAAGATTCAGATTGGTAAATGCATTGGAAAGAAAAGTAAGAAATCGATTTCCGATGGAATGCCAAAAGAAAAGAATGCGATGTGGATTGCCGCCCATAAACCGCGAACCGTAAACCACATCAGCAAAATCATCAAGAATAGGTTTGAGCAGGAGGTTGTATTCATTCGGGTCGTATTCAAGGTCAGCATCCTGAATGATTAGAAAATCTCCACTTGCAATTTCAATCCCTTTGTGAATGGCGGCTCCTTTTCCTTTGTTTATTTCCTGATTGAAGAGGCGAATGTTTTCTCCTGAATGTTCGGAAATGTATTTTTCAATCACATCTTGAGTATTGTCTCGGCTGCAATCATTCACAATCACAATTTCTTTTTTGATATCCCCAATTAATTTTACAGCAAGAACTTTATTCAAAATTAAATGAATAGTTCGGGCTTCGTTGAAAGCTGGAATAATTATCGAAAGGGTTCGCGACACGTGAAGGTTGTTTTATTGGTAAGGCTAGAGGCAAATGTAAACCCTTCGGGGAATCCAAAAAAAGAAATTATCGTGCTTTGCTATTAATGCTGTATTTTAATACGGAAACTTTTAGATCATCAACAAACAAGTGTGTTCGATCAACATCCCAAACATACACGCGAACCATATCTCCTTCGATTGTTTCTTCGGGAACATTGTGACTCCAACGGATTTTGCTCCAGCCATCTGTTGCGTTTATTACATTTTGAAAATTATTGCACTCCCAAAAGATGAGCGAGTCTCCGCGGGTGACTGAAAACACAAGTACTACATGCGGATTCGGCTGAGTTGAATTTACCATTGCTTCCATTGAAACTTCTTCAATCTCGTGAGCGTTCATCGAGTCAAGAGCAAAATCAATTGGATCGCTTGCCTGAACCGATTCATAAAGTTCATTGCTGAATCGCCCACTCACGGAAGTTGTTTGTGACACGTTTTTGTGAAAGCCGGTATCTTCAAAATCAACTTCCCTATGAAAGATTTCCTGAATGGAAGATTGGCTGCGAAGACCTTTGTAAATGGTAAGCAACGTGGTTGATGAATTTTTTAGTTGCTCAAGAATTGTCAACTTGATTTTTATCGGGTCAACAATTCGGGCACGAAATTCTGCGAGGTAATAATCTGCCTCACGAACATCTTCATTAAAAATAATTCTTGCCCTTTGTTCGGGAGTAAGTATTTCCATGTTTAAAATTCCAGGATCGTTTTCGACTCTTACATGAATAACCGAAGAAGTGTCTCTTGCTAAAATATTTTCTAGTCCCTTCCTATAGCTCAAGCCCCAATAATCAGCATCGAAGTTCAGATGAATTGGTGAAAATAACTGGCGCGCCAACGGGTTAAAATAAACGTGTTGGTGCGGATGATCCACTACCATGTAAACGGTGATGAAAAGAAATTCCACAGCAATTATTCCTGTACCCATTTTGCGTAGTGAAATCGAAGGAAGAATTTTCTTGTAAATAAAATTTACTCCACTTGTTGCTACCAAAACAAATGGCGCGTACACAAAATAAATATGCCGCCATCCATCATACACTACAGAGTGTAAAACAATAACCATAATAAGAGGCACAATTGCAAGCGCCAGCGTAATGAATTGAAATTTATATTCTGTATAAATGAACTTTCGAATCCGAAAAAGACGTGCAAAAAGAAAAACACTTCCAGTCACAAAAAATACCGAATACAAAAGCGGAACACTTACCGCAATCCATCCAGGAATATAAGACCAGGGAATCTGATCATTTCGAATAATCTTCCCGGCAAAAAGCATTTCTCCGTGCCACGGATATTTACTCATTTGCGCAAACGCTTCATGAAAATGGTGAATTGGATTTAACCAAAGTACAGGCCAGAATAAAATGATAAACCCTAATTGAAGGAGGAGATAAAAGAGAAAAACAAAAACCACCCTTGTTGAGAATAAATTTCGCTTACCATCAAAAATAAAATCCAGGAACCATGCGAGGATAGTAATCAAAGGAACAAGAATTCCGGTAATGCGAATGTCAATCATAAAACCAGCAGCCAACGCATGAAGAAAGCCGTTTTTCAAATTTTTGTTTTCAAGGAAACGATGAAGTGTATAGAGTGAAATTGTAAAGAAGGAAAGAAAGCCAAGATCCTTGGAATTGTAAAAAGATTCTCCAAAAATTTTCGGGCTCAGTATGTACATCAACGCACAGATAAGCGCAATGCCATCATCCCGGAAAATTTTTCGTGAGAGTAAAAAAAGTAAGATTGATGAAATGTAAAAGAAAAAGAATGTGATAAAGTGCCTGAGGAAATAAATCGGTCGTGTATCTGTAATATTGAGAAGACGTTCTGCTGATAAAAGAAGTAGTTCGAAAGAAGGTCCGTGGTATTTTTCTGAACTCTTGATCAGCGATTCTTTATCGCCATGTAAAACAAAATTGTATTCGGGAAGTGCAGTGCCGATACGGTTTAACTCTTCGTCCCAGGATAAACCATAATCTCGAAAAATAAAAAGGCCAACAATAAAATATACGAGAAAGAAAAGCTTTGAAAAGTTTTTAGGAGCGAATAAAAATGCCTTCATTTCATATTGCCAATTCAATTTTTCAATCAATAATCATCTGCGGAATTTCTCCTTCCGCAACCATCTTTCCAGCCGTTGCATTTATTATTTGCTCGACAGAAACCCCCGGTGCGCGCTCAATGAGTTTGAATCCACCTTGAGGCAATACATCTACTACCGCCAACTCCGTAACGATTCTCTTTATACATTTCAATCCTGTAATGGGCAAAGAACATTTCGGCAGAAGTTTTGATTCACCTGCTTTGTTTACATGCTGCATAGCAACGATGATGTTTTTTGCTGAAGCAACCAGATCCATTGCCCCACCCATTCCCTTAACCATCTTGCCGGGAATTTTCCAGTTGGCTATGTCGCCATTCTCGCTTACTTCCATCGCACCGAGAATGGTGAGATCAACCTTCTGTGCACGTATCATTCCGAAACTCATTGCAGAATCAAAGATTGCAGAACCAGGAAGCAAGGTCACAGTTTGCTTTCCGGCATTAATCAAATCAGGATCTTCTTCTCCTTCAAATGGAAAAGGGCCCATGCCGAGTATCCCGTTTTCTGATTGCAGCATTACATTAATTCCTTTCGGAATGTAATTTGCAACCAGCGTAGGAATTCCTATTCCGAGGTTAACGTACATTCCGTCTTTTACTTCACGGGCGATCCGTTTTGCAATTGCGTTTTTGTCAAGCATCTATTTTTAATATTTTAATTCTTCTTCCGCACCGTTCTCTGCTCTATTCTTTTCTCATACATGGCTCCCTGAAAAATACGATGCACATAAATTCCGGGAACGTGAATCTGATCGGCTACTAATTCTCCGGGTTCAACCAACTGCTCCACTTCTGCAACTGTTATTTTTCCTGACATCGCAACAAGAGGAGAAAAGTTTCTTGCCGTCAATCTGAAAACTAAATTTCCATTCGTGTCTCCCTTCCATGCTTTCACTATCGCAAAGTCCGGCTCAAAGGCATACTCCATCAGGTAATCCTTTTCAGTTCCGTTGAATTTGAATCTACGCACTTCTTTTCCTTCAGCTACTTCGGTTCCTACTCCTGCAGGAGTAAAAAAGGCAGGCATTCCATATCCTGCAGCCATCAGCCGTGTGGCAAGTGTTCCCTGCGGAATCAAATCAACTTCCAGTTCACCGCTCAACATTTGCCTTTCGAATTCTGCATTCTCACCAACATAAGAAGAAATCATTTTCTTAATCTGTTTGCCTTGTAGCAAAAGTCCTAATCCGAAATCATCCACACCGGCATTGTTCGAAATGCAGGTAAGATTCTTCACGCCTTTTTTTACGAGAGCAGAAATACAATTTTCCGGAATGCCGCACAACCCGAATCCTCCTAGTGCGATGGTCATTCCATCTTGTAGATCGCGGAGCGCTTCGTCAGCGTTCTTAACTGTTTTGTTTATCATACTTTTTCTTTTCAGAAATTATCATCAATCCCTCCCTTGCCTTCTCCCGGCTGCTTGTACCGGTCGCAGTCGAGTTCTACACCAAGCGGTTCTTTCGGTGCTTCAAAGTTACCTTGTGAAACATGCAGTGTACTGTCCGCCCAAACTTTTTTCATGTACAGCGCCCATATCGGCATTGCAGTTCGGGCACCCTGTCCGAGTTCAAGTGTACGGAAATGCACAATGCGATCTTCGCAACCAACCCAGCATCCTGATACCAATTCAGGAGTGATGCCCATGTACCAGCCGTCACTTTGATTTTGCGTGGTTCCTGTTTTTCCTGCCATCGGCTGCGTGAATTTATATTGCCCTCTCAACCGTGCTCCTGTGCCGAACTGCACAACTCCTTCCAGAAGGTTAAGCATGAGGTAAGAGGTTTCTTCACTGATGGCTTCCACTTTGCGCGGAACATATTCCTGCAAAATATTTCCGTTCTTATCTTCAATGAGTGAAATGTAAATCGGTTCAGTCCACACACCTTTATTTGGGAAGGTGGAATACGCACCCACCATTTCAAATACAGAAACATCGGGTGTGCCGAGACAAATTGCGGGCACTGCATCAATGGGAGAAGTGATTCCCATTTTACGGCAAATCTCAATCATTGCCTGGGGACCGAATTGTTTCATCAGAAATGCCGAGAGACAGTTGACCGATTCTGCTAACCCATACTTGAGTGTGTACATGCCGCCATATTTCCCGTCTGCATTTTCTGGCGACCAATCGGGCTGACCGGGAATCTTAATCACTACTCTTACATTCGGTACTTTGTAGCAAGGCGAATATCCTTCCTGCATTGCCACGGTGTATAAAAATGATTTGAAGGTAGAACCCACCTGCCGCTTTCCTTCTTTCACATGATCGTATTTAAAAAAGCGGTAATCGTTTCCGCCAACCCATGCTCGCACGAAACCGGTTTGCGGTTCCATGCTCATAAATCCGCACTGCAATATTTTTTTGTAGTAGCGGATGCTGTCGTTAGGGGTTAGAGTAGTATCAATCGGACCTTTCCACGAAAAGATCTGCATCGGAATTTTTTTGTTGAATTCCTTTTCAATGTCCTTCGCACTCATTCCTGCATTTTTCAATGCTACATAGCGCTCACTGCGCGCTCTTCCCTGCTGCATAATTTCCGGATGTTCTTTCCATGGCTCCTGTCCTTTCAAATGAACGTTAAATTTTTTCTGAAGATCTGTTAAATGTTCAGCCACCGCTTCCTCTGCATATTGTTGCATCTTGCTGTTGATAGTGGTGTAAATTTTTAATCCGTCAGTGTAAAGATTGTATGGTCTGCCGGTGGAGTTGTTGATGTGCTGCTTGCACCAGTCCATCATTTCTCCTCTCAAACTTTCCCTGAAATAAGTTGCCACTCCGTAATTGTGATCTTCATTCTGAAAATTCAGTTTGATCGGCAGCGCTTTGAGCGAATCAAACTGATGTGTGTTCATAAAATTGTACTTGTACATCTGCGCAAGCACCGTGTTTCTCCGCTCCAGTGCGCGTTTCGGATTTCGCAGCGGACTGTAATATGTAGGCGCTTTCAGCAAACCCACCATCACAGCCGATTCCTGCACATTCAGCGAGTCGGGCATCTTGCTGAAGAATGTGCGCGATGCCGATTTTATTCCGAATGCATTGCTGCCGAACTCCACCGTGTTCAGATACATCGCCATGATTTCTTCTTTCGTATAATTTTTTTCCAACCGAACAGCGATAACCCACTCCTGCAATTTCTGCACAACGCGCTCCATCTTGGTGTGCGGCTGCTCGTGAAAAAGATTTTTTGCAAGCTGCTGCGTAATCGTGCTTCCGCCACCGGAACTTTCCTGCCGAGCAAAAACCGTTTTGAACAACACGCGGAACAACCCGCGCAAATCCACACCACTGTGCTCTTCGAAACGTATGTCCTCCGTTGCCTTCAGCGCATGTATGAGGTTTGGTGAAAGATCGTAGTAGTGAACATTGGTGCGGTTCTCTACATAATATTTACCAAGTACCACCTGGTCGCTGCTAATAACTTCGCTGGCAAGGTTCGTTTTCGGATTTTCAAGTTCATCAAACGTGGGCAGCTTTTCCCCGATGTGTCCGCTTGCAGCAAGCCAGATAAAAAAAGTGAGCGACACAAAAGGCAGCAGCAGCACGATCCACAGCACCCACAAATATTTCTTATACGATTTCTTTTTTGCCTTGCCAGCCATTGATGTTCCTGAAGAGTAGTGTTGAGAGAAAGGGTTTAAAAGTAGAAAAATTTACATGCCGCTTTTCGCGCAACAACATCTCTTATTAACGAAAAAATTTCAGAAAGATTTGAAGCGCTCGCAGCATTCCCGTTGTCGGTGCTGCATGCTTACTGCCAATTGCCGAAAAAAATTTTTACTCCTTCACCATTTTGCCCCGCCAAACTTTTTCTTTGGCGGTGGCTTGCACGATGTAGATGCCGGGGAGCAGTGCAGAAATATCCATGCTCAATGCCCCACGGTTAAAACCGTGGTCTATGTTGGCAACATTCATTACTTCTTCTCCCAACATATTATACACTGTTGCGCTTTCTATTTTTGTTGAGCCGGCTTGCAGGATGAAGAGGCCGGTGGTGGGATTGGGGGAGGCACTAAAAATTGGATCCGATTGAAGGGTGTATGGAATACCTACTTGAGCATCATACCTCGCAAATAGATAAAAACTATAAGCACGATGTCCATGATAAGGGCAGTGATTATCGTCTACGGATACCGAAAAACAATGTGGATTGAAAAAAGTATCAATCAAATTTGGCGTCCAGCAAATTTCAATTCCTGAATGCTGAGATTGAATAGTCGTGTATGTTGCATTTGGTAATGCTGAATCCCACAATATAGAAGTGTAATCAGTAGAATCAGAATCATCGGATTGAATCTGAAAACAAAATGGCGCAAGTGCAGGGATTGTATCAGTATAATTAAGAGAACCATTTATTCCTGATGCGGTCGGTTGTTGATTTTGATCTCCAAGAACAAAAAGCGCTTGCTGCCTTTGAATGGTGCCAAGCAATATTCCATTACGATATTCGCTCACAAGAACAGAAAAAATTGTTATTTGTTCTGTGCTGGGAAATATGGTGACCGCTCCGGTTTGTGCATCAATTGTTGTTGGCGAGAGCGACACAAGTGGCTCAATAAATGATAAGTTATTAATATATTGAAATGCTGTATTTCCATCTTGTAGTGATGGTACAAAACTGTACACTAACGAATCACCATCGGGATCATAAGCAGCGTTGTCAAGAACAGAAATGACATTCTTGCTTACGTAAAATGTAGGGTCAGAGATAAATACTGGAGATGAATTTTCCCATCCGACTGCATTGTTCATGCGCGACTCCATGTAAATATTATAAGAACCGTCAACTACATTTCCACCCCAAAAACCAGTGCAACATGTTGATGTTGAAAGAATCCAATTGTTGCAAACGCCCGGTAGGGCAATTGTGTCCTTAAAGATCATTTTATTTATTCCCTCAATATTCCCGCCCTGGCAATAAGTAGCACCAATACATGCAGGAGTTATTTCATGTAATGAGTTAAAAATTCTATTCAAAGTAAAAGTAACGGGAGCAAAACAAGAAGAAGTGCATTCAAGAGAAAGTGACAATGGATACCACCCGGTGCATTCCTCGTAATAAGTTACGGTGACCTCATATAGGGTACTGTTTAGTGAGCGCCACGTAATGCAAGTAGCAGTTTTTTCTTTTGCCTGCACTTCATTTAAGTAACAAAACTGGATACAAATAAAAAGATAGATGAATACAGATACTTTTTTCATGATATAAAAATTTAAATTTTCCGAAAGATACACAAAGAATAAAGACCTGCATCCTCCAGCCCATACCTTCAACTAACCTGAAACTGGGAAGCAAGGGCTGTTTAGCGCACCGGAAAGTGGCTTTTGGAATTCAATTTTTGATCAAAACATTGAAAAAAAGCAAATTTCGCATAAATAGCCCATTCCTGTTCGAACGAGAATGAATCCTATTCGAATAGGTTTGCATCTCATTCGGACAGGTGCAATCTCATTCAAACGAGATTCATTCTCATTGAAACGGAAACCGTTTTTCACCTGTGTGGTGAATAGCTCATTGAAACGAAATGTAATCTCATTCGAACGGGAAAGCTCCTTGCTTGAAGGAGATTACATTTCATTCCAGTGCAGTTGGAAGTATAATCAGGAACTTAAAGAACAAAAAAAACAAAACCGGAATACATTTAAACGGGTTAGCAACTTCGTTAAAGAAATAAAGTTTTCGAGCCACTACAAAAGGAATCTTGTGGAACAGGACTAAAAGTGTGGCGGGGTGGGTTAATTGTTGAGCGTGTTCAAATCCGTCACCGCGCTTCCGTTATCAGAAAACATTTTTTTCTACTTTGCAACGCAACAACCAACCCGCTAAACGATGTCTAACCAAAATCACCGCGCGCTACCCGTTCTCATCTCTGTTTTTTTCTTCTGGGGATTTGTAGCCGCCAGCAACGACATTCTCATTCCTGTGTTCAAAGAGAAATTAAATCTTGAACAATGGCAAAGCCAGATGATTTCGTTTGCATTTTATGTGGCTTACACGGTGGGCTCACTCATTTATTTTTTGCTTTCCCGCGCTAGCGGTGGAGATATTCTAAACCGCCTCGGTTACAAAAACGGAATTGCATTCGGGCTTGTCATTTCCGCACTCGGCACTCTGTTATTTTATCCCGCAGCCGAAACTTCTTCTTTTGGTTTGATGATAAGTGGGCTGTTCATTGTAGGTCTTGGATTTTCACTACAGCAAACTGCCGCCAACCCAATGGTGATAACAATCGGTAATCCGAAAAAAGGTTCGCAGCGGTTGAGCTTGGCAGGAGGAATAAATAATATCGGCACCACCATCGGACCTGTAATTGTGAGCTTGGCAATTTTCGGTTCGCTCATTGCGGGGCAAAAATTAGATTCACTTTCGTCAATAAAAACTCCGTACTTAATTCTCGGGGTTGCATTTATCATTGTTGCAATTATTTTCAAGATGTCATCGCTGCCAAATCAAATTCATCACGAAGATGCAAAAGAAGATGAGGCAGGAAAAAATCCATCACGTAAAAGTGCGTTGAGCTATCCGCAGTTGTGGCTCGGCATGATTGCAATTTTTGTTTATGTGGGAGTGGAAGTTTCCACGGCATCAAATCTTCCTGAGTTCATGCGCCAGCATATCAACCTCGCTACAAATCAAGTCGCGCCTTATGTGTCGCTGTTCTGGGCGAGTTTAATGATAGGACGATGGACAAATGCAGTAGGAGCATTCGATATTAAAGCAGGAACAAAACAGATCATGCGATTCCTGATGCCCTACATTGCATTTCTTGTTTTTCTTTTCGTCAACAAAATTGCAAATCACGACCTCACTCCATTTTATATTTATGCATTCATCATAATCGCCATCATCATTGCAGATATTTTGAGCAAAGGAAATCCCGCACGGCAACTGATAATTTTTTCTCTCTCAGGAATTACATCACTTCTCATCGGAATCCTAGCGGATGGAATGACGAGC
Source organism: Bacteroidia bacterium (assembly GCA_038230515.1). Lineage (GTDB taxonomy): Bacteria > Bacteroidota > Bacteroidia > AKYH767-A > 2013-40CM-41-45 > JAPLDB01. The sequence goes on along the minus strand of JBBRND010000010.1, from coordinate 32,955 downwards.
GTTTATGCTTTCATCAGCGTAGGATTATTTTGCTCTACTCTCTGGCCATGCATCTTCACACTTGCAATTGCGGGACTTGGAAAACATACAAATGAAGGTTCAAGTTTTTTAATCATGATGATTATGGGCGGGGGTTTCATCAGTTTGTTCCAGGGATGGCTTGCCAGCGATCATTTGCTCGGCATACAATGGAGCTACCTCACAGGCATTGCATGTTTCGCCTATCTTGGTTTTTACGGGTGGCGCGCACGAAGAATTTTGAAAGAGCAGGGAATTGAGTACGATAAAGTTAATTGAGTTAACTAAGTTGATTAAGCTAATTGAGAAAAACCTTTTTGCGATTTACTTAATCAACCAATTACCTAATCAACCATGCAGCAAACAGTCGCAGCCATTGACATCGGAGGTACCAACACCATCATCGGCATCGTTGACCGCGAAGGAAAAATTATTGCAAAAGATTCCGTCAGCACCACCGATTATCCCGACCCGAAAGATTTGGTGAACGCTGTTTCCGAAAAGGTAAACGGGCTGTTGAACCTCAAACATGAAACCTCAAGCCTCAAACTTGTCGGTGTGGGCATTGGCGCTCCCAACGGAAATTATTTCAACGGCACCATAGAATTCGCTCCCAATTTAAAATGGAAAGGAGTAATTCCTCTTGCAGATTATTTTTCTGATGCGCTCAAAGTAAAAGCAGTTCTCTCCAACGATGCAAATGCAGCGGCACTCGGTGAACTTTATTTCGGAGGAGCAAAAGGAATGAACGATTTTATTTTCATCACACTCGGCACCGGTCTCGGTAGCGGAATTGTGGCGGACGGAAAAATGATTTACGGTCACGATGGATTTGCAGGAGAACTCGGACACATCATCATCATGCAGCACGGAAGACAGTGCGGCTGTGGACGCAGAGGATGCCTCGAACAATATTGTTCAGCATCAGGAATTGTAAAAACATATTTCGAAATTCTGCGAAGCAGCGATCCCGGTTCACTCAATCACATTGATTCCGGAAAAGTAGATGCAAAATATATTTTCGAAAAAGCATTGAATGGAGACGAAAGCGCTTTCTATGCATTCAACTACACGGGCGAAGTGCTCGGTCTCGCATTGGCAAACAGTGTGGCTTACACAAGTCCCGAAGCAATTTTTCTTTTCGGAGGATTGGCGCAGTCGGGAGAGTTGCTCTTCAATCCGACAATTATTTCTTTCGAAAAAAATCTTCTCAACATTTACCGAAACAAAATAAAAATACTTCCATCTTTGCTTCCCGAAAACGATGCAGCCATACTCGGTGCAGCTTCGTTGATTTGGAATGAACTCTCTCAACATTCGTAATTCGTATATTCGTACGCTCCGGATTGCTGTCGGAATCGTTATTCGATGGGATACTGAACACAACTTAATTCAAATATGACCAATCGTAGAACCTTCATCAAATGGTCTGCGCTCAGCGCAGCACTTCTCTCGGCAAAAAAATCTTCTGCAAAAAGATTTTCAATTCCTTCGGGAGAAACAAAACCAATTGTAATTTCTACATGGAAGCACGGCATTGATGCAAATGTTGATGCATGGAAAGTTCTTTCTTCAGGCGGTCGCGCATTGGATGCAGTGGAAAAAGGTGTGATGAATACGGAGAGTGATCTCAGCAACCAAAGTGTCGGTCTTGGCGGCATTCCCGATCGTGACGGACATGTAACGCTCGATGCCTGCATCATGGATGAAAAAGGAAATTGCGGAAGCGTTTGTTTTCTCGAACACATCAAGCATCCAATTTCCGTTGCGCGGTTGGTGATGGAAAAAACTCCGCATGTTATTTTGGTTGGAGAAGGCGCGCAGAAGTTTGCACTCGACAATGGATTTACACTCGAAAAATTTGACCGCACTCCCGGTGCTGATCAAGCATGGAAAGAATGGCTGAAAAAATCGGAGTACAAACCGGTTGTGAATTTTGAAAATCACGATACCATTGGAATGATTGCATTGGACGCTGCGGGAAATCTTTCCGGCTCATGCACTACCAGCGGACTTGGTTTCAAAATGCACGGGCGCGTTGGCGACTCCCCAATTATCGGAGCAGGAATGTTTGTTGATAATGAAGTAGGCGCTGCGTGTGCAACCGGTACCGGTGAAGAAGTGATTCGCATTTGCGGAAGTCACACCGTTGTTGAAATGATGCGTCTAGGTCATTCACCTGAAGAAGCATGTAAGATTGCAGTGGACAGAATTTCAAAGAGCCCGAAAAATATTAAAGAGATGCAGATCGGATTTCTTGCGCTCAACAAACACGGAGAGTTCGGAGGATATGCTTTGCAAAAAGGATTCAACTACGCAGTGTACTCAAGCGAAATAAAAAATGAAATGCGCGATGCAAAAAGTTTGTGGCAATAATCTTTTTGCTGAATTGCTAATCTGTTAAATTGCTGTTTGCACTTTTCACAAATGAACCAATCAACCAATCAACCAATTAACAAAGTTCTTTTCGAAGCTTGCGTTACAAATGTTGAATCCGCTGTTGCTGCACAGGATGCAGGCGCTGACCGAATAGAATTGTGTAATGTTCTTGGTGTTGGCGGCATCACTCCTTCTTACGGATTGGTTGAAGCAGTAAAGAAAAGAATTTCCATTCCTATTCATGTACTCATTCGTCCGCGCGAAGGAGATTTTCTTTACAGCGGTGAGGAATTTGAAATCATGAGACGCGATGTTCTTGTTTGCAAAGAACTTAGTGCCGAGGGAATTGTTTCAGGAATTTTATCGGAGGACGGAAGTGTTGACGTAACTCGTTGCAAAGAACTTGTTGAACTTGCAAAGCCGCTCTCGTTTACCTTTCACCGCGCATTTGATCTTACGGCTGACGCTTTCAATTCACTCGAAGATATTATCAAGATTGGGTGCAGTCGTATACTCACTTCCGGTCAACGCGCAAGTGCCATCCACGGAGCTAGCTTTATTTCAGGATTGATTCAGCAGGCAAACGGACGAATCATCATCATGCCGGGAGGAGGAATCAATGAAAAAAATATTTCACAACTGAGAAAAATTTCCGGAGCAAATGAATTTCATCTTTCTGCGCGAGGGATAAAAGAAAGCAACATGCTTTACAGAAATGAGTTTGTTGTAATGAGCGGAGATGATGTGGATGAATATTCGTATGATGTGTTGGATGCAGATCGTTTCAGAAAAGTGAGAGAGAATGTGTAAATCTTCCGCCACGAATTACACCAATTTACACCAATTAAAATCAGTGTTAATTAGTGGAATTAGCGGCATGCTTTTTTTTGCATCAACACAAGCGCAAGAAATTTCTGTTGATCTCAATTCAAACTGGCGCTTCAGAAAAGTTGGTGACAAAGAATGGTTGAGCGCAACAGTTCCGGGAACTGTACACACCGATCTTCTGAACAACAAAAAAATTTTGGATCCTTTTTTCGGAGACAATGAGAAGAAATTGCAATGGATTGAAAATTCGGATTGGGAATATGAAACATGGTTTGACATTGCTGATTCTGCCATTCAACAAAATCATTGTGAACTTTCTTTTGAAGGATTGGATACGTACGCAAAAGTTTTTCTAAACGATTCACTCATTCTTTCTGCCGACAACATGTTCCGCACATGGAATGTGGATTGTAAAAAGTTTCTGAAAGCAAAACAAAATCATTTGCTCATTCAATTTGAATCGGCAGTAAGAAAAGGAAAAGAGTTGGCGAAGCAACTTCCGTACACACTCCCCGGAGATGAAAAAGTTTTTACCCGTAAAGCACAATACCAATATGGTTGGGATTGGGGTCCGCGCTTTGTTACCTGCGGCATTTGGCGACCTATGAAATTGAAAATGTGGAGTGTATTTAAAATCAACACGACTCATTTGTTCGCGGATGAAATATCGGATTCAATTGCGCGCGTAATCGTTGAAGTTAACATAACCGTTGATCGTCCCACTACCGTTTTTTTCAAACTCGTTGCCGAAAACGGAACGCGCGATTCTTCCTACAGCAGCATAACCGTAACTCCCGAAGAAAAAATTTCGAATCTCCTGATCGAAATAAAAAATCCAAAACTCTGGTGGTGCAACGGTTTGGGTAATCCTGCTCTTTATCACATTACCATGCAGGCAACCAACTCCAATCAACAATCGGAACTGAAAGAATTCAATTATGGCTTGCGTACTGTCACGTTGATTCAGCAGGTTGATACAGTAGGCAGAAATTTTTATTTTATTCTCAATGGCGTTCATGTTTTTATGAAAGGCGCTAATTGGATTCCGGCAGACAATTTTCTTCCTCGGATTACGAAAGAAAAATACCGCACTCTTCTTTCAGATGTAAAAGATGCAAACATGAACATGCTTCGCGTGTGGGGAGGCGGAGTGTATGAAGACAATTCGTTTTACAATCTCTGCGATTCGCTCGGCATTTTAGCGTGGCAGGATTTTATGTTTGCATGTGCCATGTATCCTGGAGATTCTTCATTCATTGAAAATGTAAAGGAAGAAATTGAAGAAAATGTGATTCGCTTGCGCGACCACGCTTGTCTTGCGCTTTGGTGCGGCAACAATGAGATTGATGAAGGATGGAAAAACTGGGAATGGCAAAAGCAATATAAATATTCTGAAAATGATTCGTTGAAAATCTGGAATGACTATTATAATCTTTTTTACAGCGTCATTCCTGATGTGCTTTCAAAAACAGATCCGCTGCATCAGTACATTGAATCATCTCCGCGAGTAGGATGGGGACACAAGGAAAGTTTCGAGCGTGGCGATTCGCACTACTGGGGCGTCTGGTGGGGGATGGAACCGTTTGAAATTTACAAAAAAAAAATCGGAAGATTTGTGAGTGAGTATGGTTTTCAGGGAATGCCGGCAATGAAAACGATTGAGTCATTTACAAATCACGAAGAAAGAAATCGGAAATCGCTTGCAATAAAAAACCATGAGAAGCATCCGACAGGTTTCGAAACGATTGATCATTACATGAACGATTGGTATAAGAAGCCAAAAGATTTTGAGAGCTATGTTTATGTATCGCAGCTTTTGCAAGCAGAAGGAGTCACCACTGCCATTGAAGCGCATCGCAGAGCAAAACCATATTGCATGGGAACTCTTTATTGGCAACTCAATGATTGCTGGCCCGCGACAAGTTGGAGCAGCACGGATTATTACGGGCGGTGGAAAGCGCTCCACTATGCTGTAAAACATTCGTACGAAAAATACGTGATCAGTGTTGGTGACAGAGAAAAAATTTTGTCGGTGCATGTAACTTCAGATGACACTTCTTTTACAAAAGCAACTCTTACTCTCTGCACAGAAGATTTTTCAGGAAAAGTTTTATGGCGCGATTCAACCGTGGCATATGTCTCCGAAAAACAATCAACCATTGTTTACAAAACAATGATTGACGATCTTACATCAACACTAAACCCATCGCGCGCGTTTTTGAAAATGGAATTGAAAAAGGATGAAAAAATTCTTGCACAAAAAATTTACTTTTTCAAAAAGCCGAAAGATCTTTTATTGGATAAGCCCGACATTCATTTCTCCGTCCAAAAATTGAAAGATGAGGTCACAATTTTTCTTTCTTCAAGCACGCTGGCAAAAAATATTTTTCTTGACTTGAAAGAAACCGAAGTTCACTTTTCGGAAAACTATTTTGATCTGCTTCCAAATGAGACAAAAACTATTTCTTTCCAATCAACATTAACTTTTGAGGAAGTTAAGAAAAAAATAGTTCTCAAATCTCTTTGGGATTCTTTTTAGCAAATAGCCCCAAAAGCACATACGCAGCCGGAATTAAAAGGAGAATATCCGTATGAAGTAAATAGCGAATCTCCATATTGCGATAAAAAAAAGAAAGATAAAAATACCATACGATCACATAGCTGAGTACAAACAGCAAAAATCTTTTCTCTAGAAAATTATTTTTAAATGCTATATAAATTCCGAGTAATCCCAGCATTACAAAAACGGAACGAAAAATAAAAAGTATTCCCGAAAATAATTTCACAGAGGGGCTTTTATTTCCGTAGAGTGTAAATTTAAAGAAACATTTTTCAAGATTTGTCATCGGAACAATAACCCAATAGTTTAAAGCATTTTTTGTTTTTTGCTTTTGATAAAGCGAGGTAAATATTTTATCAATCAGCGAATCGCATTTTGGCGCTGCAAGCATAAAATAAGGATGCATCCCTTCGCCAACTTTCCAAGATTCAAAACCGGTACCGCAAGTACGGCATAATTTCACAACAGAATCAAGTAAAATGGAATCTTCCGGATCAAGATATGCCTGCTTAGGCCAATGCACTTCTTTATTATCAATAATTTCCCAATACAATGACGTATGATCAGTTCGGATACTGTAAGCGAAGTCAAGAAATGCCATAAAATCTCTTGACCACTGTCTACCTATTTCCAGATCCTGTGAAAACAAAATACGATGTTGCAAAAAAATATTACGTGCAGGCCATAAGCCATAACTGATTAATACAGCAATGGAAAAAGTAGCCATAGTGCGGATTTTGTCTTTGAGATTATTTTTAGTCGAAAAAAAGTATGTCATTGCGATAAAAGGAATACAGAATACACATTGCAAACGAATAAGAGTTGCAATACCCACAAACAAACCACTTAGAAATACATTACGGAGAGAGTTGGAATTTAGCGAATAAAAAATACTAAGTAAAAGAAAAAAAATACTTGATGTTTCTGCATACAACACTGGCACCCATACAATCACAAATGGATAAATTGAGTAAAGAAGGGCGGAAAGGTTTCCGAAAGTAGTTTTCTTGTCTCCTGTCGAATTTAGAACCACATACTTAGCAATCTTTGAAACAAGGTAAATAGATGCGGTATCCATGATCACCTGCGCAATTACCAAAAGTTTCCAAGCAAGGGCATAATTTTTAAGCGTGATTAAATAAAAGAATCCGAATAAAAAAGAATAGCCTGGTGGGCGGAAGAATTTTCCCTCTTCATGCCCTATATTGACTGTGAATATGCCATGATCACAAAGGTTAATAAATGCGGTAAACCAATCGCCTGTATCTCGTTGAATGAAAAAATCAGGTCGCCCATAATAAATTTTTCCTCCAATGAAAATAAAAATCAATCTCAGCAGCAAACCAATTCCGAGAATTATGTAAATTGATTTTTCCTTTGTTAAAAAATGAAAGAACGATTTCACAGAGGGGTTTCCTTTGGCAATTATTTTTTTGTAATGATTTTATCAATCATAAATAAAGGTCGGTTACGAACCTGTTTATAAATTCTTAGCACATATTCGCCAATTACTCCAATGGAAATCAACTGCACTCCGCTAAAAAGACAGATTGCTATGATCAATGTGGTAAAACCTTCTGGTACATAATTGCCCATGATTTTTTTTATCAGGATGTATGTAATGTAAAAAAGTGAAAGCAGAATTGTGGTAATTCCCAATCTCGTAATGAAGCGGACGGGGAGATCGCTGAAATTGAAAATTCCATTCCAGGCCAATTCGAAAAGTTTTTTCCAACTATATTTTGTTTCACCTACGGCACGGGCATCGCGATTATATTCAAAACCGAATTGCCTGAAACCAACCCATGAACGCATGCCTCGTAAGTATCGACTTTGTTCCGGCATGTTATTCAGGTAATCAACCACTCTCCGTGAAATCAAAGAAAAGTCACCTGAGTCAATAGGAATTTTGGTGTTTGATAAACGTTTCTGTAAACGGTAATAAATCCAGTAAGCAATTTTCTTAAGAAAAGATTCTTTACGATTTTTCCTTATTGCATACACCACATCATACCCTTCCTTAAATTTTTTGTAAAAATTCGGAAGTAATTCCGGAGGATCCTGCAAATCACCATCAATAATCATAATCACTTCCGATCCCTTCGCTATACTGAGGCCTGCTGAAACAGCCAACTGATGTCCATGGTTTTTTGATAAGATCAGTCCAGTAAAAAGTTGGTCAGTGCATGCTGTTTTTTCTATCTGTAAACGAGTGTTGTCAGTGCTCCCATCATCTACCAAAATTATTTCTGTTTCAATGCCAAATGCCTTGACTACTTTTGAAAGTCGTTCGATGAGTGCATCAAAAACTTTTTCCTCATTGAAGAGGGGAACCACAATTGAAATTTTGGGTGAATTCATTGGAAGAGGGTAAAAATACATTTACATTCCAATCAGATAACTTAAGTACAAAAAATATTTCGCACTTAATGTCTTTCTAATCCACTTTTTTTAGTTTGGTAAAAAAGAGCCATCGCTTATCTGTTAATGTCTTCAGACTCCCCTGTTCTGTTGTTTTTGTCTCGATTGAGAGGCGATTTTTTTTTCTTAAAAAAAATTGTGTTTTGAAAAAAATGTTCTACTTTTGAAATCCTAAAAATATGGTTTTGTGTGGAAGTTCTCTTTCAGTTCAATGTTACTCTTGAAACTTTCCCCAAAAGCATAGTGATTACATCTGAATCTTTTACAATAAAATAAAACTGAAACTACCAATAATATCAAAATCAATTATTATGAAAAACAACAATTACTTTAAAACGTGTTTAAAAAGTGTGTTCATTTTGCTTCTTGCTTTTTATTCGCTGGGGAGTTTTGCTCAAACAACTGTAACGATTGGAGCTAGCACCGGAGTGGGAACTACGACTGATTACCCATGTCCGATCGAAGATTTTTACTACGGCACCAAAGGACAGTTTCTTTATACTGCTTCCGAACTGAGCGCACTGGGGATTACCAGTGGTGCAACTATTACTGAGGTTGGATGGATCGTAAATGCAACTGCAGTGACTGGTCACCTCCTTGAAAATTATACAATTTCTCTTCTTAATACGACTGTCTCAACCCTTGACCCTGCAGTATGGGAAGCTGGAGCGGCACCAGTATATGGCCCCATAAATTACTCTTACACATCTGGCTACGCGGGGAATGTTATTTTTACTGCATCTCCTTTTACTTACACAGGTGGAAATCTAATTGTAGAAGTATGCGGTGGTCTCTCGACAGGAGGATATACTTTAAATCCGATGTGTCAGAATACAGTTGGTCTTCCATTTAACGGGTCTCACCAATGGAGACAAGATCTTACCGATGGTTGCCCCGATATCGTTACAACTGATTATTCAATACCTACTACGCGCCCTGTTCTATTACTTACATACCTCGCAGGCGCTCCATGTTCAGGTACTCCTACTCCCGGCAATACAATTGCATCTGCGAACCCTGTATGCTCAGGAACCAATTTTAATCTAAACGTGCAAAATTTCACATTGGGATCCGGAGTAACTTATCAATGGCAAACTTCTCCCGATAGCACTACTTGGACTGATGTGACAGGAGCAACGAATTTTTCATTTACAGCTTCGCAAACTGGAGATACTTATTATCAATGTGTGGTTACCTGTGGAGGTGGTGGTTCAGGAATGTCAACTCCCTTATTAGTAACTACGGGGCAATGTTATTACATGTGTTCTCAGGGCACTTCTGCTACCAGCACCGATTCTGTGAATGCACTTTATGATTCTGGAGGTCCCAATGGGAATTATCAGCTTGGAGAAAATTGTACCTTGCTGGTTGCTCCATCTTGCGCAGTAACAATTACACTTAATTTTTCTGCCTTTAATGGAGGCTTTGGCGGATACCTTTACATTTATGATGGACAGACAACCGCTGCTCCATTGCTGCTGACTGCTTCTGGAAGTGTTGTTCCTGCACCAGTTACCTGCACTTCTGGCTATATGCTTATTTTATGGACTTCGGACGCATTCAATACGGCCAGTAGCGGCTTTGCTGCAAACTGGATATCAGTAATTGCAGCTAGCACTGCACCAGTAGCAAGTTTTGGAGTTAGTACACACACACCTCCTCTCAATGCAGGGGTTCATTTTACTGATCAAAGCGGTGGCGGATTTCCAACTGCCTGGATTTGGTATTTTGGCGATGGAGACACATCGCATGTTCAAAATCCTACACACGCCTATGCAGCACCCGGAACTTATTACATTACTATGGTTGCATTTTCCTGTACACAATCAGATACTGCCTACGATACAGTAGTTGTGCAAAATGCTCCTCAGGTAATTGTTTACCCCGATTCACTTTCTGCAACTGTAAATTGCGGTGACTCTGCGGTATTTCAATTGGTTGTCAAAAATCTTACAGGTGGAGAATTAGTTTACAACACCGATGGTTCCGGCAACACAAGTATCAGGATGTTATCAATGAAATATGGAACTGATTTATTTACGCATTATCCTAACACGCTTGCTGCGCTCAATACTTACTTCACAAATTATACCCTTACCGAAACGGCTACCGCTAACGCGGGTGTACTTTCTAATCTGCTTGTTGGAAAAAATGTGTTGCTGATTCCTGCGCAGACATCCGCTGATCCTGCTATCTTCAATAGTTTTACAAATGTATTTCATAATTTCCTGTTTGGTGGCGGTAGCATCGTTCAGTGTGGAACAAGTAATGGAGAGGATTCGACTCTTACAACAACCGGTTTATGGCATGGTCACTATTCTGCTGAAGTGACTTTGGGTACCTTCAATGTGGACAGCATCAATCATCCTATTATGCAAGGGGTATCCGGCAATTTAATAAGTGCTCCGAATGCTACTTACGGAATGCATTTTACGGATGCTGACAGGCACTCTCTTGCAACTTTCACGAATACTACAACTGGAAATACTGATGACGTAGTAGCTTTTAGAAAGGTGAACAATGGAAAAGTTATTTATCTCGGCTTTGATTACTACAATTCAAATGACGACACAAAGAAAATGCTCGCCAACGCGGTGCAATGGGCAGGACAAAGCAGCGGATTGGCATCCTGGATTACGCTAAGTCAAACAACTGATACACTTGCCGCAGGAGATTCTTCAATTGTAACTGTAGTGTTCCACGCAAACGGAATTCCTGCCGGAACTTATTACAGTGTAATCAACGTTGCAACCAACGATCCGAATACGCCTTACGTAGCTGTAAACTGTACCATGACTGTAGTAGGCGATCCTATCATAGCACTGTCTGTAAATTGCCTCACCTTCGATACGGTTCTTGCAGGCAATTCAACAACTGCGAGTTTCCATGTTCTCAACACTGGTTGTGATTCTTTGGTTATTTCCAATTTGTTTCCAAGTCCTACTGAATTTACAGTTAGCTCTCCTAACAACATTCTTTTACCTGGAGATTCAGTGTTGGTTACTGTCACATTCCACCCGATGACACCCGGGGCATTTAGCGGCACGCTACTCATTCAGAATAATGCAACTGATACCACCATCTGCCTGCATGGATTTGCCATACCCGCCCCTCATATAGATTCAATATTTAGTACAGTGTCGCAAAATGTGCCTGCATGTACGGGCACAGATTCTACAACCTTCACCATTCATAATACGGGAGGTAGTAATTTAATTTATACTATCTCAGGAGTACCTTCATGGGCAACTCTGTCCAGTACAAGTGGAACAATCGCAGCAGGAGATTCTATAGTGATTACGGTAGTGATGAATTCAGGATTAATTTCCGGAGGACCTCAAAATGCGAACCTTGTCATTGCTTCAAACGATCCGCTTGGAGCAAGCAGAACAGTTCCTATTACTATGAATGTAGGAACCAATCCTTGTTTCAGTATAACAGGAGCAATTGATGCCTGCACAGGTATTGCCTCTTTCACATCTACGGTTATTGTAAATGCACCTACCACCTGGTCGTGGGCTTTCGGTGATCTCGGCACTGCAACTACTGCCAACCCTATTCATCAATATGGTGCAGCAACAGGCACAGTGTTTAATGTAGTTGCCATCGGCTGCACAGTTGGCGGTTGCGACACAGTAACCATTACACTCACTATGCCTCTTGTTACAGGTCCAGCAGCAGCAGCATGTTTGCCGCAAACTACCGATCCGGGTACTGCAAGTGCTTTAGGAATCGGAATTACTAATTTTACTCTTGGTCATATAAATAATCCAAGCACCAATTCTTCTTCCGGATACCAGAACTTTACATGTACCGATACAACTACATTAAACCCTGGTGATTTTTATATGTGGACCGCTACAACAGGTCAAACCTATGAGGAAACCGTTAAGGCATATATTGACTTTAATAATGACGGTGCATTTGATTCTATTGCCGAGTTGGTCTTTGAAGATTCTGCAGTAGTGCATACGCACAGCGGATTAACCGTTCAAATGCCGCTAACTGCTGTGCGGGGCGTTGCACTTCGCATGAGAGTTGAAAGCGAGTACAGCGGAAATCCTGAGCCGAATGGTTGTGTTGATCTATTGTACGGACAATGCGAGGACTACACCGTGTTTATGGATACCTCTTACATCGTCAACCATATCAATACATTCGCTTCAAACATTCCGATGACGGTTTATCCTAACCCATTCAATAAAAATGCAACCATTGAATATTACCTCAATACATCTCACAATGTTTCCGTAGAAGTATTCAATCTTGTAGGCGAAAAAATACAGCAATATGCAGCCGCAGAAAATCAATCCGCAGGCAAGCACACCTATATCTTCAGCCGCGACACTCCGGGAGTTTATTTTGTTAAACTCACTGTAGATGGCGAAAGCAGAATTCTCAAGCTGGTACACATGCAGTAAACTTTAATTTGCATAATAAAAAACGGGCAATCAGTAATGGTTGCCCGTTTTATTTTTACCTGTTTGCAGTCATCTGTTTCAATAACCCGCCTCTATTTTATCCGCACACTACTCAAGTTTTCAATCTCCAACCTGCAGTTTATCATCACCCGCCATAATGTTTTAGAAAATCAGGAAAAGTTTATGAGAATCCGCGTAAAGTTTATCCAAATCCGCGTACATATTATAAATATCGCCCTTTTTTTTACCTCACACATCCATAACGGCTGTAAGAAATGCAGCACCTTTGCAAAAAACTCCGAAAACGTTATGAGAAACGCCCTTCATCTTACAAGAAATGCTCATAACGTTATGAGAAACACCCTCTGTTTATGAAGAAGTCCTGTTCACGTTACTCCAAACACCGTTCATAGATGAAGAAATGCCGTTCAGTTTACTCCATCCAGCGTTAAGGTTATGATCAAAATTCGAATAAACAAAAATTTTAAAGATTCTGAAGAAAAGTGTAAGGAAAAAGCAATTATGTGGCATACCGCTTCCAGAGCTTATTAAAGAGCCATAGCTTGCAAATTTTTATTACTTTGAATTAGACACGTAGAATCATAACAATTTTAAGGTCATATTCCGCGGTGTCAGAAGTTACGCTCGGCTTTTCGTGGGGTGTTCCCATGACATTTTTTTTTGATAAATCCGTCAGGTAAACTCCGCACTCCGTTCATCCCCCTACTCTTCAACCAATCCAGTCATGCCGCTTGAGCAAAAGCATTTATATCCACCCAACAAGTCGCGCTGCATCTGTTGGGTGGTGGGTTCACTCAATCACGAGTTTCTGGTTCGCGCTTCCTTTCGTGCTCTGCACTTTTACCAAATAAATCCCTGCTGGAAACGATTCACAATTCAAAGTTAATGGAAAACTATTGATATTAGCAGAGTAGATTTTTTCTCCAAGCACATTGAAGATTTCGAGTTGTGATTTCTGTAATTGAGAAGAAAAATGTACTGTAAAATTATCATGCGCAGGATTAGGAGACACAGTGATTTCATTTTGAATTCTATCGCTCAAATTTTTAATTCCCAAAATTGTATCGCACCCACTACCCACTAAAGCACCTAATTTATAATCAGGAATATTGGGAACAGTAGATACGTTAACTGTAGGCATATAAAATGAATGTTGGAGTACGTTGCATCCAATACCTGCTGAATCAGGGAATTCTATCCTGTGCATAACATCACAGCCATTATCTGTAGAAATATAAATTTTATTGTCTGGGGCTAATTTCATAAAACAAAAGTGTGTTGCAAATGGTGGAGAGGGACTATTAAACCCATCATAAAGTGCGACCCGTATCATTGAAGCTGAAATATTTGAAGCCGTCATGTCGAACTGATAAACCGCAAGTGTCGTAGTCAAATATAAATACTTACCACTTGGAGAAAAGGCACAGCCATAAGGGTAGGTAAAAACAGAATCTGCAACATAAGTATGAAAAGTTTCCGTCAAATTTCCACTACATCTATCAAACTCGTAAGAGTATACATTTCGACTACCATAATAAATCGCATATTTATCACCTTGCGGAGAAAAGCAGGCCTGTCCTGGAATGTCATCATAACAAGTATTTGGATCATTTGCTAAAGTGACAATGTAAGGGCCCAAAATTGTATCAGGAGTAATGAGCCATTCAATCATTTCCGGATAACATGCCCTCTTACTTATGAGCCACCAATCTCTTCCGTTGCCATGACGCATAGCCGTAAGTTTTCCTGGTAATAAGGTGTCATTATCATAGAAGTGAAGATTTTTCTTCCCTGAAATGATACCACCACGTCCACTATCTAGAGTAATATCAATGATACTATAATATAAAATATTTGTTTGTAGCGGATAAATACTTGCAGTGTCACTATCAAAAGTTTCGTGAAAAAGGTAATAAATATTTGAGGTGGCTGGTTTTCGCAAAATAAGATCAGCTTGCGGTAGCCCTAATCCGACAGGTTCGAACATGGTCGTAGATTCAGAAGGGTTCAGACTATCTCCGTTTAATGCGGTGTCACTATTCGCATTAAAGAGAACTATACCATTGGTAAAAAGAAGTAAATTTCCGCTCGAATCACAAGTACTCGCATTTGTCTCATTAAACAGGTAAAAATTCGGATTAGGAACAGAAAAAGTATCCACTCCCCCATTGAAATTAATTCCACCATTATCCCCAAGACGCCACACATAATCTTCTTTTTGGGAAAATGCTGAGGAGCAGTTTTTTATAATCAATAAAAATAGAATAATCCTTTTCATTTCAGGGACAAAGATAAAAGAAATCCACCCCCCCACCCAACAAGTGCTGCGCGACATGTCGGGTAGTGGGTTCATTAATATGCGATTTCAATTTCCTTTTTTATTTTTCGAATCACCGTCAAAGTATATAGCTATCTTTTTGTTCCCATCTTCAAATCAGCACATCTTCAAATTCTCAAATCACTACTTTCGCAACCATGAAATTCCAAAAACACATTTTCATCTGCACCAACCAACGCAAAGAAGGCGATCGCAAATCATGCGGAGAGCAATGCGGAATGGAACTCGTAAAAGCATTTAAAAAAGCATTGAAAGATAAAGGACTCAAAAGCACCATGCGCGCGCAACGCAGCGGATGCCTCGATGCCTGCGAGTTTGGTCCAAGCATGGTAGTTTATCCCGAAGGAGTCTTCTATGGCGCAGTTCAACTCAGCGATGTGGACGAAATCGTAAAAGAACACCTCGTAGCCAATCACCCGGTAGAAAGATTGAAGATTGATTTCAGCAAACAAATCTCTGCCAGTGACTGAACTGCTTCCTGAAAAATACCGCAACGATGAAGAAATCATCCGGCTCACCATCGAGCAGATTAAAAAAGATTTCGGCACAAGCTTAACCGAACTTATTTTCTCCGGAAAAAAAGAATTCATCTTTGATGAACTCACCGGGCAAATAACAAAGGCACTTTCTCTGCTCCGGAAAAATAATTCCATCGCTTTTCAGTCGCTGCTCTACCGCGTAGATGTAACCGAAGCAACCGTAGCCAAGCTGCCCCGCGAAGACTTTTTTCAATCACTTGCAGAAAAAATAATTCAGCGCGAATTTCAAAAAGTGCTTACCCGCAGGTTTTTTGCTGATAAGGGCTGATTTTCGGAGAGCGACTCCAAAAACTGCTCAAAAACCCAATTCTTAGTGCAGAGAATTACTCCCCTCTCTTTGAGAGAAGGCGGGGGAGAGGAATTCAATTCTTAACATAATCTTGACACTTGTATGTTGTAACATTTATTACCTTTACAGGCAAATAAAAAAGAGATACTATGAAGAAGATAGAATTCAACGAGCAGGTCTCGAATGAATCAAGACCTCTCACCGGTTTCGCACTAAAGCTAACTCACAACATGGAAGATGCAGAAGATCTTTTGCAGGACACCATGTTGAAAGCATTTTCCAATAAAGAAAAATTTCAGGAGGGAACCAACCTCAAAGGATGGCTGTTCACCATCATGAAAAATATTTTCATCAACAAATATCGCAGGGCTATGAAGAGCCGCATATTTAATGATGATACCGACAATCAGTTTTACATCAACTCCGCCTCAAACACATCGGGCAATGATGGCGAAAGCGCATTAGTATTGGGAGACATCAACAAAGCAATTGATAAACTTTCAGACAACCTTCGCACCCCTTTCATGATGAGCTTTACCGGATACAAATATGAAGAGATTGCAGACACACTTCGAATTCCGTTAGGCACCGTGAAGGTACGCATACACAATGCGCGCAAGGAGTTAATGGTTCAGCTTAAAGATTACGGAGCGGGAAGAAAAAGAAAAATAGAATGAATAGTTTTTGGTTAGTAGAAGCCGGTAACATTGAGTACCGGCTTTTTCATTTCTAATCAATATCCGCTTGTTATCTTTACAAAAATTTTAATCAATGAAATTCGGTGTAGTAGTTTTCCCCGGCAGCAATTGCGATGAGGACATGGTCTATGTTCTTCGCACAGTCATGAGGCAGCAAACAGTAAAACTTTGGCATAAAGACCATGACTTGCAGGGCTGTGACTTTATCATTCTTCCCGGTGGATTTTCTTACGGAGATTACCTGCGCAGCGGAGCCATTGCCCGCTTCTCTCCCATCATGAAAGAAGTGTTGGAATTTGCTGATAAAGGCGGATATGTTTTCGGAGTGTGCAACGGGTTTCAGATTCTTTGCGAAGCCGGATTGCTGCCCGGAGCTTTACTTCACAACACCTCTCATAAATTTATCTGCAAAAATATTTTCATCAAAGCAGAGCACAACGATTCATTAATCACTTCTGCAATTGATACTACCCGCGCATTAAAAATTCCAATTGCACATGGCGAAGGAAATTATTTTACTGATGCAGATACCTTGCAATCATTGAACGACAACGGACAAATTCTTTTTCGATACTGCGATGCAGCGGGCAATGTGAATGACGAAGGAAATCCCAATGGCTCACTGGAAAATATTGCCGCCATTTGCAACAAAACGAAAAACGTTTTCGGAATGATGCCTCACCCGGAACGCGCAGCCGATAAGGAGCTTAGCAATACCGATGGAAAAATTATTTTTGAATCCATCCTCAGCTTAGTGAAAGCATAAAAAAACCTCTGTTCTTAGCAGAGGTTTTTATCAGCGCAAATTCTTTTTAATATACGATTAGCTTCCTGCGAATTTTTTTATCTCCCGATTGAATCTCCACAAAATAAA
Source organism: Bacteroidia bacterium (assembly GCA_038230515.1). Lineage (GTDB taxonomy): Bacteria > Bacteroidota > Bacteroidia > AKYH767-A > 2013-40CM-41-45 > JAPLDB01. The sequence goes on along the minus strand of JBBRND010000010.1, from coordinate 15,569 downwards.
CTCCCGAAAGCAAGTTGCCGGTTGGCAGTAAGCAATCGCTAGTCGTGCATCGTTTCGTCAAAACTATTTTTCCTGTTGCATCAAAAATTTTCAGCTCAGTAATATTACTTCCGTTCACAGGCAATTGGCTGTTGACTGCCCGCTGCCAACTGATGACTGTTGACTCATCAGCAGGATTCGGATAAATAATAAAATTACTTTCACCTGAAATATTTCCGGTGCTTAATGCATCAAGAGTTACGAAAACGCAATCCGTATCGCTGCATACACTACTGTTAGTTACAATTACACAATACAAACCGTTTGTGTCAACAGTAATAGTTTGAGTATTTGAATTGTTGTTCCATTGATAAGTTGAAAATCCAGCCCCGGCATCCAGCAAATAAGTAAGATTGTTTGATGAAATGCTATCTGTTCCGAAATCAAAAACGGGGGAAGGATAAACAGTAATCATGTTAACTAATGAATCACTGTCAGCACAGCTCCCAACCGTTGCAAGCAACGTAACGGTGAAAGTTCCTGCCGTCATGTAATCATGCACAGGCATCGTATCTGTCGATGTAAATCCATCACCGAAATTCCATAAGTAATTTACTGCATTGGTTGTCGTGTTTGTAAAACTTGCAGAGAACGGGGCACATCCCGAAGTTGAGCTAGCAGTAAAACTTACCTGCGGAGCAGCATTTACACTTATTGTTGCAAATACAGTATCGCGACAACTTAATGAACTTGTTGCCACAAGTCGCACTACATAACTTGATATTGATGCATACGTGTAACTCGGATTAGTTTGAGTAGAAGTTCCTGTTCCATCACCAAAGTTCCATGAATAACTTACTGCTCCCGTTGTAGTATTTGTAAACTGAAATGCATCACCAATGCAAACTGCCGGAGCATTTGTAGTAAAGCCAATAGTTGGTAATGGATTTACAGTTGCCGTAACAGCAATGCGGTTACTCGGGCAGGTAACTCCTGCTTCCACATAAAATATAGTTGTGGCGGAAACAAACGGCACGTATGTATTACTGTTCAACAGCAGCAATGTTCCTCCCGTAGATGCACTCCACCAACTTATCGTATCCGCGGCTGATGCAAGCAAAGTTACATTTCCCGGTCCGCACCGCTGAGCCGAAAATACAGTAGGTGCAGCCGAAACCTGATGCACAACAACTGTAACAGGAGTGCGCGTACTGGTTCCGCAACTGTTGCTTGCCTGCACATAATAAGTAGTAGTGTTCGAAACATTCGGACTGTATGTTGCTCCCGATTGCAGCGATGTTCCTCCGCTCGCGCTACTGAACCAATTTATGGTGAAAGGAGAAGATGCCGTTAACGAAGCAACTCCCGCTCCGCAAAGAGTATCATTCATCGCACTTGGCGGAACCGGAAGAGCGGTAATGGTGATGGAGGAATCATGAGAGTTCATTGCAGGGTAAACATCATTGTTAGTTGATGTGTAACAATGAAAATTAAATGTTCCGCCTCCTGAAGTATTTATTGGTGTAGGAAACGTGTAGTTGATAAAAGCAGAAGGAGCAAGCGTTCCGGCTAGTGTTGCAGAGAGCGTTTGTGTTATTGCTCCCGTAATATCAACAGTTAACGGAATATTTGAAAAAGCGCTGTCACCAAAGTTTATTACCGTAACGGTAACCATTGCATTCGCATTACCGCACGAACCGGTTACAGGAGAAACCAGCGTATCAATAGCCGTGTAAACAAGATGATTGAATAAATTTCCACTGCTGTCAATCTTTATGATGAGTGCGTCTTCAAAATTATAACCAAAACTCGCAGTGTATCCGCAAAGAATATAACCGCCATCAGAAGTTTGCAAGCCGCTGTATGCGTGGTCATGGTTAGCTCCGCCAAAAGTTTTTGCCCAGGTAGAATCACCTGTGCTATTGGTTTTTAATAACCATTGATCCGAAATTATCAGTGCATTGCTCTGTGTAGTTCCGGTAACAATAAATCCACCATCGGTCGTGTTTTCCACTCTATGAAAATCATCGGGCTGCGATCCTCCAAATGCTTTTTGCCATTGCATAACTCCACCGGTATCTGTTTTTACTAAATATCCATCATCATTTCCTGAACCAATTCCGGTAGTAGAACCGCAAATAATAAACCCTCCTGCAGAAGCAAGTTGAATGCACTCCGCATTTTCATTTCCGGTAGTAGCTGTGCCTATTTTTTTTGTCCAGCAGGTATCTCCGTTTGAATTAGTGCGGATAAGATAAATCTCTGCATTTGTCGTATCTGGCAATACTGTTTGAGTTTGCCCTGCCATAATAAAACCGCCATCAAACAGTTCTTTTAGTGAGTTCGCATCATCATATTGCAGAGTGCCATAATTCTTCATCCACATCTGCGCCCCGTTTGCATCAAGTTTTGTCAAAAAAGCATTGTATCCCTGCGCACCCGTTCCGCTGTTTGTATAACCACACATTGCATAACCACCATCAGAAGTCTGAATAATATCCTGCGCACGGTCTTTCTGCACACCTGCATAAGTGAAATGCCACAACTCATTTCCCGCGGCATCTATCTTCATATAATACGAATCATCGGACCCGTTTCCATAACTCGAAGTATAGCCGCACATCACAAACCCGCTATCAGAAGTGTTAATCACTTTGTAAAACAAATCTTTTCTTCCGCCATTGAATGAGCGCGTCCAAAGCGTATCACCGTTTATATCAAGGCGCACTACAAATGCGTCTGTATCATTCGCACTCCATTGCGAAGTGTAACCGGCAGCAACATACCCTCCTGACGGAACTTCCTGCACGCACCGAAATACATCGGTACTGCTTTTTACAAAAAGTTTTTCCCACGTAATCTGCGCATGGCAACAAAAGGATAAGAAAAGAATCGAGGATAACAGGAGAATATTTTTTTTCATAATACAATTTTTTTTAGGAAGCCCCCCGTATTTTATGCTACAGAGTTGCCTTTGCTTCATCGCTATTCAATAATTATACGTTGATTACTCACTGTATGTTCACCAAGCAACCGCAGGAAGTAAACGCCTTTTGCAACAGCACTCAGATCAAGCTCCTGATTGCTGCTGCCGGAAATATTTTTTGAAATAATAATTCTCCCGGGCTCATCAAATACTTTCAACTCTCTGAAATCATGAAATGAAGGCAAGCCAATTGTGATATTTCCATTGGAAGGATTAGGAGTAATAGTAATTACAGTTGATAGATAAACGTTATTAATACCTACCATGAAATCAAGATAAGTGCAATCGCTGTTTGAGCAATTGTTCGCATCAGTAACGGTCACGCAATAACTGCCACTTACTCCGTTAACAGTAATTGTTTGCGTTACATCAGTTGTTGACCACAAATAAGATGTAAAACCTGCACCTGCATCCAATGTATAGCTGGCTGCTCCAGTATGAATTGTGTCAGCGCCAAGATTTACAATCGGCAACGCATGCACAACTGCATTTACTTGCACCTGCTGACTCGGACAAACAGTTCCCGCAACAGCATAATAAGTTGCAGAGGAAGAAAGAGAAGGAGTAGTGAATGAATTTCCTGTACCCACAATCACTCCCAAACTATCGTACCATGTAATCGGATCGGTGGCAGATGCATTGAGCGTAACCGTTCCCGAACCGCATACACTTCCATCCGACACTACAGGATTTGCGCTGATTACATTCACTGTTGCAACTGCCGCAACCTGATTGCTTGCACAAATATTCATTGCCACAGCATAGTAAGTAGTAGTAGTTGAAAGAACAGGAGTAGTAAATGTATTTCCTGCACCTACAACGGTTCCCATATTATCATACCAGGTAACTGGATCAACAGATGTAGCTGTCAGTGTCATACTTCCTGTTCCGCACACGCTGTCATTAGTTGTAACCGGATCTGCACTTGCAGGCAGGACAGTTACAGTTGCAGCAACCTGTTGACTCGGACACTGAGTACCGGCTGTTGCATAATAGATAGTAGTTGCAGTAAGAACAGGAGTCACAAATGAACTGCCCGCGCCAACCATCGTTCCCTGATCATTGTACCAGGTAATAGAATCAGCAGAAATTGCTGTTATTGTGTCGCTATTATTTGCACAAATTGTATCGTCCACAGTAACAGGATTCGCAGATGCGGTTACAATGACAGCATCAACAGATGCCCGCGGACTTGGACATCCTAACGTTGTCTGGGCATAATAAGTAGTAGTGGTAGAAATGGTGGGAGTAACAAATGGAGAACCTGTACCCACCAAGTTTCCACCGGTTGGTGCATCGAACCAGTAGATAGTATCGCTTGCGGTTGCAGTCAAGGTAACTGTGCCGGGCCCACAATTAAAATTAGTGCTCACTACAGGAGCAGTATTATTAACAATCGTGGCAGTAACGGCAATGCGGGCACTGGTGCATATTCCATCAGTTGCCTCGGCATAATAAATTGTCGTGCTAGTCAAAATACCGGTGGTAAAATTAATTCCCGAAGAAATAGAACTCCCACCAACGGGAACATCAAACCAATTCACCGTATTTACTGACGATGCAGAAAGCACCACGCTACCCGATCCGCAATGCGAACCATCAACACTCACCGGATCATTTATCGTAGTAATGAAAGCAGTTACAGGAGTGCGCGCACTCACGCACGTACTTTGCGCTTCGGCATAATAAGTAGTTGTTGCAGTAAGCACCGGAGTGATTAATGAAGTGCCTGCGCCAACTTGTGTTCCGCCAACCGCTGCATCAAACCATAAAATATTATTTATTGAAGTTGCATTCAGCGTAACTGAAATTGGACCGCAAGCTGTTACATCTGTACCGACAGGTGCAGTAGCACTGTTGATAATTGCCTGCACCGCTATCCGGTTGCTCGCACATGCACTGCCTGCCTGCACATAATAAGTAGTGGTTGAATTTAAGAATGGAGTATTGAACGGGCTGCCTGCTCCAACAAGATTTCCTCCAACAGGAGAATCATACCAATACAACGAATCAACTGCAGAAGCAGTCAATGTTACAACGCCTGGACCGCAACGGCTTACTGAAGATGAAACCGGATCAGATGAAACCTGATTAATGATTGCCTGAACAGCAATGCGCGGAGTGCAGCCGTTTACCTCAAGATAATAAGTGGTTGTGGAACTCAATGAAGGAGTTGTATAGCTTGTTCCTGTTTGAAGTAACGTTCCACCTGTCGGTAAATTATACCATGAAATAGTTCCCGATGAATTAGCGGTAAGTGTAACAGTTCCGTTGCCGCAACGCGCAACATCAAAAGCTGTGGTACTTCCGGTACCTATTGTTGCGGTTACAGGAATGCGGTTGCTAACACAATTCTCATACGGAATAAAAATGTACCAATCGTAGAAGTAATAATAGTAACTCAGATTGCCGGCAGTAGGGCTATAAATTTCCACCGTCTGAGAAACAGAATAAGTATAAGAAGCCCCTGCATTATTTCGGAATAGCTGCGGTGTAGTCGTTCCAAGGACAAGTTTTAAACTGTTTGCCTGAGGCACATCGAAATTCAAATACACTCGCTGCGCACCTACCTTAAGATTATAGGTTCCGGTTTGAAGAATATTATTGTTCAGATCACGGAGTTCAATTGTACTCGCACCAGCCGCATCAGCATACACTAAAACAGAAATCAGTTTAAATGCTATTCGCGCATCAAAGTTTAATCCAAATGCACTATTACTATAGCCACCCGTTCCGATACCATTGTTAACGGCACCTACTTTACTTCCCTTTCCCTTTTGGTTTTCTACATAATAAGTTGTAGTTGTATTAAGAGAAGGAGTAGTATAAGTTGAACCGCTGTTTATCAGAATACCGCCTGCTGCTGCATCATACCAGAATAAAGAATCAGAACCGGTTGCGGTGAGGGCAAGTGAAGCGGGTGACGTACACGCAGCCGCAGAAGTAGTAGTTGGATCAGATGCTGGGGAAACAACCGTTAGTGTCGAGGTAAGAGAATCATTGGTATAAGAAATATCACCATTCCGATGAATCGTATATGCTTTCAAGCTATAGGTTCCCTGGGTGAGCGAATTAAATACCTCCGGACTAAAGGTAAACGAGGCCGATGTTCCCGGAGGAAGTGCCCCGATCATTGTGTCCTGATAAGTAACAGTACCTCCCGGCCCGGTTGCAGTCAGATAACAGACAATGTTGGTTTCATTGGTTCCTCCGTAATTGGTAAGTAAAAGTGTGATCGGAGATCCGGAACTTGAGCAGATAATATTTGTTGGGGCCTCAATTCGATCAATAGCGATATCTTTTGTAACGCCACCACTCGGTCCTATTTTGACCAATCCGAAGTTTTCATAATTCGCCTGGTTGCGGTAGTACCCGAAGAAAGCATAACCACCATCTGATGTTTGAACGCCTCGGTAACAATGATCGTGATAGGCAAGCCCATAATGCTGCTGCCATTCAACAACTCCACCGGAATCGGTCTTAATTGCAAAGTAGTCTGGATTTATAAGGTTAAAGCTGCGAGTTATTCCGCCTATAATATATCCGCCATCACTGGTGGGTTCAATGGTTTTTCCACCATCAGTTTTATCACCGCCATAAGAATGTGCCCACAAGCTATCGCCATTTGCATCAGTTCGGATTACCCAGACATCAGTTTCTCCGCTTGAATCATAAGTGGTATCTCCATCACCGCACAAGATGTATCCGCCACCAGGAACATTCTGCACATAATGGGCTTCGCAAAGATGCCCGCTGGTAAACGTTTTATGCCATTGTTCAATACCGTTTGAATTTGTTTTTACAAGATAAAAAGCTCCGGTAGTATCGTAGCTGTAAGATTGTCCCGCAATTACATATCCGCCATCAGGCGTTATCTGAATGGAGTTTCCGTTTTCATAGCTACCGTTTCCAATATTTCGCTGCCATTGCAGCACTCCGTTAGCATCGGTTTTGATTAGCCAGGCATCATAATAACCTGTACCGTTTGAGTTATTTAAACCAACGCAAGCATATCCCCCGTCTGCAGTTTGTACAATTGCTCTGAGTTCCTGATAACCTGCATCGCCATAAGTTTGTGTCCACTGCGTATTTCCGGAAGCATCCGTTTTAATGAGATAACCATCGTTGCTGCCGGCACCATAAGAATTGGTGAATCCTGCAATGATGAAACCTCCATCACTTGTAACCTTTACCATATTCGCAAAATCATACTGCGTACCGCCTTTTGATTTTTGCCATTGCTGATTTCCGTATGCATCTGTCTTCACAAGCCAAATGTCGTTCTGCCCATTGCTGTAAGTAGTCGTAGCACCTACCATGATAAAACCGCTGTCGGCAGTCTGTTCCATCCAGCGGCCTTCTTCATCATAAGCTCCACCGTATTGATTGTTGAATGTGATTTGAGCGGAAGCAGGATTGCCGAAAAATAATAAAACAGCACTTCCGACAAGAGAAAGAAAAAGTTTTTTCATGAGTTCTTTTTAGTCTTTGATTGGAAGTGTAAAAGTACATATCATGTTCGACACAAGTGCACCTTTTTCGTGAATTTGTTTACCGTATTGGTAAAACAGCATGGCATTTTAAGGCATCGGCTTAAAAAACTATGCCAGCGAAGGAAGCGTCCGATTGAATGGAAATACGAAATATACATCATCTATGCTGAGAAAAAATCTTCTCGTGATTGATAATAGAGACAGCAATTAGGATTAAAATCCTTTCCTTTGAATTGTCAATGAACCATTCCGGCTACTCAAAATTCTTTCGGTTGAAATTTTTTCTTTACTTAGTATTGTTTTTGTTTTCATGCTCACCGTCAAAACAAGCATCTCCTTCCAATAAAACAAAGCTTCCTTCCGATGTTGCGATCTCTCCATCATCGTTCCGCTGCGAAGGAAAATTTATTTCTGTTGCCGATTCAGGAAAACAACTTTTACTCATTTCGAAAATGCTGGAGTACGGTTCTTCTTTGTTTTATTCAGTGAGTATCGGAGATACAATTGAAACCAGATTTATGTCTTCAAAAGAAAAAGCTCCCGAAATAAATTCTCCTGTCGAAGCAGTGATTGAAGAACGGCTGAAACTAAATTCAGACAAGCCGGATTTCGTGATAAGGCAGTGTAAGATCGTGCGCTAAATAATTTCGATATTTTATTTTCCTACCTTTCGTTCCCTAAAAAATCCAGACAATGAAATCAAAACTTGTACTCGCTGTTTTCTTCGTTTCTTTTTTTTCGTTTAGTTTTCTTTTTCATGAAAACGAAAATCAGAAACTAATTTCTAAAAAAGTATTTACTGATGCGCTGAGCGATGGTGATGACGATGCGGCATCGCGCTATCAATGGGAATTGATGCGCCTTGCTGACCCTGCCACCGGAAAAATTCCTTCGCATATACGCGAACAGGAATTGCAGTTTGCAAAAAATCTTCCTGTGCTTCAGTCACTCAGTAATTCCAATGCACGACTCCTAACAGGAAATTTTATCAAGCGCGGTCCTTGGAATCTTGGGGGTCGATCAAGAGCTATTGCTGTTGACATCACGAATGAAAATATTGTGTTTGCAGGAAGTGTGAATGGTGGCCTGTACCACTCTACGGACGCAGGAGTAACATGGGCACGCGTTTCAGCCATCAATCAAAACCCTGCCATCACATGGATTGAGCAGGATAAAAGAGCAGGGCATACAAACACATGGTACTATTCCACCGGTGAAGGATACGGAACTTCTGCAAGTGCATCGGGTGCATTTTATCTTGGCAACGGTGTTTACAAATCAAGCGATGGTGGCTTGACATGGAGTTTGCTTACTTCCACTTCAACAGGCACTCCGCAAACATTCGAAAGCCCGTGGGACATTGTATGGAAAGTACGTTGCGATAATTCTGATACTGTGAACAACACACTCTATGCTTCCTGTTATGGATTGATTTACAAAAGCACCAATGGAGGAACTAACTGGGCAGCCGAGAGAGGCAACACGACTACCTCATCTTACTTCACCGATATTGAACTTACCTCTACCGGTGCAGTCTATGTTAGTGAGAGCAGTGATGGTGCACAAAAAGGTATCTGGAGAAAAGATCCTGTGAATACATGGGCAGATATTTCTCCTCCGGGTTGGGATACTGCAACTTTTAACCGGGTAGTTATTGGGATCAATCCATCCAATGAAAACGAAGTTTACTTTCTTGGTGAAACTCCTTACAACGGAAAACTTACTACTAACTTTAAAGGTGATGTAGAATGGAACAGTTTGTGGAAATATACTTACATCTCCGGAAATGGTACTGCGGCAGGTGGTGCATGGGTTGATCTTTCACAAAATATTCCTTACCCACATTCTGAGCTTGGCAACTTCAATTCACAGGGTGGATATGATCTTGTAGTGCGCGTTCATCCGAATGATCCGAATACCGTTTACATCGGTGGCACCAATCTTTTTCGGTCTTCTACCGGATTTACAGATTCGCTTCACACTACTGAAATGGGTGGATACGATCCTGCTTCAACGATTCCTTTCTACTCAACATATCTCAATCATCATCCCGATCAGCACAACATCTTTTTTCTTCCATCCAATCCTGATGTAATGTATCAAACGAATGATGGCGGGCTTTACAAAACATTGAACGACCGCGACTCTGTTGTGGTGTGGCAATCGCTGAACAACGGCTACATCACCGGACAATTCTATGCCATTGCCATTGATCATGCAACTGCAAACAATGACATTGTGATTGGAGGTGTTCAGGATAATGGCACCTGGTTCACCAATAATCTTTCGGTTACAACTCCGTGGATGCAGCCGGGTTTTGGTGATGGTGGATGCTGCGCCATTGATAACGGACACAACTATTATTACATGAGCCGCCAGGAAGGCAAAACAGAAAAGGTGCAGCTTGATGCAGCGGGAAATGTTCTCAACTTCCGAAGGATGGATCCTATCGGGGGCTCCGGGTATCTCTTTATCAATCCGTTTATTCTCGATCCGAATAATAACGAAGTGATGTATATGGCTGCAGGAACAAAAATATTCCGCAACGATTCCCTCTTGCAGATTCCGCTTACAGGTGCATGGGATACTATTTCAACAGGATGGTTTCAACTGCCTGATACCATTGCGATAGCAGGCACAACAGTGAGCGCGCTTGCAGTTGCCCCTTCTAATTCATCAAAGTTGTATGCGGGTACAAGCAAGAGAAAAGTTTATCGTGTTGACAATGCAAACACTTTTACGCCAACGATGACAGACATTACAAGTTCTCTCTTTAACGGCAATGGTTATGTTACCTGCATTACTGTTGACCCTTCTGATGAGAACAAAGTGATTATTGTATTTTCGAATTACAGCATCTATAGTATTTTTTATTCTGTTGATGGCGGAACAACTTTTACTAAGAGCGCGGGCAATCTCGAATTGAATGCTGCAGGTAGCGGAAATGCCCCAAGCATTCGCTGGGTAAGCATTGTGCCTACTGCAAACGGCAATGTGTATCTGGCAGGTACAAGCATAGGCATCTATGGTACCAACATGCTGAACGGATTAAACACGGTGTGGACAAATCTTTCTCCCAACGAAATCGGATATATGGTGGTGGATATGATTGATACCCGTGTAAATGATGGCTATGTAGTTGCAGGCACACACGGTGCAGGTGTGTTCAGCACAAATATTACGGACACTCTGCTTACGGGAGTTCCGTTTGTTGCGCAGGCGAGCGATGAGGTAACTGTTTATCCGAATCCTGCGAATCAGTGGGCAATCATCAGTTGGCACTCGGCAGTCAATAGCCAATTACCTAGTAGCGGAAGCAATACAGTTGAACTGAAAATTTTTGACTTCACCGGGAAAATAGTTTTTACTAAGGGATACTCGACTGCCGACTGCTTACTGCCAACTACCGACTTTCTTTCAGGTGTTTATTTTATTCAGCTAAAAGAAGGAGATAAAACGGTGGTGAAAAGGTTGGTGGTGGAGTGAGGAAAAGTATAAAGTAAATGGTATTAAGAAGGAAGAGTGAAATGGCAGGATAAGCGCCACAAATGCTTACGCACTAAGACCATCCAGCACTCAACCCTGCCATTGTTGCAGGGGAAGGAGCCACGGAAGGTGCGGTATGTTGCGCGGGAGGTGAGGCATGTATTGCGGGAGGGAGGGAACCCAGGACGAGAGGTGCGGCATGTTGCACGGGAGGAAGGGAACATTGCGCGGGAGGTGCGACACCTGACACGGTTGCAGGTGAAAGTGGCGCGGGAGGTGGGGAAGGTGCCGCGAGAGGAAGGTAATGTATCGCGGACGGAAGGGAAGGTATTCCGGGAGGAAGGGAACATTGCGCGGGAGGTGCGACTCCTGACATGGTTGCAAGGGAAAGTGGCGCGGGAGGTGGGGAAGGTATCGCGGGAGGCAGGGCTTGTCTGAACTATGATTTTTGTGATTAAATGATTGATGTGATTTTTGCATTTCTCGAATGTCAGTTCTCTTTTTGCTCAAAAAACTTGGTGCGAAGGCTTGCACACGAAATTGATGTTACCTTTTGTAATAGCTTTGTGATTTTTGTTTTATACATTCTTGCTAACTAAAAAATTATTGACATGAGAAAAGTTGCAATTGTAATTACCCTGTCTTATCTTCTATTTCAATTCCATGCAAAAGCACAAGGAATAATTGATTCATTAGAAACAGTTTTGAAAACGGCAAAAGAAGATACCAACAAAGTAAACACTTTAAATTTTTTAGGCAGGGAATTAATCAACACAGGCGATTATGACAAAGCGAAGGAATATGCAACTGTTGCCTTATCACTTTCACAAAAAATAAATCTTCCCGATGGTAGTTACGAATTTAAAAAAGGAGAAGCAAAATCTTATAGAATCATCGGAATTATTTATTATTTTCAAGGCAATTATCCCGCAGCATTGAAAAATCATTTAGAGGCTTTGAAATTATATGAAAAGACAGAGGATAAAAAAGGAATTGCAGCTTCCTACAGTAACATTGGCCTGGTATATCAAAATCAAGGACAATACGAAGATGCATTGAAAAATGATTTAGCAGCTTTAAAGATACAGACTGCAATAAAGGATAGTCCAAGTATTGCAATCACTTATAATAACATGGGAATTATTAATAAAGAACATGGCAATTATGAAGAAGCATTAAAAAATCATTTTGCTGCTTTAAAAATCAGAGAAGAAATCGGTGACAAGCAGGGAGTTGCAATGTCTTATGTAAATATTGGAAATGCCTATTTGGAAATATCGAATTACCCTGACGCATTGAAAAATTATTTTGCTTCATTAAAAATATCAGAGGAAATCGGATATAAACAAGGAATAGCATCAAATGATATAAACATAGGAAGAATTTATGTATTGCAACTAAACTATAATGAAGCAATCAAATACCTGATGATTGCCTTAAAAATAGGGAAAGAAATTGGGGACAAGCAAGGAATTGCAGAATCTTACCTCTCTTTAGCGATTATATATAATAAACAAAGTCATAATGATGAATCATTAAAAAATAACTTAGAGGCTCGAAAAATTTTTGAAGAAATTGGAGATATGTCAAACGTTGCTGATGCATATAACCATGCGGGGGAAACATATGTTAATATGGGTAAATATGACGATGCGCTTTTAAACTTGAATAAAGGATTAAAAATTGCCACTTCTATTAATGAAAAAAGAATTATGAGAGAAATTTATTCTTTAATGGCAGAAGTTTATAAGAAATTAAATGATTATAAAAAAGCCTTTGAATACCATTCGTTATACTCTGAAATAAAAGACACAATACTGAATGAATCAAATAGCAAACAAATAGCTGAAATGAAAACAAAATACGAAACTGAAAAGAAGGATAAAGAAATTCAATTGCTAAATAAAGATAAAGAAATACAGGCAACAGAACTCAAAAGACAAACATTAATACGCAATTTTACCTTCTGGTGCCTTGGAATAGCAGGAACTTTCTCGTACTTCCTTTTCCGTTCATTCAACCGCAGGAGAAAAACCTCCTTTGAAAAACAAGTATCAGAAGTTGAAATGAAGGCATTGCGTTCGCAAATGAATCCGCATTTTATTTTTAATGCGCTGCAATCGGTTAATGATTTTATTTTGAAAAAAGATACCATGAATGCATCCAATTTCCTTATTAAATTTTCAAAGCTCATGCGTACCGTATTGGAAAACTCAGTACATAAAGAAGTTCCCCTTGAAAATGATCTTGCCACACTGGAACTTTATATGCAGCTTGAATCATCGCGACTTGATCAGCCGTTTGAATATGAAATTATCGTTGATCCTAAAATTGATTCAGCGGAAACGCTAATTCCTCCTCTTATTTTGCAGCCGTTTGTTGAAAATTCCATCTGGCATGGATTGAAGCATAAAAAAGAAAAGGGAAAAATTAAAATTGAAATAAAGGAAGAAAATAATTCGATTGTGTGTAGTATTGAAGATAACGGAGTAGGGCGTGAACAAGCAGCCATGCTAAAAGAACCTGTACCTGAAAAAAGAGAATCCCTTGGGATGAAGCTCACCAAGGAGCGATTGAAAATTCTTGAACAAGTAAAAAACTTCCGCTCGCGCATTGATGTGACCGATCTGAAAGATGCTATGAATAACCCGTTAGGGCTTCGTGTGGAATTATCACTACCTTTAGCAACTCTTAGTTGAAAACATTCACTGATATTTAAAACAAAATGATTAGAGCGATCGTAGTTGATGATGAAAAACCGGTTCGTGAGGCATTTGTAAATATGATCCGCGATTACTTTTCGCAAATACAGATTCTCGCTGTTTGTGAAAATGTAAAGGATGCGGTGGAAGCTGCTTTTAACCTTCGTCCTGATCTGGTTTTTCTTGATGTTGAAATGCCCCCGCAAACCGGTTTTGATTTCTTAGAGCAGGCGAAGGGAATTCCTTTTGAAGTGATCTTTACAACCTCGCATAACAAGTATGCCATACAAGCCATAAAATTCAGCGCCATTGATTACCTGTTGAAACCATTTGGAATTGAAGACTTGCAACAGGCATTGGAACGGTATGAGCAAAAGGCGAACAGGCAAAGCACACCTGCACAATTTGAAATGCTCCTTAAGCAGATCAAAGGAATAAAAGAACCGCCAAAATCAATAGCTGTGCCCACGCTTAACGGCTTAACTTTTATAAAGGTTGAGGACATTGTGCGGTGCGAATCGGACAATAATTACACCTTTTTTCATCTTAGCGGTAAAAATAAAATTCTGGTAAGTCGGTCATTGAAAGAATATGATGAGATGCTGGAAGAATTTAATTTTTTCAGGGTGCACACCAGGCACCTTATTAACCTCGGACGGGTTAGAAATTATACCCGTGGCGAAGGCGGCATTGTTACCATGGATGATGGATCAGAAGTGGACGTTGCCCGCAGAAGAAAGGAAGAGTTTTTGTCAAAAATTACCGCCAGGTAGTTGTTGTAAAATGTAATTGGGGTAAAACGAAGGGCAGCCCTCAGTTCACCGAATAACCTCAATCGCCTAATTTCCTATTGCGTTTGTTTTTTCAATCTGCCGTTTTCCATTAAGTAGTTACCATTCTCCATGAAGAAGCCACCGAAATCACAGGGGGGCTTGATGCTGCTTGCATGCCGATATATCTTTGCATCATCAAATAACAAAAACAACAAAAAGGAGGAAGCCGAAAATCCTAAACAGAGTAGGCAAAAAAAATAAAAACAAAAAATAAAATGAAAAAGAATCTCAGTAAATCAGTACTTTTTGCTTTCTTAATTTGCGCTGCAGGAACATTGAAAGCACAAACCAACGCATTTCCAACAACAGGAAGTGCAGGAGTAGGAACCACCTCTCCGAATGCTTCATCCATTCTTGAAGTGAAAAGCACTACCAAAGGAATGCTTACACCCCGAATGACCCAGGCACAGCGTAACGCCATTGCATCACCGGCAGCAGGATTGCTTATTTATGAAACGGATGGCACTAAAGGATTTTATTATTACAGTGGTACAGCATGGACTGCGGTTTCAGGATGGGGACTGACAGGCAATGCAGGAACAAATCCTGCTACCAATTATATTGGTACTTCCGATGCACAACCATTGGTATTAAAAGTGAATGGTGTTAAAGCAGGATATATTGATTATGATAATACCAATCAGGCAAATACTGGCTTTGGCTATCAGGCATTAAATACGAATACCGGAATTTTTAATACTGCCGTTGGTCAGAAGGCGCTTTTTGGAAATAGTGGATATTATAACACTGCTACCGGTGTAAATGCACTTTCTAATAGCAATACTGGCGCGTACAATACTGCTACCGGAACTAACGCGCTGGCTAACAATAATGCATATAACAACACCGCAATTGGAGCTAATTCCCTTTTAACAAATACCGCTGGCAGCAGCAATACTGCTATCGGGAGTAGTGCAGACGTATCCACAGGAAGCTTAACCAATGCAACCGCTATTGGAGCAAATGCTCTTGTTGCAGCCAGTAATTCTTTAGTCTTGGGGAATAATGCTAATGTAGGCATCGGCACTTCTTCTCCTGCTGCCAAATTAGATGTAGCAGGTAATGTAAAAATTACCGATGGAACACAGGG
>JBBRND010000009.1:0-142535 GCA_038230515.1 Bacteroidia bacterium | reverse complement strand
CGTAAGAGGTTATAAAGAAGAAGGAACAATTACAACACCTTTTGATCTGCGTGTTCAAAACGATATTGACCGCTTTCATTTGGTAATTGATGTGATTGATCGTTTGCCCCACTTAGGCAGCAAAGGCGATTATTTGAAACAACAATTGAAAGACAAATTAATAGAACATAAACATTATGTACATAAACACGGCAAAGACATGCCTGAGATACTTAACTGGAAATGGGATCACAGCAAACTAGGTAAGAAGGAAGCACAAACCCAGAAAGAAAAATGACATGCTTAGATATTGCCGCTGGTGCCGAAAGGCATTTGCAAAAATTAGAAAAAGTTAAAGCAACAGAAAGGTTTAAAATGATGTTGACAATGATTAAAAGTAAATAATAGAATTATTAAATAAAATATTAAACTTTGGAAGATAAGAAACCCATAAAACGAAACGCAGCAATTGTAAAGTTTTCTAAAGACCATCATTTTGCTTTATTACTTGTTTGGAAAATCCGAGAAGGGTTGAAGAAATCAATTGACGCTGCAAGAATCAGAAAATATATAATTCACTTTTTTGAAACTGATTTAGTTTATCATTTTAAAGAAGAGGAAGAATTGTTGTTTAATAAACTCCCGAAGGAAAATCCTTTAAGAATACAGGCAGAGGCCGATCATAAGAATATTAAACAGATGGTTGAAGAGTTTAGAAAAAATGCAGATGGTAAGAATTTACTTGAACAGTTTGCAGATACTTTAGAGAAGCATATTCGTTTTGAAGAAAGGGAGTTGTTTAATCATCTGCAAGAAAATATTTCGGAAAAGATATTGGCTGAAATAGCATCATCATTAAAAACAAGAGAGCATGATGATGATACAACATGGAATGATATATTTTGGGAATTTAAAAAATAAAAATTATGGAAAAACATATTGTAAAAATAAAATCAATTAACAAAGTCACTCATGATGTGATAAAAATTGTAACCGAGAAACTTGCCGGTTACCAATTCACTCCGGGGCAAGCAACTGAAATTGCCATCAATAAAGACGGATGGAAAGAAGAAAGAAGGCCTTTTACATTCACTTGTTTACCTAGTGATGATTATTTAGAATTTACCATTAAGACATATCCATCGCATAAGGGGGTTACTAACGAACTGCTGCAATTGAAAGTGAATGATGAGCTAATTTTACATGAAATATTTGGCGCTATTTCCTACAAAGGCGAAGGTGTCTTCATAGCAGGCGGTGCAGGAGTTACGCCTTTCATTTCTATCTTCAAACATCTTAAACTAAAAAATGAAATCGGTAAAAATGTATTGGTGTTTGCCAATAAAAGCAAGGTCGATATTATACTTGAAAAGGAATTTACGGATTTATTAGGCCATGCTTTTATTAATATTTTATCGGATGAAAAGTTAGATGGTTATCATTATGGAAGGATTAATGACGATTTCCTGAAAGCCAACATTACAGATTTTCAGCAACAGTTTTACGTGTGTGGGCCTCCTCCTATGATGGATGCTGTGCTTAAGCAACTAACCAATTTGGGAGTTGGCGATAATGCTGTTACTATTGAAATATAATTAAGATAAGTGATGGAAACAGAGGAGGAACTTAATGCCAAAATTGTGGAGATAACTTTGTTAATACAGAAAAAACATCCTGAACTATCAAAGTTTTTAAATGAAATGCCAATTACAATTCCCAACGAGAGCAGTCCGGAAATCAATATTAAAATTTTAGAAGAGTATTATGAATCTCTTTGTACTATAATTAAAAAATATAAGTTGCCCCACGTGAATACGATGACCACAGTTTCAGAAGTATTAAACATTCTCAAAGAGAGGGGCTACACGGTGGACTTCAATCTGAAGGAAAACCACCTGTTATATAATAACTCGATGACGCTTAGTCCTGGTGAATTTGTGGTGGATAAGCATTACCGCTTCGAAGGCCTGTCAGACCCTGCAGATGAAGCCATAGTGTATGCCATTTCTTCAACCAAAGGCGATATAAAAGGCACTTTAGTAAATGGCTACGGAATTTATAGTGAACCTGTAACCAATGAAATGTTACAAGCATTGAAAGAAAATCCGCACTCAGTAGGTGCAAAAAATAAATCAAACATTATGGAAGAAAAATTTAATGAGGCAACACCTCAGCGTCCTGACGGAGACCGCCTGATAGATGCAACAATGGTTACCATTGATCTACCAGCCTTTATGCAACAAATAAAACAAGAGGCGGTGTGGAAAGATAGCGACCGCAATGCAATAACTGTTTATAAAACAAATGGCATGCGTATAGTATTAATCGCTTTGCATGCCGGTGCTGAAATGGTCAAGCATACAGCCAACGGAATCATCAACCTTCATGTAATAGAAGGTCAAATAAAGTTTAGTACGGATGAGCGTGTAGTAGAATTAAGTAAAGGTCAAATAGTAGCCCTTCATAAACGCATTCCGCATAATGTGCTTGCCATAGAAGAAAGTATATTTCTGCTAACACTTACAACCACCCTTGAAGAAACTAAATAGCCATTACTTATATGAATAATCATTCTGTTTTTGTCATACATGTTTTTAAACGCTCTCTATCAATGAAAAAAATAATCATTCCGGTTTTAGCTTGCCTGTTAGGTGCGTGTAATCAATCTTCAGTTAATCAAAACAAAAACGGGACATCAAAAGGAATTTCAGTATTCGAAACTTCTGACAAAGCAAATCCCGACAATCTGAAACACATAACAGAAGAAGTAGTCGCACCACCTTTTTTGCCTGAGTATGAACAGGCAGTATCGGGCGACCCTGTTGTAGTTGAAGTTACATTAACCGTTCAGGAAAAAAAATTAGAAATAGCACCCGGAGTTAAAATTTGGGCTTTAACATTTAATGGTTCTGTTCCGGGACCAATGATTGTCGTTCATCAAAATGATTATGTTCAACTCACACTTATAAACCCGTCAACAAATACCCTACAACATAATATTGATTTTCATGCTGCCACCGGTGCCATGGGAGGAGGAGATTTAACTTTGGTTAATCCGGGCGAACAAGTTACTATCCGCTTCAAAGCAATTAAGTCAGGTGTGTTTGTATATCACTGTGCTCCGGGAGGAGTAATGGTTCCGTTGCATGTAACCTCCGGCATGAATGGAGCTATTATGGTGTTGCCTCGTGAAGGGCTTAAAGATGAGAATGGAAATTCAGTACACTACGACAAAGCATTTTATATAGCCGAACAGGACTATTATGTTCCAAAGGACGACAAAGGAAATTATAAAGAGTATGCTACACCTGCCGCAGCTTTTGGTGATATACTAAAAGTGTTTCAAACATTAACGCCAACCCACATTATATTCAACGGTGTTACAGGTTCGCTTTTAGGAAAAAATGCACTTAAAGCAAATGTTGGTGATAAAGTATTGTTTATTACCTCACAGGCAAATAGAGATACCCGAATACATTTAATTGGCGGACATGCTGACCTTGTTTGGTTAGGAGGTTCGTTCAATGATAAACCTGCAACAAATTACGAATCATGGCCAGTTGTTGGCGGTTCCGCAGTTGCCATGATTTATCAATTCAGACAACCCGGAACTTATGCCTATCTCAATCATAATTTGATTGAGGCATTTGCTTTTGGTGCAGTGGCACAGGTAAAAGTTGAAGGTAAATGGGATGACAATTTGATGAAGCAAATAAGTAAGCAAGAAAAAATAAAATAAATTATGGGACCTCAAAAAACCGATAAAAAAGCCATTTAATTCAAGGGCATAAAATGAAGGAAATTAGTATGTCAAAAAGCTTTGCAGATAATGTGATTGATTTTAATCGTCATTTACACTATTCGGATAAACTGCCTGAATATTTTCGGGTGATTAATCCTTATCTTGATAATGCTGAAACGATGGCGGTGATGCAACAGTTTTATCAAAAATTTTATCACGATTCAAATCAACGAAGATTTATTATCGGTATTAATCCGAGCCGTCTTGGAGCCGGGGTAACAGGTGTGCCATTTACAGACACAAAACGATTAGAAAGCGGCTGCGGTATCAAAATGCAATCAGCACATACGCACGAGGTGTCTTCTGTTTTTATGTATGATATGATTGCCGAATATGGAGGAGTGAACGATTTTTACAAACAATTTTATATCAATTCGCCATTTCCATTAGCTATTGTTCGTCAAACAACAGATGGCAAATGGTTAAATGCCAATTATTATGACGACCCCGTTCTATTTGAAATGGTAAAAGATTTTATGATTTTGTCCTTTAAAAAACATATCAGTATGGGATTAAAAACTGCGGAGGTTTTTGTGTTGGGAAAGAAAAATGCAGATTATATTCAGAAGTTAAATAAGGAAGCTAAGTTGTTTGGCCGTTTAAAAGCACTTGAACATCCGCGATACATCCAGCAATATAAGTCCAAAGAAAAACAGATTTATATTGACAAGTATATATTAACATTGAATAGTATCCAATGAATCCAAAGAATGTATATACCATTTACACCATAGGTCATTCGACCCATATCCTTGCCGAATTTCTGGATATGCTTCGATCTTTTGATATTAAAATTCTAGCAGACATTCGAAGTTTACCAGGCTCACGCAAGTTCCCGCAATTCAACAAAGAAGATTTAAAAATATCTTTGGAAGAAACCGGAGTACTATACATACATCTGGCTGATTTGGGAGGAAGAAGGAAGGTAAAAAAAGATTCAAAAAACAACCGATGGAACAATGTTTCTTTTAAAGCTTATGCTGATTATATGGAAACCGAAGAGTTCAAAAATGCCATTGTAAAACTGGAACGTATAGCCTTAGAACAACCCACCGCTTATATGTGCTCCGAGGCAGTTTGGTGGAAATGTCATCGTTCAATGGTGTCCGATTATCTTAAAGCAAAAGGTTGGACGGTATTACATATTATGGCGATACAAAAAATTCAGGAGCATAAATACACTTCACCGACAAGAATAGTTGGTGGAAATGTATTGTATTCTGATGAAAATTAGATTTACAAACAAAAAATTTGTGTATGAAAACAAAATTTAAAATTGGCGACAAAGTAAGTTGGAACTCTGAAGCGGGAAAAGTTACAGGAAATATTATTAAAAACACATTAAGAATTTCGATTACAAAGGTTACATACACCACGCTACGGAAGAAGAACCTCAATATGAAATAAAAAGCAATAAAACGGATCACATTGCATCTCATAAAGAGGCTGCGCTTACTAAACTCTGAAAAGAATAATCAGGAAATAAATTGAAAAAAAAATGATAAGAAATATTTTAATTACCGAAGCATGAAAATGTACTCTAATTTGCATTCCTACGCCTGAGTGAAAGTGAAGGATTGAAAATCATCATAGCAGGAACTGAATTTGTACAATCAGCTAAAGATTTAGGGAAAGGGTTTGGGGGAAAAAATGAAGATGACGAATACTTTGATTTATTGGCTGATAGTTAAATAATTAAAAAATATGGAATACAAATTTAAAATTGGCGACCGTGTAAAATGGAATTCGGACGCAGCACATGTTTCAGGAAATATTATAAAAAAAGCATTACAGAAAGCCGAAAGCATGATAGTTCTCTTATTTGATCCTCCAAATATTAAAGTTGAACCATACAAATGAATAAGCAACTATTAAAAGATACCATAATGCAACTCTTTACTAACAACAAAGGGTTGCTTGCTATGGATGAAAGCACCGGCACCTGCAACAAACGTTTTGTCGCAGCAGGTATTCCGCAAACCATTGAAATGAGGCGCAGCTACCGCGAGTTAATCATTACAACACCTGGCTTAAATGAAAGTATTGGTGGAGCAATTTTGTATGATGAAACCATTCGCCAGCAAACAAAAGATGGAATTCCTTTTACTGATAAATTAATCAAAGCTGGAATCATTCCGGGAATAAAAGTGGACACAGGTGCTAAACCAATGGCTCGTTTCCCCAATGAAAAAATTACTGAAGGTTTAGACGGGTTGCGCAAACGTTTGGAGGAATATAAAAAGATAGGTGCCCGTTTTGCAAAATGGCGTGCAGTAATTACAATAGGTGATGGCATTCCAACGAAAGCCTGCATCGAAGCCAATGTTCATGCATTAGCAAGGTATGCTTCTTTATGCCAGGAAGCAGATATTGTTCCTATTGTGGAACCTGAAGTATTGATGACTGGAAATCATTCTATACAACAATGTTATGATGTTACAGAGGAGGTTTTGAAAATTCTTTTTTATCAGTTGTACCAATTTAAAATTGATTTCGAAGGAATGATTTTAAAACCAAATATGATAATTGGCGGAACAGAAAGCGCTATCCAAAACAGCGTTGATGAGGTCGTCGATGCCACAGTGAATTGTTTATTTGCTTCCGTTCCTGCGAGTATGCCTGCAATTGCATTTTTATCTGGCGGACAGTCACCTGAAAAAGCAACTGAGCATTTGAATGCGATCAACAAGAATTTCAAGAATCACCTTCCGTGGATAGTCACTTTTTCTTTTGCAAGAGCCATTCAGCAACCTGCTCTGGATCTATGGAAGGGAAAAGAAGCGAATGTTGAAGAAGCACAAAAATTATTGTATAAACGAGCAAAACTTGATCATGAAGCACGCCAAGGTCAATACCATACATTATTGAAATAATCAGTTTTATTTGCAGTTAAAATCTATTGAATATTTTTAAATTATTGACATGGAACTTAAATCAGAAACAATTGAACAGCAGGGGATCAATACCGTTCGGATACTATCTGTAGATGCAGTGCAAAAAGCAAATTCCGGACATCCCGGAACGCCAGTGGGGCTTGCACCTGTTGGCCATGTTTTATGGGCGGAAAGCATGAACTATAATCCACGAAATCCTCAATGGGCAAACAGGGATCGCTTTATTTTATCCTGCGGCCATGCCTGTATGCTGCAATATAGTTTTTTGTATTTAACAGGATATCCCATCACACTTGACGATATAAAAAAATTCCGGCAATTACATAGTAAAACGGCGGGACATCCTGAATATGGATTGTTACCCGGCATTGAAGTAACGACCGGCCCGTTAGGACAGGGATTTGCCAACGGTGTAGGGTTTGCCGTTGCACAAAAATATCTGGCCGCCCGGTATAATAAACCTGGCTTTGACATTTTCGATTATAAGATTTATGCTATTTGCAGCGATGGCGATATGATGGAAGGAATAAGTTCAGAAGCCGCTTCTTTAGCCGGACATCTTCAGTTAGGTAATATGATTTATTTATACGATGATAACCACATAACTATTGAAGGAAATACCAACGTTACATTTGATGAAGACCTTGCACAACGCTTTGAAGCTTATGGCTGGCATGTTCAGGTACTTGCAGATGGAAATGATTTAGCGGCATTATCAGCAGCAATAAAAAATGCGCAAAAAGAAACCCATCGTCCTTCCCTGATAAAAGTGCGTACACATATTGGTTATGGTAGTCCCAATAAAGAAGATACGGCCGCTGCTCATGGTTCTCCTTTAGGTGAAGAGGAGGTGAAGCTCGTAAAGGAAAATTTTGGTTTTGATCCTGATAAATATTTTGTAGTACCTGACGATGTATTGAATTATTATCGTGAAGCAGGTAAGAAAGGAATTGATAAAGAAAAAATTTGGAACGAACTTTATAAAAGTTACAAAGAAAAATATACGGAATTGGCCAATGAATACGAGTTATTGAATAGTGGGAAATTACCGGAAGGATGGAAAGAAAAGTTGCCGGTTTTTAAAGCCGGGGAAGAAATGGCGACTCGCAAAGCCTCGGGCAAAGTGTTAAATGCAATTGCTGATTATTTGCCAAATTTAATAGGTGGTTCAGCGGATCTCGCGCCATCTACCGACACCATTCTGGAGAAGTACAAATCATTTTCAGCAGAAAATTCTGATGGCCGAAATTTTCACTTTGGCATCCGGGAACATGCCATGGGCGCAATCTTAAATGGATTAGCACTTAGTAAATTTTTCATTCCTTACGGTGCTACATTCCTGATATTTTCAGATTACGTGCGACCACCTATCCGGCTGGCAGCGATTATGAAAATCCGTACCATTTATGTTTTTACACATGATAGTATAGCGTTAGGAGAAGACGGCACCACCCATCAGCCTGTAGAACAATTGATTGGTTTAAGGTCTGTTCCCAACATAACAGTAATTCGCCCGGCTGATGCCAATGAAACAGTACAAGCCTGGCGCATTGCCATTGAACATTCAGGCGGTCCTATCGCATTAATATTAACCCGACAGGGAATTCCGGTTATTGACCAGGAAAAATATACAAAGGCCATTGAACTGGAAAAGGGCGCTTACATTCTTTCGGAATCAGAAACACTGCCGGAAATTATTTTAATTGGTACGGGTTCGGAAGTTCAATTGTTGCTGGCCGCTCAGCAAAAATTAAAAGAACAAAATATAGCTGCACGTGTGGTAAGTATGCCATCGTGGGAGCTATTTGAAAAACAGGATAACGCGTATAAAGAAAAAATATTTCCTGGGTCATTACGAAAACGTTTAGCAGTAGAAGCAGGATCACCATTGGGCTGGCAAAAATATGTAACTGATGAAGGCGATGTAATTGGCATTACCGCATTTGGGGAATCTGCGCCCGGTGAAGAAGTGATGAGAGAGTATGGTTTTACTGTCGAAAATGTAGTAAAGAGAGCGCAAGCTTTGATTTCATAATCGTGCAAACAAAATGTTATAACATATAATTCAATCAACAAAAAAATTATACAAGATGAATACGCTAATCGAATTATTAGAATCCGGACAAAGTTATTGGCTGGATAATTTAACGAGGGGGAAAATCACCACCGGTGAATTAAAAAGAAGAGTAGATGAGCAGGGACTGCGGGGAATAACTTCAAACCCAAGTATTTTCAACAAGGCAATTTCAAAAGGTTCAGATTATGATGGCCATATTAGTGAATTGGTAAAAGAAGGCAAAAATCTTCCGCAAATTTATGATGCACTTACCATAAAAGATGTACAGGATGCCTGCGATATTCTGCATCCTGTGTTTGAACAATCAAATGGTACGGATGGCTTTGTAAGCCTTGAAGTACCACCTTATTTAGCCAGAGATACAGAAGGTACAATGAAAGAAGCCCGCAGGTTATATAGCGCAGTTGGAAAGCAAAATTGTCTTATTAAAATTCCGGGGACAAAGGAAGGTATTCCAGCAATCGAACAAATGCTTTACGAAGGCATCAACATCAACATAACACTTCTATTTTCTGTTGACAGATATGTTGAAGTGGCGCAGGCATATATTAGCGCGATTGCACGAAGGGTTGCAGAAGGCAAATCTGTAAATCATATTATTTCAGTTGCGAGTGTTTTTCTCAGCAGGATTGATGTACTCACTGACCAATTGCTCGACCAGTATATTATCCCGGCAGAAGAAAATAAAAATGCCAGCCAAACATACAAGCTATCGGGCAGAGCAGGAATTGCCACTGCAAGCCTATGTTATCAAAGGTTCAAAGAAATATTCAGCGACACGAACTGGAAAATATTAGAAGAAAATGGTGCCCATGTACAGCGGCCCTTGTGGGCAAGCACCAGCAACAAAGATCCACTATATAATGATCTCCGTTATGTTGAATCATTGATTGGTAAAAACACTGTAAATACATTACCCGATGAAACGATTGCAGCTTTTGCAAATCATGGATCTATAAAAAAAGACTCCATTGAGCAAGAGCTTGAACAGGCAAATGAATTGTTTGGTGAACTAAAAAAAATGGATATTGATATATCATTTATAACACAGCAATTAGAGAACGAAGGCGTACAAAAATTTACGGAATCTTACAATAAATTAATCAGTAACCTGGCCAATAAAAGAATGAAAATGCTGGGAGATGAAGCATCGCCGCAACAAATCAGTTGTATCAAACTGGATGCTGAAGTAAAAGCTGCTTATACTTCAATAGATGAAAAGCAAATAGCAAGGCTTCTTTTTGCACAAGATCCGCATTTGTGGAAAAAGGGGCAGGAACAAATAGAAAGTATCAGCAAGCGAATGGGATGGCTAACTTTGCCGAATCATTTTACAAAAAATGCGGGATCGATCATTGCATTTTCACAGATGATTAAGGAGGAGGGTTACACGCATGCAGTGGTATTAGGCATGGGCGGAAGTAGTTTATGTTCGGAAGTGACACGTCAAACGTATGCTACAACTGATGGTTATCTTCAATTATGGGTGTTGGATAACACGGAACCTGCTGCCATACTGAATATAGAAAGTAAGATTGACCTTGAAAAAACACTTTTTATTGTTGCCACTAAATCAGGCAATACCGAAGAAACTCTCAGTTTCTTTCATTATTTCTATCAGCAATTAGAAACTAAAAAGAATGCGAAGCCCGGCAATAATTTCGTAGCCATTACAGACCATGACACCCCATTGGTTAAAATGGCTGAAGAATTTAAATTTAGAAAAGTTTTCATTAATCCGCCAGACCTCGGCGGACGTTACTCGGTATTGTCTGATTTTGGATTGGTGCCAATGGCATTGATGGGAATTGATATTAAAGCTCTGTTAGCAAGTGCCAAACAAATGCAAAGCAATTCTGATGGAGTTCCCGCAACAAGTAATCCCGCAATTAGCTTAGGAGTTTTAATAGGAATTTGCCAAAAAAATGGTCGCGATAAAATAACATTTGCTTTATCAACTTCTATCGCATCATATGGTTATTGGGTAGAACAATTAATTGCAGAAAGCACTGGCAAAGAAGGCAAAGGTTTAATTCCTGTGCACGGTGAAACCATTGCTGCGCCTGAATATTATGGAAACGATAGGATATTCATACACATGTATCTTCCTACAGATAACAATACTGTGGATGAGAAAAAAATAAAAGCATTGCAAGATGCAGGGCATCCTGTTGTAAGAATAAAGGTGGAAAATAAAATAGCATTGGGTGGAGAATATTACCGGTGGGAAGTTGCCACAGCAGTTGCAGGTGTGATTATGGGGATTAATCCTTTCGACCAGCCCAATGTTAAGGAAAGTAAAAAGAACACAAGTCAACTGCTCGTAGCATGGATTAAGGATAGGAATTTTAAGATTTCAAATCCACTTTTGAAAAGCGATAACATATCCGTATACGGAGGTGAAAAAACGAAACAACTTGCTACGGATAATTATAAGACAGCAGCAGAAATAATAAACGCATTTACAGCCATGGCAAAACCAAACGACTATATCGCTTTGTTGCCTTATTTTATGATGACAGAACATCGTACAACTAGTTTGCAAACATGGCGAGAGCAGATGAGAAATGAGTTGAAAGTTGCTACCACATTATTAAACGGGCCGCGTTACCTCCACTCTACAGGGCAACTGCATAAAGGTGGTCCGGATACAGGATTGTATATTATTTTGATTGGTGATGAGGAAAAAGATTTAGCAATTCCGGGAGAAAAATTTGGATTTGCTACCTTGCACAAAGCTCAGGCGTTGGGCGATTTCCATTCGCTTGATTCTAAAGGACGAAGAGTAATTCGAATTCATTTGGGAGAAAATATTGATGAGGGTCTCAGTAAATTATTCCCATTTGCTAATGGTGCTGAATAGCATCAAAATCAGAAGTGTTTTGAGATGATTCATTCGATTGTTTTGTTGTAATTCATTGTACTACTTTATCAGTATTTTTTAAATAATAATCTTCATTAAAAAAATTATAATTATGAAAGATAAAAAATACGATTACGGCATGATTGGTCTCGGCACCATGGGTCGTAATTTGGTTTATAACATTAGCAACCAAGGATATAACGTAATTGGTTTCGATAAAAATAATGCTCAAGTGGAAGCACTTAATAAAGAAGGCAACAATGAAAAAGTATTTGCCACAACCAATCTAGAGGAATTTTTAAATGCATTAAAAACTCCGAAAGTAATCATGATGTTGGTGCCTGCCGGTAAAATTGTGGATGAAGTTATCAATGAATTAAAACCTTTTTTATCTGAAAATGATTTGTTGCTCGACTGCGGTAATTCTCACTTTACGGATACCAACAAAAGGTATGAGCAACTACAAAAATCAACTATTCATTTTATGGGAGTTGGTATTTCAGGTGGCGAGTTGGGCGCACGAAATGGTCCGAGTATTATGCCGGGTGGTCCACAGAAAGTGTATGAACGTGTTGCTAAAATGTTGGAAGCTGTATCTGCAAAAGTGAATACCGAACCTTGTGTAACTTGGCTTGGGCCGGGAGCTGCGGGGCATTATGTAAAAATGGTGCACAATGGAATCGAATATGGAATTATGCAACTTATTGCCGAAACTTATCATTTGTTGAAAGCTTGTGGGGATTTGAATAATGATGAGTTACACACCGTTTTTTCTAAATGGAATGAAGGCGAATTGCAATCCTACCTTATAGAAATAACTGCCGATATTTTTACTCAAAAAGATGAACTTTCCGACAGCCGAATTATTGATAAAATATTGGATAGTGCAAAACAAAAAGGCACGGGGGCATGGACTTCTGAAGATGCTATGAAATTACAAGTTCCTATTCCGGTAATTGACATTGCGGTTTCTATGCGGAATTTATCTGCTTATGAAAAAGAGCGTTCAGTTGCACATCAAAAATTGCGAGGTTCTGAAACGAAATTCATAGGAGATAAAAATGAGTTGTTGAAATGGACGGAGCAGGCACTTTATTTTTCTATCATCACGGTTTATGCACAAGGAATGGCACTGTTACAAGTAGCATCAAAAGAATATCAATACCATTTGAATTTAGAAAACATTGGGGCTATTTGGCGCGGTGGATGTATCATCAGAGCTTCCTTGTTGGAAGATATCCGTTCTGCTTTTTCTCAACAGCCCGACTTGTCAAATCTTATGTTGAGCGATGTATTTTCAAAAAAATTAATGCAGTCACAAGAAGGTGTTCGCAAAGCTATTCAAACAGCAGTTGAATATGGAATTCCGGTGCCGGCAATGATGGGAGCTTTGGGCTATTTCGATAGTTACAAAAGCGGATGGCTTCCTGCAAATTTAATACAGGCGCAACGTGATGATTTTGGCGCGCATACATACGAACGTATAGATAAAGAAGGAATTTTTCACACACAATGGAATCAAAATAATAGTTAACATGGAACCAACAGCAACAACCAAACCGGGTCCAACCGTCATCATTATCCTTGGCGCAACGGGTGATCTTACGTGGCGTAAGCTTATACCAGCCATCTATAATTTATACTTAGATAACTGGATACCTGATCAATTTGCGCTGATCGGTGTAAGCAGAAAAAAAATAACTACCCCAACATTTCATACACGGTTACTCGAAGGCGTAAATAAATTTTCACGCAGGGGAAAAACAAAGAAAACCGAATGGAATAAATTTTCAAAATACCTCAATTACCAGGCAGGCGAATTTAATAAAAACACTACCTACACAGCGATAGAAAATCAAATAAAATCTTTTGAAAAAGAATGGAAGGTTACTGTAAACAGAATATTCTATCTGGCAGTTCCTCCAAATTCATTTGAAGAAATTGCCTGCAAAATAGCAGCCTCCGGGCTAGCGAAAAACAAAATACAGAGCCGTATCGTAATAGAAAAGCCGTTTGGCCATGACCTTGAGAGTGCAAAAAAGTTAAATGACTTGTTGCATGGCATTTTGGAAGAATCGCAGATATACCGTATTGATCATTATCTCGGTAAAGAAACAGTACAGAATATTCTGGCTTTCCGTTTTGCAAATGCATTGTTTGAACCAATTTGGAATCGCAATTATATTGACAGTGTGCAGATAACAGTATCGGAACAATTGGGTGTAGAGAACAGGGGAAATTATTATGAAACAGCGGGGGCATTGCGTGACATGATACAGAACCATCTTTTTCAACTGCTCTGTTTAATTGCTATGGAACCCCCGGTTTCTTTTGAAGCTGATGAAGTACGAAACCGTAAAGTTGATGTATTAAATGCGCTCCGGAAAATTCATCCCGATGAAGTGTATGAATATTCGGTTCGTGGTCAATATGGTGAAGGGTGGATCCAAGGCAAAAAAGTAATTGGTTACCGCCAGGAAGCTGATGTAAATAAAGAATCAAATAAAGAAACATTTGCAGCCGTAAAATTATTTATTGATAACTGGCGCTGGCAGGATGTGCCTTTCTATTTGCGTACTGGCAAACGGATGAATGAAACTATTTCCGTCATCACCATTAAATTCAAACCGGTACCGCACCAATCTTTTCCGGCAGAAGCAAGAGGACACTGGCAACCAAATACACTGATGTTGCATATTCAACCACACATGGGCATTCACCTACAATTTCAGGCAAAACGCCCTGGGCTTAAAATGGAATTGTCTCCTGTTGATATGCAGTTCAACTATGATGACTCCTATACTTCCGGAACTCCGGAAGCTTACGAAACTTTGCTACTGGATATTATGGAAGGCGACTCTACACTCTTCATGCGTGCTGACCAGGTGGAATCTGCATGGAAAGCATTGATGCCTATCATCATCACCTGGGAAAATAATCCTTCCGTAAACTTTCCGAACTATGCTGCCGGCATGCAGGGACCCGAAGATGCCGAAGCATTGATTGCAAAAGACGGGCATAGCTGGGTCGTAATGCCACCCGATAAAAAATGACAACGCAACTAACATATAAACTGGAAGTCTTTCAGACTGAGGATGCTTTAATAAAAGCAACAGCGGAATTTATTATTGCAATTGCTGAAAAATCAATTGCGGCAAAAGGCAGGTTCACGCTTTCACTTTCAGGCGGACAAACACCGGGGAATTTATATAAGCTTCTGGCTGAACCCACATACAGTGAACGTATGCCCTGGAAAAATACCTTTATCTTTTGGGGAGATGAGCGTTTTGTACCATCAGGCGACAAACAAAACAATGCCAATATAGCTAAGACTTTATTACTCGATCATATTAATATTCCTTCAATAAATATTAACCCGGTTCCTGTTGATATGGAGCCAGGCAAGGCAGCAGAAAAATATGAAAGCATCATAAAAAAGTTCTTTGGAGGAGATACTCCCCGCTTTGATCTTATTTTTCTTGGTCTTGGTGAAAATGGCCACACTGCATCATTATTTCCCGGAAGCGATGTTGTTTTTGAAAATAGCCGGCTGGTAAGAGAGGTGTATGTAGCAGAACAAAATATGTTTCGCATTACCATGACACCACTTTTAATTAACAAGGCGCATAATATTATTTTTCTTGTAGTTGGAAAAAATAAGGCAGAAATTTTAAAGACTGTTCTAAGTGGTCCGCATCAGCCGGATAAATTTCCTGCGCAGATGATCAAAGCTGAAGATGGTAATTTATATTGGTTTGTTGATATAAAGGCAGCAGCACTGTTGCCTGTTTACATAGTAAATAAAAGAAACGATGACAATCAATCCCCTTGCTGGAAAGCCCGCTGAACAGGACATCTTAGTAAATGTTCCCAAGCTTGTCACCGCCTATTATACAGGGAAACCGGACAGCTCTGTTCCTGAACAACGTGTAGCGTTCGGCACTTCCGGCCATCGCGGTTCTTCATTAAAAAATTCTTTTAACGAAAATCATATTCTTGCTATCACACAGGCTATTTGCTTATACCGAAAAGAGCAAAAAATAGACGGACCATTATATCTTGGTTTTGACACCCACGCTCTTTCTGCACCTGCTTTTGCAACTGCAATGGAAGTGCTTGCCGCAAATGGTGTGGAAGTAATGATTGCAGAGGGAGATGAATATACTCCCACACCTGTCATTTCTCATGCTATTTTAAAATATAACCAGAGGCGTAAAACTGGTCTTGCGGATGGAATTGTTATCACACCCTCTCACAATCCGCCTGATGACGGAGGTTTTAAATACAATACGCCCAATGGCGGTCCAGCCGATACATCGGTTACCAATTGGATGGAGAAAAAAGCAAATGAGCTGCTTGCAGAAGATCTTAAAAACGTAAAAAGAATTTCTTTTGACAAAGCCCTCAACTCCCCGACAACACATCGTCATGATTATCTCCATTCCTACATCAATGACCTTGGAAATATTATTGACATGGATGTTATCCGCGATTCAAAAATCAGGATGGGCGTTGACCCTCTTGGCGGTGCAGGCGTCCATTTCTGGGAGCCGATTGCCGAACACTATCATTTGGATTTAACTGTAGTAAATAAAACAGTTGACCCGACATTCAGTTTCATGACATTGGATTGGGATGGTCAGATTCGCATGGACCCGTCTTCTTCTTATGCCATGCAGAAATTGATAGAAATGAAAGACCGTTTTGATATTTCCTTTGCCTGCGATACCGACCATGACCGGCATGGTATTGTTACAAAAAGTGCGGGGTTGTTAAATCCCAATCATTATTTATCTGTTGCGATTTTCTATCTCCTGCAACACCGTCCGTTATGGAATAAAACTTCAGCTATAGGTAAAACGGTTGTCACCACGCAACTGATTAATCGCATTGCTGCAAAACTTGAAACACCTGTTCACGAAGTGCCGGTCGGATTCAAATGGTTCGTAAAAGGTCTCCTTGATTCATCCCTTTGTTTTGGCGGAGAAGAAAGCGCAGGCGCATCATTTTCAAGATTAGATGGATCTGTATGGACAACTGATAAAGATGGTTTTATACCTGCTTTGCTTTCGGCAGAGATTACTGCAAAACTTGGTCGGGATCCGGGTGTAATCTATAAAGAACTGACACACGAATTTGGCGAACCTTTTTATGACCGCATAGAAGCAAGTGCAACACCTCACCAAAAAGAAAAATTAAAAAAGCTTTCGGCTGCACAAATTAAAAACAAGGAACTGGCTGGAGAAGAAATTAATAACATCCTTACCAATGCTCCTGCAAACGATGCCCCGATAGGCGGTGTAAAAGTAATTACAGAAAATGCATGGTTTGCAGCGCGCCCTTCCGGAACAGAGGACATTTATAAAATCTATGCAGAAAGTTTTCTCGGAAAAACCAATTTGAAGCAAATCATTGAAGAAGCACAAAGCATTGTTAATGCTGCTTTAGAATTAAAAGAAAGTACAGTATGAAATTGATACCCTCAGCGCACGAACTCATTTCGGATATGAGGGCTTTCTTTCAAATAGGCATTACAAAACGCGCCTATGTGAATGAGGAACCGTTGAGATCGGAGCTGTTCAGCTCTGAACAGATGGAACGTTTTGGTAAATCGCTGGCAGCAACTCATAAGCTAAGCACCAAGCCCGCACAGGATCACTTGCTAAGGCGGCTTGCGGATAATGAAATTGTTTTGCACGAAGTGCGAAAGCTGCTGGCGGATTCCATTAAGAAAAAATACCAGCTTTCACCTGCGGGTGAATGGTTAATTGATAATTTCTACCTCGTTGAAGAACATATCCGCAATGCTAAAAAGAATTTTCCTAAAGGGTATAGCGAGAATCTTCCCCAGCTTTTAAATGGCGCATCGGCAGGACTTACGAGGATATACGATATCGGTCTTCAGATTATATCTCACAGCGATGGAAGAATAGATATGGAGAGCCTTGGCAGTTTTGTGACAGCTTACCAGACCGTTACAAATTTGCAGTTAGGTGAATTATGGGCAATACCCATTATGCTGCGCCTCGCACTTATCGAAAATCTAAGGCGTGTATCCGCGCGGATTGCAATTGACAGGGTGGATAAAAATCTTGCAGATTATTGGGCGGGAAAAATGATTGAAACTGCGGAGAAAGACCATAAAAACCTGATACTCGAAATTGCAGACATGGCACGCTCCAATCCCCCGATGTCAAGTGCATTTGTGTCTGAATTAACACGGCAGCTTCGTGGTAAAGGTCCTGATTTGGCAATGTCGCTTAACTGGATAGAACAGCAATTATCAGAAAGCGGGTTGACAAGCGCTGAATTAGTAAACGCAGAAATTCAAAGGCAGGCGGCTGATCAGGTTTCCATCAGCAACAGTATCGGTAGTCTTCGATTGCTTGGCGCAATGGACTGGCGTGACTTTGTTGAATCACACAGCATTGTTGAACAAACGCTCCGGGAAGATAATGATGGAATTTATGGCTTGATGGATTTTTCTTCACGCGATGTTTACCGTCACATAGTTGAGCACATTGCCCATAAAAGCAAAATTGCAGAGTATGAAGTTGCCCGCATCGCCATAAAGCTGATGCGTGAAAATGCTCTCCGGGATGATAAAGACCCCCGCACATCACACGTTGGATATTACCTGATAGGGCACGGAGTTAATGAAACAAAAAAGCAGGCGAAGATGCCGGTTTCAGGAATTGTAAGCTTTAAGCAGTGGGTTAAACGACACGCTTTCCCCGTATATTTATTTTTTATTATACTGATCACAGCAGCAATAACCGCGGCTGTTTTATTCAGAGCGCATACGGATACGCAAAATACCTCGCTGCTTTTAACAATTGCTTTCCTTTTAGTTTTATGTGCAAGCCAGCTTGCCATATCCGTTGTTAACTTTATTTCAACTTTATTGGTGAAGCCGCATTTGCTGCCAAGAATGAATTTTTCTGAAAAAATTCCTGCTGATTTCAGTACACTTGTAGTTGTGCCTGTAATGCTTGCAAGCATTGAGGAAACAGAAAATTTAATTGAAGCGCTGGAAGTTCGTTTTCTCGCAAACAGAAACGACAACCTGCATTTCAGCTTATTAACAGATTTTATGGATGCCGCGCAGGAAACACTTCCGGGAGACCAGGCGCTTGTTGATTTAGCGCAACATAAAATTGAAGAGCTGAATAAAAAATACGGGAGAGAAAAAAATGATTTGTTTTTTCTTTTTCATCGCCCTCGCCAGTGGAACCCAAAACAAAATGCATGGATGGGCTATGAAAGAAAACGCGGAAAAATTTCTGAATTAAATTCATTGTTGCGCGGAGGCTCAAAAGAACGTTTCTCGGTAATCATAGGCGACCAATCCATTTTTCCGAAAATAAAATATGTGATTACTCTTGATGCAGATACACAGCTTCCGCTCGGTACAGCATGGAAATTAATCGGAACGATGGCGCATCCTTTAAATCATGCATGGTATAATGAAAAAAAGAAACGGGTAACGAAAGGTTATGGCATTCTCCAGCCACGCGTAACTGTGAGCCTGCCGGATATCACTGCTTCGTCATACGCCCGCATGCATGGAAATGAGCCCGGCATTGACCCCTATACACGCGCATCATCTGATGTTTACCAGGATTTATTTGCGCAGGGTTCCTTCATCGGTAAAGGAATTTATGATGTGGACATTTTTAAGAAAGTGCTGGAAGGAAAGTTTGCTGATAACAGCATTCTTAGTCATGATTTGCTTGAAGGCTGCTATGTCCGTTCCGGATTATTGAGTGATGTACAGTTGTTTGAAAAATACCCCACCACTTACCGTGCAGACATGAAAAGAAATGCCCGCTGGATTCGCGGAGACTGGCAGATACTCTCGTGGTTTTTACCCTTTGTTCCGGGACCGGGAAAACAGTGGTTTAAAAATCCATTATCAGGATTGTCCAAATGGAAAATATTTGACAACATCAGGCGCAGCCTCGTTCCTGTAGCTCTTACAACGCTCCTGTTATTAGGATGGATGATATTGCCTTCTTCGCTACTGTGGACAATTGCAGTTTCCCTCATTATCGTTCTCCCGATTATCATCACTTCTTTTTGGGACACCATTAACAAACCCAAAGATGTTATCTTATCGCATCACATCAGGAATTCAGCTTATAACCTTGCAGACATTTTTACAAAAACTTTATTCAGGCTTATATGCCTGCCCTACGAAGCATTTTCCAATTTAATGTCTATTGGTCGTACGCTGGGGCGAATGCTTATTACACGAAAAAATCTTCTTGAATGGAATCCTTCTCTCATTGAAGAAAAAGTTATTCCGACCAGCCTTCTTGCATCTTATGTTACGATGTGGATAGAACCGTTTCTTACAGTCGCTGTATTTACATGGCTGACCATTTTTTTTCCTTCAAAGCTAATTATCGCAGAATCCATTTTGGTGCTGTGGCTGATTGCGCCTTTCATTACCTGGTGGACAAGCAAACCATTGGCAAAACAAATATCAAGGCTTACCATTGAGCAAAATATTTTTCTGCGGAAAGTTGCAAGAAAAACGTGGAGCTTTTTCGAGCGGTTTATTGAGCAGGAAGACAATTGGCTGCCGCCTGATAATTTCCAGGAACAACCGGTACCGCAAATTGCACATCGTACATCACCTACCAACATCGGGCTTTCATTGCTTTCCAATATATCCGCCTTTGACTTTGGTTATATAACCACCGCGCAGCTTATTGAGCGAACCACAAACACCATAGATACCATGATGAAAATGGAACGCTACAGGGGGCACTTATATAATTGGTACGATACGCAGACGCTGAATCCATTGTTGCCAAAATATATTTCAACTGTTGACAGTGGAAACCTTGCCGGACATTTACTGATATTAAAACAGGGCTTGCTTTCAATACCTCATCAGAAAATATCGGTTTTAAAATTATTTACAGGACTTCTGGATACGTTAGAAGTGCTAACAGACACGATGCAAGAAGAAGAAAAAGACACTGAATTGCTGAAACAATATATAGATGATTTGAATGAAACGTGTGCTTCTAATTTTAACACCATAGAGGAAATAAAATCCCATGTTGAGAAATTAACGAAAAGCTACCCGCCAATTTTTGCAGAACCTGATAACGATACAGAGAGTGAAACACATTGGTGGAAGGATATACTAAATAAACAATTCCAGCATGTGAATGAGGCAATGCAAATTTTTGAACCCTCGTTTTTATTGATGACTGCTCCTCCAAGGTTCAAAGATTTTGTTTTCATGAATGCAGATTCAACGTTGATTGAATTAATAAATACTGCAAGAGAATTGCAAAGAGAGGTAAAGCTTCAGCAAACTGCAGACAGCATACAACCTGAAAAAGAATGGCTTGATTTATTTGAGGCGTCTTTAGCTAAATTCATTACTGACGCGAACAGGCAAATTACTTCTATTGAAAATCTTGCCCGTCAATGCAGTGAATTGTCAGATGTAGAATGGGATTTTCTATACGACAAAACAAGGAACCAGTTTACCATTGGTTACAATGTCCAGGAACATCACGTAGATTCAAGTTATTATGACCTGCTCGCCTCGGAAGCCAGGTTCTGCATTTTCATTGCCATTGCACAGGGAAAACTTCCTGAAGAAAGCTGGTTTGCTTTAAGTCGCTTATTAACCAATGTAGAGGGAGAGCCGATACTTATTTCCTGGAGTGGTTCGATGTTCGAATACCTGATGCCGCTGTTAGTAATGCCTACTTACGAAAATACACTTCTTGACCAGACTTATAAAGCTGCCGTTCAATGGCAGATTGATTATGGAAAGCAAACCGGTATCCCGTGGGGAATTTCAGAATCCGGTTTTAACATGGTAAACTCAAATTCCAATTATCAGTATCGTGCGTTTGGCGCTCCCGGTTTGGGAATGAAACGCGGTCTTGAAGAAGATGCTGTTATTGCACCTTATGCAACTGCGCTTGCATTGATGGTAGCTCCCAAAAGAGCCTGTAAAAATCTCGAGCTGCTTTACGAAAAAGGATTTGACGGACGTCATGGATTTTATGAAGCTATAGATTATACACCATCACGTTTACCCCGCGGTCAATCTTGCGCTATTGTTTATTCGTTCATGGCGCATCACCAGGGAATGAGCATGCTATCCTTGGCATACCTGCTTCTTGACCAGCCAATGCAAAAATTATTTGAAGCGGAACCACAGTTTAAGGCAGCGCTTTTATTACTCCAGGAGCGCATTCCAAGAGCAACAACATTCTTTGCACATACCACAGACATTGCAGATATTAATTATACAGAGAGTGGTACAGAAATAAGAATTATTAAAACTCCGGACACCGCTATACCTGAAGTGCAATTATTATCAAACGGAAGGTATCATGTAATGATAACAAATGCAGGTGGCGGTTACACCCGTTGGAAAGACGTGGCAGTTACTCGCTGGCGCGAAGATGGCACGCGTGATAACTGGGGAACATTTTGTTATATACGCGATTTGGAAAATGAAGCATACTGGTCAAACACCTATCAGCCGGCACTTAAAAAAGGAGAAAAATACGAGGCTGCATTTTCACAGGGGCGCGTGGACTTTTACACTACCAATGACGACATAGAAACACGGACTGAAATGGTTGTTTCGCCTGAAGACGATATTGAGATGCGAAGGATTCACGTAACAAACCGTTCGGGAAATAGCAGGACTCTTGATGTTACGAGTTATGCAGAAGTAGTTCTCGCAGCACCAGATTCGGATTTGATGCAGCCGGCATTCAGTAATCTTTTTGTGCAGACAGAAATCCTTCCGCAACAACATGCCATTCTTTGCAGCCGCAGACCACGTTCTGCAGATGAACATCCTCCCTGGATGTTTCATTTGCTGACCTTGCAGGGAAAGGAATCAGAGGAAATCTCTTACCAGACTGATCGGATGGAATTTATTGGTCGCGGAAATAGCATTGCGAATCCGCAGGTGATGAATCGTCCGGGTCCGCTTTCGGGAAACCAGGGTTCTGTGTTAGATCCTGTTGTTGCCATACGTTATAAAATAACGCTTGAGTCTGAAGAGTCGGTTGCGTTTGATATGATTATCGGCATTGCTGAAACAAAGGAAGGTTGCCAGAACTTAATCAGCAAGTACCAGGATAAGCATCATAAAGACCGTGTATTTGAAATGGCGTGGACGCACAGCCAGGTGGTGCTACGGCAAATTAATGCTTCGGAGGCTGATGCGCAATTGTACGGACGACTTGCAAGCTCCATCCTATTTATCAATTCTGCATTTCGGGCTGACCCTACTATTCTTATCAATAATCACAGAGGGCAATCAGGTTTGTGGGGATATTCCATTTCAGGAGACTTACCAATTGTGCTGTTGAAAGTTGAAAAGCAAACTAATATGCAATTGGTAAAGCAATTGATACAGGCGCACTCTTACTGGCGATTAAAAGGTCTTGCAGTTGATTTAGTAATCTGGAACGAAGTGCATGATGGTTACCGCCAGGTTTTTCAAAGTGAAATACAGGCGCTTGTTCCGGCAGAACTTGCGGACCGACCAGGAGGAATTTTTGTAAGAGCCTCTGACCAGATATCAAACGAAGACCGCATATTGTTTCAAACCGTAGCACGGATTAATATTTCCGACAATGGCGGAACATTAGCTGACCATTCGAAACGCAGACCGCTTGCAAAAGTTATTGTACCGTATATCACACCTGCACAAACGTACCAGGCATCTTCAACACCAGTTCTTCCTTTACCAAAAGATTTAGTTTTTTACAATGGCTTGGGAGGTTTCTCTCCTGATGGAAGCGAGTATATTATAGTAACCGGAAATAAAAACAAAACCCCTGCACCGTGGGTGAATGTAATTGCAAATCCTCTTTTCGGTACTGTTATTTCAGAAAGCGGATCGTCTTATACGTGGACGGAGAATGCGCATGAGCTGCGGCTTACTCCTTGGAATAATGACCCTGTCAGCGACCCCG
This sequence comes from Bacteroidia bacterium, assembly GCA_038230515.1. Lineage (GTDB taxonomy): Bacteria > Bacteroidota > Bacteroidia > AKYH767-A > 2013-40CM-41-45 > JAPLDB01. The sequence goes on along the minus strand of JBBRND010000009.1, from coordinate 118,942 downwards.
GAGGAGAAGCATTTTATTTGCGTGACGAAGAGAACGGGCATTTCTGGTCAACCACGCTGTTGCCTGCCGGAGGGGAATCACCTTACATTACACGTCATGGTTTCGGGTACAGCGCTTTTGAACATATTGAAGACGGGATCCATTCAGAAATTTTAGTGTATGTGGATATAGATTCTCCTGTAAAGTTTACTGTTTTAAAAATACGCAATCAATCCGGGAGTGCACGGAAGTTATCTGCTACGGGTTATGTGGAATGGGTTCTGGGCAATTACAGAACAAAAACCGCCATGCATATTCATACGGAAGCGGACCCTGACAGCGGGGCGCTTTTTGCAAAAAATCCCTACAGTTCTGAATTTAATCGCAGGGTTGCATTCTTTGATGTGGATTATGTAAAAAAGTCGTTCACAGCCGACCGTGCCGAATTTATCGGACGTAACGGCACACTGCAAAACCCTGATGCGATGAAACGGCAAAAGCTTGCCGGAAAGATAGGGCTTGCATTAGACCCCTGCACTGCTATACAGATTGCTTTTGATCTGGCTGATGGTGAAGAAAAAGAAATTATTTTCAGGCTTGGCGCAGGAAGAAATTCCGGAGATGCAAGCGCCATAGCGCGGCAATTCAGAGGACCTGAAGCTGCACATACTGCCTTTGAAAAAGTTAAGAATTACTGGAAGCACGTTGTTGGAGCATTGCAGGTGGAAACACCTGATGCTGCCATAAATATTATTACCAACGGGTGGCTAACGTACCAGACATTGTCGTCACGTTTGTGGGGAAGGAGCGGATTTTACCAGTCAGGTGGCGCTTTCGGGTTTAGGGATCAGTTGCAGGATGTGATGTCGCTTCTACATGCGGTGCCGCAGCTTACGCGCGCGCAAATTTTGCTATGCGCATCACGTCAGTTTAAAGAAGGAGATGTGCAGCATTGGTGGCATCCGCCTGTAGGGCGCGGAGTGCGAACACGCTGCTCGGATGATTACCTGTGGCTGCCTTTTGTAACATCCTTTTATATTTTACATACTGGAGACACGGGTATATTGGATGAATCTGCTCCTTACTTAGAGGGGCGCGTGTTAAACACGGGAGAGGAATCGTATTATGATTTACCCGTTCAATCTATTAAAGCTGCTTCTCTTTATGAGCATTGTGTGGCAGCAATAAAACACGGGTTTACTTATGGTGAGCACGGGCTGCCGCTGATTGGAACCGGAGACTGGAATGACGGGTATGACAGAGTTGGCAAAGATGGAAAAGGAGAAAGCGTATGGATGGCGTTTTTCCTGTATGAGATACTCAACCGCTTTACGGAAATTGCCGTGCTCCACAATGATGCTGCCTTTGCTGATGAATGTAAAAAAGAAGCGCAACAACTTAAAGTAAATATTGATAAACATGCGTGGGATGGCGAATGGTATAAGCGGGCATGGTTTGATGACGGCACACCTCTTGGGTCTTCCATTAGTGAAGAATGCAAGATGGATTCTATCGCGCAAAGCTGGTCTGTTTTATCAGGGGCTGGAGATGACAAACGCATACATACAGCGATGGAGTCGGCTTATAAAAATCTTGTGCAAAAGGAGGTGAAGATTATTCAATTGCTGGAACCGCCATTTGACAAATCGGGACTGAACCCGGGCTATATAAAAGGATATGTGCCGGGAGTACGGGAGAATGGCGGGCAATATACTCATGCTGCCGTGTGGATGATTATCGCTTTTGCGAGGCTGGGCGATAACAAACGTGTGTGGGAACTGCTGAAGATGATAAACCCGGTGAACCACGGAAAAACGGCAGAAGAAATTGCTGTTTATAAAGTGGAACCTTACGTGCTGGCGGCAGATGTATATGCGCGTGAACCTCATGCCGGACGCGGAGGATGGACCTGGTACACCGGCTCGGCTGGATGGTTATACAGGCTTATTACAGAATCCTTTTTAGGTTTGCATCAGGAAGGGAATAAATTAAAATTTGTGCCGTGTATCCCGGAAGAATGGGAATCATTTAAAGTGCATTACCGGTACAGGAATACGGTTTATCATATTGCAGTTGTGCAAAAACAGGGTACTGAAGAAATGATTGTTACAGCAGATGGAATGGAGCAGGGGGATAAGATGGTTTCGCTTATTGATGATGGCGCGGAACATAACGTATTGGTAACCTCTAATAAAACTTTTAAATATGCCACTTCAGATGAGGCTTTTTAGGGAGCGACATAAATTAGAATGTGAGGCAATGAAACGCGTGGGTGATTAAATGGGATTGACTAATGTAAAGTTGATGATATCCTTTTGCCAGACTGTAGCAGCAGGAAAAAAGTTATTGACCTTATGGAACTTTTTGGTTTGAAACGAGGGAAAAATGATTTGGAAACTTATATGATGAGAGAGCCTGAATTTGATTTTTACCAAAAAATAATAAAGAGCAAAATTGAATTTATAGGAACATAAATTATAAACAGCTAAATCTTTTCAATAATATTAAAATGAAAAAAGAACAAAAGCATATTCTACATCAACTTTATATTGAGTTGGTAAAACTTCAGAAGGAAATTATTTCTTCTGATTTGAAAATATTAGTTATTCTTGAAGGCAGGGATGCTGCGGGAAAAGACGGAACAATAAAAAGAATTATTAAACATTTAAGTCCGCGTGAAACAAGAGTAGTCGCATTGGGTAAACCATCTGACAGGGAAACCAATGAATGGTATTTCCAGAGATACGCTGAACACCTTCCTGCAAATGGAGAGTTTGTAATATTCAACAGAAGCTGGTACAACAGGGCAGGTGTTGAACACGTCATGGATTTCTGTACTGAAAAACAGTATGAAGCTTTTTTTACTGATGTGGCTTTATTTGAAAAGATGCTGGAAAATACCGGCATTATTGTGCTGAAATATTATCTCTCTATCAGTAAGCAGGAACAGGAAAAACGCCTTCAAGCAAGAAAAGATGACCCCTTGAAGCAATGGAAAATAAGCCCTATTGACGAGAAAGCACAAAGGATGTGGAAAAAATATTCTGATGCGAGAAATGAAATGCTGGAGAAAACAAATTTCGCATATTCTCCATGGTATATTGCCAATGCAGAGAACAAAGATGATGTGCATATTGCTTTAATCTCTCATTTGCTTTCAAGAATAGATTATAAGAACAAAAATAAGAAACTGATTCATAAAGATTATAATTTGATTTATCCGGCAACAAGTAAAAATAGAAAAGATAAACTTTACGAATAATATTTTTTGGAAATTTACGATATGCAATTAATCATTTTTAGTATATTTATTATAATTGTAGGAGTTGTCATATATATTTCTGTAAAAAAGAGACCACCACTTCCTCAACCGGAAGTAGATATTGAAAAGAAAATATTACAGGAGCATGTGTTGTTTTACCAACGATTAAATGAAGAAGAAAAGAATGAATTTGAAAACCTCGTTCAGAACTTCCTGCGAAAAGTGCGAATCACAGGAATAGAAACGATAGTAGAAGATATGGACAGGGTTTTTGTTGCTGCCGGTGCTATTATACCGATATTTGGTTTTAAGGGATGGCAATACAGGAACATCCATGAGGTGTTGATTTATCCTAATTCGTTTAATGAAAAATATGAAACTGAGGGAAAAGAAAGGGATGTACTTGGCATGGTGGGCAGTGGTGCAATGCGGGATATTATGATACTTTCTCAACAAAGTTTACGGAATGGCTTTTTCGATTCAAATACAAAATCAAATGTGGCAATCCATGAGTTTGTACATTTAGTAGATAAGGACGATGGATATACAGATGGCTGCCCAGAGAATTTATTGCCGCATAAATATGCCTTGCCTTGGCTGCAACGCATTCATCAGGAAATAAAACTGATCCAGGAGGGAAAGTCGGACATCAACCCTTATGGGACAACTAATGCAGCAGAGTTTTTAGCTGTTGCAGCAGAATATTTTTTTGAAAAACCGCAACTTATGAAGAGAAAACATCCCGATTTATACAATTTATTAGAGGAGATATTTATTCCACTAAATAAAGAGAAATGAATGCGACACATATCATATTAATCATTGGAATAGTATCGGTAATGATTTATGATTTCACCAACGGATTTCATGATGCGGCAGACATGATTGCAACAGCCATAGCTTCCATGTCTATGACTCCAAAAACAGCAATAATAATTGTTACAGCATTTACTTTTATTGGACCGTTTTTAGGAGGTGTTGCAGTTGCAGATACCATTGGAGAATTTGTAGATATTAAAGGGGTTTCATCTGTTGTTTCGCAGAGCATTACTATTGCTGCAATTCTTTCCGCTACTACATTTAATCTTATTACATGGAAATTAGGATTGCCAAGTTCATCTTCTACTTCTCTCACAAGCGGATTAGTAGGTGCCGGATTGTTTGCTATTGGAAACAGCCACATCAATTGGGGAATTGATGCTTTGATGCAAGGGCACATTCAGGGAGTTATCAAGATTATTATCGGAATGTTTTTTTCTCCATTAGCAGGATTTTTTGTTGGATTTTTTCTAATAAAAATTATGTTGAAAGCAATGAGGCGACTAACTATTAAATCAAAAAAATATTTCATCGCAACACAATATATTACCGTTTCATGGCTTGCATTTAGTCATGGAACCAATGATGCACAAAAAGGAATGGGTGTAATGGCAATGCTGCTTTATGCAAGCGGAGTTTATCCTGTGTTTCATGTTCCGCTTTGGGTAATTATGTTGTGTGCAAGTTCAATTACTTTGGGAACATTGTTTGGCGGATGGAACATTATTAAAACTGTGGGATATGGAATTTACAAAGTAAAATTAATCCATTCCATCGCTGACCAAATCGGTTCTGCATTAATTATTATCTCCTCATCAATCATTGGTGCGCCTACATCTACAACACAGGTAGTAACAACCACACTTATGGGAGTGGGTGCAGGTGAGCGACCACGCCATGTGAGATGGAATATGGCAAAATCAATAGGTACAGGATGGCTTCTGAATATTCCAATCTGCATTATACTTGGTGTAGTATTTTGTTTCATTTTCTTAAAACTTCTTTCCTAAATATCATGAACGTATTTAAAAAATTATCTGACTTTATTCTTCCAAAAGAAGTTGATTTCTTTGGAAACCTTCAGGCACAAAGTGTTATTACACAACAGGTAGTAATAATGCTTCATAGTATTTACATTCAAAAAACGAAAACATCAGAACAGCTAAACAATATTATTCAGAAAGCAAATGATGAGCGGATGGAAAAACTGATAGAACTTAATTCAGTAATGATAACACCTGTTGACAAAGAAGCTATCAGCAGAATTTATTTGAATCTTGATTGGATTGTTCTAAGCATAAAACATCTCGATGTTGAAATTGCCGCTTACACTATTTCATCTCTGTCAGAATATGAAGCAATATTTCTATTGCTTCAAAAACAAATGTTGCAGATGAATGAGTGCTTTACTTTGCTTAAACAAAAGAAATACGATGAAGTAATAACAAAGGTAAATGCTATTATTTTAATGGATGATGAATTGATAAAAGAATATTCGGTGGAATTAGCAACCCTCCTTCAAAGCGATTCTATCAAACATATTATCCGTCATAAAGAAATTTTAACGCAGTTAAAAGAAATCAGCAAGCGGATTCATATTACTGCTAACAGCATTGAAGATGTTGTTTTTAAAATGAACTGAATATAAATGACCTTATTAAAGGAAAGCAAATTGTCTTTTCATTAAATAATGGTTGGGCAAAGTATTATCAGGCGGATAAAAAATAAAATTCAAACAATTAAAATAATCAAATGGAAAATTTAGAAACACTCAATGACACAGAAAAGGAAATGCTATTAAAATTTCCTGCTTACATTTCGTTGCTTGCCGCAAACAACGATGAAGGTTTGGATGAAACAGAAAAGAAAACTGCTATCAAATTCTCTCACATCAAAACTTTTTCCTGCGACCCTTTGCTATTTAACTTTTATCAACAAGCAGATAAAGTTTTTGAAGAAAATATTACCACACTTCATAATCAACTACCGAAAGGAAAAGATGAAAGAGAGGCAGCAATAAAAGATGAATTATCAAAGCTGGAATCTATTTTAAAAAAATTGGGAAAAGAGTATGCAAGAACCATGCATCGCAGTATGGCAACCTTCAAAGGCCATGTTTCAAAAGCACACCGCAGCGTTTTGGAATCTTTTATTTTTCCAATTCCGATTAAAGGGATTAATGAGTAAGTAGATTAAATGCCAATTGATAAAAGAGTGAATTTGATAAAACATTTAGTCACTGGTTAAGCTGTCAACATCTTACTTACTATTCTATTTATTAAGGCTTTTCTTTTTTTGAGATTTATTAAGCATTGGGTTACCAGTAACCGAAACATTGAACTTTTCTTTTGCTTTAGTAGGTAGTTTTCTTTTTTTTGCTGCTTTTTTCTTAATTATCAGACTAAAGTAATCATAAATTAAAGTTCTTTTAAAATATTCACACGTTAATCATTAAAATACTGCTTCAATCATACATTTTATAAATAAGGAACTGTTACCTTTACGCCTCACCGTTTAAAATAAAACAATAATGAATTCACTTCTTAAAATAAAAAAAATTTTAATCCCATTGGATTTTTCTGCTTCATCGCTTAAAGCGCTTGATTATGCGGTTAACCTTTCAAAATTAACCAATGCAGAAATAATGCTTTTGCATGTTCTCGAAAATCTTTATCCGGTAGCAGACCCCTTTTATGCAACTATTCCAAGATTTAATGGCTATGAGGATGAAATCAGGAAAATAAGCAGCGAACGGTTAGATAAAGAAGTAGAAAAATCCAAAAAGAAAGGTGCAATTAAAATAAACTCCCTTTCTTCAACAGGTCGCACACATAAAGAAATCATTCGCGTAAGTAAAAAAATAAAAGCTGACATTATCGTAATGGGAACTCATGGAGTTTCGGGTTTTAGAGAATTTGTCATGGGAAGCAATACATTCAGTGTAGTAAGAGATTCTCCTTGTCCGGTACTTTCAGTGCAGGGAAAAAGCAAAGCAGGCGGCTTTAAAAATATTCTTGTTCCGTTTAGCGATAAGCCACATTCTCGTGAAAAAGTAATCTATGCAATTAAGATGGCTGAAGTTTATGGAGCAATCCTTAATGTTCTTGGTATTGATGAAGAAGCAACAAAATCGCATGAAAGAAAAATATCTCGGGAAGCTATGCAGATAAAAGAAATAGTCGAAAATCATGGCTTGAAATGCAATGTAAAGGTCATCTCCGCTGCCTACAATGCCAATATTGTTATCAATCATGCAACAAAAACGAATGCTGACCTTATTGTTACTATGGGAAATTTGGATAAACAAAATGTTATTGAATATTTTACAGGTTCCTTTTCACAGCAAATTATTAATCATTCACCAGTACCTGTTTTAAGCATTCATTCTAAATTTAATCCTAAAGCAGTGGAGCTTTGGCACGGCATTTAATTCTTTCCTGAAGAAAAAATTGTTCACCTCAAGCATAGCAACATCTTGAGTTCGATAAATATTTTCTTTAATAATTACATTCTTGCAACAATAAGGCGCGGGACTTATTAAACCTACTGTACTTAAGGTCTTAGGAACCTGTGCAACAATAAGCAAAACAAACCCGCGCGTTAACGCGCGTTTCGCTTATTGCTGTTGCACAATAAAATTTTCCTAAGGTTTTAAGTACAGCATTCTTCGAACGCAATTTTTTATTTTCTTCTTTTTTCGATCTACATATTTTTTTACTTTGCGAAACAATGTACAATTTATGTGATAACCAAAATAAATCATACCGTACTTCTACGGTAAATTATACCGTAGAAGTACGGTAACAAAAAAGTCCATCTCATCAGCAGACATTTTCATTCACTCCGTTAACAGAGCAGTAATCCAAAAATAATCCTGCACGAAATCTATCAATCGTTTCTCCTATTGGAAAGCGTTGGTATTGGAGGTTGACGTTTTCACAACTGATCAATTCTTGTTTTTTTACGTACGATAAAATACTTTTCTATCTTCACTCTATGCAAGTGTTTTCGATAACTGACTCCGAAAAAATTATTCTTTACCTGAATCCTTTCGTCATGGAAGATATTTTTCAGTTGTTTCCAAGGAGCACTTTGTTAGACATGAAAATGTTTCTCTGCTACAAAGGCGATGAGATTTTTTTCCTTGACAAGAGAGGGCGTTCTAAGAATTTAGAATTTCTTCGAACCCCTATCAGATTAGAACAACTGCAAAATTTTATCAAGGAGTTAGGAGTTCAATCCTATGAATTCGAGTTAGAAGCGAATGGTGTCAATTTCAAAAACTTTTTAGGAAATAGTGTCCTGATTTCGGCTTACTCAAAAAAGATGTACGAATTGGTGAAGACATTACATCTGGGAGGAAATATTTTGTTGCTATCGAATCAATCCTTACTTGATATTGATCGAAAGGGTAAAATCAGAAAAGTGAAATCGTTTGACGGTGTGCCAAAGTTGTTTGACCACCTGTATGATGAACTTTTTGATTTCGCGTACATGAATACAGAAAGTCCATTCTAAAAGACATCACTTCGCTACTATTCTTTCGGCAGCTTGAAATCAAAAAAATCTTTCTGCCGAAGGGAAAACAATGGAAATCTAAAAAAGGAAACATCTGGAATAGCAAAGAAGGAAAACAAAAGCCCTTGGAATCCAATCCCGTGAAAACCTTTATCAGTAAAGGTTTCCACGGGATTGTTGTTTCTGCTACACTCGCTTAACTCAAATTATATTTCTATGAAAAAATTAAACGCTTCCCAGCAAAAAGTTTTGGACTTTATCTTAAAAAGTCCGGCATCGAAAGCGGAGTACATCTCCGAAAAAATAGAGTTGACTAAACCTACAGTAGGTTCAACTCTCAAATTACTTATCAAAGGAAAAAAGATCAAAGAACTTGATTCTCCTGATGGTAAGATTTATGTCCCGTTCGATCATGATGAGGTCAAAGAAGAAACGTTGGCTGAAACACCGGCACCAAACAAAGAAGAAATTGTTCCTGCTGTAAAGGGAATAAAAATCTTCCAGAGATTTTTCTTCGTTCAAGTTTAACAATGAAGAACTAAAGAAAGGAGGGTTGGCGCGTGCAATCATTGTACAGTTTGTAAAGGATCATCGCAACACAACTTTTGAAAAACTAAAAGAAATTTTTCCTGATACAATTGTTCCGACATACGGTGTGTTTGCTGAGTTGAGCGTTGCAAAAAAACGCTCTGCTGAAAAGCAACGTTACTTCATTAAACCCGAACAGGTGATTAAACTGAAAGATAAAACGATTACTGTCACCAATCAGTGGACATCCGTTTACATCGCAAAATTTTTGATCGAAGCGAAAAAGCACGGATACCGCGCTACCTCAGCGTAGGGATTTAGTTCAGTAATTTTTTAGTGGTTTAAAATGGACGCTTCTAATGCGTCCATTTTTTTTGCTAAGCATTTCTACTCAACAACGATTAAAGCAGACCAGAAGAGGCGCAAAGCGACCGGAAGAATGCCATATAAGCAAAGGTGCATGCAGGATTGAGCACTTTTAGAGATTTAAGTAAATATTTTCAATGTTTTGCTGTACAATGCCAATGTATCGCTTGGTGGTTTGAATACTTGAATGCGAAAAAATTTCTGAGAGGTATACCAGGCTTCGTTCACTTTGACCGTCCATTTCCCAAACCCTTTTCCCAAATGTTTTTCGAAGCGTATGCGATGAACCATTGCCGACACGAACGTTGTAGTCCTTGAAGATTTCATGCAGCTTTCGATTCACGTACTGGATTGATGGTCTCTCTTTCCATCGGTTAACGAAAAGATAATCATCATCAGAAAAACTTCTCTCTACTTTTCTTTTTTGATAGACGTACTGCAAAACTTCTTTCACGTTTTCGTTCAAAGTGATCAATCTTCGCTTCTTGGTTTTGCTTTCGGTGATGGTGAACTCGCTTTTGTTCATGACATCGTTCCAACGAAGCTCTAACAAGTCCTTTGAGCGCAGGCCGAAGTAGCAGCCGGTAGCAATCAAAAGGTAGTCCTGGAACTTGCAATCTCTTTTTAGCTGGTGAAGTAGCCCCAACATGGTATTCCAGTCCATGCCGGTACAAGTTGTCTTACTATTCTTCTTACTCATTGTCGTTTAATTTTCAAACGAGAGTAGCGGAAATTTGAAAATGGAAAAAATGAATGCGTCAAATTACGTTCAGGGATCTGATTTTTCTTTTAATCAGGAGAGCGCTTAAAGCTTTTATGAAATGTTCAAGATTTCTCAAAATCGGAAGCGTTTATGAGTGAAATCAAGTGAAACGTTATCCGGTTCTGAATAAAATCAATCGAAGTTCTATGAATCATCCAACTTTTTTGAGATGGAGGATCCTGCCAGTAATTTTCCTCTTATCTGAATTATTTGGATCGGTTAAGATCAGTGTCCAATATTGGACGAATTCATTCAACATGCAGAGCGAAAATGAATTAAACGCAATCAAGCAGCTTTGATTTAGAACCCGATTTATTTTCTCGAATATTTTTTACCACGACATGATTTGTCGTAGGATGGTTTTAATTTTGCAGAACTAACTTTTAAACCTCCAGCCATGAAAAAAAGACAACAATCTGTAAAAGACAGATTAGAGCTCATCGAAAAGCGAGTTGACATCCAGAAGAAGCAGGTTGAAATAAAAAAGGAGAAACAGATTATTGAAGCTGCTACAAAAAAAGAATCACGACAGGGTAAACTTGAAGCAGAAGAAAAGCAAGTTGATATTGAAAAGAAACGAATGGAGATTTGGAAAGAAAAAAATCACATTGAAAAAATAGAATTAAAGAAACTTTAACTTGATGAAGATTTCATTGATTTCTTTAAGGTGATGGAGCTACGACATCTTCTTGCAGATTTTACCGTTGATTCAGAGCGTACACTTTTTGCAGGGGAACCATTTTTAGTTACCGTAATAAATGGAGAAGAAAGAGAAACAGTGCAGAAAAAATTGATCGAATTAGTTAAACGTGTGTGAGTTTTTTTAACCACCATGACGAAACGTGAATACATTCTGCGCTACTTAGCGATTATTAAAAAACTTAGAGCAAGCGGTAGCGCAACGTTTGAAGAAATTGCCAACTACTTGATGGAACAATCGGATTTGCTAGGCTACAGGCTGGGTGTTTCGAAGCGCACATTCCAGCGTGATCTAGATGAGATACGTTCTATTTTCAATATTGACATCTCGTTTAATTTTTCGTTTAAGGTTTATTCAATTGCCGATGAACCTGAACAACAGGATGCTTGAGGCATTCGATTTGTTCAACTCACTCAACATGGTAAGTGATTTTTCCGACTTCATTCATTTTGAAACGCGAAAGCCACAAGGGACAGAACATTTTTATGGATTGGTTCATGCCATCAAAAACAAGTTTACAGTTGGCTTCAACCACAAGAAATTCTTGGAGGATGAAATTACAACACGAACTATTGAGCCGTACTTTATGAAAGAGTCTAAAAACAGATGGTACGTGGTTGGCAGAGATTTCAAAGATGCTAAAATAAAAAGTTTTGGTTTAGAGAGAATCAGCAATCTTGAAATCAAGAGGCAAAAGTTTGTCTACCCTAAAAATTTTGATGCAAAGGGAATGTACAAATATTCATTTGGTATCATTCATGGCGCTGATGAAAAACCACAAGAGATTGTTTTGTCTTTTACCCGAGAACAGGGGAAATATCTTAACTCACTTCCGCTCCACTCTACCCAACGAATGGTTTTAGAAACTGTTGAGGAGATACAGATACATTTGACAGTTCGCATTACACATGATTTTCTTATGGAACTTCTTTCATATAGTAATGAAATGACAGTAGTGAAACCACTTGGACTCCGAAGAAAATTGAAAAAAATGTTGAAAGAAGGGATTGAACGTAATACCTAAAGGAACAATAATATGATTGACTTAGGAGAAGTACTAACACAAGAAGAAAGAAAAAATATTTTTAAGAAGGGGGCACTGCAACCAAAGATTATCTCTGTAGAAAATACTACAAAGAATAAACCATTACAATTTCAGCGCGATGTTTTTAGACATTTGACTTCTCATAAGGCGGAACTAAATATTAACCAAGTATTTGCTGTAAAGAACAGTTTTATTGATGGAATTATTGAACTTGAAAATGGAAAGCTGATACTCTGTGAGTGCAAACTCAATCTAAACTGGTTTAAGGCTTGTAATGCGAGGACAGAATTCCAGATGTTCTTGAAGAAACAAATTTTGCGAGAATTAAAGATTGAAGGAACACCCCACAGTGCGATTATTTTTTTTGAAGAGTTTTCGAATGATTGGAAAGAAGATTTTAAGAAATATAATTGCACTCGCGGGTGGATAAATTTTTATGACGAACAGGAGCATTACAAGGATGAATTCAACGTTGACATCATCCAGTTTCAAGATAAAAAACTCTATAATATTTATTCTAAGAGAATCTAAAATTCATTATTTCAATTTATCTCAATGATCTTGAAAGCCCAGCCGCTTCACATAATTATAGTCAATGTAATCCCGACCTGATTTAGTAGGCTTGAGATGTTTTTTCATTTCATTTCCTGTAAGAACAAAATATTCTGGCTGCATGAGTGAATCACGATGAAGGTTTACCGGTACATAAATTACATCCTTGCGAACATTTTTAATGCTTACGTTCCAATTGATAGATTTTGTTCGTTGAATTCCTTTTACTTGACCAGGAATTAGTTTTGTATTCTTTTCAACTATCAAATCAATCGCCTTTGTATTGCCCAAAGTAAGAGTTACGTGATACCCTCTTCGGGTAAGTTCCGCAGCTACGAAGAATTCACTTGCAATACCTGTTTGGGTTTTATGCAGGGCTTGGGTTTCCATAAAAAATTTATTACTCCTTCACTTTTTCTAAATTGCCATAGACCATTAGCCCCGCGATGTCGGTATGATAAAGGCAATAAAAATCGGTGATGCCATCATCATCTTCATTCCATGATTTTGTGTTTACTAATTCCAAATGCTTTGGATAGCGAACCCATTCAAAAACGAGCGATGAAACAAAAGTAGAACCGTTATAGTTGTGCTGCTCTGCATTGTAATACTCCATTCCCTGTTTGATAAAAGCGTCCAAGAATATTTTTGTATCCGCTGGCTCATAGGTTTTACCATCGAACGGCCTTTGTTTCGCTTCAAACAAAATATTTGTTGACTGATGCTTTACAAGATAATCACCTCGAATATATTTCCTGCCATCAACATGAACAGAATATTCTTGCAAAACAGAATCTTCAGGAAAGGAGCGAATGACTGCATTGTTGAATAACCCAACATAGCTTCTTTCTATCAATGCAAATACCTACTCGGTGCCAGACGTCCCATCTTCAGAGTAACAGTACTAGTTGTCAGCAAGTAACTGAAGTTCTTTCTGAAATTGGTTTAGTACCTTTTCGAAAAAGTCCTTCAGTAGAAAATTTTCAGCTCTTGTGCTGATAAACGTTTTTTCTTTTTTGATTTCAGTTTTTGTTTCAAGCCATTCAATCATTTTGTTCATTCTCCTTCTGCTTTTATTTCAGTTTCTACATTTTATTACTGTATCGTTTTCCTATTCTTTTTGCACTGTTAAAATCTTTGGTGCAACAAATCCAGAGAACCTTCCAAAGAGTCCAATAAATGCGGTCATGAGAAACTAAGCAACGATTCTTCCTTCTTAAAATTCGCAAACAAAACTACCGAAAGTTTTCGTTTTCGAAACAATGCTTTGTGAAAAACAAAGTAAATTCACTTGACATTATGGGATTGAGTCTTTAAATTATTTTTCCATTGAGAGCATTATTATACACTCGCAGAATTCAAATTCTAATGTAATCTAATTTATTGCTCAATGGCAAACCGGTTGAATTATACCTTGGAAAAGGAATTACTATCTGAATCTGTAAAAAGTCAGCTATCACGAATCAAAAAAATAATTCCTGATTCAGTCTCAAATCTAAATGACGGTATAAGTATCCTTAAAAAGTTGCGCATCATGGAGTACGATTACATCCATCAACACGAGCACTCCGCATTAGTTTTTGATGCTGTAGACTGGTTGACAAAATATCATGAAAGTGAATTTAAGAACCTCGAATGGAGTTGGAATCCTCAACAAGAATTCGGAATAATGGAATTTCATTTACAAGGGGTGTGTAACTGGAGTGTTACCATCGAAGCTAAAGTTATTTCATCTACTAGAACAATAACGACAATTAAAGTTTACCTTAAAAAGATTCTAAATTCTTTCTCCGAAGATACAGTTTCTCATTCCCGTTATTGTCTTGTCAACAACACTACGATGTTCATGCATCTCTGCAATCATGCTTTCAAATTCAAAATGCAGGTTACGATCGTAGATTTGAAGAGCGAAGAAGTGAAAGTGTATCCTTAAATTCAATTACCTTTTAAGCAATGGAAGAAAATACCACTGACTCAATACCTTTTGTAATAATATCAGGAGAAGTATGGGCAGAGATGAACCGAAAGTTTGCAAGGATCGAAAACGCTCTTGAACAAATTAAAAAACGACCTCAGGATTTTTGGATACTTGAAAAAGACCTTGCGAAATATTTTGGGTGCACAAAAAAAAACTGTTACGGTATTGAGAAGGAGGGGGCTGCTTGGGTTCTTCCGCTATGAAAATGGGAAACAAATTCTTTATGACTGGCAGTCGGTTGAACGTTTTATAAAATCAAATTATCATTGAGCGTTTCAGTTTGAAAATAGGTAAAAACAAATTTTTAGATTGCAGCGGGAGCGAATTGTAATCAAAACGAGGTTATCCTGATTTCGAGTGAGATCAATTCACGGACATAGCCGCCCACAAATCAAAATTTTCTTTTCAAAAAATTATTTCCAACTTGCCCATCGAAAGGAAATCGGCTGTCCAATTTTCTTTCTTAATACTCTTTACTTAATACTTTCTTTCATCCATGCTTGTAAAAACTTTCGGCAGCGCTGTATTCGGTATCAGTGCAACAACGGTTACTGTTGAAGTGAACGTAAGCAAGGGCGTGAATTTTTTTCTTGTTGGCTTGCCCGACAGCGCTGTAAAAGAAAGTCAAAAACGAATCATCGCAGCGCTGAAAAATTGTGAGTTCGAATATCCCATCAAAGAAATTACGGTGAACATGGCTCCCGCTGATATTCGCAAAGAAGGTTCAGCTTATGACCTCACGATTGCCATCGGAATACTTGCAGCAACAGGGCAACTTAAGCAAGAGGAAATTTCGAAATACATCATCATGGGTGAAATGTCCCTCGATGGCGGCTTGCAGCCAATCAAGGGTGTGTTGCCCATTGCCATCCAGGCGCGTAAAGAAGGTTACAAAGGTTTTATTCTTCCGAAGCACAATGCACGCGAAGCAGGCATCGTTAGTGAACTTGATGTGTACGGTGTGGACAACATCAAAGAGGTGTTTGAGTTTTTTCAGAATGACGTTCCACTGGAGAAAACTGTTGTTGATACACGCGCTGAGTTTTATTCAAGTCAGAACAAAATGGAATTTGATTTCAGCGATGTAAAAGGTCAGGAGAATATAAAACGTGCTATGGAAGTTGCGGCAGCAGGCGGACACAATGTTATTCTTATCGGTCCGCCCGGTGCAGGAAAGACGATGCTTGCAAAACGGCTTCCGAGTATTCTTCCGCCACTCTCATTACACGAGGCGCTTGAGACAACCAAGATTCACAGCGTTGCTGGAAAACTTCAGCGTGAAGCATCATTGGTTTCTGTTCGTCCGTTTCGTTCTCCCCACCATACAATTAGTGATGTCGCACTTGTCGGGGGCGGAGGATTTCCTCAACCCGGAGAAATTTCGCTCGCACACAACGGAGTTTTATTTCTTGATGAGTTGCCTGAATTTAAACGCACAGTTCTTGAAGTAATGCGTCAGCCGCTTGAAGACAGAATGGTTACTATTTCACGCGCGAAACATTCTGTTGAATTTCCGGCCAGCTTCATGCTAGTGGCTTCCATGAACCCATGCCCATGCGGAAACTATAATCATCCCGAAAAAGATTGTGTGTGTGCTCCTGGCGTTGTGCAGAAATATCTCAACAAAATATCCGGACCGTTGCTTGATCGCATCGACATTCATCTTGAAGTTACTCCGGTTCCGTTCAGTGAACTTACTACTGTTCGCGTTTCTGAAAAAAGTGAAGCCGTCCGAGAGCGTGTAGTAAATGCAAGACAGATTCAGGAAAAACGTTTCACAGAAATGAAGGGAATTTACTGCAACGCACAAATGGGATCGAAACTGCTACAGAGCGTTTGTAAAGTTCCTGAAGAAGGAACACAACTATTGAAGACAGCGATGGAGCGTCTGGGACTTTCAGCGCGTGCATACGACCGAATCTTAAAAGTATCGCGCACCATTGCCGATCTTGCAACAAGCGAGGACATAAAAACAGAACATCTTGCCGAGGCAATTCAGTATCGTTCGCTTGACAGAGACGGATGGGCAGGATAGTGTTTCGAATTGCGGATTGTTACCTATAGGTGAAAAAGGTGAAGTACTTTCGAAGTCGAAACAAAAGTAGGATCACCAGATATAAATTGTATGCATGATTGGTTTTTTTTAATGGAGGAGGTAATTTCCATGACCTCCTCCATTTTTATAGTCATCATCTGATTAAAGGCCTAGTAATTTAGTTGATATCCAATACGTGTAAGCCTTTTAATGAAGGTAAGCATGAATGTTTTTAAACGCTTCAATTTTCTGTACTGATCTCCATTGTGACTCTGGTTGAAGCATGCGTGGAATTTAATTCCGTGGACTGTATAATGGATTGCATCTTTTACTTTCTCTGTTCTGGCGTCATTATATCTATAGAGCAAAGAGAATTTAAACTCTTTTTATCTCTTGGTGTAAGTTTGGCTTAACAATTCAACATGGATTTAATCATGAGATTCAGAAGTAATTATTGACCAATATCTCTTAATAGTTGCAATACTCATTTGAGCCAACTCAGCCAATTGCTTTTGCGTAGGAGTTTTATTATTATCAGATTGATATTTATTTAATATTTTTTTTAATTTTTCTGTACTACGATTTCGCCTGATTTTCCCCATGAGTTTTCCACTCATTGATAACTTTTGCTTTATACTTAGTCCTGCACAATCATTGAAAACAATGTACTTTGTTCCACTTTGTATATCTATTTCCCCGGCAATTTTTTTATTCCATGTCCAATTTATGATTTCAGTTACCTGCTTTTTACTTAAAGGCGGCTTGCAATGATGTTGGTTAACAGAATATAAAATTTTCGCGATTACATCAACTGGCTTTTCAGGATTTAACTTGAGAAATCCAAGCCCAAGGCCAGTAAGAGTATGAGCTCTCACACCTTCAAGTATCCGCTTGGGAAAGTAAATTCGATCCCATTCCTTACCTTGAGAATAGACATGCACAAGTGCACCATCAGAAAAGTCTTCAGGCGTCTTAAAATTAAAATCATTCTTGGCGGTAGAAGCTCTCCTGCAAGTCTGCATGCAGTTTGAAGTGGATGCTCAGCAAAAGGTATCGTTAGGCTTGTAATGTTCTTCTCTTCTTCCTCCCTCTTATAGGCAAACGATACCCTTTTGTTTTCTACTGAATTAAAAGGAATGAAATCGTCTTTAATAATTACATCTGGATCATAAGACAAACAATTTCTTGCGGATAATGGTTTACAGTGCGGGTCAGGTGGAAGACCAATTCCAATGAAATACTCATGTAATGCGTTCATTGTTTCCTTAAAGTTCGCGACAGTTAATCCTTTGATTGGACAAAGTAATCCTATTCCTGTGGAGGAAGCAGAAAGCCAGACCGCTTTTACAAATTCAATTGATGCTAATGATACTTTTAATGTCGGGATATCAACTTGTCCCAATTTATCTAAATCTATAAACAGATATTCCGATAAACTGAGTATGTTTTTCTTTTCTGCCTTTCTATAAAATGTACAATGTGGGCATGCACAAACCATTTTCTCTTTATATGCATTCTTGTTCGGGATATCGTTTCTGCAATCATGGATTGCTTGATGGTTTGGGTTTGAATCGCTAGATATTGTCTGTAGCCAGATGTCGATTGTAGTTGTCGAAATCACATATGGAATTTTATATGATTTGATAAGAGAAATAGTGTGCATTCATTGCGGTTCTTTTTATCAAGATTGACGGTTATGTTAAGCGGCATAAAGTGGGGAAGAGAACCGCCAAAATCATCTTCCCCACCGAGATTACCTGAATGCCTGATTTATATATCAGACAATTCCATAAATGGATTTGCTACTTATAAACCGTCTAATTTATAAAGCCTACGGACATCTTTTGCATTGCATCATAGAATAGTCGAAGAGCTATTTTCTTTTGACAGATTTGCTTCGAATAAACATAATAGCCCATTGCACATGAAAATTTCCAATTGACTATAAAGAGCCATAGTGTTCTCAAACGTCAAAAGTGAGTTAATTATGTATAGGCTCGTTTCATTGAATGGAGCCTCATTGATTTTATTTCCTCCTTCTAATAAATATTCTGCTAATGGAGCTAAAAGCTTCCGGAGAAAGGTTTCAACTATAATAAAATTTATTACCCTCATCATGAACAAAATCAAAAAATATAACCATTTTATTTTTATCATTATACCACAATATACAAAAATATTTCATCAATCAACGCACGGCAGAGCTAAATAAATATCAGTTTGGAAAGCCATAACATCGTTCCAATATTGAACAATACATTCTGGAATGCTCTTCTTTCATTATTCTGAATATCTTAGAATAGTAGTAATGACTCCATTCTTTCATAATATTTTCCTTTTGTTGGAAAAGTTGAATTATCTCAATTGTAGTGAATAAGGGATCATGCATTAAGAAGTACCCCTCATTATAATTGGAGTCACTTATATATTTTGCCTCATCAGTAAGGCTTCGAACAATAGCCGCCATGGTCTCAAGTCTTGAATTCGAATTTTCATCGAATTCATCATCCTCAAAGCCTTCAAAATAGTAATTATCCATATCTTTTTCTACATTATATTTATGGAAGGAAAAGTGTTGCATGTCTTCCATCGCAAATATTTCTCAAAATACTCATTGACTTTTGCTCTTGCTCAATAAGCTATGCTTGTCTGAAATGATATGTGCATTTTCATTCAGGTTATCTGAGTTCAGCATAAATCCTTTTAGACCTGTTTCACCATTTAATGCGGGAAGTGAAAATTTTATGACCCGCCAAAGCTTAACTTAAGATGAAATAAACCAAGGTCAAAGAAAGTATGTTAATGATGATAACAACTATTTCAGATTCATTTATTAGTGCCGACACACTAAAATAAATGGCTAATAATTCACAAATAACCAAGCGGAATTTTTTATCCACTCTACTTATTTACTTTACAAATGCCTGATATTCAGCTACAAAAATTTTGAATCAATGCTGCATCCTGTGCATATAAAGAGCATGATGAAAGAATGTTGTAGATGGTATCTAAGGGGACCACCCTAAGAGGTAACAATCTCTTATAGTATTGGTCGTGCTATCAGCACATCGGATGGAATAATCCGAAGTCATTAAAAATAATCAGAAAAAATGAATATTATAGTAGTAAGTTTGAATGAAATAAAGGGACCCCATCCTAGGTATACAGATTTATTCGTACCAAAAGTAATGGATGAAATGCCGGGTTTACGCCAGTCACTCAAAAAAGGTGGAAGGAAAAATCCAATTCACTTGATGTTGAAAATAGAAGGTGAGAATCCCGGTTATTATATTGTCGATGGTGTAAGCACAGTTGAAATATACAAAACCATTGGAAAGGTAGAAATCCATGCTATCGTGCATGATTGGGAAGATGATCCGATGCACTTGATGATCGATCTGAACACAAACGAGTACAGCTGTAGCAAGGAACTATACCTTATGGCAGAAGCATGTTGGAAGCGATGGGCACCAGGTCAGGGCAAACGTACCGACATCTCTGGCAAAATGAAGGAAGGCGATACGTACAAACGTATTGCCATGAGATTAAAGATAAAGAGTAGCCATTTTATCAAGCAACTATTGCGCGTTGGCAGAACTCAGGAATCATACTTTATTGACATTGATGCAGGCCTTACCCCGTTGGACTTAGCGTATCGCGACTGCATTGAGATTGAAAAAAAGAAAGTGCAGAATAAAAATGCTCAAGTTAGTAAGGTAAACGTGCAACCGGGTGATGAAAACATTCCGGCTGTTGGGGAACACATGAGCACAATGACTATTATTCCAGAATTTACGGAGCCTGATACTACAGACGAGGAAGATCCGGCTATCAAATATCAATATCAAAATGGTAATACAAAGCACGTTGATTCTGTAATCAAGAAGATCGACAAGCTGACTGATGATGAAAACCGTCAACTGTTCCGCAGTTTGTCAGTAGATCACAATGTTTGCGTCTGCTGCGGGAAACCAATTGAAAATGACGGCATGGAGGACGTTCAATCATGATCAGGAAATTTGTTTGTGTTGAACCATGCAGTGGTTATGCTATCGCTGCACATGGAATTCACGAAGCTGAATTTCAAACTGCATTTGCTTTTGATAATAACTGCTGGGATGAAAAGTCCCAGCGGTTTAAACTAGATGCTGTGGCAACTTACAATTCCAACTTCAAATATGACGATGGATCACCCGTTTGTCACTTGAAAGATATCAAAGATGTGACGGGCAAAATAATACTTGATGAAGTTGCTCGAATTACAGGATGGAAATCAGTTCATTTAATGTTTGGCGGACCACCATGTCAGGACTGGACTAAACTTAATGCCGTAGGATCAGGCACAAAAAAGTGTTTGCTGATGTTGGAATATTTACGACTTGTAACTGAAACCAAACCGCTTGTTGCAGTGATAGAACAGGTACCTGACTTTATCACAGCTAAAAAGCCTGAGAAAAAAAAGATCAGGGATCAATTCTTCGGCATGTTGAAGGACATCGATTACAATGTTGCATACACAGTTATGTGTAGCGCGGATTATGAGGTACCGCAGGTACGTTACAGGGTTTTCGCAATGTTAGTGCGAAATGATTTGAAAACCGCGCCGATATTTCCAAGAAAAATAATTCCGAAAGTTGCTATTACCGATTTCATCGACATAGATGGATATTCCAGTGGCCATTTTGGTGAGCCGATGAAATCGGTTTCGCTGCATCCGCAGGTATGTACGGTAACAAGTTCATCACCTTTCCGGTTCTTCAAGGGATCGGATTCATGGAAACCAACTATTGGTGAATTGCTTTGGTGTCAGTCAATCAATCCAGGATCTTACAATTATGTCGGAAGCTTAAACAAGTTGAAGCAAGGCATAGGAAATGGAGTTCCGGCTAAACTTGCCTATCATCTTGCTAAATGTGTGAGAGAAAAAATTCTGGAACCTGCTTACCTTAAGCAGCCGGAATTATTCTGAGTGATAAAGCCCTGGATACATATCCGGGGCTTTTCATTTTACTCTCGAAGACAGTAACAATTTGAAATTTTTAAGAGCTCGACAAACAACTAACGAATATTTTTTCACGGAATCATTTTTAACTTCACTTTTTATCGTGATGTGTAATTGAATATTCTTTCAGATTTTTGTGTCGTAGCTGCAACGTTGATTAAAAATTTAACATCTAATAATTCCAAGACCATCAATAGTGTAATCTCGTGCTGCTAATATTTAAATAGA
Organism: Bacteroidia bacterium; assembly: GCA_038230515.1. Classification (GTDB taxonomy): domain Bacteria; phylum Bacteroidota; class Bacteroidia; order AKYH767-A; family 2013-40CM-41-45; genus JAPLDB01. The sequence continues at coordinate 97,167 of JBBRND010000009.1, read as the reverse complement.
AAATGAAAATTCTAAACATCTACTGCCGGGTTTCAAGCGAAGCGCAAGTTGAAAAAGGGCACAGTTTGCTAGCGCAGCAAAAAGCAGGCATTGCAAGAGCAGAAAGCTTAGGAATGAATTATGAACTGCACATTGAAAAGGGAAAATCTGCTGCTTATGACAATGTTGAAAACAGACCGGTCCTTAAGTCACTGCTTGAAGCATGCGATGAAGGCGGAGTAACGGATATTTATGTAACAGAATTGGATAGGCTCACTCGCTCACCAATCGCCATGTACTACATTAAAAAAGTGTTGATGGATAGCAAGGTTCTTCTGCACACTTCAAATCAAACAATCAATCTCCTAGATACAGATGATGAATTTACATCGGATCTTACTGCATTACTCTCGAGAAGGGAAAATACGATTCGCGCCAAACGCAGTAAGCGTGGAATGATGGAGGCAGTGAAAAAAGGAAAATGGATTGGAAAAATTCTTCCATATGGGTACAGAAAAGATGAAAACGGTTTTTTAACAATTGATACTCACGAATCTGAAATATATCTATTGATGACAAAGATGTCATTAAAAGGAAATGGAACTAATACAATTGCTTATCACTTAAACAATCTTGGAATTCAGACACGATGCAGAAAAGTACTTCCAAACGGAACGCATGTTAAAAACAAATTTACTAAGTCAGTACGACATGTTCAAAATGAAGAGTTCGTTTGGCGACCAGGAACTATTTACTGCATCTTAACCAATCCGATTTACACTGGTAAGCGAAGATACAAAGGCGAAATAGTTGCTGCACCAAGAATGATTGATGATGTAACATGGGAAGGAATTCAAGTCAATCTAAAAAAAAATAAACACTACAGTATAAACGCCAATAAACATTTTTACCTTCTTCGAGGATTGCTGCGATGTGGTAGATGTCAGTCAAATTTATACGGGAAAATTAAAAGTGATGAGCGAATTTATATGTGCTCGTCAAAGCGGACATCAAAGTGTGCGTTACGCTCGCCCAATCTTGATAAACTCGAGTTGCTTGTTTGGGAGTTGGTAGCAAACAGCGATTACCATTTAGAAAAAATTCAAGGTGAGCTAAGAATCGGAAAACATAATGAGAGAATAAATGAACTTGTTATCGAGGTTGAAGGATTTAAAAAACTTCTTTTGGAAAAGGAGAAGCGACTGAATAACTTAATCTCATTATTCGAGACAAGTCGAATTGCTTTAGCAAAATTTGATCAGAGAAAAAATGAATTCGATCAAGAAAATGATTCGCTAATACTAAAAATTCAGAATCATGAAAATGGCATTGCGCAATTGAGGCGTGCTGAAGAAAATGTTACTCAATTACAAATGAGCATTAGCCAACTCAGATATTCGATGGACGCCATTTCACGGGAAGAAAAAAAAGAAATTCTGAATTCCCTTATTCACAATATCGTTGTTTCATGGGATCCGAAAATAGCAATTCATACTGTCGAGATTGATTTTAAAATATCCGGTCTTAACTTGCAGGGGCAAGGATTTCTTAAAGGCGGTGAGATTTTAATTGAAGAGCCTCAAAGCAAAAAGGAAATAATAGATGCAATCTTCTACTTTAGCAAAATTGGGTTGAAAGAAATCCCCCCTCTCGTAAAAGCGCAAGCTCACTGATAGTATGATGCGGAGAGCGAAACGGACGAACAGAAACAAGCGATGCATCGCGCTGAAGTTTTCCTGCCATGCTGTGAATCTTTGTAGTCTCCAGTGCTTCCTGCAACGAGAGCGGAGGAAGAATACTCGGCAGCCGCTTGGCAAGCATCGTCTTTCCTGCACCGGGCGGACCGATGAGAATTAAATTGTGGCCGCCTGCTGCCGCAACTTCCATCGCGCGCTTTATATTCTCCTGCCCTTTCACATCGCTGAAATCAAATTCCATTTTTGTCTGGCTCGCATAAAACTCTGCACGGGTATCAACAACAGTTTTCTCCAGTGGAACACCATTCTGAAAAAACTCAAACACTTCTTTGATGTTGTCCACGCCATACACATCAAGCTCGCTAACGATGCCTGCTTCGCGTGCATTGTGCTTCGGAAGAATAAAACCTTTATATCCTTCCTTCCGCGCCTGAATGGCAATGGGCAACACACCTTTGATCGGCTGCAAGCCGCCATCGAGCGACATTTCGCCCATGATGATGTATTTCGAAATCTCCTCCTGCTTCAACTGACCTGTTGCTGCAAGTATGCCGATGGCGATGGTGAGATCATACGCTGAACCTTCCTTGCGTATGTCAGCGGGAGCCATGTTCACCGTAATTTCTTTAATGGGATATTCGAACTCGCAGTTCTTCAGCGCAGCAATGATGCGCTTCTGACTTTCCTTCACTGCGCTGTCAGGCAGACCTACAAGAAAAAAATTAACGCCCTTACTAACGTTCACTTCAACAGTAACCGTAGTTGCACTGATGCCGAACACAGCGGCTGCCAAAAGTTTTTACGAGCATGGAATGAGAAGAGTATAATGTAGTAAGTATAGAGTAGTAAGATAAAGAAAACTTCAGGTTTCGTTTCGATGGGCAAGTTGGAAATAATTTTTTGAAAAGAAAATTTTGATTTAACGGGCGGTTCTGTCAGTGTATTGTCAGAAAAAGTAGTTGTTGATGATTGTTTGGCTGTGCGCGCATGTCATTTTTTAGTTTTGCGCACCGATGAACAAACTCAAAAAACTATTTCTAACAGCTTTCTTTGCATCAACAGCAATTTTCTCCGGAAGTCAATCCATCAAAACTCCTCCATCTGCACAAACTCCGGGCATGATTCATTATCCGCAGGAAAAACATTTGAAGAATGTGAAGCAACTAACCAACGGTGGCGACAATGCCGAAGCATATTTCAGTTTCGACAGCAAGATGATAACTTTCCAGGCAACAAACCCCGCATGGAATACGCAGTGTGATCAGATTTATTATTCCGCGCTTGATAATTTTTCTCCATCGCTCGTCAGCACCGGAACAGGACGCACTACTTGCTCATACTTTCTTCCCGGAGATACTACTATCCTTTATGCATCTACACATTTGAGCGGTCACGATTGTCCTCCCAAACCCGCTCCCCGTGCCGATCATAAATATGTATGGCCCATTTATGACAGCTTCGATATTTTTATTGCAGACAGGCAGGGGAAAATTCTGAAGCAACTCACCAACACTCCGGGCTATGATGCAGAAGCAACGCTATCACCGAAGGGAGATAAAATTGTTTTTACAAGTATGCGCAGCGGTGATCCTGAACTTTACACAATGAATATTGACGGAAGCGATGTGAAGCAAATTACAAACGGGTTAGGATATGATGGCGGTGCATTCTTTTCTCCTGACGGAAAAAAGATTGTGTTCCGTGCTTCGCGCCCTACAACGGATGAAGAGATAAAAATCTACAAGGACTTATTGAAAGAAGGATTGGTAATGCCTGTTGACATGGAACTTTTTACCTGTGATGTGGATGGAAAAAATCTGAAGCAGGTCACTCATCTTGGCGGAGCAAACTGGGCGCCCTTCTTCACTCCTGACGGAAAGAAAATTATTTTCAGCAGCAACCATGTGCGAAATGGTTATCACTTTAATCTCTGGCTTTGCGACCTTGATGGCAACAACCTGGAACAGATAACTTACGATGAGGTGTTTGATGCATTTCCTGTTTTTTCTCCTGACGGAAAAAAACTGATCTGGAGCTCCAACCGCAACAATGGCGGCACTCATGAACTGAATCTTTTTATTGCGGACTGGAAGTGAGAAGTTGTTTAACGATGAAGACACCAAAGTTTAAAGTCATGTGTTCTTCTCCTTGCTTCCGAAACTGTTAATGAAACTATAAATTCATTGTTCCTGAAATCTGAACAATTCAGTTTTGCCGTTTGTTAGGAAACAAGTGCAGGGAATTTCATTCATCTTTGCTTAAATAAAATAAAATGACTTTAATTAAAAATATCTTAACCACATTGTTTTGCGGTGTTACAATCATTTCATGTGCGCAGCAAAAAGAAAAAAAGGAGAAAAGTAATATGACACAGGAAAAAGTAAACCCTTCAAACCTCGACACGGCAACATTTGGTGCAGGTTGCTTCTGGTGCGTGGAAGCACAGTTTCAAATGCTTGATGGAGTGATTAAAGTTGAATCCGGTTTTTCGGGTGGGCATGTAAAGAATCCCTCTTACAGAGAAGTATGCGAGGGCACTACGGGTCATGCGGAAGTTTGCCAGATCACTTACGACAAAACAAAACTATCTTATGATGACATGCTCCAGGCATTCTGGAAATCGCACGACCCTACGCAGTTAAATAAGCAAGGAAACGATGAAGGCACTCAATACCGCTCTGTAATTTTTTATCACAATGCTGATCAGAAGAAAATTGCAGAAGAGTACAAGACGAAACTCAACGATGAAAAAGTTTATGACAATCCGGTGGTAACCGAAATTTCTCCTTACACCGTTTTTTACAAAGCAGAAGATTATCATCAGAATTATTTTAATCAGAATGGTGATCAGCCCTATTGCTCTTATGTGATACAACCGAAGGTGGAAAAGTTCAGAAAAGTTTTCGGAAATAAATTGAAGAAGGAATACGCACATTAAACTTATTTTTCCTTGTCACCACCGGCAATTACAATTCCGGAATAAAGACAAATGAGCCCAACGAAAATTGGCACATATCCATTTATTGTTCCGATACCATGATTGCCGTATCTGCCCATTGTCATCCCATATGAAGTTTCCCCATTTAATATCATATAAATTCCTCCCACAAAAAAAACGAGAGAAAGCAATGTAAGAATGTTGATGTACTTTCGAAGACGCTTCAACATGTTATATCTTTTTATATTCGGTTGAAATCTGATCACTGTTTAATCGTAAATAATAAAAGGAACGATTCTCAAGCAACATCCACGGCAAATCATCCAGCGGCTCAGAGGCAAAAATCACGTTGTTGTTTCTCATTCTCAGGTACAGCGTGTAGTATTTTTCAAAAGAATAAATTTTTTCTTTGTCGCGCTCATTGTAAATTCTCCAGACAAAAAGTTCTTCAGCAGTCATCAGGTAAGCGCAGAGAGAACTGTATTCAGTTTCATTTGTAATAAAAGAAAGACGCTGATAAATTGAATCAACGTCATTGTTTCCTGACTTATCAATGAGCCGTTGAAGAAAAATATTGGAATCGGATGTGTGATTTAGTTTTGCTTCTTCCATGTAGGTTCTCACTCCTCCATTATGGCATAATGCAAAAATTTTTCCCGCGGCTATAATAGTGAAGGGATGCGCACCTTGCTCTTTCATCTCCAATCCTTTTGATGCAAGGCGGTTGTGTGCAATAAAAATATTGGAAGAGGCGGATCGGATTAGTTGCTGATAAGATTCATCCCACGCATTTTCTTTCGAGCGTTTATGAACCTCGATGTTTCCGTTTTTCGCAAACGCAATTCCGGAGCCATCGTTATGCTCACCACGGGTGTCGGGGTCCCCGGGTTGTCTTCCGTTCTCTGATAAATATTTCAGCGAGTAAGGACACATCATCATCTCATCCATAATAGATGAAGGGGCAACACTGACTTTGGCAATCATTCTACACATTGGCACAAAAACGAATCGGTACGAATGTACGAATTGATAATACCTGTTTCAGACAACGATTAGCAAATAACTTTTTCCCAAAAGCGATGCATCTCCTGCAATGAAAAATATATCTTTGGCGACTTTTTCCTATGTCCGACATCATCCAACTTCTTCCTGACTCCGTAGCCAACCAGATCGCTGCGGGGGAAGTAATTCAGCGACCCGCTTCGGCTGTGAAAGAACTTTTGGAAAATGCAGTGGATTCAGGAAGTACGAACATTCAACTCATCGTTAAGGATTCCGGAAAAACATTGATACAGGTTATTGACAACGGCTGCGGCATGAGCGAGACCGATGCGCGAATGAGTTTCGAACGACATGCAACTTCCAAAATCCGGAAGGCAGAAGATTTATTCAGCATACGAACGATGGGCTTCAGAGGTGAAGCACTTCCTTCCATTGCTGCTATTGCACAGGTAGAACTTAAATCAAAAAGGCATGATGAGGAAATAGGAACGTGTGTGATGATTGAAGGTGCTGAAGTGAAATCGCAAACTTCTGTGAGCACCGCAAGCGGCACCTCCATTTCTGTGAAAAATCTTTTCTTCAATATTCCCGCACGAAGAAATTTTCTGAAATCAAATCCTGTTGAAGCTCGGCACATCATTGAAGAGTTTGAAAGGGTAGCATTGGCGCAACCGCAAATTTCCATGACGCTGAATCAAAACGGACTGGAAGTTTTTCTTTTCCCTGTTTCAAATTTCCGCCAGCGCATTGTGAATTTGTATGGTGCGAATTACAATGAACGCTTGGTGCCTGTGCAAGAGGAAACAACTCTTCTTAATATTTCCGGATTCATCGGCAAGCCGCAGTTTGCGCGCAAGACACGCGGTGAACAATACCTTTTTGTGAACCGTAGATTTATTAAAGATGGTTACCTGCATCATGCTATCACAGGCGCGTTTGAGGAATTGTTGCCACGCGATTCGTTTGCATCTTACTGGCTGCATCTTGATATTGATCCCGCAAAAATTGATGTGAACATACATCCCACAAAAACAGAAGTGAAGTTTGAAGACGAGCGTTCTGTGTATGCCATCGTGCGAGCATCGGTAAAGCGTGCGCTCGGTCAGTACAGTGTTGCTCCTTCCATTGACTTTGAGCAGGAACGCAGTTTTGATATTCCTCATACGATGCGCAGTCAGACACCAAAAACTCCTTTCGTTACTGTGGATACTGAATACAATCCATTCCGGACAAAAATTTCTCCGAATGAAAACAGAGAATTGAGAAATCTTTATTCAGGGATAAAAGAAGATGTGGAAGCGCTGATAGAAACGCGTATGGAACAAAAAACAGTTCCCTCGCTTGAACCGAGATGGAGTGAAGAACTTTTGTCAGAAACGGGAGAATTTATTTTTCAGTTGCATGACCGCTACATAGTAACGCAAATAAAAAGCGGAATGATGCTGATTGATCAGCAGGCAGCGCATGAACGGATTTTGTATGAGCGATATCTGAAAATAATGCTTGCGGGAAATGGTCCTTCGCAGCAGTCGTTATTTCCCCAGGTGCTTGAACTTACAGCGGGAGATTATGAGGTGCTGAAAGAAATCCGTGACGACATTCGCGCACTTGGTTTTGATTTGCAGGAGTTCGGACAAAATGCTTTTGTGATTCACGGCACACCAGTGGATGTTCAGTCAGGCGATGAGAAACGGATGATTGAAAAATTAATTGAGCAATACAAAAACAATCAGCAGGAGTTAAAGGTTGATAAACGCGAGTCACTGATAAGGGCGATGACAAAAAGCAGCAGTATCAAAAACGGAAAGCATCTTACTCCAAAAGAAATGAAGCAACTCATTGATGAACTCTTTGGTTGCGAAAAACCTTTTTTAAGTATTGATGGGAAAGCCACGTTAGTGAGTTTAAACCTTGTCCAGGTAAAAGAACTTTTTAAGAAATAGATTTTTTACCTGCAAGCAACAAGCATGGAAAATTCATACCGCCCTTCACGATACAATGCGCTCCCCGATGTTGTAAAGAATCTTCTCATCATCAACGGAATATTTTTTCTGGCAACTTATGTTCTCGAGCAACGGGGAATTGATCTGAACGACATGCTTGGTCTTCATTATTTCGAATCTGAAAAATTCAAATGGTGGCAGTTCATTACCTACATGTTTATGCACGGAAGTTTGGGGCATATTTTCTTCAACATGTTTGCGCTTTGGATGTTTGGCGCTGCGCTTGAAAATGTTTGGGGAGGAAGAAAGTTCCTGAACTTCTATCTTATTTGCGGATTGGGTGCAGCACTGTCGCAACAGGCGGTGGTTTACCTGGAAATGAAACCCGTTCTTACTTACCTGAATGATTACATCGCAAATCCTGATTACGAAAAACTGAAGGACTTTGCTCACAGCGCGGCTTTCACAAAGTTTTCTTCCATTGATGTTTCAAACCACTTCAATGAATTTATCGGGAGGTTTAACGCGCTTATCAATACAGACAACGCGCAGGCCATGTCGCTGAGTGTTGATTTCATGAAAGAATTCAGAGGAGATGTAATGAATGCTCCCGTTGTAGTGGGCGCGTCTGGTGCTGTATTCGGACTCCTGCTGGCCTACGGAATGTTATTCCCGAATAATCTTCTCTACATTTATTTCGCGTTCCCGATTAAAGCAAAATATTTTGTAATTATTTACGGAGCGATTGAGCTTTTCAGCGGCATTGCAAATGTGTCGGGAGATAATGTTGCTCACTTTGCCCATCTCGGTGGATTGCTTTTCGGTTTCATCACCATTATGTACTGGCGAAATCAAAACCGGAGAAAGAGAAATGATTTTTTTAATCCGTAAATTCGATTCAATAGCTTGATCGTTCAGATGTTTAAGAGTTGGTTTTAGGTTTCTCTTAATACTTCTTACTCCCTACTTGATACTTTTTCAACTTACCTTCGCAGGCGGATGGCATCACAATTTTCAGGAAATATAAGAAACACACTTCGCACTTCGGACACGCTGCAACGGTTGCTGATTGCAAACATTTTTGTGTTTTTGTTTTTTGCAATTCTCCGTGCAGTGACGCACCTGTTCATGACTTCGATGGATGATTTTTTTATTCCATCTCATTGGCTTGCTGTTCCGGCTTCTCTTCAAACATTAATCACCAGACCGTGGACAATCATTACCTACATGTTTTATCACGAAGAAGTCATGCACATACTCTTCAACATGCTGTGGCTTTTCTGGATGGGAAAAATTCTGCAGGAATATCTTGGCAGTAAAAAATTATTCAGCACATACATTCTCGGTGGAATAAGCGGAGCCATACTTTATATTCTTGCTTACAATATTTTTCCGTTGTTCAGTTCGGCTGTTCCCTTTTCTTCTGCATTGGGAGCATCAGCCGGAGTGCTCGCCATCACTGTGGCTGCAGCTACTTTACTTCCTGAATATCGCGTTAGCATTTTTCTAATCGGTCCGGTAGCATTAAAATACATTGCACTTGTAACTGTACTTCTTGATCTTATTAGTGTAAGCGGTTCCAATGCGGGTGGACACATCGCGCATCTTGGCGGTGCACTGTTTGGGTTTGTTTACATCAGGCAACTCAAACAGGGAAGAGATCTTGCAATATGGTTCAACAATTTAGTTGATAGGATTGCTGCGATGTTTTCAATCGGAAATAAAATGAAAGTAAGTTATAAACGAACAGTGCGCGATGACGAATTTGTTTCGAACAAAAAAGCAAAACAGAAACGCACGGATGAAATTCTTGACAAGATCAGCAAATCAGGATACGGAAGTTTGACAAACGAAGAGAAAGAATTTTTGTTTAAGTCAAGCAAGGAAAGTTAAACCCAAATATCGTAATTACCTATTCGATATTTATTAATCTCATTTGTGCTTCAAAAGAAAAAAAAATCTTTCCTCCCCCGGCTGATGTTTGTACTGAACATCTTCAGTGTTTTTTTTCTGCTCCTCTCCTACCTTTCTGCTTTCATTTCTCCTGACGGAAATTTCTGGTGGCTTCAACTCATAGGATTGTCATACGGCTTTTTACTCCTGCTGAATCTCTCATTCATTTTATTCTGGATTCTCATTCGGGAAAAAAAATTCTGGTTTTCAATCATTGCCATCCTTATTGGCTTCCCCCGGATATTCGGAATTGTTGAACCGAGAATTTCTTCAGGCGCAGAACCGGTAAAAGATTCGGTCAGGGCTTTCCCGATCAAGGTCATGTCGTTTAACGTTCGGTTATTTGATCTCTACAATTGGTTTCATAACAATGAAACACGTGGTAAAATTTTCGACTTCCTCAAAAAAGAATCACCCGACATCGTTTGCTTTCAGGAATATTATTCAAGCGACCGCAAGATTGCGGATTTTGACAACAACAAAAAACTTCCGGAAGTTTTGTCGGCTCCCTATTCTCATATTGAATACACGTTAACATTGCGTGATTCAGATCACTGGGGAACTGCAATTTTCAGCAAGTATCCCATCATCAATAAGCAGGCAGTTCATTTTCGAAAGCGCGGAGGAAATATTTTTATTTATGTTGATGTAAAAGTCGGGAATGATACGCTGCGGATTTTCAACACGCATCTGGAAAGTATTCGTTTTCAAACTCAGGACTATCGCTACATCGAAAACCTGAAGAATGATGTAGAGCAGGATGACATGGCGGGAGGAATACAAATTCTTAATCGCCTTAAACGCGCTTTTAGCAGCCGTGCATCGCAAGTGGATATTCTTAAAAATGAAATTGAAAAAAGCCCGTATCCTGTAATAGTGTGTGGCGATTTTAATGATACACCATCCTCTTACACGTATCACAAAATATCTGAAGGACTAAAAGATTCATTCCGAGAAAGCGGAAGTGGTTTCGGAAAAACGTATGCAGGGTTATTTCCGAGCTTTCGTATTGATTACATACTTCACAGCGAAAAACTTTTTTCTACGCATTACATTACCCATCACGAAAAAATTTCTGACCACTTTCCTGTCAGTTGCTGGATAGATTTCAAGAAAGACTAAAAACTACAAACCCGATCTTTTCTGTGGCATTACGAATTCAATAGGCAGAATGTATTGCACATCTACATTTGTTCCGCCAATGGTGCCTGGTGTCCAGTCGGGCATGAGGTGTACTACCCGCAGTGACTCGTCATCAAGCGCATCATTTACTCCACTTAACACTCTTACATCTTTTATTTTCCCGGTGTTGTTAACAAGAAAGCCGATAAACACGCGCCCTTGTATCCATGCAATTTTTGCTTCCTGCGGATAGCGAAGGTTTGTTTTCAGAAAAGAAATTAAGCTGTCGTCACCGCCAGGAAATTGCGGTTGTGTTTGTACAACAGTTACTCCGAATCCTGCTTTTACGTGATTCTGCGCTAGAAGATTTGCAGTACATACAATGACAAGCAGAAAGAGGAGAGAAATTATTCTTGTCTTCATTTCGATTTAAGTTTAAGTGAATATGCCGGAAAAATGATGCTGCGTCTTTCCAACAGAAAATCAAACTTAGAGGATTCTGATCAATTGCACAAAATTTTTTTTAGATTCAATGTTGGCAGGGCTTACAGAGTATCTTGTTAAAGGGTGAAATTGCGAAATTCGGGCAAACTTGATAGGATGTATTACCTTTACCTCACCAATTTAAATCATTCATTATGAAAAAATTTTTACTCTACGCTACAGCTACCATTCTTCTTTGCAGCTTTGTTTTAATTTTTTCTCCGAAGAGAAAAAACAGTTCTTCTCCGAAAGAAGAAACAGAAACCCGCGGTGTGGCTTGGGATGCCATGCAGTTTCTTTCCACTGCTGCAGCATTTCCGAATGCCGATATTCCTGCTGATGGATATGCAAACGCGTATCGGCAATACAAAAACAATTTTGATGCAGGTAATCAACGCTCGCGCACGGTGAGCCCATGGCAAAGCATCGGTCCGAATAATCTTGGCGGCAGAACATTGTGCATTGCTTTCAATCCGAATGACACTGCAACCATCTGGCTCGGCTCCGCAAGTGGCGGATTATGGAAGAGCACAACAGGCGGCATAGGGCAAAATGCATGGACTTATATTCCTACCGGCTTTCCCGTGCGTGGTGTAAGTTGCATTTCCATCAATCATAACAATCCGAATGAAATGTATATCGGCACGGGTGAAGTGCATACCCATGCAAGTGCGGTAAACGGTTTGATCACGCGCCCGACAAGAGGAAGCGTTGGCATTGGAATTTTAAAAACAATGGATGGCGGACTTACGTGGACTCAAACGCTGAACTGGAGCTATGATCAAACTCGCGGCATCTGGGACTTAGTTATGAATCCGACCAACACCAACGAAGTGTATGCTGCAACAACAGAAGGAATTTACAAAACCATTGACGGTGGCGCCACCTGGAATCTTATTCTGAACGAGCTGATGATAATGAATCTTGCCATGGATCCGGTCACTCCTTCTATCATCTATGCAGGGGTTGGAAATACAACGAGTCCTTCGCACGGGATCTGGCGCACGACTGACAGCGGAGTTACTTGGACTCATCTTACCAGCGGTTTACCTGCCGGAACTAATCAGGGAAGAATTTCTTTGTGCATCAATCCTCAAAATAACAATACTGTTTATGCTCTGATTGCTGATGTTTATAGCACGATCGGACTGTACCGTTCCTTCAATAAAGGCAACACATGGAATTATGTAAACGGAACTGAAATTGTTTCTTACCAGGGCTGGTATGCAAAAGGGCTTTGGGTAAAAACGGATGACTCTACTCGTCTCATGTTTGGCGGTGTGCAGGTTTTCAGAAGTGATGATGATGCAAATAATATTCTCCAGGTATCGAATAATTTTGGAACAAACGATTATATTCATTCAGACATTCACAATATTGTTTCCAATCCGCTAAACCCCGATCATCTTTATATCCTTACCGATGGCGGCTTATTCCGCAGCGATGACTTTGGCGACAGCTATTATGAATGTACCGATGGATATGTCACTTCTCAATTTTACATCGGCTCGGTTTCCAATTCCGATCCTTCTCTCATCATTGCCGGTGCGCAGGATAATTTCACTAACCGTTGCAACGGCACCTTATATTGGGATGCCGTATATGGTGGTGATGGTTCTTTCTGTGCCATCAATCCCAGCGATGATTATACTCAGTATTGCTCCTGGCAATATATGAACATTGAACGCAGCGATGACCGCGGCTTTAACTGGATGGATATTTTTGTTCACCCCGGTAATTCTGCCGGATTAAATACCTCTGCTTTTGTTGCTCCTTTCGTTTTATGCAATTCAGATCTTAATGTAATGTATGCCGCTTCTGATACACTTTACCGTAGCGATGATGCCGGAATTTCCTGGTATCCGGAAGCAGGAAATATTGATTCACTCAACCAGGCGCTTGCAATTTCCGTTTCAAATACAAGCACGGACACCCTTTATATTACTACAGCACCAAGCGATACGCGCCCGTCTCACGTTTTCCGAAGCGATGATGGCGGCATTACGCTCACAAATATAACAGGCAATCTTCCCAACCGGTTCCCGCGCGACATTGCTGTGAATCCGCAAAATAGCAGCGAAGTATATGTAGTGTATTCCGGTTTCGGCACAGGACATATCTTTAAATCTACAAATGCCGGAGGTGCATGGACTGATCTTTCAGTTGGTCTTCCTGATCTTCCTTTTCATGCCATCGAAATTCTTCCTGCAACTCCTGAAACTTTATTTGTTGGATGCGATCTGGGTGTATTTGCATCTATAGATGGTGGCGCGTCCTGGTATGCTTTCAACATGGGCTTGCCTGAAGGAGTAATGGTTTTTGATCTGCGTTATTCTGTTTTCGACAATTCACTGATTGCATTTACCCATGGCAACGGCATCTATAAAGTTTCTCTTGCTGACATCAATACAGAAGTTGCAACAAACAGCTTCATAAAAGATTTCACGCAGAAGATTATTTCCAACCCCGTGCATAATCAGCTTTCGCTTTTAATAAATGCCGGAATAAACGGAAATGCGCATGTGCTGATATTTGACATTAACGGAAAACTACTGAAAGAAGAAAACACCAAACCGCTTGCAATCGGCAAAAACACGATAGATATAGATGTAAAAAACCTGAGCACCGGAACCTATTTTGTAAAAACAGAATTTGGAAAGAACACGGCTGCCGCAAAATTTATGGTGATGGAATAACAAGGGCGGGAGTGTGATCCTGATTTTTCGGACACTCCTTTAGAAACTTCCCTCATCAAAAGCAGAAGATTCGCGGGGCATTTGATAATATCCGCGCAGCGTTTGCTAATCCTCGCGCAGTATTTGATAATGTCCGCGCAGCGTTTACTAATCCTCGCGCAGTATTTGATAATGTCCGCGCAGCATTTACTAATCCTCGCGCAGCATTTGATAATATCCGCGCAGCGTTTACTAATCCTCGCGCAGTATTTGATAATCCCCGCGCAGCGTTTACTAATCCTCGCGCAGTATTTGATAATGTCCGCGCAGCGTTTGCTAATCCCCGCGCAGCATTTGATAATGCACTGCGAACGCAAATAATCACGCCATTTTCAAAGAAATATTTTCACCCTGCTGCAAAAGCCGCATGTTTGGCAGTTGTTTTTCTAAAATCTCCTGAAAATCTTACAAAAAGAGTCCCTTGTTTCTTAACATAGAATCTTCAAGGTTTTCTTTCAAGAAGCATCCATTCAATTTTTCTTCCTATCTTTGAACATCCAATACAAACCCCATGCATCTCAAATATCTTTTTGCATTGCTTATTATTTTTTCGGGAAAGGCGCGCGCGCAGGCGCCTTCTATTCAATGGCAAAAATGTTATGGCGGAATGTATGACGAAGAACCAACAGAAATTATTTTGTCAAATGACGGAGGGTATTTAATTGTTGGATCTACTGGATCAAATGATGGCGATGTAACCGGAAATCACGGTGGAACATCATCAACCGTTTGTGGAGCTTATCCGTGCCCTGATGCGTGGATTATAAAAATAGATACTGTAGGTACATTGCTTTGGCAAAAGTGCGTAGGTGGCACATCATGGGATATTTTTAATGCTGTCATTCAAAAAGATAACAATAATATTTTATGCTTTGGGAGTGCCATTTCCAATGATGGTGATGTTAGCGGTAATCATAACCCCTCTATTTCGCCCGATCTTTGGGGTGTACAGATTGATAGTAACCAAAGTGTTACTTGGCAGAAATGTTATGGCGGATTGAATGGTGATGTAGCTTACAATTTTTGTAAAACGGCAGATTCAGGCTATATTATTTGCGGGGCTACTTTTTCAAATGATGGAGACGTAATCGGTTTTCACTCTAATTCTACATCTGATATATGGGTAGTCAAGATAGATAGTTCTGGAAATATTCAGTGGCAAAAATGTCTGGGCGGTTCTAATATAGATGAAGCCTTCGCAGTAAGGCAAACCTTAGATGGTAATTACATAGTTGGTGGATCTACAAGTTCAGGTGATGGAGATGTAATTGGTATTCATAATAGTCAAGATATGTGGTTGGTTAAGCTCGATACTATTGGAAATATAATATGGCAAAAATGCTTGGGCGGGTCAGCATATGAATCAATGTCTTCTTTATTATTCACAAGTGATGGTGGCTTTATAGCTACAGGAACAACAAATTCAGTTAGTGGAGATGTAACGGGTTGGCATGTTTCAAGCCTTTATTGGGCGGATATTTGGGTAGTCAAAATGGATAGTTCTGGAAATATTCAATGGCAGCATTGCTATGGAGGTACTGACGATGAAGATTATCCAAGTATTGCCAAAACAAGTGACGGAGGATATGTGGTATCCTGTTCTACTAAATCTACTGACGGAGATGTGACAGGATTACATGGTATGTTTCCATTTGATATTTGGGTTTTTAAGATTGACAGTTTAGGCAACCTTCAATGGGAACGAACCTTGGGCGGATCGGGAAGCGATTTAACTTTATCAGGGAATCTGATAAAACAAACATCCGATGGAGGGTACATTGTTTCCGGAATAACTGACTCAAATGATGGAGATGTAAGTGGCAATCATGGTAGTCAGGACATTTGGGTGGTAAAACTTGCTCCAGATTATTCAAGCGTAGCTTCCCTGTCTTCCCCCATCACCGATTTCACTACCTACCTAAACCCCGGCACCAACCAACTCACCCTAACTTTTTACGCCAATGGCAACGAACGCACACAAGTGCAACTATTAGATATTACCGGCAGAGTGCTCCTGCAACAACCGCTTTCGGTCACTTCGGGTTTTAATAAACAAGAAGTACAGGCAGGGCAGCTTGCTGGCGGGGTGTATTTAGCTAGGTTGGTAACAGAAGGTGGGAGCGTCAGCAAAAAGTTAATCGTCCCCACCCGTTAAGCGCGGCTGTTTCTCCCCTCTCCCTTGGGAGAGGGGGCAGGGGGAGAGGTAAAACTGAACCCTACCCCGATAGAGTTCCGCCCGTATGCACGCTTTACTCCTTCGTGGGGCTTTCCATTCATCCCTTAAACTAAATCAGCAATTAAGTGTTCATCAAAAACTAAATTAATTTCAAGCCAACATTCAAATGAAAATATCAAACAACAAAATTCTTATTACCGGAGGCGCTTCAGGCATTGGCGCAGGGCTGGCGGAAAAGTTTATAAGTGAAAATAACACCGTGCTTATTTGCGGAAGGCGCGAAGAAGCACTGGCAGAACTGCGCACCAGATTTCCTTCAGTGCTAACGAAGCAGTGCGATTTATCTAAAGCCCACGAACGCGAAGAACTTTATAAATGGATAAAAGAAGAACATTCTGATTTGAATGTGCTTGTAAATAATGCCGGCATCCAGCAATGGATGGCAGTTTCAGACCCTGATTTTTACCAGCGCGCAAAAGAAGAAATAGCGATAAACATTGAAGCACCGCTACATCTCACCTCTCTTTTCATAAACCTGAAATCGCTAACCACCATTATGAATGTTACATCAGGGTTATCGTTTGTGCCTTTAATCAAAACCCCTGTATATTCAGGAACGAAAGCATTCTTTCATTCATTCACACTTTCTGCGCGGGCATTGTTGAAATCTAAAAACATAGAAGTAATTGAAATAATACCTCCTGCTCTCAACACCGATCTTGGCGGCAAGGGATTGCACGATCATGCCCCTCCGGTAGCAGATTTTATTGAAGCAATATTTAGCCAGTTAAGAGAAGGCAAAACAGAATTGACTTTTGGATTTAGCGAAACCATGAGCAAAGCAGCACCCGAAGGTTTGCAGCAAGCATTTATAAGGATGAATCAGATAACCTGAAAAACAACCGGAAAGAATGTTCTGAATAAAAATAATCTGCGATCAATCCTTTTCCACTTTCCCTTTTTTTGTTCCGGCAGGTGTTGTGTGTTGGCTTCGTGAGCTGCTCACCTGCCGCTTAGGATTACCTAAGTGTTAGGTCAATCCTGCACACAACCTTCCGCGGTAAGACCAGACACCATCGGAAAAGCGAAGTCATATTATTCCGTGATTGTTATTTTCGAATCAATTCCCCACCATCGCTGATTTTCAGAAACAATGTCCGCAATCATATAGAATTCTTTATTTCTTAAATCATTGAATTTAATATTTAACGCACATATTGAGACACCATAAATGTCTGTTTCAAATGGAGATCGTAAATTGTCCCAGGAAATCAACTTGCCCGATAAATCATAGATATGATAAGAAAGGAACATTGCATGATTTCCTTCGGGGATGGAGGGAATTTTTATTCCTGTTGTATTAATAATTTTAACTGTTATGTACGCTAACGAATCGTTTATTAAAGATAATCTAGTGCCCAAAGGAACAATTTTAATTTTGGAAGCATTAAATAAACTACTATCGGCTAAAAAATTCTGCTGAGATGTAGTAAGTTTTCTATATCCTTTTTCCGGAAGATTGAAATATTTCTTTTTTATTCTATTATCGGGATAATCAAACATATCAATTCCCCACTCAGGTCCAAGAAAATAAGTAGGATCCGGAATTAAAGAATCAAATGAGTTAATATTATTAGTAGCAATAAAGGATTGTGAGTTGTTAGAGCTTTGAAAAGAAGAAAGCAGTAGGGTTTGAAACGTAATAGGCCACGTATTAGCCATATATTCTCGGGGGATATTTTTATAATCTACAATATAGCGTTTTTCAGGTAAGGAGGAACCGTTACTGATTAGTCTTTCAATATAACTTATTTTACTTTTAAAATAGGGTGCATTTTGATGAATCCGGAAGAAGCAAATCAAGCTGCTTAGAACTAATGCAATTGGAATGAATATATTGTTTAACTTTAATTTGATTAGCGCATACGAGAGAGGTAACAGAATCGGTATTCCTAAGAGAATAAAGTATTCTGCAACCCAAAATATTTTTTCATCAGCACCTTTTACAATGCTGAAGAAAATAAGAATGAAATAAACAAATGCGCAGGTAGCAGCAAGCAGAATCCATTTTCGACTTGCTATTAATACTATTAAAGACAAAAAGAAAAGGCAAATCAATTCAGGAAAATAATTAATAAAATATACTATAATTGCCTTTGTACTTGCAATTAGACCGGGAGCAAGGAAATAATGCAATGCTTCGGAGTAGGAGCCCATTTTATTTTTTTCGTACTCATCTAGTGGAACAAGATAATGGCGAAGGATAAAAACAATAGCTGCTATCAAAGCCAAAATTGCCCAATGCTTGCGAAATTGTTTTTCTGCGCTTAGAAATTCATACCCGATGATAAACCCAGCAGCTAACAGTGATATGGGATGAAAATTCGAGCTAATAATAATAATAACTGAAGCATATATTAATTTTGCTTTATCTTTCTTAATGGAATTTCTAAATGCTACCCCGATTAAAGGCAGAGATGAAATTACTCCAAAGGAATATTCGGAAATCGGGAGAAAAAAATCCCTTCCTAATGCAAGACCTATAAAAAACAAAAGCATGAGAGACCCGGTTTGGTTTTTCAAAAAATAAAAAGTATAAAGAAAGAGCCCTAATAAAAAAAAGTCGAACGCAAGTGAATAAATGAGTGTTACCGATCCCAATGAAACGTTTATCTTTAATGCAAGCAGAGGTATCCATTGAAAGAGAAATACACTATACCGAAAATGTTCGCAAAGAAGTTTTCCATGCTGAACCATTTTAACAATATAGAATGGAGAATCTTCCTGAAGCATTCTCTCCTTGAAATAAAATCCTGAAAAAAACAAGTGCGCTCCGAGAAACAATAAGCCAAAAACCAATATCGCGCGATTAGCTGGGAAAACTTTCTTTTCAGTCATGAAAAAAATCAAGTTATATATTCAATTATTGAACAACTAATTTCTTAGCTTGGGTGGCATAACGAATCCATGCGGCCTGTGCAAAAGCATTTATATGCAGTTGGCTCATAACCCTTTTCTGGATTACGCTTCAAAACTTCTGCATTCAATAGTTCTTATTTGATATTCAACATTGCATCAATTGCAACTGTTTTCAGAAGCAAATACATAATTCTGAGAAATTAATTAATGACTGATCAATCCTTTTCCACTTTCCCTTTTTTCACCACCCCGCTTTTGTTTTTTATTTCGTAAATATAAATTCCTTTTGCAAGCAACTCAGTATTTACAATTGCAGCGTTTGAAAAGCTAAACTGCATCAAGGTTCTTGAAGTAATGTCAGATAAAATAAATTCAAACACTCCGGTTTTATCAGTGCTTATAGTCAGAAATTTATCAGCAACAGGATTCGGGTAAACAGAAAAATTATCCGCTTTAATAATTTCATTGATGCCAATTGTTGTTACCGTATATGGAGACGAAGTAGCACTGCATCCGTTCGCATCCGTAAAAGTAACTGTGTAATCCCCGATTTGAAGAGGAGTATAATCCTGAAAAACCGCACCGGCAATAAGCACTCCGTTTAAAAACCATTGATTGCCCGTTGCATAATCTGAATGAAGCTGGCTTGCCGCAAAAGTAATTACCGGAGGTGTCGGCAATGGATTCACAGCAATGGTAACGATTGCAATTCCTGCACACCCGCTTGAATCGGTAGCAGTAAGAGTATAAGTTGTAGTTGTTGCCGGAGTTGCAACAGGATTATAGATACCGGAATCTGAAAGCGAGATAGATGGCGACCAGGCATAAGTAACCGTGCTTGTAGGTGCAAATCGCCATGCCTCATTTGTTGCAGTCCAGGTATTGTTGCTGTTTCTTCCCGGAACGGTAATCGCATTTAGTCCTGCAGCATCTTCAATTCCTTCAGTATGAGCATACCAATAACCATGCGGATTACCCGGCATTGAAGTAGTATGGATTTCAATAAAATTTGTCGTCTCGCAGAGAACAATCTGAAAAGTTACCGAGTCCCTTGCCGGAGCATGAGATATGTTTGTAAACTGAACAATTAATTTTTCATTTGGAAATATTCCGGTGTTGAAATATTGAATAGTTCCTCCCGCTTGCGGATTATAATCTTCCCATGCTGCAGCAATCAGGTTATTCGGATGGGCAGCATTCGGCAGCAATTGCCCGGCACAGCATCCCTGGTAATTATTTGTGCTCGCTGCATTATCAAACGTAATAAACCCATTTGAACTGATGTTGAATTCAGTGTAGTAGTTTCCATAAAAACTAAAAAGAAATCCGATTGGCATCATGCCGCTCACTTCATCATCACCAAGAGTTACATTAGTACCTGAACCTGCAATAGGTGCGAAGGGAATGGAATCAACTCTGTAATTATTAGTGCTTGCAATAATTACAGAAGCACTTAACTGAGTGTTATCACCTGCACAAATGGTATCGGGAGTTGAGGTAATTGTAACAGAAGGATTCACTACGAGAAGATCAATCGTGTCCGATCCGGTGCAGCCATTCGTATCTGTAGCAGTAACAATATACTGAGTGCTGGCTGTCGGAGTAGCAACAGGATTAAAGATTGCCGTATCCGATAGTCCTGCAGAAGGACTCCATGAATAAGTTAAAACAGTATCGCCCGGTGAAAAGCGCCACGCATCATTTGTAGCCGACCACACTATTGCGTTCCTTCCCGGCACAGCCGCTCCAAGAGTCCCCGTTGCATTTTCAATTCCTTCTCCAACTGGTGTCGTATTCTGACTTGAAGTTATATGAATATCTATTTCATTGGATGTCTCATATAAAATATACTGCATTGTCACAGGATTTCCCGCAGGATAATGAGGTACATTAATTATATTTACAATTAATTTTCTGTAAGGGGCTGTTCCTGTCGTGAAGTAATCAATACTGCCTCCACCGGGAGGATAAAGATCTTCCCATGATCCGGCAATAATATTATTTGGACTTGAAGTGTTTGGCATAGCCAGCGGAGTTAACATAGCGGAGTTAAGTGCACTGAAAGAAATAAAACCATTTGAGCAAATATTAAACTGGTTGTAAATGGCTCCGAAAAAAAGAAAATTAAATCCAATGGGAAACATTGCGCTCAACTGATCATCTCCTAAAATAACAGAAGTTCCCGCCCCTGCCACAGGAGCAAAGGGAATTTGAGTTACCACATAACCTCCTCCCTGAAGCTGCGCTACAGCAGATAACTGAGAGCCGGTTCCCGAACAAAAAACAGAAGGTGTTGCTGTAGCAACAATGGCTATTGTAGGACACTGGGCGCTTAACACCAGAGATGCACTTACGAATAATGCAGTTAAAACCAGTACCGATAGTATTTTTTTTCTCATGGCAATTCCTGTTTATATTTTTGTTGATGAAGCAAAATGACAAATCAAAAGTAGTATAAAAAGAATACTTGAGAAGAAGTCGATCAATTTCGTTAGGCAATCTTAGACACTGTTTAAATTTAATTTGTAAAATATGCTATGTGGAATTTCTGCCTTCGCACACCCCATCCCCCAAAGAGGAAAGCTGCGCGCAAGTCCCCTTTAGGGGATGGGGTGTGCCGAGCAGAATTTCTTACCTGTAAATATTTTTTATGAATTTTAAACAGCTTCTTACTCAAGAAATTTTTTTTTAAAAAAGTTTGGAGGTTAAAATTTTATCGGTAATATTACCCCAGCAATTTTTTAAACTAACTAAATCCAATAAAATGAAATCAAAATTTTCTACTTTAATTCTGCTCTGCACATTTTGTGTATGGAGCGCAACAGCACAAACTCAACTTTGGGGAACATGCGCCAGTGGAGGCGCATCAGGTCAGGGGACTATTTTCTCGGCTGATGCCAATGGAAATAATTTCCACACTGAGTATTCATTAGTAAATGCTTTGGGAGCAATGCCAAACGGAAGTCCCGTGCTTGCAAATAACGGCAAGCTGTATGGAGTTACTGAGCTTGGTGGTTATGGTGATAGCTGCGTGGTTTATTCTTTCGAACCTTCCACCGGCACATTTACAGACATTCATGACTTGTTTCAATTCACTCAATTGGGATGGGAAGCCAAGAGCGGATTGTTGAAAGCAGAAGATGGTACACTGTATGGTTTATGCGGAGCAGGCGGTGCGAATGGGGGAGGAGTTATTTTCAAAATTGATCCTACTACAGACGTTTATACTGACATTTTTGATTTCAATCCTGCCAATGGCTCAAATCCTTATGGAAGTTTAATCCAGTTACTGGATGGAAAACTATACGGCATGGCTCAATCAGGCGGAGCAAATAACGCAGGAGTGCTTTTTAGTTTTGATCCGAATGCATCTCTCTATACCAAACTTTATATTTTTGATAATGTATCGGGTGGACATCCAACTTTTGGGAAATTAATGCAGGCATCAGACTCAAAAATATATGGCACTACTCAACAAGGCGGTGCTATCGGAAATGGAGTATTGTTTAGTTTTGATCTCAGCTCCGGTGTTTACACTGATCTGTATGATTTTGATGGAACTCATGGAAGCACTCCAAACGGAAGTTTGATACAGGCAACCAATGGAACAATTTATGGAATGACATATTCCGGGGGGACTAATTCGGAAGGCGTTTTATTCAGCTTCGATATTGCAACAAGCAGTTACAGTGATCTGTTTGACTTCAACGGCACGAACGGATCTTCACCAAGACGGGGAGTAACTCAGGCAAGCAACGGAAAATTATACGGAACAACTTCAGGCGGAGGAACCAGCAGCGCGGGAGTTGCTTTCAGCTATGATATTACAAATGGCACATTTACCAAGTTGTCTGATTTTAGCGCTTCCACAACAGGTTCTTCTCCTGATTGCGAAATCATCGAAACACCTCAACTTTCTCCATTGGGTATTCTGGCCCTTAGTGGAAAAAAGGGAGTAACAATTGGTCCTAATCCTGCCACAAATTATCTCAACATAACAGGTACCGACAAAGCCGATGTTATTCAGTTCACCGATGTGTTGGGAAAAGAACTTTCTACACTAACCATTTCTTCTTTCAGTAGAAACACACTGGATATTTCTCATTACCCCGCTGTATTTTTTGCGAAAGGAAAAAACGGTGATGTGAAAAAAATTGTAAAAGAATAACCGGTTCAGTTTTATTTAAACGAAACACAACAAAAAGAATCTCTGCCGCAATTGCGACAGGGATTTTTTTTATTCTGGCAATGCTTTTACTGCTTTTCGAATGAAAAAATTTAGGAACTACTCACCCCAGTTGATTGCAGAAGAAGTGTGATGAATCATTCTGATCTCCTTCAGAAAAATTTTCTATCTTTGAATTTCAATCCTTGAGAAATTATTTTTTAAGTTTTCTGTCCATGATTAAAAGCATACTTGCTTTCGCACTTATTGCCTTTGCACTCCCATCTGTAGATGCTCAGTTACCGCAATTGCTTAAAGACATTAACACCTCCGGTGCCGGCATTGATCTTTACGATGGAGTAATGACTGAGTACAATGGCAGGGCATACTTCAGCGCCAATGATGGAGTATCAGGAACTGAACTTTGGAGTACAGACGGCACCGATGCCGGAACTCAAATTGTTGCAGATGTGTGGGCAGGCAGTGGTTCCGCATTTCCGAGAGGGCGCATTGTCTATAACGGAAAAATTTATTTCTCCGCTTATGATCCCACTCACGGGCAGGAACTCTGGACAACAGATGGCACCAGCGCAGGAACAGTTCTTGTAAAAGATATTTATTCCGGAATAAATGGAAGCGGAGTAAATAACTTTGTGGTGTTCAACAACAGATTATTTTTCAGTGCCGTTGATGCAACTCATGGTTTTGAATTGTGGAGTACTGATGGAACTGATACGGGAACAACACTCTTGTCCGACATTAATCCGGGCACTGCTTTTGGCTTCTCTTCCGGATACGTTGTGTTTAACGGCAAACTTTATTTCTCTGCAAAAGATAGTGTGCACGGATATGAACTATGGAGCACCGATGGAACTGCTGCCGGAACACAAATGGTAAAAGATATTTTTCCCGGAACGAGTGATGGATTTTCTTACGGGCAGTGGTGTGAGTACACCGGCAAATTATATTTCAGCGCAAACGATGGAGTGCATGGATATGAACTCTGGAGTACCGATGGAACCACAGCGGGCACACAATTAGTAATTGATCTTTATTCCGGTTCCGGTTCGGGTTATCCTTCCGGTATTTTAGTTTACAAAAACGCCATGTTCTTTTCCGCATCAGACAGTACCAACGGAAAAGAACTCTGGACTTCTGACGGCACTACCGCAGGTACGCATCTGGTGAAAGACATTAATCCGGGAACTGCCAGTTCATCTCCTGTGTTCCTGGTTCAGTATGGAAGCAATTTATATTTCAGTGCGGCCGATCAAACACATGGCGCAGAACTATGGACTTCAGATGGCACAGCATCAGGTACAAATCTTGTAAAAGATATTCTTCACGGACTTACTTCAAGTTATCCGAGAAATCTTATTGTGTACAGCAATCAACTTTATTTTATTGCTGTACAAAATCTGGCGGATGGGTATCAATTGTGCCGCTACAACGATTCCACTGGAGTTACAGAACAGGTTCTTCCTTCTACATACAGAGCAAATGCATGCACAGATAATGACAGAGATCATTACACAGAGCCGTGTGTGTCCATCGGAATTATGTTTTATCCGGCAACTTACGATTCTCTTCTCGGAATAGAATTTTATAAAATTCAATCTTCACTCATCGGAATAGAAGAAGTGAAAAATGATTTCACGTTTTCTGTTTTCCCCGATCCTGCTGCTTCGTCAATTACAATTTCGTTTCCGCAGGAAGGAAATAGGATGGATGCAACGGCAGTGATTCATGATATGCAGGGGAAAATAATTCAGCAACTAAGTTTTCATAACAGCATTGTGCTTGATGTTGCAGATTTTGAACACGGTGTTTATTCTGTTCAGGTTATTACTTCGAAAGGATGTGCGGTGAAAAAATTTGTGAAGCAGTAACAATCTTAAACATTCAGTGAATGTTATCTTCTTCTCTTCAGTTTATTTTATTTCTCTACTATTGTCCCGTTATTATTATCAACTAATTCCAACTCCAAAATGAAAAACTATTTTTCCGAAAATCAAAATGCATGCAGGCATTTGCTTCTAAAATTTTGTCTGCTCCTTAGCACAGGTGCTGCTGTTTCAAATTCTGCCTCAGCGCAAGTGTCGTTGTACTCTTTCGCATCTTCTACTTCTGTCTATACACCAATTGTTGGAACTGTACTCTTTACCGGAACTTGGGACGATTTAAATTCCGGACTTCTTACCATTCCGTTTGCATTTACTTACAACAACATTCAATACACAACAGTAGATGTAACTACCAATGGCTACATTACATTAGGCGGACTCACCGGTGCGGGTTATTGTGGTTTGCAGGGAAGTCCGTTTAATTCCATAGCGGGATATGCTACTGATTTGGTTGGCAATGCCGGTTCTACTATTTCTTATGCTACCAGAGGAGTCACACCCAACAGGCAATTTGTGGTTCAGTGGACTGATTGCGACCACTGGAATCTTGGTGGAGCTGATAGCTGGACGTTCCAGATTATTCTGAATGAAAACGATAATTCTATTCAGGTAGTCTGGGGAAATTCTACTGACGCAACTTCAATGGGACCCAGCAACTGTCAGGACAATCCAAATGATGCGGGAGATGTAGGGTTGCTCGGTGCTTCAGGAAGTGATTTCAATATCAGAAGCGTAACCAATGGAACCAATACATGGACTGCATCAGCTTTGGGAACTTTACTCTCCGATGTTTGCGAAATGTCATCCACCAACATTCCTCCTCTTGGATTAACCTACACTTGGACTCCGGTTCCTCCAACACCGATGATTTTTATTTCTGGCACTACTTCTTTTGTAAATAACATGCAGGGAGTTGGGCGCAATTCCACCACTCAACTGTTAAAAGTTCAGGTAGAAACGTTCGGATCTCTTTTACCTTTTAATGTTACCGGCTTAGCTCTCTCAACAAACGGCTGCACTGATGCTGCTACAGACATAGTAAATGCAAAAGTTTATTTCACTGGCACGAGCAACTCGTTCTCCAATGCAACACAATTTGGTTCTACAATTAACAATCCGAACGGAACGTATTCTGTAAATGGTTCCGCTACTTTGTTATTCGGGATAAATTACTTTTGGATTGCATACACGGTTGCCGGCAATGCAATTCTGAATGATTCGTTGAGAGGATGTTGCACTCAGATAACAGGATCGGGAACAATGGGGGTTAGAACTCCTTCCGTAACTTGTCCGAACGGCTATCAGATCGTTACTGAACTCGGATTCTGGACTCCGGTCACAAGTTTAGCGCCCGATCAAAATGCCGGAGTAATGATTTTACTTTCTGACGGAACGGTGATGGCAAAAACGGATCTCGGTGGAACAGACGGAATCGGAACTACATGGGATAAACTTACGCCCGATATTCATGGTAGCTATGCAAACGGAACGTGGTCTCAACTTACGCCCATGTTTGACTCCCGTCTTTATTTCTCAACACAGGTACTGCAGGATGCCCGCGTCTATGTAGCAGGTGGCGAATATGGCACGGGTGGTTCGCTTGGCGAAATTTATGATCCGCTGACCAATACCTGGACTGTAACTCCTCCGCAAGGGCAACGCATTAGTGATGCAAATTCAGAAATTCTTCCCGATGGAAAATTACTTCAGGCATTGGTCAATCAGGCAGGTCCTGTGCTCTGCGATATTTATGATCCCGTGACCAATACCTATGTAGGCGGTCCTTCATGCCTCGGCAGTCATAACGAATCATCGTGGGTAAAACTTCCTGACCAAAGTGTTTTAATGGTGAACATGCCCGATACAACTTCTGCCCGATATATCCCTTCCTTAAACCAATGGATTCCCGATGGAAATGTTCCCGTGCGGCTCTACGATGACTTCGGTTCTGAAACCGGTGCTGGTCTTTTGTTGCCCAATGGAAATGTTTTCTTCCTTGGTGCTACCGGACACACTGCATATTACGCCCCTTCCGGAAATACAACTCCGGGTGTGTGGACAGCAGGTCCTGATATTCCCGGCAACTACGGAACTCCCGATGCTCCCGCTGCCATAATGGTGAATGGAAAAATTCTCTGCTCTGTTGCTCCCGCTCCCGTTGATGGATCTTCTATTTTTGTTACCCCTACAGTTTTCTTCGAGTTCAATTATCTTTCTAATTCCTTCACACCAATCTCAGCTCCGGATGGTAGCCCTTCATTGCCCATTGCATGTTACCAGACAAACATGCTCTTGTTGCCTGATGGGAATGTTCTCTATTCTAATCAACAGGACAGTGCCATCGGAAGACAATATTATACCTACACTCCTTCAGGAGCACCGCTTGCATCGGCAAAGCCAACCATCAGCAGTGTTATACAGATCACTTGTAACTCATTTACAATTACGGGAACTCTCTTCAACGGAATCACAGAAGGCGCTGCCTATGGTGACGACTGGCAAATGGCTACCAACTATCCGCTTGTAAGATTACGCGCTGGCGGAAATATTTATTACTGCCGCACCTCTAACTGGAACAGAACGGATGTGATGACAGGATCCTTAGCTGATACTGCCAACTTCACACTTCCTATCGCTTTACCCGGTGGAGATTATTGGCTGGTAGTAGTTGTGAATGGTGTCGCTTCCGACTCTGTTCTCTTCCATCCTCCTGCACTTCCTGTTGTAAGTTTCACCGGTCTTATGGACAGCGTTTGCACCGTGAGCGCCCCAAGCACACTTACCGGAACTCCTGCCGGTGGCACATTCAGCGGGGCGGGTATAGCAGGAAATGTTTTTAATCCTTCTTTAGCTCCGCTCGGCAATTCTATAATCACTTATTCATATACTGATTCCGTAGGGTGTAGCAACGCTTCCCAGCATATTGTGAACGTAAGCATCTGCACAACCATAGATGAAACTGCAAACGCCAAAAACGGATTCAGTTTGTATCCCAATCCTGCTGATAAAAACGTTACGCTTTCCTTTACAACGCATGATGCCGGGTATTACGTCATGCAACTTAGAGATATAACAGGAAGAATACTTTTGGAAGAAAATGATAAAGCAATTTCCGGGAAGAATTTTATTTCGATAAAGCTTGATGGAATAGGCAAAGGGATTTACATGGTTGCGCTTCATTTAGAAGACAAGGAATTTAAAGCCAGATTAGTGGTTGAGTAATTTCCTTTAAGATTATCTATTTAGTTCGCAAATTAAGTAATCTAATTGCTGATTTTATTCCGCATCACAAGTGCCGGAGGCACTGGTGATGCATTTAGTTAAGTTCAATTCAGAAAAAGGTAAAAATTTTTACCTTTTTTAACCTTAGTAGAAATAAAATTCAAAGCCATACTCAACCTTATTCTTATTGCCTTATTCAAAAAATGAGAGTGGCTCACCGATTAAGGTAATAAGGTTGATTGACTTTAGGAACTTTTTCTACTAAGGTTTCAAATACAAACAAGGTCTTTACTTTTAGCATGATAAATCCTTAAATAAAACGACATTGCCCTTTACCCATGGCTCTGAATCACTTTCCCAAAGCTCCGACAAGCTACCATAACACTCTGAATGATTTTCCCAAGGTTCAGACAAGCTACCACAAGGCTCTGATTCATTTTAAAAAAGCTCCGACAAGCTACCCCAACACTCTGAATGACTTTCCCAAGACTCCGACAGGTTACCCCAAGGCTCTGATTCATTTTCACAAAGCTCCGACAAGCTACCCCAAGGCTCTGACAAGCTACCATAAATCTACTTTTAGCTTAAATTCACACTTTATGTCATTTTCGTCCATATAGTCGGAGTGACACATCCTTAAAACACCTCAATCGTTTTCCTTTTTAATTTTACTTCGGAAGTAGATTTCGATGGGTACTCCGCTAAGCGGAAAATGCGTGCGCATCTGGTTTTCGATGAAGCGGATGTACGATGCGTTTACGTATTGCGGCAGGTTGCAGAAAAAAGCGAACTGCGGTGTGTGTGTAGGCAGTTGTGTAACGTATTTTATTTTGATGTACTTGCCTTTGGTGGCAGGCGGTGGGGTGCGCTCAATGATGGGGAGCATAACATCGTTAAGTTTTGAGGTGGGGATGTGTACTTTGCGGTGAGTGAAAACTTCAACGGCTGTCTCCAATGTTTTCTGGATGCGCTGTTTTGTTTTTACGCTGGTGAAAAGAATCGGCACATCTTTAAAGGGAGTAATTTTTTCGAGGATGGTTTCGGTGAATTTCTTCACCGAGTCCTGATCTTTTTCCATAAGGTCCCACTTGTTCACGATGATGACTACCCCCTTACGGTTTTTTTCGATGAGGTGAAAGATGGCAAGGTCTTGCGCATTCATTCCGCTTTGCGCGTCTATCATGAAGAGGCATACATCGGAATCTTCGATGGCGCGCAGGGAACGAAGCACGGAATAAAATTCGAGGTCTTCTTTTACGCGCGCTTTTCTGCGGATGCCGGCTGTGTCCACGAGTACGAAATCGTGACCGTATTTATTGTAGCGTTTGTTAATGGTGTCGCGCGTGGTGCCTGCAATAGGTGTTACGATGCTCCGCTCTTCGCCTACGAGCATGTTGAGCAACGATGACTTGCCAACATTCGGCTGACCGATGATGGCGAACTTAGGAAGACCTTCGTTGGGATCAATAGCCGTTTCAGGAAATTCTTTGATGAGGTCGTCAAGCAGTTCGCCTGTGCCGCTTCCGCTGAGCGAGGAGAGGGAGTAGGGTTCGCCCAATCCGAATTTGTAAAACTCTGACGCGGCTGCATCGCGCTGCGGGTTGTCCACTTTGTTGACTACGAGAAAAACTTTTTTCTTTGACTTGCGAAGCATTTTTACAACTGCATCATCAAGGTCGGTGATGCCGCTTTCTACGTCCACTACAAAGAGGATAGCAGTTGCTTCTTCAATAGCTACTTCTACCTGCTTGCGGATTTCTCCTTCAAAGATGTCATCGCTTCCGCGCACGTAACCGCCTGTGTCTATTACGGAAAAAGATTTTCCGCCCCAGTCGGCAAAGCCGTAGTGGCGGTCGCGCGTAACTCCGCTTTGCTCATCTACAATTGCCTGGCGGCTTTCGATTAAGCGGTTGAAGAGGGTGCTTTTACCTACGTTCGGGCGACCGACTATTGCTACGATGTTTGACATGGTATGAGAAAAAGAAATCCCGATGGTGTTCGGGATGAGAGTGCGAAGATAACTTTTTTTGGGGAGTAGGTAGAGAGAGAGAGAGTTGGTTGAGTTAACTAAGGCAGTCCGCAGATTTCCTCAATTAACTTAATCAACACTTTTAACCTAATTAACTTTAAATCTAAAGCATTGATAAAATAAGCTGTTCCACTTCCGGAGTGTTCCATTTTTTTTCGATGTCAGGAATTTCCATCACTCGGTTCATTACTGTGTTGTGGTTCCTGCCCAAACGCTGTGCTTCGGAATACGGAACGTCAGGAGAGAAAGTAACAAGCGAATATTGAGGAGTCCATTGCTCAGGGTATTTCTGATTGATGAGCGCTTCGATCTTTTTTCGGAGAAGAAATTTTTTATCGCCAACAAGGTCGCGCATCTCAATGAAGTTATCTACCGCCATGTCAGCAATGGCATCAGAGTTTAGCTTACGCGATTTTTCGAACTTTGAAAACAATTCGTTCCAGTCGGAATGTTCGTGGAGCATTTCGTCAAAGATGCGGCAGTCCTCAAAGCCGCAGTTCATGCCTTGTCCGTAGAAAGGAACGATGGCGTGAGCAGCATCACCAATGAGAAGAAGTTTGTCATTGTAATTCCACGGAGAGCAGCGAACAGTAACGAGCGAGCCCGTTGGATTGTTGAAGAAATCTTCTTCAAGAGTTGGCATAAGCGGAACAGCGTCCGGAAAAATTTCTTCAAAGAATTTTTTTACGTTAGGTTTATCACGCATTGCCGCGAAAGAGTGTTCGCCTTCAAACGGAAAGAATAAAGTACAAGTAAAACTGCCGTCCATATTCGGAAGCGCGATGAGCATGTATCCGCCACGGGGCCAGATGTGCAAAGCGTTTTTCTCAAGAAGAAATTTCCCGTTCTCACCGGCAGGAATGGATAGCTCTTTATATCCATGTTCGAGATAGTGCTGAGAATATTCAAAGCGATCAGTTTGCAGTTGTATCTGCAAACGTACAGCAGAGAATGCCCCATCAGATCCAAAGATGTGATCGCTTTCATGAAAACTTTTGGCGAGGGTGTTTGAATTTTCAAATTCAATTTTTCCGGAGCGGACGTCAATGTGAGAACAGCGTTCGTTGAAATGAATTTTTACGTTTGCGTTTCGTTCGGCAATATCCATCAGCTCGCAATTCAATCCACCACGCGATACACTCCAGATTGCCTGCTGATCTTTTCCGTACGGCTGAAAATTTATTTCTCCTGCAAGAGTGTGAATCATTCTTCCGTACATCGGTATCGCAACTTTACGAATCTCGTCACCAATACCGACTGCTTCCAGCCCTTTCCATCCGCGATCGCTTAGCGCAAGATTGATTGAACGCCCTGCAATCATTCTTTCTTTGCGCATATCTCCTCTGCGTTCGAACACATTTACTTTGTATCCGCGCTTTGCAAGATAGATGGAAAGCAAACTGCCAACGAGACCGGAACCGATGATGGAAATATTTTTTTGTGACATAATTTATTTCAGCAAAAGCTTTTCGAGTATTTCTCCAAATCTGAATACATCTTCAAACGAATTGTACAACGGAACAGGCGCTGCACGGATTACATTTGGTTCGCGCCAGTCGCACATCACTCCCGCTTCAGTAAGTTTATTGAACAAATCTTTTCCCAAGCCATGTGCGATGATACTGAGCTGACAGCCGCGGTTTTCTTTTTCTTTTGGAGTTATGATTTCAAGTTTGAAGTTTCGGGTTTTAAGTTTGAGGTTGATTTGTCCGATAATGAATTCGAGATACCCTGTTAGCATTTCGCTTTTCGTTCTTAGGTTTTCAATTCCTGCCTCGTCAAAAATATCGAGAGAAGATTTTAATGATGCCATCGTTAAAACAGGATCGTTGCTTAATGCCCATGCTGATGCTGCTTTTACTGCTTCAAATTTTCTTGGCATCTTGAATCTTGTTTCCGGATCGTTGCCCCACCATCCTGCAAACTGCGGTAACTTACTTCCTAAATGTTTTTCGTGAACAAAAATTCCCGACACACTACCCGGGCCTGCATTCAGATATTTGTAGCTGCAGAAACAAGCGAAGTCAACATTCCAGTCGTGAAGTTTCATCAATACATTTCCTGCTGCATGGGCGAGGTTAAATCCGCAGGTTGCCCCAGTTTTGTGCGCGGCTTCCGAAATTTTTTCAAGTTCGAAATATTGTCCCGTATAAAAATTAACTGCACCGAGCATGACCGTTGCCAATGAATCACCGGCATCTTCAATTGCTCTGATGACATCTTCCGTGCGAAGGCAATGTTCACCTGTGCGTGGCTTCAGATAGATGACAGCATCATCAGGATTGAACCCATGAAAATTTGTTTGTGATTGTACAGAGTATAAATCGGAAGGGAAAGCATCATACTCGCAAATTATCTTGTATTGTGTTTTTGTTGGGCGATAAAATGAAACAAGAAGAAGATGCAGATTCACCGTGAGAGAGTTCATCACCACCACCTCTTCTTTTTTTGCTCCAAGCAAATGCGCAACAGAATCAGCTAAAAATTCTTTGTAGTGATACCATGGAATGCCTGCATGAAAATGCCCTTCCACTCCGTAGGTCGCCCAATCTTCCAACTCTCTCAAAATATAATCCTGCGTTTGCTTTGGCTGAAGCCCGAGGGAGTTACCGGTAAAGTAAATTACTGCTTTACCATCCATCAGTGGGAAATAAAAACGCTCACGAAAATTTTTGAGAGAATCTATCTCGTCTAAACTTTTTGCAAAGCTTAATGTGTTTTCAAAGGTTGATTGCATATCATGAGTACGGATTTCCGAAACTGAAAATATTCCAGAATCCTTTTTTCTTTTTCTTGTTTTCGTAATCGTAAATTGCTTTTGCAACCATTACCCATCCGGACTCTCTTGCTTTCATCAGCCAGTCAACAGCAGATTTATTTCCTTCAGCAGCATCAGTTAAGATTCCAAGCGTCACAAATTTATTCTGAATCAACCATGCCTTAGCGGTTTCATTTCCGCTCATAGCATCAACCAATGCAGCAAAGTGTATGAATCCGTTATCCTTCAACCACACAAAAGATTTTTCCACATTCTCATACGCATCCCAGAATTCTGACAACTCACGGTAGCCGTTATCAACAAGCCATTTCTGCGCACCCTCTTCTTCCCGGATGGCAGCACAGAGTTTTTGAAGTGCTTTAAGATCGTACTCTTTCATTGATTGAATAAAAGTAGTAAAAGAAATTGTAGAACCATCGTGCCGTCTGTCCAGAATTTTAAATACCAGTTTGATTTTTTATCAGATGCAAATAAAATAAGAAAAGCTGCTGATAATGCTGAGATGACAAGCGGATAAAAAATTGCTTTGCGGCTGACAATATCAAATGAGAAATATTTTTCCTGCATTGCGCTGAGCAGGCAAAAGAACAAAAGCATGATGAGCCCGACTACTTTCATCATTTTTACTCCGTAAATCATCGGTAAACTTACATTGCCGTAATTTTTTTCCCGCTCCATGTCGCGAATCTCAAAAGGAATTGTAATTGCATAAATAAAAAGAAACCTCCGTAAGAAAATAATCAGGATCTCTTCTCTTGAAAAGAGATTTGCTGAAGGCAGCAAAGGAACAATGACTGTAATTAAACTCCAGCCCAAAGCGACAGAAAAAACTTTCACATAAGTAATCTCGCGCATCCTGATAAATTTTCCGTTGCGTTTAATGAGTGGTAGTGAGTAAGCAAGTGTAAAAAGTGCTGTCAGAAAAAATCCAAGCATCCATTCTTTTCTCAATAGACAAAATGTAATTAACGATCCAAGCAATCCGGTGATGATGCAGAAGCGAAGGGTAGGGGAGACCGTTTTTGAAAACAACTGATGTATAACTTCAAACGGTTTACTCAGTGATAACCGCCACGCAACAGAATGTAAATTGTATTCGAAAAAAGTGGCGAAGAAAATAAAAAAGATAAGCGGGAAAATCTGAAGCGGTATTTTAAAAAACCATTGTGTCTCGCACACCATACACACTGCACACAAGGCAATAAATACATTTCGAAAAACGAGAAAACGAAAGAGGTTTTTGAAAACTTCGATCAAAAGAAATTATTTGGGAAGGAAAATTGCAAACGCAGTGAAGCCAACCGCAAATCCGCCAAAGCCGAAGATGAGCGAGTTTCTTATTTTTTTATCGCGGCATCTTTTTTCATACCCCTCTCTGAAGCTCAAATCATTTTTCAACGCAGGATCAGAAACTTTGCAGCGCTCAATGTTCGGAGAGAAACTTCCTGCTACCGTGGAATAAAGTGCAGGTATTATCAACCCGTAAATGGTGAGCAAGCCCGCGCCCGCACCAATTGCTGCGGCAGCAATTTCATGAGGAATGGTTCTGTGATACATGTTTGCCTCCTGTTCGCCTTTAATAAACATCCGCATTTCTTCCGGTTTGAAGTCGCTCGGATCAAGTGGATCGGAAACGTACACTATGCGTTCAGTGCCGTCTGTATGCTGAATAGAAAAGACGCGTTCCGGATTTATTTTTCTGGGTTTGTCTCTTTTGAGAGTGTGGTAAGCAATCGTGTTGCCGATCACGTCAACACTTTTTACTTCAATTACTTTTCCATTGATGAGAAGAATTTTGTCCTGCGCATTCGAAGTGAATGAAACGAAGAGAAAAGCGAGGGAGAGAAAAAGACGCATCATATAATATTAATTTCAGGGCTAAGGTAAGAAGAAAGTATCTGCAAGATGAACAACAAATTACAAACGGCATGATTCTTTATTCACATCAGAAGTAAAACCTTTACCTTTATCGGGCTAAAAAAAATCACTTATGAGAAAGATATTTATTGTATTTATTATCGCGCTGGGTTTATCGGTTTCCAAATCCTCAGCTCAATTTTTATTCGGTCCGCAGTTTGGATTTAACTATGCAACGCTTACAGGCACTTCCGATATTAAAGCAAATGCAAAACCTGAATGGCATGCAGGAATTTTATTCGACCTCGGACTGGGAAAGCATTTTTCTCTTCAGCCTTCATTGCTTTATTCAAGAAGAGGATACAAATATGAATACAGTACCTACGTAACCACCATTCCTGCACCTGATACAATAACAACTTACACAACAGCAAATGTGGATGCTGCGCTTGGCTATCTCGATATTCCCGTACTGCTGAATATTTATTTTGGCGATCACAAAGGATTTATGATAAATGCAGGTCCGCAACTTTCTGTGCTGCTTACCAATCAATCAACTTCTTCTACGGAAACTAAAACAAGCACCAATGGCGGAACACCGCAAACGTCAAAACCCACCACTGACACGCAATTCAAATTCAACAATGCTGACATTTCTTTGATGGGAGGAATTGGATATAAATTTCCGGAGCTTCTTCTTGTTTATCTGCGTGCTTCAACCGGTTTTGGAAAAGTGCAGCAGAACAATGAAATCATAAAAGATAGCCAGGTAGGTCATAGCTTTACTATTGAAGTTGGAGCCGCGCTTACATTCGGTTCGAAGTAAATTCACTGCCGGGAATTCTTTCGTGAAAGTTTGTAGTTGATTTTTTCGGGAGTTCTCAGCTATTTTTCCGCTGCTACATTCTCTGCTAAAGGAACAGGTTCATGTGAATGAATGTATCCTGTTAATGTTCTCATTGCAAAAAGCAAACTCACGATGGTGAGAAAAGCCCCAGCCATAAATGCTGCTCCCGGAAAATAAGCTGGCGCATTGCTGCTGGTGAAAAAAGAAAAGAGATTCGTCATCAGTGGAGGACCGATGATGGAAGTAACGCTGATTAAACTTGTGAGTGCGCCCTGCAACTCGCCCTGTTCATTTGCCGGAACTTGTGATGAAATGATTGACTGCAATGCAGGTCCACAGATTCCACCGAGGCAATAGGGGATGATAAATACAAACATCATCCAGCCCTTTGTTGCAAATGCAAAACACAACAAGCCCGTGCAGTACAATGCAAGTCCGAAATAAACGGAACGTTTTTGGCCTATCTTCGGAATGATGATGCGTATTAATCCGCCCTGAACGAGTGCGATGATGAAGCCAACAAACCCGAGCGAGTAACCTACCATCTTTTCATCCCACTTCATTACTTCCATGGTAAAAAATGCCCACGTGCTTTGAACGGAATGTGCAGCTACATAAATGCACAATAATGAAATTACGAGACCGGAAATGATCGGGTAGCGCCTCAATGCCATCAATGAACCAACGGGGTTGGCGCGTTTGAATTCAAACTTTCTGCGGTTCTCTTTGCCGAGCGATTCGGGTAAAATAAAATATCCGTACAGCCAGTTGAGAAGCGAAAGACATGCAGCAGCGATGAACGGAACGCGCGAACCAAACTGTCCGAGCAAGCCACCGATTACAGGACCGATGATAAATCCGAGACCAAACGCAACACCGATCATTCCGAAATTCTGCGCGCGCTTTTCGGGCGGACTTACATCTGCAATGTATGCCTGCCCGGTAGTGAAACTTGAACCGCAGATGCCTGCAATGATGCGCCCGACAAAAAGCCAGCCGATGGTTGGAGCAAAAGCGAGAAACAAATAATCAATGCCGAGCCCGAAGAGAGAAATGAGAATTATTGGCCGCCTGCCATAGCGGTCGCTGAGGTTGCCGAGCACGGGAGCAAACAAAAACATCATGATTGAAAAAGCAAACATGAGCCAGCCGCCATATTTCGATGCCTCGCTGATGGTGCCGTGTATAAGCTCGCTGATGAGCTTCGGCATTACAGGAATAATAATTCCGAAGCCAATAACATCAATTAAAAGGGTGATGAAAATAAATGCGAGTGCGGGTTGTCTTTTACCTGCCATAAAATTTTATGAAGCCGCAATAATAAGTAATTGTTTGAATTACTTATTGTGCGAATAGCGAATCTGCGAAGGCGGATGAATTTGCGAATCAATCAGCGGTGTCTGGTCTTAGAGCCAGAGGTTTTGTGTGCAAGATTGACCTGACACTTGGATAACCTGAATTAGCAGGTGAGCAGCTCACGAAGCTAACGCACAACACCTGCCAACACAGAAATAAAAAAGTTGGTAGGGTTCTTTCATTACTTTTACTTCTGCTTTCTATGTTGAAAGTACAAAACCTTGAGTGATGAAAAATATTACAACAGCAATTGCAATGATTGCCGCTTCTCTTTTTTCTTACAATTCAAAAGCTCAAAACTCTCTCATGAAGCTATGGGATTTCAGATTTGGAGGCAAAACAGATGAATCATTAATTGCTGCCAGGCAAACTTCGGATGGGGGATATATACTTGGCGGATATTCAAATTCAATTATTGGAGGCGACAAAACGCAAACTGTATGGGGCGGTTTTGGTGATTATGATTATTGGATAATAAAACTTGATTCAATTGGAAATAAACAATGGGATAAGGACTTTGGCGGAACTGCGAATGATTATTTTACTTGCCTTGCCCAAACCTCAGACGGGGGATATATTTTCGGAGGATATACAGGTTCTGGAATTAACGGAAACAAAACTCAAGCAAACTGGGATACAACTGGTATTTTTTCTGACTATTGGATAGTAAAGACAGATTCCCTTGGCAATATACAATGGGATAAAGATTTTGGCGGAATAAATGGAGATGCACTTTATTCTATACAACAGACTCGGGATGGTGGTTACATATTAGGTGGCTCCTCTGCTTCCGGAATTGGCGGTAATAAAACCCAAGCTTGCTGGGGTCAAACGGATTATTGGATTGTTAAAATAGATTCTAACGGCATCTTCCAATGGGATAGAGATTTTGGCGGATTTGCAGGAGATGACCTTTGTTCTATTCAGCAAACAACAGATGGTGGTTATATTTTAGGTGGTATATCAGAATCGGGTATTGGAGGCGATAAAACACAACTTTTGTGGGGTGGTTTATGGTATCCTGACTATTGGATTATCAAAACAGATTCTCTTGGAATTAAAGTATGGGATAAAGATTTTGGTGGAAATTATATTGATGTTTTTTCATGCTTGCAACAAACCACAGATGGAGGATATATTCTCGGTGGTACATCTTCTTCACAAATTGGTGGTGATAAAACTCAAAATACATGCGGAGATACAACTGATGCAGATTATTGGATTATTAAAATTGATTCACAAGGTAATAAGCAGTGGGATAAGGATTATGGCGGTTCGAATTCGGATTACTTTTATTCTTTGCAGCAAACTACTGACGGAGGGTATTTATTAGGGGGGTATTCGTATTCCAATATTAGTTGTGATAAAGCAGAAAACAATCTTAGTTATGTACAAACATGGGTAATGAAAACTGATTCTATTGGAAACAAGCAATGGGACAAAACTCTGCATACAAATGCAGCGGCAGCTCATCGTGATGAAGCAGGTATAGCAATTGAATCAAATGATGGATGTTATGTAATGGCTAATTATACCGCTGGCTCCATTGGCGGAGACAAAACGCAATCCAACTTGGACACAACTAACGCAACTCATGATTATTGGATAATAAAATTTTGTGATAGCACACAATACACAGGCATCAATGAACCAACCACAGAAAACACTCTCACTCTTTCGCCCAACCCTGTTAGCACTAACCTTCGCATATCCTCAAACAAACCTATCACGCAAATAAAAATCTTCAGTACACTTGGAGCACTGCAATCTGAAATATCAAAACCTAAATCAGAAATAGACATTTCTGCTCTTTCTTCAGGTATTTATTTTATCAACATCCAAACTCCAACCGGCAGTTTCGTAAAAAAGTTCATCAAAGAATAACCTTTCCTTTTTTCATTTCCGGCTGTTACATATATAATAAAGTGTAGCGGGCTTTCTAAAATAGGAAGATGCAAGCCCAAATCGGCTTCAAGTTCTGTTAAGACTTGTGAACCCACCTCCTGACACGTAGGGATTTTTCTCGTGTCAGGTGGCAACGTTTGCAGAGAATAGAAGCAGCACTGTCATCTATAATTCTAATTTTATTTCGGCATATTCATTGCTGACGGGTCTTCGTGTGATGGCTTAAGCGCGGAGACCTGACACTTGCATAACCTGAAGTGGCAGGTGAGGAGCACACGAAGCCAACGCACAACAAATGCCAGCAGGGAAATTTAGTGTATGATAATAATCTTTCCACTTGCCACCATTTCATCCTTAATTCTGACCCTATAAAAATAAACTCCTTCATTGAAGTTTTCAGCATGTATCAGAAGTCCTTTACTATACCCGTACAGCAGATACTGCTTTACTTTATTACCAAGCGCATCATAAATTTCAAACACTCCTTTCTCATTTACCGGAAGATCGTATGTTACCCAAAAACTTTCTCGTGCAGGATTAGGGCTGACGACAATATTTAATTTATCTCTTGCCACTTCTGGCGTTATATTTATCAAACTATCACAGCCGCTTCCTAGCGAGGGACCCAAATCCCAATTTGGTGAATTTGGAAAGCTAAATGTATTATAACTAGGGGTAACAAAACTATTTTGAACTACATTACAAGTTACTCCGCCCGAATCAGGATATTCAATGTAATGAAGAATATTTGTTCCGACATAAGTTGATATATATATTCTTCCATCTGGGCCTAATCTCATTACATCAAAAAGAGTTTCTCCCGGAGAATAAAAAGTATCCCACTGGGCTACGACCTCGTTAGTTGAAGGAACATTTCCAGACCAAGTATCAAATTGATGAATTTTTGCGACATTTGAAACATATAAATATCTCGCACTAAGGGAGAAAGCGCAACCAATGGCAGCCAATAAAGTTGACCCATTTACTGTATCTGTAACTGAAATAACTCTTGAGTTTGATAAAGTTCCCGTACAGCGATCAAAATCAAATAAATTTAGTGCAGTATCATCCAATTGAATGCAATATTTGTCCCCATCAGGACTAAAAATTGCTTGTCCATAATAATTTAGATGCGGATTAAACATTCCAACATTCTGCATATAAGGACCATAAATAGAATCAGGGGTGACAAGAAATTCGTAAAACAATGTAGAATTAAAACGATGTGCTATAACCCACCAATCCCGACCATTTCCATGTTTTACGGCCGCAACCCTACCGTAAGTAAGGGTATCATCAACAAGATGTACATTCTTCCTCCCAGGAATTATTCCGCCTAATCCACCATCTAAATTTATATCAATTTCCGAAAAACTTAAGTTTAGCGGGTGAAGGGCAACTATAGTGTCAATATAGATAGATTCAGCGGATTCGTGTATAATATAATACTTATTAGCGTTGCCCGGCTTTGGTAAAATTAGCAGTCCGTCAAATATGCAAATACCGTTTTGATAGTTAGTGGTGACAAAACCCGGATTAAAATTTTGAGTATTCTGAAGACTATCGTCCAGTCGATTAGCAATATAATCCCCATTTGAATAAAAAAGAACTTGTCCGTTTGTGTCGCAAATACTCGCATTACTAAAATAAAAATTCATATTTCGCGTAATCGCAAAGGTATCCGCGACTCCCACATTAAAGTCAATCCCATAGTTTTCGTAGGTAGAATATGTACCCAACATCCA
This sequence comes from Bacteroidia bacterium, assembly GCA_038230515.1. GTDB lineage: Bacteria > Bacteroidota > Bacteroidia > AKYH767-A > 2013-40CM-41-45 > JAPLDB01. Next base: position 56,411 of record JBBRND010000009.1, on the reverse strand, counting down.
AATGTTATCTCTCTTTTGAGAAAAAGCACACTGAATAGAGAGTGTAAAAATAATGTAGAAAAGAGTACATTTTCTCATATTCTTAAACAATATGTTTGCAAATTTACCTGATTATCAACAATTTTCCAATATATTTTATCGCGCAATCTCCTGTAATTTTGCAGTGGTAGATACCTTGCGCCACCTAACACGAGAAAAATCCCTACGTGTCAGGAAGCGAGCCCACGGTAAAACTCTTAAAAATAGCCCTCGGCTTATGTGTGTCAACCCCTCGGCTTGTATAAGTCGACCCCTCGACTTGTATAAGTTGACCCCTCGACATACCTAAGTCGACCCCTCGACCTTATAAGGTTGACCCCTCGACACACCCTCGGAGACCCCTCGACCTTATAAGGTTGAGCCCTCGACACACCCTCGGAGATACCTCGACCTTATAAGGTTGAGCCCTCGACACACCATCGGAGACCCCTCGACCTTATAAGGTTGACCCCTCGACACACCATCGGAGACATCATTTTTGCCCACTTTTCCGGCTCAATCTTACATGAGTTGGATGTCGGTTTTGTAAGATTTTCCCAGATTGCGAATGCTGAATATTCAAAAATACATAAAAAATAAAGAAAAGCGGTTTATAGCACATCTATTTATGTCTCACTTCGATGTAAGAAAATACTTTTTTTCAACGAGTCCGGATGGCAAGAATGGCGAAACCATGCAAAGTTTCGTATCCCGTTTTATGATTCGCAAATTCGCAACCTTTCGCTATTCGAACAATGGGTTATTAGTAACAGATTACCTGATCACATTTATCTTCTGCGTTGTATTCAAATCACCGGCAAGCACTTTAATAAAATAAATTCCGGAAGAAAGATCGGTAAGATCAATCGGGTATCGGTTCAATCCGATGAAGGAAGCATCGCGAATCTCTTTGAGCTTGTTGCCGAGCATGTCAACCACCATCACCGAAACATTTTTTGTGTGCGATGCTGATACCTCCACATATACTTTTCCGGAAGCGGGATTCGGGAAAACGTTTACATAATTTTCAGTGCGCTTGTTTTCATTCACACCGAGCGGGGTTCCTGCCAGGTTTATATTGTCGAGCCATAGATCGTTGCCATACGCTGATATTGCGATGAAGCGAATTTCAAGAGGCGCATGTCCGGCAAAGGCATCGAGGTTTACAACATCCGTTCTCCACTGATTGGCAGCAGGAGTAAAAGGAGAACCTGCCAACGGAGCGGTGGCGAGCGAGTCTCTTCCTTTGGCATACACTCTTGCACTCGTCATATCACAATCGTTATATAAATCAATAACCAGCGAGTCATCATAGCCGGTGGTTTGGAAAGGCGCATACGCCAGATCAAAAGAAAGCGTGATAGGCGGAACAAGATTTGCGAAATCAATATAGGAAGAAATGATTTTATCGCTTCCCGTTGTTACGCCCCAAAAGTTTGCCATCGCTGATTCGGGAGACGTGCCATAGCCACCGGCAGCGGTTGAGCGCGACCATAGGTTGCTTGAGTTCTCAAGCGTCCATCCCGTTGGCGGGAATGCCGGATTGATAAATCCCTCGATAACGGGCGCCTGCACTGTTACCGGGTTTGAAAGAATGCTGAACGATGAAGTATGACTGTCGTTTCCCGGATTCAGATCATTAACTGTGTTAGGATCGCTTGTATAGGCATTATAGGTATGAGCGCCACTTGAGAGGGTAAACGATGGAAGTGTAATGTCAACATGATCGAGCGAAGCAAGGTTGCCATTCCAGGTATAGGTTTGATATGCCTGCGCATCGAGGCGGTAATGCAACACAAAGGAATGAAGGGAGTCTAATCCGTAATCGTACACGCGCACGACAGGAGTGAAAACAGAATCGCACGAATTTCCTGCCGGAGAAATAATTGCTCCTACTCCGCAATCGGAAGCATATAATGTGGACACCTGGAGGTCGGTTTCCCATAGCCCTCTGCCGTATGTAGCAGCGCGCAGTTTGCTGGTGGGATAATAAACTTCCAGTTCATCTATGATTACGTTCGGAAGTCCGGTGTTGTAAGGCAGCCAGTCATTCATGGTGCCGTCTTTCCAGAACACTCCAAAGTCAGTGCCGATATAAAGAATGTCTGTGCTGTTGTTTTGATAAGTAATGCAGTTGACCGGAATATTGGGCAATGTTCCTGAAACATTGAACCAGGTTATGCCACCATTATCTGTTTGATAAACTTTTTCTCCGGCAGTATATCCTGAAAAGGTAACCCATGCAACATCGGGATTGTTTCCGCTAACGGCTATGCCTGTGAGTGCGGCCTGGTTGACTGGCAAGGTTCCCGTAAGATTTGTCCAGGTAGAGCCATTGGTAGTGCGGAAGATGTTACCAAACGTTGCAGCATAAACTGTATTGGGTGCGGAGTAGGAAACTTCGATGGAGTAAACTGCCGTGCCGTCAAGCGAGCCGGAGATGTCAGTCCAGCTATCCCCAGTATCCATTGATTTGTAAACATTGGTAGCACCCATATACATAATGTTATTTGAATTCCGGTCCTGTATCATAGGCGAAGTCCAGTCGCTGCCAAAGGCAGACATTCCGGCAAACGTATTTCCACCGTCAGTTGATTTTAAAAAGTATCCGCCTTGAGAGGAAACAAACACGATGTTATCATCCCCATAATCAACATGACATTTTTCTCCGTCAGCACCATTCACGCGATAGGATGTTGCACCGTTCACGCGATCGGTTCCGTTATCCTGCGCACCGGCATATATAATGGAGGGAGTTTGGTAGGAAGATGCAAGCCGGTAATATTGTTTGATGGGAAGCCCGTTGCTGAGATCAGCCCATGAAGTTCCCTGATCGGTTGATTTAAAAATACCTCCATCATTCATTGAATAAATTGTTTGGCTGGTGCCTGGAGCAAATTTCAAATCATGATTATCTGCATGAGAATAATTTGCATTGGGCCAGCCCGCCCAATCGGAAACCGCATTCCATGTATTTCCGCCATCGGTGCTGAGAGCTACATTTAAGCCACCGGCAAACAAAATATTTTTGTCAATGGGAGAAACAGCAAGCACGTAATCATAATATCCATAGGGACCGGCTGATCCTGCAGGATCGGTGCGCGCAGAAAATGATGCTCCGAAATTATTCGAGAAATATAATCCTCCGGTTACGCTCCACACATACACCACGCTCGAATCGGCTGGAGTTACCGTAATTGAAGTGCGACCGCTTGATGTAATGCCCGGCACGGGGTTCCAGTTTGTTCCGCCATTAATGGTTTTGTAAACTGTAATGCTATCACCACAATAAAGAATGCTCGGGTTGCTTGGGCAGAATTCAACATCATAATAAAGACCGGCAAGTTGCTGAGTCCAGGTAGCGCAAGCATCAGTAGAAGTATAAACTCCATTGTTGGTTGCAGCGTAAAACACACTGGAGTTAGTCGGACTCATGATCAATCGCTGAATAACAGTAATGTTTGCCTGCGTGTAATTCAGTCCTGTTTGATTCCAGGTGTTGCCACCGTCAGTAGATTTTAAAACACCGGCACTGTAATGACCAATAGTTTGGTAGCCATAGTATATTCCATACTTATCACCGGTGGAGATGTACATGATGTTTGTATTGATCGGATCAATGATGATGTCAGAAATGCTGAGTGAAGGAAGCAGATCCGTGTTTGAGCTCCAGGTGGTGCCGCCATCGGTAGATTTCCACAAACCGCCACAGGCAGCACCGATGTAGAGAGTATTGCTGTTGTTGGGATCAAATGTAAGGCAGTTAATGCGGCCTGCACCTCCACCGCCTCCGGGTGTCTGATTTGGGCCGAGGTAACTCCAGTTGGCGGTTGCGGTATTTGGATTTCCCTGAGCAAATCTTCCAGAGTGCTCCTGATTAAAATTTGGTTTGTACCTTTCATATTCTTTGTAAAGAACTTCGGGATTGAAAAAATTTCCTGACGGAAAAGTTCGCTGCTCCATGAACCACTCCCAACGTTTGAACTGCTGGTAGCCGCCTTGTTCAGCATTTTCTTCTTCTACCAAACTCGGCTCGCGCGTGCTCCAGTATTGATTGAATGCCCGCTGCACATCATGCAGATTTGTTTTGTGTCCTTGCGTTGACAGAATGCTCGGGTTCATATACGGCTGCGCACTTGCCGCGATAAAAAGAAATAAAATTGCGGAGGAGAGTAGAGTAAATTTTTTCATTGAAGATGATTAAGTAGGTGTTGGAAGAAATATTTGAAGGATAAAGATAAAGAAGATTTATGACGTGCGAAAGTGGTGATTAAAATGTCATTGCCTATTTTGAATTTTCACCAAACTATATCATTCCATTTTCTCTTAGCTTTGCGCTCCATGAAGTTCCGATATCTGCTTCTTTTTTTCTTTCTTTTCATCGCATCGTTTGCAGAGGCGCAGGATGTAATCATAACTCAATTCGGAGATACGCTCAACAAAAAAGTAATCTACACCACCAAGCGCTACATGTTTTATGTGGACAGCAGTTACTACGGGAAATATTTTGTACGCGGTATCAATAAGAAAAGAATTACCGAATCAAGAATGAATCTATACAAAGTGGATCGCAGTACTGCCATGATGAACCAGCGGGCGCAGGATGTGATGGCAAACGCATTCATGCTTCAGGGCGGAGCGCAGATTTCTTACACACCATTTATACCTGACAGCAACGCAACATCTTCAGAGAAAGATTTTCTGAGGCAACTCAGTGTAGGATTTTCCTACAATGTTTCCTTCCATTATCGGCTTCGCCCGCATTCCTTTATCGGAATTGTAATTGATGGAAATCATAACAGCGCTTTTGCTGAAAAGCTTGAACTAAGAGATGCAACGGGAAGTATTATTCATTACGTGAATATAAAAATGGCGCTGGGCATGTTGTACATCGGTCCTGAGTTCCTGTTATTCCGTGATTCAAAAAAGTTCAAACACTTTTTTATTCTCTCAGCAGGACTCGGATATACACGTTTTGACTGGTCAATACGTGCAGGCGCACAGTCACCCGAGGCGTTACGGCTTTCAGGAGTGGGAATAAGAATTTCCGTTGCAAAAACATGGGCAATCGGTCGCACAGTTATACTGGGACCTAATATTAAATTTGTGAATGCAATTGCCGGAAGCCGGAACCAAGGATTGATTATGATTCCGCGACTCAACTTGGGTTTATCAGTTCTCCTACACTGATTTTTATTAGTTTCTTCTTCTCAAACATTTCCTCCTTCCCTCTAAAAGTGTAGCTTTGCAGCCCTTTAAAAATAAGTAGGCAGTTTGCAATAGCTTCGTTCAAACTCTCAACTACTTCGGCTGTTCCGTATAACTGATAACGATTAACGGATAACGCTTCTTACTCGTAAATTCGTAATCATTCGTTATTCGTACCCATGAAGAACATTAGAAATTTTTGCATCATCGCTCATATTGACCACGGAAAAAGCACGCTTGCTGATCGCTTGCTTGAATATACCGGCACCGTTGCCGGAAAAGCAATGCAGGCACAGGTGCTCGATGATATGGACATTGAACGCGAACGCGGTATCACCATCAAGAGCCACGCAATACAAATGCAGTATGAGTTGCATGGAGAAAAATACACTCTCAATCTCATTGACACTCCCGGTCACGTTGATTTTTCCTATGAAGTATCGCGCGCCATAGCAGCATGTGAAGGTGCGTTGCTAGTTGTTGATGCGGCACAAGGCATACAGGCGCAAACCATCAGCAATCTTTACCTGGCTGTTGAACATGGACTGGAAATTATTCCCGTCCTCAATAAAATTGATCTCGACAGCGCCAATCCTGAAGTAGTAAAAGATCAAATCGTTGATCTTGTCGGTTGCGATCGCGAAGGAATTATTCCTGCAAGTGCAAAGAGCGGTATCGGCATTTATGATATTCTGGAAGCCATCATCAAAAGAGTTCCTGCACCCAAAGGAAATCCTGAAGCCCCGTTCAAAGCATTGATCTTCGACAGTGTGTTCAACCAGTTCCGGGGCATCATTGCGTATTATAGAGTAATGGATGGAGAAATCCGTTCAGGCGATCACGTAAAATTTGTGAACACAGGAAAGGAATACAATGCAGATGAAATTGGCGTGCTTAAACTCTTGAAAGCACCGCAGAAGATTGTGAAAACTGGGGATGTTGGCTACATCATCAGCGGCATCAAGGAAGCGAAAGAAGTAAAAGTGGGAGATACCATCACGCATGTGGATCGCCCGTGCGATATAGCCATCAAAGGGTTCGAAGATGTAAAGCCAATGGTATGGGCTGGTATTTATCCCGTTGATACCGATGAGTACGAAGAACTCCGTAAGTCAATAGAAAAACTGCAGCTTAACGATGCATCACTCGTGTTTATTCCGGAAGCATCGGCAGCACTTGGCTTCGGTTTTCGCTGCGGCTTTCTCGGACTGCTGCACATGGAAATCATTCAGGAACGTTTGGAACGCGAGTTCAACATGACGGTAATTACCACCGTGCCGAACGTAAATTATACAGCCCACCTCACCAGCGGAGAAGTAAAAGAAATTCACAACCCGAGCGAACTGCCCGAACCCAACTACATCGCGCGCATTGAAGAGCCGTACATCAAAGCGCAGATCATCACCAAGAGTGAATTCATCGGCTCTATCATGACGTTGTGCATCGGCAAGCGCGGCAACATCATTGGGCAACATTACCTCACTACCGATCGCGTGGAGTTGCAATTCGACATGCCCCTCGCTGAAATTGTTTTCGATTTTTACGACAAGCTCAAAAGCATTTCAAAAGGATATGCTTCGTTTGATTATCATCCGCTCGCTTACCGCGAAAGCGATCTCGTAAAACTCGACATCAGGCTCAACTCAGAACCCGTGGATGCACTCAGCGCGCTCGTGCACCGCAGTCATGCACAGGAATTCGGAAGAAAGATGTGTGAGAAGCTGAAAGAACTCATGACGCGCCAGCAATTCGAAATCATAATACAGGCAAGCATCGGCTCAAAAATTATTGCACGCGAAACAGTGAAGGCACTCCGCAAAGATGTAACCGCAAAATGTTACGGAGGCGACATTTCCCGCAAACGGAAACTTTTAGAGAAACAAAAAGAAGGAAAGAAACGCATGCGCCAGGTAGGCAACGTAGAGATTCCGCAGGAAGCATTTCTTGCTGTGCTCAAGTTGGATTGAGTTCTTCACCTTTTCCGTCCGGGGCTTCACCAACTGTCAACTACATCCGATATTCCGAACAAAGCGCGGATGCACTATTTCATCACCCCTAATATCATCATCCAGATGAGGAAATAAAAAAGACCGGCTCCTTACGGAACCGGCCTCTTGATCATTTATCTTTTTAATTTATTGTGGTTTATTAACCGTGTTCTTTTGCAGCGTTACTGCAGTTTGTGCAAGCAAGCGCCCGTTTATTGATGCTCCTGTAAGCAAATGAATAGCAGTATGACTTAAAATGTTTCCTTCAAAATGACTTGTGGTCCCTAAAGATACCGCTCCTGTTGTTTGCCAGAAAATATTCTTAGCGCGTGCGCCTCCCTGTAATATTACATTCACACCTGAACTCATATTCAGTGTTCCTGAAACCTGGAATATCCACACATCTGTTGAGCTTCCTGAAATAGTGATCGTTGTTGGGATGATAACGTTTGTTGTCCATTTATATAAGCCCGCTGTAAGCGTTCTTCCACCAATATTTCCGGCACCTAAGTTTAAGAAATTCGGATTGGTGCGTCCGGCAGCATCTGTATAGGCAGTTTGCATATTGCTAACTGCTGTTGTTAACCTGCTTGCATTGGTAACCCTGCATGGCAATGGTCCCGCAGCATTTACGGAATAAATAGTACCGGTCACTTCTGCACAAGTTACGAGAATTGCAGCCCCTGTAATAGGACTTGAACCAACATCACCTGTAATTGGAGAAGGATATACATCGGTAACTCCTGTTTTAGAAAGTATCTCGAATCTACCCGCAAGCCCGAGATTAACTGTTGGAATTGACAGTAGTAAAGATTGCAGTCTTTGATTTTCTAATGAAACTGCTGCGCTCGAATCGTCTGCAGGAGTAATCGGATCTTTTTCGCAACTTGTCATTACTACTCCAAGAAACATTGTTCCTGCGAGAATAAGATTGATTGATTTGTTTTTCACTTTGTTTGTATTTAGTTTGTAACTGAATTATTACGCGACAAAGGTGAGTCGTATGATACCGAAAAAGTTACACAACTTTAGAAAAGAGTTACATCATTCACACATTCGCCCGCCCTCTTTTCGTGAAATAACGTTTCTGGTGAGGATATAGTCTGTTGAGCAGAATATTCAGCAGCAAAATCAATCACTGCTTTTTTAAACCTGATCTCTTACTACTCTCGTTCTTACTGAAAAATCAGAATACTTTTAATTTTCTACTCAAAAGAGAAGTCAACTCATCGAGAGAACTCGGAAGATATTTTTTGATGAGGTAATATTCAAGCGGGAATTCAAGACGCGCCTGTTTATCTTTTCCTTCTTTAATTAGATTGAAAGCAGTTCCGCTCATTCTGAAAAGTGCAGAGGATTTAAGTTTATCCCAAATCAAAGTGTCGGCTTCATTTTTCATTTGCAGTAGAGATTAAGTTTGAAACCGTAAACTTAAAGCAAATGGAACTTCAACCCAATTCTATCACATTAAGTTTGTGTTAAGTTTTCGGAAATGAAATTTGAATTTGATGTAAATAGAAAAATAACAACAACCCATTTCTGACTTCCACTAAGCCACCATTCCCTGCTTGTACTCTTCATGCAACTGGTGAATGATTCCGTCAGAGAGTCCGATCTGTGGGACAATAATCTCTTCGATCTGTGCTGCTTTCATAGTGCCGAGAAAAATTTTTGCTGCAGGAACAATTACATCTGCACGGTCAGGATTAAGTTGCCAGAGTTCCATTCGTTCAGCAATCGTGTGTATTTTTAATTCATCGTACAGTTCTTTCAATTTTACAAACGGAACGGGCTTGTCTTTTCGGTCAAGCATTTTAAAAATCTTATTGATGTTTCCACCGGACCCGATTGCAGTAAGTGAGCGGTAATTATTTGTTATTTCCCGAATCTTATCTTTGAAGCCGTACCATTTTTCTTTCGTTACCTGTCCCTTCAGCCAACGAATGGTGCCGATGTCGAATGACTGGGAAAACAAACATTGCTCTTTATGAAAGAGAGTAACCTCGGTACTTCCTCCACCCACATCAATGTAGAGATAGCTTTTACTTTTGTCAAGATGCTCTTCCACATGATTGGAAAAAATAAGATCGGCTTCCGTTTTTCCGGAAATAATTTCGATCTTTAATCCACATTCACTTTTTATCTGCTTTATAATCTCTTCTCCATTTATTGCTTCGCGTAAAGAAGCTGTAGCACAGGCACGATAAGCAACCGGATCAAACACATCAATGAGCAGTTTGAAGGCATGCATTGTTTTAATAAAACGCGAAGCACGTCTTGAAGAAATACGTCCTGTTTGAAAAACATCTTCACCAAGACGAAGGGGAATACGTACCAGCTCTGATTTCTTGAAATGAGTTTCCCCATGTTCCTGCACTGCATTGCAGAGAAGAAGACGAACAGCATTGGAACCGATATCAACAGCAGCGTAACGCAAAAGATTTTGAGCGGGTTGATCGCTGCTCAAAGATGAAGCTGACTCCTGCATTTTGAATGTTAAGTTTATAAAACTTTTTCAGAGCACAATGTTAAGAACTGTGGTCAATTCTTTTTGCACTTGCGCAGCAGAAATTATTTTTTCCGGGTTAAGCTTTCCGGTGAGCCATTTAGAAATGTCGTCTTGAGAGCGGACAGTTAGCCCGTTGTTGTGTTTTCGAAATGCATTATCCTGTGCCTGATTTATTACTCTTGCTTTACAATTATCATTAAGCTGAATTTGCAAATAAGTCATCAACTGCTTTTGCAACTCCTTATCATAAATCGGAATCGCAACTTCACTCCGATGATCAAGATTGCGGTACATCCAGTCAGCAGAGGAAATAAAATATTTTTCATCACCGTTATTTGCAAAAACAAAAATGCGACTGTGCTCAAGAAATTTATCTACAATGCTAATCACCTCAATATTTTCACTGTGTTCTTTCAACTCTGTAACAAGCGAACATATTCCACGGACAATCATTTTTATTTTTACTCCGGACTTGCTGGCGTGATAAAGTTTTTTGATCATTTCAGTATCCACCAAACTGTTCATCTTTATAACCATCCATGCCGGTTTTCCCTCTTCTGCATTTTTTATTTCCTGATTTATGAGTTGAATAAATCTTTTACGCATGGTGAAGGGAGAAACCATCAGGCGTTTATAAGTTCCGGCTTTAAAATTATCCTGGTAAAAACTGAAAAGTTTTACAACCTCTTCCGTAAGTTTCTTATTGCTTGTAAGTAGCGAATGATCGCAATAAACTTTAGCTGTCTGCTCATTAAAATTTCCGGTGCCGAGATGCGCATAGTGAACCGTTTTGCCTTCTTCTTTTCTGGAGATCAAAAAAAGTTTTGAATGGACTTTTAACCCGGGTACCCCGAAGATAACGTGTGCACCTTCTTCTTGTAATCTGTTTGCAAACGCAATATTTGCTTCTTCATCAAAGCGTGCCTGCAATTCAACCACTGCTGTAACCTGTTTACCATTCTTCACAGCGTTGATAAGCGCATTCACGATTCCGGAATTAACTGCTGCGCGGTACAAAGTTATTTTGATTGACTCTACTTTCGGATCAATGGATGCTTCGCGTAGCAGATCAATAATGTGATGAAACGATTGATAAGGATAAGCAAGCAACACATCCTGCTGACGGATTACTTTGAAAATACTTTTTTGATCTTTCAGCAAAGGATGATCAGCGGGATGCGGAATGTTGTAACGTAGATTTTTTTTTCCGAGATCAGGAAAACTCATGAAGTCCCTGAAATTGTGATATCGTCCTCCAGGAATGAGGTACTCGCTCTTGCTCATGTTTATTTTCTTCAATAAGAAGTTGAGCAAGTCCTCCGGAATTTTTTCATCGTAAGCAAGGCGAACGGGCATTCCCTTTTTCCGCATCTTCACACTTTTTGAAATTTTCTCAACCAGGCTTTTTGAAATATCGCTGTCAATATCAAGTTCAGAATCGCGCGTAATTTTAATTGTGTACGATTCTATTTTTTCATAATTGAAGACAGAAAAAATATCATTCAGGCAAAGACGGATTACATCATCAAGCATAATGATCATTCGTTGATGATCGCTTGCCGGTAACACCAGAAAGCGCGAGACCACATCCGTTGGTAATTCAATAAGTGCATACTTCCACTTTTTGCCACTTACATTTTGTGTGAGCTTAATAAGTAGATAAGTGGACTTATCTTTTAGGTACGGAAACTTTGGTGCTGACTCCAGCATAATCGGAACCAGAAATGGATATACCTGATCGTGAAAATAATTTTTTACAAATTGTTCATGTGATTCTGAAAGTTGCTTTTCATTAACAAGAAAAATATTTTCTTTCTTCAGCGCATCAAGAATAGATTCATGAATTTTTTCAAACTTCTTTTGCTGTTTGATTACAATCTTCTGGAGCTTTTCAAGAAGCACATCGGGAAATTCACCAAACATCTGTTTACCTTTGTGAGGCCACTTCACCATCCTCCGAATTGTTGCCACACGAACACGAAAAAATTCGTCCCTGTTGTTTGAAAAGATTCCCAGAAAACGCATGCGCTCGATCAATGGCACAGTTTCATCTTCCGCTTCCTGTAGCACGCGGGCGTTAAAAGACAACCAACTCAGATCGCGATTGATCAGAGGAGTTTTTTTACTCATCACGGTAGCAAGTTATTGATTATTCGGATCCATTCCTTCAACAGAAGTAAGCGGCTGTGTGAATGAATCAACAGGAGCAGGGTTTAAAGTGATCTTTCTCGGTCTGCCCCGCTTAGCACCCTCTGTTTTTTGAGGAGTTTTCTTTTTTGCTTTTACTGCAATTGGTTTTTTCTCCTCAAGCCCTTTCAACACTTTGTTGAATTTTTTTGCAACTGCTTTGCTAGCTAACTTGATTGCCTTTTTTGTTTTGTCAATACCTTTGCTGTTGTGCCTGATGAGTATAGTTTCCATTGCAATCATCAGTTCATGTTCAAGTTTCTTTTTATTCTCTTTTTTCATATTTGAGTTTTTTGTAAATATAACAAGGAATTTACACTTGTATCAATTTTCGCAGTAAATCTTTAGAAAATATTCACGTTAAAAAAGTATTTCCAAAATATTAACCCGGAATTTATATTGCGTTAACCATAAGTTTTTCTTGTTCCTGAAGTTTTTTCAAAAAAGAAAGGCAACTGAATTTTTTCAATTGCCTTCCGCTCATTCAATTATTATTTTTTACTGAATCACTGTTCTTATGATTGTTTTTGATTCCGAAATTGAAATTGTCATCATGTTCACACCTTTTGCAAGTGAGCTAAGATTAAGATCCACCACGTTGATGCCTTCGGTAGCAGCACCGTCAGTTGACGGTACATTTTGACCAAGCAAATCAGTCATGTTAAGATGATACTGAGAAGAAGAAGTAAACTTCACAGTTCCTTTTTTAGAAGCGCGCTTTCCTCTTTCAGAAGCAGGCTTGCCTTGCACCGCGGCACGCTTTCCACGAAGCAATCCCAGCCGTCTTTGCTCCGGAGAAGGCGGCAACTGAACAAAAGCGCGCTTTCCTCTTTTAGAAGCAGGCTTGCCTTGCACCGCGGCACGCTTTCCACGAAGCAATCCGAGCCGTCTTTGCTCCGGAGAAGGCGGCAACTGAACAAAAGCGCGCTTTCCTCTTTCAGAAGCAGGCTTGCCTTGCACCGCGGCACGCTTTTCACGAAGCAATCCGAGCCGTCTTTGTTGTGAAGAAATCAATGCACGTTTTTGGAATCATTTCTTTTAACCTGAAAAAAGATGAATGAATGAAAAAAAACGTGGTTGAAAAAAAATTTTCATTTTGATACAAGCAAAATGATGTGTTGTAAAATAGTATTTCTGAAGACGATATAAAGTAACAATTTAAAATCAAATTAAAATGAAAAATTTCCTGGTTAAATTAGTGCTTAAAAGAAAAACTGTAGCAGTAAGAATTAAAACAGCAGACATTACGTGACGGAAATGTTCTTGTAGTTAATAGTAAAAATCTTGCTGCTAAATAAGGTATCCTGAATGCCAATGGCTCTATCATTGCTCAGCATAATGTTGTGACCTCCACTAGCCGGCAGTATAGCCGGTTGAAAAATTAGAACTGTCGCTTCCCCAATAGGTAATATCACTTGAGTTTCACCCTTCAGACAAGGCGGATGTTTCAATCGTAGTGCCATCAAAGTTTTGAAGTTAAATAACTTGCTGGGAAAGGTTAAGTGTATCGGGATCCGGAACTCTATCTTTTGTGCACCCCGCCAAAAGCAAAATGAGAACTGCAATGCCTTCACGAAAATTGATTTTCATTGCGGCAAACCTACCCGTGCACGGTTAACTAACCGTTACTCCAATGTGATTCTGCTGTTACCTGTATGTAACAAAATTGTGTACAGCATATAAAGCGAAAACAATAAGAAGGCAACATACAAAGCTAATAGAATGAGAAAAGCCGTCTCACAACGACAGCGAGACGGCTTTTCTCATAGCAGTTAAAATATTTTTAAGAAACTCTTACTTAGCAATCACTACTTTCTGGTTAACTGTGTTTCCGTTAATGCTTACAGAAAGAAAATAATTTCCGGAGGCAAGACCGCTGGTATTAAAAGTTTGAGAATATGTCCCTGCTGCTTGTTGTTCATTTTTCAATTCAAAATATTTCTTGCCTCTTAAATCGAAAAGGCAGTAGCTCACTGTACAATTATTTTTCAGGGTATAATCAAGATGAACCTCATCTTTAGCGGGAGAAGGATACACGGGTTCCAACGTTGCATTTTTCAAGGTGAAATGATCGTTTATGCCTACACCTGTAATGGTAACAATGGGAGCAAAAAATAAATCTACATCAAGGAAAGGATAAAGATCCCCCATGCGTCCCCAAGTTCCTAAAAAGGCAGCACTTGCCTTTTGACGAATGCGTTTTTCATTCATGCCATCTCCCGCAGCCGTGCTTAAAAAGCCAATTGTATCATCATTTCCAACGTATGAAAGCGAAACAAAAAAATCGGATGTGATATTAGTTGTGCCTGATGTGATGGAAAGATCAGTAAATGTTGGTGCAGAAAGAGAAGTATCAATATCCATCATATTAATGGTGCCGGATCCGAGCAATGTAACTGGCATGCTGTCTGCACCTACCGTGTATATTTTCCCTGTTACAATATCCGGTGTTCCTGTAATTTGCTTTGCACCTGCCCAAAATAAAATATCTGTAACTGTCGCATTGCCGATACCATCAAATTCAATTCCGGTTTCATCGGTAACAGGATAGAGTGTTGCAGTGGAAGTATCCAAAAAATAACTTGTGCCGAAAACATAACCACCGTCAGGCGAACCATAAAATGTTCCGCCAGTTGCCCGATTAACATAAATATTAACTGTATCAACTGTCGAAGTCACTTGGTTTAATGAGCCGTTTCTTGCAGTAAAATTCGGCTGCCTGCTATTTAATTTCACAGAAAGAGATTGCGCAAACATTGTTGCGGAAGTAAATAGAAAAAAGGCAATAAGTATGAGTTGTTTCATTAGAATGAATTTTTAAGAAGTAATTTTTTGTTACGTGTCAAAAGAACAGATTCAATTTTGTTTTTAGATGAAGGTTGTTGAACGCAATTTTTTTCTTTTCTGAAATTCCTGTGCGTTTGAAAACCTAGACTCTTTTTCTCAGACCGGGGGATGTGGAAACCCTTTATCCTCTCAATTTAAGTTTTTTCCAAATCCTTCAACTTATCAATTCACTCTTGAACTAAAAAAAATCGTATCGGAATATTTCTTTGAGTGTAAAAGATATTCAGGGAAAAGAAATTCTGAAGCTAATGTCAATTAATACTAAACTGATAAACATTGATGCTTCAACGTGGACTGCTGGAGTTTATTTTGTTGATATTGTTGCTGATGATCTATCAGCACACTTGAGGTTGATGAAGGAGTAACAACTCCTTATTCTCACAATTTTTTTTTATTTTAATTCTCCACCCCCCCTTAACTGACGAGGCAATACAACTTATGTGCTCTTTTTCCAGATATTTTATCTCTTTCTGATGAAAAGTGTAAGATCTAGATTGTAATATCCTAAATTTCTTCCAAATCTTCTTTAACCTTGTGTAACAATTTAAAATCATTATTTCACAATGGTTAAAATGGTACGCTTCGTTAAGTTGTTTCTTTTCATTTCTCTTGTGCAGTTGAAACCCTCTTCGGCACAGGTGACCATGAAACCTCTCAATGTGTTGATTGATGAACAGGGATCGGGTTGGTTTAAGATTACCACCATGGTTTCGCACGCTAAAAACAAAGTAGAAATTCTTGAAAAGGATTCCGCACATGCAAATGCTGCGCTGTACCAATCACAATTATCTACTAACACAATGCTTGGCTCCCTTATTTACAATAGCGGAGGAATTCTTGTTGATGAAGGATGGATTCGCATTCTTGGTTCTGGTTGTAAACGTCTAGACAGAAGTGTACCTGAATGGAACAAAGGAAAGCTTTCTGCTGAGCGAAATGACCAGCCGTTTTATTTACTCGTTGCTGATGATGTGTTGGGTGGATTGTTTGCAATCAAATCAGAACATATTGACGAACTCGAAACAACCGGACGGGTTTTTTATTACGGACCGAATAGTTTAACCTGGCAATCAACAGGACTCAGTTATTCTGCTTTTATTTCTTTTTGTTTTAACGGCAATCTGAAAGAATTTTATGACGGCTTTCGCTGGAAGACATGGCAGGAAGATTTAAAAAACATTAGTTGTAATCAAGTGGTGAGTTGTTACCCTATGTTGTGGACGCGAGAGGGATTGCAGATAAAAGCAAACAGGAAATTGCTTGCAATACAGACGCAATGGAACATGTATCAGGGAAAACAAAAAAGTACTCCGAAACAAAAAGCAATGGCTGAACGTCAACCTCCCCATAGAAACAACAACAGTGCGAATGAAAGCATGTGGGCAAGCACTAATACACCTTAAGCAGTTTACTCTTTTACAATTCTTTAATCATTGAAGGATTTAGAGAAAGCACAAGTTTGCAGTCAGCAGTTGTAAACTCCTTCCACGAATTTATCTCAGCAGAAATTAGTACTACTCCGCACGTCTTCAGTGATTCAAGACGTGCATTTTTTTTAAGCAGGCGCATGGCTGTTTCAGAGATCACTTCATTGTGTCCAACAATCATTACCGATTCAAGTGAATCATCAATTTGTGAAATAACATTGAAGTAATCGGTGATGGAAGAATTGTAAAGAGAACTGTTCAATACAATTTGATCCAGCTTGATGGAAAATGCAATTGCAAAAGTGAGTGCAGTTGAATAGGTTCTTACGGCTGGGCTTGAAACAATTCTTTGCGGAGCAAATGACTTATTCAGCAGCGAAGCGCTTATCAACTTTGCATCATTGATGCCGCGT
This sequence comes from Bacteroidia bacterium, assembly GCA_038230515.1. Lineage (GTDB taxonomy): Bacteria > Bacteroidota > Bacteroidia > AKYH767-A > 2013-40CM-41-45 > JAPLDB01. The sequence goes on along the minus strand of JBBRND010000009.1, from coordinate 39,814 downwards.
TCGGTTAGCGGTCGTTCAATATCTCTGATGGTAGTCATGTCACTATCTGCTTTTGCATGACGAAGAAGATAAAGGGTTTTCATAGCGATCGAAAGTAGATAAAAGTGTGTTACTGGAATGTGAATAATTTTCTGAATCTATGTTTAAAGAATAGCGGGAGAAGTCTTAATTTCGACTAGTAAATTTTCAGGCTTAATGAAGGGGTGTTTTTATTATTTATTACAGTTTTTGTCTAAAGTCAGAATGTACCTTCACCTAGCTTATTTTCTGAATAAATTTTCATTTCATTCTATTTTTGTTACTGATTTATTTTTTTTCTATGGAATATCAGAGGCGAAGTTTCATGACATAAAAACTAAAACTGATTTTTAATTTTATGTAACATGCAAATGTACAACACCAACCAAATTACTAAAGCAGGGCTTACAATTCTTTCTCTTTCAGCAATGCTGATGGTGAATGGATGTGCAACCACATCTTCCGACAATTTAGCTTCATCTCAACCGCAGGTAAGAACAGTGCCTGCGCTCAAACTACCCGACCCTGTTGCTTCGCAGCCAACTGCAATGCGGATGGAGAAAGTGGCTAACAGTTCTGTTATTATTCACGATCTATCTGAAACGTACAGTGCCTTGCTTGCATCAGCTACTGAATTTTCTGCATCTACATCAGCAAAGGCAAATGATCTGCTTGCAACTATGCAAATAAAAAAACAGGAGGTGGAAGCTTTTGAGTACGCACCGTCTGAAATTAATTCAGAAAAAAAAGCAGCAATAAAACAAGCGCGTTTGGAAAGCAAAGTTCCGGCACCATTTTTAGTTCAGTTACCTTCGGAAAAAATGAAAGAAGAAATGCTTCCTGTTTTTAAGCCGGAACAAGCGTGGGCAAGTACAATGAAAACGGTAATTGTAAAATCGGTGGCTGTGCAAAAGACGGAACCAATGCCGGCAACCGTACAGATAACTCCCGCTCAGGAAGTTTATTTCTCTGTGCAGTTTCTTACTTACGATCTTCCTCTTTTGAAAGGACAGGAAAAGCTGAAAGGTGTTTCTGATTTCCAACTAGTCCCTGAAGGCCATTTCTATAAATACTTTACCGGCAAAACAAGAACTTTTGAGGCAGCGAGCGATCTTCAGCAATCTCTTCGAGTGTTGGGTTTTCGCGATGCTTTTGTTGTTGCATTTAAGAATGGAACAAAAGTTCCGGTGCTGGATGCCATTCGCGAGCTGAGTATAAATTGAAAAGTTTGAATATTGATTCTTTTCCAGCCGGTACCGTAAGACCGGCTTTTTCTTTTTGTGCAACTTTGCGTTAAGAAAGATGTGCTGATTACTTTTGCAACAGCATCCTCATTGCGAAACCTGATGAAGAAAATTAGTTCCTTCTTTTCCATTTCATTAACATTTATTTTATTTTTTCTGTCGGCATTTATTCCTGACAATATCGAAAAGAAAACTACAACCCCCGCTGATTTATCCGACTGTTTTATTGCTGTTCTCGGCATTGCGCAGGATGGAGGTTATCCGCACATCGGATGCCACAAGTCATGTTGCGAAGCATACTGGCAGCACAAAGAGGAAAAGAAGAATGTGGTTTGCCTTGGCATCATTGACAAAAAAAATAATCAATGCTGGATGATTGAGGCAACGCCTGACATTACTTTTCAATTGAGAAAACTTGAAACCTATTTGCCTGATCATTCCAAAATTCTTCCTGATGGAATTTTTCTTACTCATGCTCACATCGGTCATTACACGGGGCTGATGGAACTGGGCAGAGAAGCATTGAATTCAAAAGAGGAAAAAGTGTATGCAATGCCGCGCATGAAAACATTTCTGGAAACGAACGGACCATGGAGCCAATTGGTGAAACTGAATAACATCAACCTTACTGAATTGAAAGCGGATTCAGCCATTCAATTAAATGATGAGCTTAAAATTACGCCTATACTTGTTCCGCACCGCGATGAGTTTTCTGAAACGGTGGGTTATAGGATTGAAAGCCATCACAAAAAAGTGTTGTTCATTCCTGATATTGATAAGTGGGAAAAATGGAACCGCAGCATCATTGATGAAATCAAAAAAGTTGATGTTGCATTACTTGACGGAACATTTTACAAAGACGGTGAACTGCCGGGAAGAGCGATGAATGAAATTCCGCATCCGTTTGTGGAGGAGAGTATGAAAAAATTTTCGGAGCTTGATTCAAATGAAAAATCGAAAATCATTTTCATTCATTTCAATCACACAAATCCACTGATGAAAAAAGAAAGCACCGGGCGCAATGAGTTGGAGAAATCCGGTTACAGAGCGGCAAGCGAAGGTGAAGTGATCGGGTTGTAGGAATGTACTTATACCTCCTCCGGAAAAACCCCCGCAAAGCACCTGCGAGTAGCTCTGCGGGGTGAGAAAAAATAGGGGTCGGTCTCTAATTCATCAAATCAGGTTGGTGATTTGGCGAATCGGATTGCTTTTTCAGCGAACAAGGTCAGTGATTTGGTGAACCCGATTGAATTTTCGCCAGAAATGGTCAATGATTTGCAGAATCAGCTTACATTTCCAAAGAACAAGGTCTTTGATTTGGCGAACCTGGTTGATTTTTCGCAAGGAATGGTCTGTGATTTGACGAATCAAGTTGCATTTTCAGCGAATCAGATCTGTGATTGGGCGAATGCGGCTCTATCCCTTCTATTTTACGATAATTTTTACAATCTGACTTACACCTTGACCTCCATCTTTGGTTACAAGTTCGTGAGTAAAGTAAGCATAAGTGCCGGGCGTCAATCCTGTTTTATGAGTTTCTGCATTTACAGTGGGTGCCATTCGGGTAAAAATAGTGCCGTCAGCGGAATACATCCAATCATGACAGGTATGCGATTTTCCACCTGCTGCAATTAAATCCACTTCGCCCGACATCAATCCGTTTGAAACTTCAAATTCCTGCTTCTGCCTGATGGCAACATTCTTTACACGAAATGCTCCTGACTCAATAATAGCAATTGCATTTGCTGAGTCGGCATCGGCCGCTGTTTGAAACGTGCGCATTAAGGAGTTTAATCCATTTAGCAAAAGGCGGTAAAGATTGGTGCGTGTGGCGGGTGTGGCACCGTTGTAATTTGCAATAAGCAGATTAAGCGCAGTAATGGTTGCCGGTGGCACCGCAACATACGTGCTTACTGCGGCTGCCACCGAAATATCTTTTGCACGTACTCCCCGGTCTGCATTCCCTGCTGGCATTTCCAGCACTGCAATAACGCGGTGTATCGGCAGTGGCAGCGCCAGCAGGATAATGTAATAGCCAACCTTCTTTTTTGCATTGTGTTTTTCTGCCAAGGTGCGGTTTGCTTTGGTGTTTCTGAGATAGATTACTTTTTTCATTTTTACTTTTGGGTTTTTAGAGTTAAATAAATTGAGCTGTTTAAAATTACGGGTGCGAAGAAAGAGCATGAAATGTAACAATTTGCGAACTTTTGTTACAAAATTTTGAAAACACTTTGCCATACCCGAAAGAGGTTTTTAGTAGCCGCCCTTCCTTTTTTGCATTTTGTTTTCCTGCAAGGCGTGGTTTGCCTTGGTACTCCTTAGATAAATAAGTTTTTTTATTTTTACTTTTTGGATTTAAGGGTTAGATCAAATACGTTATTTAAAATTATGGGCGAAGAAAGTGCATGAAGTGTTGCAATTTTCTCACTTTTGCAACACTTCGAAAATATTTTTGCGCGCTACAACTGGGTGCCGGGGATAAAAAAACCTTTAATCATTGTCCATATCCGGCAGGCACGTTCGTCATTGCAGTATAAATCATCTGTTACATTACTAAAAGCAAAGAATCAAAATGGCAAAAACAGGTATTCAAAAAAGGGCTTAAAATGTAACAAGAAAAAAAACAATTCATAATTTTAAAAAGCAAACAAAATGACATCAAAAGAAAACAGTTTGAATTGGTTCGAAATATCGGTGGCAGATATGAACCGCGCGAAAAAGTTTTACGAAACTATTTTCGGAATTAAAATGGAAGTGCAAAACATGATGGGAATGGACATGGCAACATTCCCATACGAGCCCGCAAATGCTAAAGTATCAGGAGCGCTTGTTAAAAGTGAAATGCACAAGCCAAGCAGTGAAGGAGTAAAACTTTATCTCAACGGCAATCCTGATCTCGCGAACGCTCTTTCTAAAGTTGAAGCAGCAGGTGGAAAAGTGGTGATGCCGAAAACAAAAATAAGTGACGACATCGGTCACATGGCTTTTTTTGTTGACACCGAAGGCAACACTATTGCTTTGCACTCGAACAACTAATTTTACCTCAAACAACAATCAAAAATAAACTGATGAAAGAATATTTATTATTATTCAGAGGAGGTGACGGAGCATCGGCACAGCAATCTCCCGAAAAATCGCAACAGCACATGAAGCGCTGGGCAACCTGGATAGAAGACCTCGCGAAGCAGGGAAAATTTGTCAGCGCGCAACCATTAGGTGAAAAAGGAAAGTTAGTTGCCGGAACAAAAAAAGTAGTGACCGATGGACCTTACATGGAAGCCAAGGAAATGATTGGCGGCTATCTTATCTGCAAAGCAGATTCTTTTGATAGTGCAGTTTCAATCTCAAACGACTGCCCAATCCTCGAATTCGATAACGGCACTGTTGAGGTAAGGGAGATTCGGGAAATGACGATGTAATTTTCATATTTCAATTTAAAGAAATAAAATTGCACTGTTTTGTAAACAATGCAATTTTGTTTTTAGAATAAATCCTGAAAAAGATGGCGGTCAAAAAAGAGAAGAGCAATCATTCCGCAGAAACACTTGGCTTGTATGATGCCTTGACCTCCTCTTCACCCGCTATTGAACGTAAGGGAGCAGCTATTCCTTACACATCGCGGAATGGAAATATGTTTTCCTTTCTCAACAAAGATGGAGAATTAGGATTGCGGCTTGCCGAAAAAGAGCGGGAAGAATTTCTGAAAAAATATAAAGCAGATTTATGCATTGAGTACGGAACGGTATTGAAAGAATACGTTTCAGTTCCTGAAAAACTTTTTAAGAATACAAAAGAATTAAAACCGTGGTTTGCGTTGAGTTTTAGTTATGCAAACACATTGAAACCAAAAGCAACAAAGAAAAAATAAACAATAATGAAACGCTCAATTTTCTTTCTTATCACCTCAATCATTGGCGCGCTGTTAGGAGCCATGATGTTGTTTACACCTGCAAAAGCCGCTGAAAGTTTCGGACTCGAAACATCTCCGGCAATAAACATGATGTTTGGAATAATAGGAGGCATGTTGCTTGGTGTCGCCTTTCTTAATTTCATGGTTCGCAATCATGGCGATTCAGCTACTTTGAAAACTGTTCTGATGACAAACATCGTTCTTCACGCAATAAGTATATGCACCGATCTTGTGTCTGTATCAAACGGAGTTCTTGAATTCAGCAAGATAGTACCTGCAATTGTTATTCATCTTTTCGTTGGTATCGGTGCAATTATTTATGCAATGAAAATAAAATCTTCTATTTAGTAAATTCTAAAAAATAAAAATCATGGCAAAAGAAAAAGGTATGAAGGAAAATCCGTGGAAATTAAAAACACCTCCCGGCACATCAGAATACGAAATGTATAAAGATGTAAAAGACGGAAAGGAAGTAATTGTATGCACCGTTGGAAAAACAGTTTTGCTTTACGATGCAAAATGTTTGAACGACTTACATTCCATGTTGAAGAAGCATGGCGACTGGATGGATCTTGGAGGAGCAGATGAACAAAAACCCGCGAAGGAAGGAACGGTTGAAGCATGGGGGCGTTCAGCAAAAAATCCGGTTGGTGGTTGGTACGGTTTGAAGAAGGGATTGCGCGGACGGTTTGGCGTTTACATTCCACCACTGATGGAAGCGCTTGGGTTGGCTGAAATCACGCACGATGCAAAGAACAATAAGATGAAAGTGAAGTAATTATTTTATCAAACAACTAAAATCAGAATCAAATGAAAATTTTAAAAAGAATCCTATTTGTAATTTTAGGTATTGTAGCCTTCGCATTAATCGTAGCAATATTTTTGAAAAAAGATTATGCTGTGGAACGCGAAATTGTAATCAACAAACCTAAAGTTGTTGTTTTCGATTACGTTAAGATGATAAAAAATCAAGACAATTATTCGGTGTGGAACAGGAAAGATTTAGCTGCTCCAAGAAAATATACGGGTACGGATGGAACAGTAGGATTCATCTCAGCTTGGGATAGCCAGAACAAGGAAGTTGGAACGGGTGAACAAGAGATAAAAAAAATAGATGATGGAAACAGAATAGATTTTGAATTACGGTTCAAAAAACCATTCACCGCCACAGATTATGGTTATTTTATAACAGAAGCTATTGATTCAACTCAAACAAAAGTGCGATGGGGTTTTAATGGTAAAATGGATTACCCTATGAACTTAATGCTACCTCTTGTGAATATGGAAAAAGTTTTAGGTGGCGACATGAGTACCGGACTTACTGCTTTAAAAGAAGTTTTAGAGAAATGAGTTCTTAAGATATTTTACCACAAAGGCGCTTAGGATCATCTCAACATTCCTAAGTGCTTTTTTTATAAATGTCATTCAATCAAAACATAAACAAATTGACCGACCATCTTTTCCGGCACGAGGCGGGAAAGATGGTTTCTGTTTTGACTAAAATATTCGGACCTGAAAACCTTGAGACAGCCGAAGATGTAGTTCAGCAAACCTTTATTGATGCCATCAACGTTTGGAAGTTGAAAGGCATTCCTGATAATCCTTCTGCCTGGCTTTTTCGTGTGGCGAAGAACAAAGCGATTGATGTTATCCGCAGAAACAAACATTCCGTTCAATATGATTTTAGTGATGGAGAGAGAAAACTGCTCACCTCTGAATACACGTTAGCAACAACAATGGAAAATATCTGGAAAGAAGAATTAATAAAAGATGACATGTTGCGAATGATGTTCGCCTGCTGTCATCCTGAAATTTCACAGGAGAACCAAATCACGCTCGTGCTAAAAACGCTCTGTGGATTTTCTACAGCGGAAATTGCAAAATCATTTCTTACATCAGAAGAAACTGTTTCAAAAAGATTGTATCGCACAAAGGAGTTTTTCAGAGAGAACAAGATTAAGTTTGGTATTCCATCCGTAGATGAATTGAAAAACAGAACCGATGCTGTGCTAAATTCAATTTATCTTTTGTTCAATGAAGGATACAACTCTACAAATGCCGAGCAATTGATCCGGAATGATTTGATTGAAGAGGCAATGATGCTTTGCAGGTTACTTATTGAAAATCATCACACACAAGTGCCCGAAGTTTATGCGTTGATGGCTTTGATGTGTTTTCATTCAGCAAGAAGTGAAAGCCGTTTGACTGCCGAAGGAGAAATTGTTTTACTCCCTTACCAGGACAGAAGCAAATGGAATGTTGAGCTGATTGCCCTCGGAAATGAATACATGAATAAAGCTGCTTTTGGAGATGTACTCAGCTCTTATCATCTCGAAGCAGCCATTGCATACGAACATTGCATTGCCGAAAGTTTTGACAAAACAAATTGGAAACGGATTCTTGAACTGTATGAATGGCTTTGCAAAATTTCTCCTTCTCCAATTTCGGAATTGAATAAAACAGTTGCTGTAATGCAGGTTCTGGGAGCAGAAGAAGCATTGAAAGCATTGACGACAATTTCTGACAGAAAAAAGCTGGAATCATTTTACCTGTACCACAGCTTGCTTGGAGAAATTTATTCGCGGCTGCACAATTCAGCCAAAGCAAAAACAAGTTTTGAAAAAGCCATCGAACTCACTCATTCAAAATCGGAAAAGAAAATGCTGAAGGATAAAATTCTGTCTTTGCTGAACTGAGAGACCTTAAGTGAGCGCATAAGAATTCAATGGAGTTTAAACAACGAATCTCTAGTTGAATTTTTTCATTTCATTTTTTATCCTCACCAGTTTTTTTCTTCAACTGCAATCCGGTTTTCTGAGAAACACTTTCCGCAAGAAAGTTGCCTTCATGAGTAAATGCCCACACAAATAATGTTTTGAGTGGATACAGTACTCGGATGCTTTCAACTGCTTCATAGCAGAGCCGTTTTGCAAGCCCTTTACCTCTATATTCAGGAAGCACAGTCGCAGAGCAGAGATAAAGCGCTTCGTACTTCATAGCAGGATCAGTACGATCATACAATTCCTGTTCTGAAATACTGCCATTCAAAAAAAGATTCATAAGTTCAGTGGTAGTTGGAATAACAAGAATCCAAGCAGCAGGTCCTGCACTTTCATTATATTCTGATAGTGTAGCAGGATGAATTTGCTGCAGCTTTGCAATCACTTTGTCATTAACCTGCAATTGATCAGGATCATTTCTGGTGGCAAACACCTCGTCAGTAAGTTTCATCATCCTGTTGAAGTTTGATTCTTTCATGTTATCTTCTTTAGCACGAAGGTACCGAGAACACCGAGCGTGTGGAAAAAAACTTTGTTTTTCAGAGAAAGAAAAAACAGGTTACAATTTTCCCAAACTATTCTTTTTTCCATTTTTAAGATTTACCTGATGCCTTTAGAAGAAAAATAACTGCTAATATTATATTGAGCTAAATATTTTTTTTGACCAAATGGCCGTAAGCCCTACTTTTGCAGAATTGACAGGGCTTTCAACCGATAAGGGCATGCAGCAAGGATAGTCTCATGAAAAATTTTTCTTTAAACAAAATAATTATTCCCGGATATTTTATTGCACTGTGCTGTCTGTGTTATTTTTTATGGACAACCTATTCCAACCTTAACTCGACCTATCAAAATAGTCATGAATTCGGTTCTTCTCTTGCTTTGCAGGAAGCAACTGAAGCTGTGTTCAACGACATTCGCGACATGGAAACCGGAGCACGCGGTTTTGTGATAACAGGTAATGATGAATTTCTGAAACCTTACAATTCGGCCAACGCACGCATCTCAGCCAACCTGACTAATCTGAAAAAAACATTTAGGTTTAATATTCAGCCGGAAGTTATCCGTTCGCTTTACTTTCTTATAAGCGAAAAAGCCGTGCAATCTGGTGAACAGGTGCGTCTTCGAAGGATTGACGGCATGGATTCAGCGGTCAATATGGTGCTTACCGGTAGGGGTAACGAAATGATGGATAGTATCCGCGTTATTGTTAGCAGCATTGAAACAGGATGTTATAGCCGGCTTGCTAAATCAAATACTGATAAAAAACTGATGGCAAAAAATACAGTGAAACTGTTTTTCATCACCGGTGGATTTGTGATTATTATTCTTGCGTTATCCTGCTTGCTTCTGTTGCGTGCATTTAGAAGGAAAAATATTTACGAGAAACAAGTTGACTATCTAAGCGGCATTGCAGACCAGGCGCATGATGCAGTTATTTATACGGATATTAATTTCTCCGTTACTCTCTGGAATGAAGGTGCAAAGAAAATGTTCGGATACTCTCTGGAAGAAACACTTGGTAAATCATGTGCCGTTGTTCTGAAATCAAATTTTCACAATGAGAACCGGCTGCTTATCACCAATGAAATTTTAATGCATGGATATTGGAAAGGCGAAGTAATTTTTTCAGGAAAAAATAATGGGCAAGTATATACACTCATGACTGCATCCGCTGTTGCGAATCATGCAGGTGAATTGGCCGGATTTATTTTTCTTATCAGTGATATCACTTCGCTAAGATCAATGGAGCAAAAGTTTTCCGGGGCGCTGAAATCATCAAGGGATGTGGTGATTATGCTTAATGAAGCAGGAAGCATCCAGGCGGCTAATCCAAACAGCGAAGAACTTTTCGGATACACGCCTAAAGAAATCAATGGAATGCCTGCTCAAAAGATTTTTCCCGGAATCCGCGCAAGGATTAAAAAACTTCTTACCACATTGCAGGAAAATAATTCGAATGATTATTCGGTAGAGTTGAAGTCAAAATGCCGGACAAAGGCAGGAATTGTTTTTGCTGCTCACCTTTCCCTTTGTGCATTTCCCACGGTGAAAGGATCTGTAGTTTTCATCTCTCTCCGCTCCCCATCTGATGAGGTTCTTAGTGAATTCAGGTCGTTACTGAATGAACAAAAGCAAACGGAATAGCAGCAAAGCGTTTTTGTATTTCTATTTCACTATAATTTTTCCGGAGTAAACTTCCTGTTTTAAACTAGTAAGCCGGTAGAAATAAATTCCGTTCTGCATTCCTTCCCGATTGAAAAGCAACGATCCGTTTTGAAGTTTCATTTCCTCAGTCAGATTTTTTACTTCGTTGCCGAGGATGTCAAAAATCAAAAGTGTATAACCACTTAGATCACTGATCCCTTTTATTTTTATTTGTGCTAGCTCTGATAAGGGATTCGGACTTATGGTCAATGAAAAACTTTGTGAAACCTCCTTAATTACATTTGCATTGTCAGGAATCCACACCTCGGTGATTGCAGTTGCTGTTGTGCTATTGCCTGCATAAGTAAGTCCATACATATCTTCTAAAGTACGAAGCATGTCGTAATGATTGTGTGCTATACTGTAAGTACCAGACTGAACCATTTCACCTGCAAATATTGTAGTGATGTGATTTAGGTTGTCCCCATCATCCTCATCAAAAGTTAGTATGAATAAACTGTTGTTCGTTTTAGCCCATGTTATGTATGCACCCAAATTTGTCTGAATCCATGCATCGCCCTGTTGAATGGTGCCGTCATGCATGTCATTATTCTGATCAGGAATTACAAAACTTACATCGGGTAACGAACTAAAGTTAGTCGGAAAATCAGTGAACGGACGATGCTTTGAAGAAGGGATGTGGTTTGTACCTGTTCCTTGCCAGTTCGTCCATGGAGCGTGTTTTTTTCTGTATGCTCCTGATGTAGTTCCTGTAAAACCAACGGAAGGTAATCCATCAGAATAAGCTTTAAATGTGAATCCTTGTTGAATAAGTGCCGAGCCGAGATTGGGAACGCTCCATGGAATACCGGCAGGTACATTATCATCAGTAACTCCCTGATTCGATCCGCTGAATAACATCAAATAATTCGGCTGGCTGGGATGAGAAAGAGCATAGGATTGAGTGAGCGATGCATTTTCATTTGCAAGTGTGTTAATATAAGGTGCTGCAGCATTTCCTATAATGTCTTCATACCCGTGATTCTCCATGACAAGAATGACCACATGATCAGGTCTTGGAACTGCGGATTGTGCATTTACAGAGAATGCAGTAAAAAGAAATAAAGCAAAAGCAATAACTTGTGCTGATGTCCTGGAAAGTGTATCGAGATTTTTTTTCATTTTATTTTTTTATGCATTAACAATCTTCTGAAGACAATATACCCTCGTACTGCTATGCGAAATGAGAAACATTAACAGATTCTTACACGAATAGTTTTTTTATTTTTCAAAGAAAAAACCATTCTTTGATTGGAGGTCAGTTTCGGCAAGTGTTTGTTTAAAATCTGTAGATGATGAAAAACCACCTTTTTGGATTGTTCGCCTTTTTCTCCTTTTATTTCGAAATTATTGGAAGGAAGATGAATGATTTTCATCCTGTTTTATTGATTCAATGAATCACATATATTTGTAAAAAAAAATATATGAAAAAAATTTACCTCATCTCTTTTATTGCGTTTAATGTTTTACTCCGTCAAATCAGCGAAGCGCAAGTAGTCATTACTCTTCAACCCGATTCTGCTATAGGAAAAGACGCACTTATACAGATGCGCAACTCTGATGCAACGCTTGCCAATGCCAATCTTGGAGGATTTCAGAGTTTTGAATCTGTTGCATGGACATGGAATTCTGATCCTGGTCTGATTAGAAGTTTGCTTCAGTTCGACCTGACTGCTATTCCTGCTGTTGCAATCGTTACTGATGCACGGCTCTCACTCTACAACAATCCCACCTCCCCTGAATGTAATGGAGAACATTCGTCACTTACGGGTTCCAATGCTTCTGTGCTACAGCAAATCACTTCTGCATGGGATGAATTTACAGTAACCTGGAACAACCAACCCGCTACCACTGCTGTAAACGAAATAAACCTGGTGCAAAGCAGTTCCATTCACGAGGACTACCTTGATATTGATGTAACCCCCATGATAGCGGGCATGATTGCCAATCCTGCCACCAACTTTGGTTTCATGATTAAGCTCGATACCGAAGCATATTTCCGCGGAATGATTTTCGCTTCCAGCGACCACATTGATTCCACCTTACACCCGAAACTGAAAGTAACTTATGAAATGGAATCGGTAAATGAAATTACAGACAACTCGCTGCTCGATCTTTATCCAAATCCATCTTCCGGTCAATCTTTTATCCGGTGCCATACATCACTTACTGATTTCAATACGTTGAAAATTGAAAATGCTTTGGGGCAAATAATACTGCAAGAGAATATTGCTGCTGTTTCAGTAAACGGCAAGAAAATAAATTTAAGCAACCAGCCGAAGGGAATTTATTTTGTTACCATAACTGGCAACACAAAGCGCTGCGTAAAAAAATTGGTGATTGAATAGAAGTACGATTCCTCATGTTCCGTATCATGTGTATCACAAAACACGGGTTATGATTTTTTTTAAAAAAAAGTTCTTCTTGAATAATTTTTTCTGCCTACCTTCAGTTCATCTTGATTGTACGCTGTAGTTCCATTCCACAAAAAATTTCTCCGCGTTTTCACACAATGATCAGGAAAGGCGCAGATGAATTCAACTAGGGAGCCTTTACAGTACTGCCGGCTTTTACTTTTAGTTCTGTGAGGTCATAACTCATGTCAGTTACGCACTTCTTCACTAATGCAAAACAATTTCGATTTCAGGAGGAGGCTTTTGACTGCTCACGCATATTGCAAGCTATTTCACACAGGAATAAAAAAGCAATGGAAGAATTTAGGAAAATTTTCGAAGTGCCTCAGGCAGCCATCCGTTGAAGAATAATTTTGCAGGGAATATCAGAGGTAACCTTTATTGAGTGCCTTTTATGAAGAGGGATTGAAAAATAATCTCCCGGTTTCATCATCTTAATTTTCTCCTCAATAATTATCTCACATGTTCCTTCCACAATGAGGAATTTTTCGTACTCATCATGATGTACTTCCTGCGGAGCCATTTCTCCGAGCCACACAATGGCTGTTGTTACTTCAGGAATATTACCGATTATTTTTAAATAAATGCCGTCAAAGTTTTCAGCCAGAACCATGTCTTTGCGTGTAAGCCACGGAGTAAAATCTTCTATGCCCACATCTTCATTTAGCATGGGAGGGACAGTTGGCAATTCTCCATTCTTCAGCCGTTCCGTGTAATCAATCATTGCCATCAAAAAAGGTTTCACTGTAATATCTGGTTCCACAGCATGTGCTTTTGCATACTCATCCATTGCATGGGTAATGCTTTCAAGCTCGCTTCGCACAATAGAATTCAGTGAAGCCATGCGCTGTACTTCTGCACTTTCTTCCGCGGTAGCAGTGCCCATTACATACAATTCCAGTATTCCGGAATTAATAAATTCCTCTATCATATTCATGTTTGGTTAGACCTCTTAAATTTTGAACCGCCATTCTCAATGTTGATTTTACTTCGGCTGCTTCCATTCCAAGTTGTGCTGCCAACTCTGCCACGCCAACACCTTTATAGTAAATTAACTCCAGCACCGCTTTTTCTTTTTCTTCGTCATTTCCAAACAAGGCATCAGAAGGTTTTGGCTTCACACTTCCATAACCTTTATTAACTACGAAGTTTTCTTCTGTTTGGATTGCCCGATTCTTTTTTGTTTCAATGGTTTTCAATTCCTGTAACGCAATGATTCTCGCTATACCCGTCAGCCATTTCAACATACCCGCCTGTTGTGCATCAAACTTTTTTATATCACTCCAAGCCTTTACAAAAACCAATTGCAAAGCGCGTTCTGCCGCATCTTCACTCTCAACTATGCGGCAAATAAATCCAAACAGTACTGCTGCATATTTATCATACAGAATGCCAAGCGCCTCCCGGTAGCCGCTTCTCATTGCGCCTGCCAACTCTTCATCATTCATGCCCTTTAAAAATTTGATTGCCATTGGAATTAAGGAAATGCAGCAAGTTTCAATACTTTGCGAAATATACACTATTTCGACCTAAGAGGTTGCAAAAATATTCATACTACCGGGATTAGCAAGTTTACAAGGCGGAAACGGATCTGCAATTGAAGAATTCTTTCATCGCCATAAACGGGAGCGTTTACCTACCTCTGTAAGTAGGGCTTTTGATTTGGGTTTTCAAACTTTCTATCCTCTGGTGGGTTTCTTTAGCAATGGAATTGATTGCATAAACCTTTTTCAAATAAAGTCTTCTTTCCTCTGTATAAACTGTATCCATTTACCACAAAAGTTTGAAATCGGGACAGAATAAAAATAGCGCTTCATGTTGTAAATTTTTTTTCCATTCTTCCATGAGAAACCAAATGCAAAATGGATAAGTTCCCGTACTTGATTTCACAAATGCAGATTTAAAGTTATTTGACTCCGGCTAATGCTGGCGACTCATTTTTTAAATTTAAAAATATTTAGGATGAAGAGCCGTTAAACTCAATCACCTCTGAATAGTCTATATTGCACACAATCTAAAATGAAAAAAAGTATTTTTCTTGCCCTTGCAGTTTGTTTTCTCACCTTCGCAAACAATGCTGATGCGCAGTTTCGTATGCGCATGGGTGTGGGAATGAGAGTGCCCATGCATGGTGCCCGCAGGATGCCGCTTACTCCGGAACAGCGCACAGAAAGGGAAGTGCAGCAACTTCGATATGATCTGAATCTGAGTCGTGACCAGGAAAATCAATTGCGTGGTTTGCTGCAGCAGCGCGATCGTGCTCGTTATAGTAGCGATACAGCAGCGTTAAAAGGTCTTCATTTCAACGAGCAGTTAAAGCAGATATTTACACAAGATCAATATGGCAGGTATCTTGCCATGAAACAAAAGCGAAATCCGCAACCTACTCCGGTCGAGAAGCCAAGTCCACCACCTGCGCGTGCTCAGGAACCGGATGATGTATATCAACATCCATAACAGTTGAAATTTGAATAACAAATAACTGCTGACCAACTGCTGCCACTTTCCCGCCCCATATAATCAGCAAAAGATTTTTTCTTTACTGTACCACCAGTTTCTGAGCAGTCATGCCTTTTTTATTTTGCTGTCTTTTTATAAAGGTGCAGTCAGTATTTATTTAAGCACATCCCCATCTCCCTCTTCGTCATCCGTAAATTCTACCGGGAAGCCCAACGACTCCATCATCTTGCCTTTGTAAAATTCGTGCTTATCGTAATCGGCAATTTTTTTATAGAGCCGCGAAAGATTCAGATAAAGTGTGGTTACAATTGGTCCTTCGGGTTTTTCTTCCAGCGCTTTTTGCAAAAGGTCAATGGCTCCCTGCACATCTCCATCATCTTCAAATTTTATGGAGGCGAGGTTATTCTGCACTTCCGGAAACTGCGGCTTGCGTTTAAGTGCTTCGTTGTAATGATGCAGCGCCCTGTAAAAATCGTTTTTGTTCTGATAGCTCATTCCTAAATAATAGTGAGGCCATTCATAATCAGGATTGAGTTTCATCGACATTCTGAAATAAAAATCTGCTTCTTCAAGTTTACCCATCAACGCGTATGCCCTGCCCACATTGCACCATGCCCAATAGCCCTCATCGGTATTGGTACGCGCTGATAGTTCCATGTATTTTATAGAGTTGATGTAATCCTGCTTGCTGTCATAATGAGAGTAGAGTTTGTTGTATTCCTCAGCATCCATCGGTCCTTGAGCGGCCGTTTTCTCATACCATTTTATTGCATTGTCTATGTCATTTACTTTCTCATAAAGTTCGATCAGATCACGGGTTGCAAATGATGCTTTCTTTTCGCGCCCAGCCATTACTTTTAAAACTTCAATTGCTTCCTGCACCTTTCCTGTTTCTTTAAGCGCATAAACGAGAAACCTCTGTGTGTCTTCAATACATTCCTCTTCCTTCATTTCTGGCAGTACAGCCCGGCAATGAGTTATACATTCTTCATGTCTGCGCAGGTATTCTAAATAAATGGCAGCGTACGCATTCAGGTAATCTTTATCCTCCGGATGGGTGGCAAGAGATTCATTGCAAAACTGCAGCAACGTTTCATACTTAATTTCCGGGCGCATTCTTTCATATTCTGCGCGCAGGTATTCAGGCATGTGTTCCATAATTTTTTCTATTTAGTAATAGCCAGCAAAATTAGAAAACCAGCGCCAGATTTGCTGCATGAAAAAGATTTTTTCTTTACTCTACTACCAGCTTCTGCCCGGCACTTCCATTTTCGCCCGGCATTTTTGCAAAAAAAATTACGGATCGCGCCCACTCTGCAATCCGTAATTTCTTTTGTAACTTTTGTGTCAGTACATTCTACTTTGTACTTCTCTTATCACACCACTTTCGTTACTGTAATTTTTGCTTCGTCACTCGGTATGCCCACCTGTATATCATTTTTTACATAGATGCCCATGTATTTTACCACAGCAGTAGTTACACCTGTGGGCAATGCTTCTTCGTCAAGGTAGGTCGCTTTGGTAATAAATTTCAAAAACTTAAAACCGCTGCCATCGTTGTCGCGGTAAAGGTTCAGTCCATCCATGCGGTTCTTTTTATATTTAATTTTCGGGTTGCCCACTTCCAGTTTAAGTTTCAGCGCGGGCTTCAGTCCGGAGAGGTCAATGATAATATCGGCACCTATTATTTTTAAATCTTCTCCGATGGCTTCGGTGTAGTTGCCGCTTGCTTTAATGCGCGCAACTATGCCTGCAATAATGGTGAAAATACCCGCAGGCGTAATGGTAGGTGCAGCTCCCAGCGTGAGCACAGGCACTGCTCCCAGCACACTGCCGATGGGCGCTATCATGAGCAGGGTTTTAAATTTTGTAACGTCCTGCTTGAAGGTGATAACCGCATCATCCATGCTCAACACATACTTTAGCATGGCAAGGTATTTTGTGATGTCTGTTACTTCAGTGCCGGTAATGCCCAGCCCCGAAGCATAGCCGGAAATTTTACCTTCAAAATTTGTAAGCCATGCAAGACGCTCCGCATCGCCAGTGGGTAAATAGTACTTTTTCATTGTGTTTAATTTTTAATTGTTAGAAATTTAATTTATGTAAGATTGATTTATAGATAACCTGATTTGTTTTTTTCATCTCCTTCCGTCATTAAAGCATGTGCCGCGGCAGGTTCAGCAGATGCTGAACTCATTTCATCACGTGCTGCTGAAGTAAAAGGATGTGCTGAACTTATTCCGGCACGTGCTGGAGCGACAGAAGGAGATGCTGAATTCATTTTATCATGTGCTGGCGTAATAGAAGGAGATGCTGAACTCATTTTATCATGTGCTAATATGACAGAAGGAGATGCTGAACTCATTTTATCACGTGCTGGCGCGACAGAAGGATGTGCTGAACTCATTTCAGTATGTGCTATTTTTATTGAATCATGAGAAATTTTCCTGGTTTCAAGCAATGTATTGCTTTTGGGAATCAGCGGAAACTGTGGCGCATGTGTTTTCAATTTCTTTGCAACTGCCGGAAAAACATCCACAGTGAGTAACGGCTTTGTGCGGTTTGCTTTTGAAGAAATTGGTTGTGCGCTCATCTTTTTTGAATGTGTAAAATGATTCGGCAATTGTACTGCACAGGTGGCGGGGGGTGTTAGTCAAAAGGAATGAAGTGCTCATTACAGATATGGATGGCATGGTGGAGGAAATGGATGGCAATTAATGAGTGATGAACAGCAGAGCAGGAGAAATAAATGGCAGAACTTAAGACGGTGAAACGTTAAGCTGAAAAATGCAGAGAAAATTTTTAGGAATACACAAAAAAGCGGCAGTGTACGAATTGCTTGTTTGAGTGTGCCAATGGCTGATTTTAGTGTACGGATGGCAGAACAGTAAAAAAGAAGAGATAAAATGTGAAAAAAAAATTACAGAAGAATTTTTTGCAGCAAAAAAGAAAAGTTGCGATCTTGCTAGCTATCTTTTAAAAATCGGGCAAGCTGATGAACTCATTTGAAAATCTGAAACAGGAAAAACAGGTGAAAGAGGTGGTGCGTAAAATTGAAACCCCAATGGTGGCAAAGCAATGATTAAAGTCTAAAAAGTCATGCAGCGTTTTCTACGAAGGTTAAAAACAGAAGAACAAAACCCTTTTCAATTCTGGAATTTCCTAGACCTAATGATATTGCCTTTCGGGGTTTGAACGCTATGAACAAACACAACTTTTTTAATCTCAATGCAATTCATCCTGTAATCAATCAGTTTATAGAAGATCATGATGCTTGCATAAAAAGTCATGATTTGAATCGTGAATTTTTAAATGAGTTTGATGAAAATGGGTATGAATCGGATTTTTTAATGCTCATTGAGTTTTACAGAGAAGTTTACAAAAATTATTTTGAGATGCAGAATGCTTGGCATAATTTTATGCT
Organism: Bacteroidia bacterium; assembly: GCA_038230515.1. Classification (GTDB taxonomy): domain Bacteria; phylum Bacteroidota; class Bacteroidia; order AKYH767-A; family 2013-40CM-41-45; genus JAPLDB01. The sequence goes on along the minus strand of JBBRND010000009.1, from coordinate 21,356 downwards.
GTCTTATTATTCTTTTAAAACAACAGCAGCCACTAATGAAGAAGTAAAAAAAGAATTTGACAAGCTGCCACCTTCACAGGAAGGAATAAAGAAGTATTTTGACCAACTGCTCGCTTCCTACGCAACAATAATTGAACAGCTGAAAAAAGAACTTTGAAAGACAGTTATCAGGCAACCTTTAGACGCACTGGCGGCTCTAAAACATTTCTATGGATGAAGGAATGCGTCAAAAAAAAATAAAAAAAATTTCCCAATGAAAACACAAGCAAGCTTTTTTATTCCCTTAGCAGCACCCTTCAACTATTTAACACTAGCCGCCATTTCAACGATACGGTTTCTTTTAACTGATCTTAGCACCGATTTCAGCAGACATGTGTACACATCAAATTTGTTTGATCCTGAAAAATTGAAACTGCTGAAAGAAAAGATAGAGCAAAAAGGTACAGGCGATTTTACTGCCAGCGAAGAAGAGCTGCTGCAGATTTATTCCTCTCATTACATGGCAAATTTATTTGGCGCAGATAAAAATGCCTTCTTTAAATGGTATCTCGAATTTGAACAAGGTGATGTGAAAGACAGTGAGGATTTTCGAAAAGTAATGATGAACACGCATAAAGCAGCATTGATAATTATTGAAAATACCTATGGAGAGAACACGTTTCTGATAAAACAAAAAAAGAAACTGGAAGAAGTATTCGGAAGCATCCGCGAGGAGAAATAAAAAACTTCACGCAAGCTAAAGGTACAAGCCCCGTTCCCACCGCCTCAAAAAATCATCCTTTCTTTTTCTTGACACATCAAGTTCTTTATTATTGCTCATGGTAACAACGCCTCCGCTTCCTCTTTTATATTTTTTTACGTGGTTGCAGTTTATCGTGTAGCTATTGTGTATGCGGAAGAAAATAGTTTTGCCCAGTTTCTTCTCCATTTCACCAAGCGTTAAACTTACTACGATCTGTTTGTCATCACTATTGATGTGAAGGATGGTGCAGTTTCCACCCGCTTCGAGGTAAATAATATTGCGCAGTGCAACTGTAGCAAATCCATCAGCCGTAGGAATGGAAATTACTTTCATTTCATTTTCTTTCATCAAAGCGATTACCTGCGCGGGTGTCAGGCCGTTCCGCTGTGCGGTAAACCGTTGCATCAGCGTAATCAAATCATCTTTCTTTACCTGCTTTTCAAGAAATGCAATTGGCAAATAGGTACACGCCAGCTTTGCATGATGTCCGTGCATGGTTACAAAAATTATTTCAAAGTCGCGGTTGGGAAACTGGTCGAGCAGATCAAAAGATTTTTCGCTGTTGCGCAATTCAGTGTCAAGAAAAACAAGTTGTGGCGCGTGAGTTTTAATTGCCGCGATGCTTTCAGCCACTGTTCCGCATACAGCACACACCTTTAACTCAGGCCAGATTTCTGCAAGCAGGTTTTGCAGCAAAATCAAATCAAAATGATTGTCATCAATAATAACAGCGCGCACCATTTTGAATTGAGGGTTGGTACACCGACTGCCTAAACGCTCTTTCGTTTTGAGTTGAGAAAGCAGGATGTTGTGTTATCAGTATTTTTCAGTTCATGTTTTACAGTTCAAAAATACGGGATAAAATGAAATGTGCAAATCGTTTAAGCCATGCGGAAGTTTTATTTCCTGTCTTTTTTAAGACAACAATTTTTACTTTTGGCAATCACCATTATTTTAGATTGCAACTCTGTTTTAAACTTCATAACTTTACTGAATAAAATCAGTACCAATGAAAAAACAAATACTCTTTGCCGCACTCATTTTTCTTTCTCTTTTCGCGAACGCACAAAACCTGCCTCAATGCGATTCGCTCGTTATCAATTGCTGCACGTTTGATTCTTTGGGGCCAAACACTCTTACTATTTATGTTTCCAATCCTTCTACAGTTCTTTTCGATTACCCCGGTTTTGTTTTGTTTGATGCAGCGATGGATACCATTGCCAAAGAGACAGTAAATTATTTCGGCATCAGCGCAGGACCACAACCGCACACAATGAATATTGTTTCTACACTTATTCTTCCCTTCAATGGTTTTTTAAATTTGTACACACAGTTTTATAATACACTTGCCTGTAGTTTTCCTTTTTCTATTCCTGACACCACAAATGGAATTTCGGAGGCGGCAGCAACCAGGGCACTGAAAGTTTTTCCAAATCCGTCAGTAAATGAAGTTGCTGTTGAACTCAACGGATTTTCCGCAGGCAGTAATTTATCTCTTGTTATTTACAATGCGCTCGGAAAGGAAATTTTCAGAACTGCCTACGATCATTCTCCTCTTAAAATTTCATTGCAGGAAATGAATGCCGGAATTTATTTTATCAGGATAACCGATGCTGAAAATAAATTACACGGCTCGCAGAAGATAATGGTGTTGGGAAAAGAAAAATTCTGATTCGGGAATTTCATCCTTATCTTCAGAAATATATTTTTACAAGATAAGGTTCTCCGTCCCGTTCAGCAGCCATTAGTATGGTTGCCTCATCCACTTGTTTTGCCGAGCGGGGAATTACCGATACATTCTCTGATTCCTCAAAAAGTTTTTGTGTGTCCTGCTGCCCGGCACCGGTAACACTTGTTAATAAAACAGAACTTTGATCGGAGATGTACTTATTGTAAATGCTCATAATTTTTCCGTTGACGATGGCAGAAAAATAAGAAGAGAAATACCCACCATCATCTGTAGAGTTCTGATCTTTTGAAATCACGTTGCCCCACAAAATATTTCCATCCGGATTTATTGAGAATGCAATGATGTTTCCGTAATGATAGTAGTAATGATACACCCACGTCTGCATGTAATAATCCCAGTACGACTGCGAACTGATGTAATAGGATTCCGCAACAATGGCTGCTCCGCCATCTTTCCGCAGCACGCTTCTGTCAATTGAATAGTTGTTCAGCTCATTGTTTTTATCACGGCCTTCAGCTAATTTTTTCAGAAAGTCAGGTGAGAACGCTGAAGTAACAACAGGCGTTTGCATCAACGAATCTTCGTTGAGCGAATAATAAAAAATTCCGGCAGTAGAGTAGGTGGTTCGTTCAGAATAAAATCCTGAAACCACAATGTTGTGATTAAGATTGTCTGCACTAATGGCAACATCGGTGAGGAATTTATTTTCAAGTTTAATTTCGTTGGTTGTTACCACATCATTTTTCAGGTTATAGGAAACAAGATTGTAAAAACTTTCACCTGCATTCTTCACCCGCTTCTCCGTTTTATATTCGATGCCGAGCAGATAAAAATTTCCTTCGTCAGTAATAACGGATGTGATGGGACCAAACAGTTTTGCATCCACCTGCAACTGAATTTCTTTTTTTGAAAGTACGGCAAGATTGGTGTCGAACACAACCACGGTGTAAAGCTGTTCATGTTTATCCTTTGCAATGGAACGCATAGCGCAGCCAATCATGTTTTCGCTGTGAGAAAAAAGTAAATCGGGTTGATTGTCTTCATCCACCTTCTCAGCTTGTATTTCCAGCAGTTGAACAGGAGTACCGGAGTTCTTTCCCGATGCGTCCAGCTTTTCAATGTTAAGTTGCAGGAGTTTTTTTTGCTTGTCGAATTTGGAATAAAGCACTGCCACGTTGCTTCCGATAATTCCTACATCAGCAATCCGGCAATCTTCGCATGTAGCAACCAGCGGCTGCGACCATCGCAACCTCAAATCATCATCGAGTAGTTGCAGCAAATATTTTCGAGTACGAAATCCGGAATGAGTTCTGTCATTGCTGAAGGTTAAGTTACTCCTCAACAAATAATATCCTTCATCACTTGCACCAAGAATCTTCAGATAAGGGAATTTTTTATCATCCGTCATGGGCGCACTCCATTTTACAGATTGAGAAAAGCTTTTGTCGGAAAGCAACACGGTAAAAGCAAAAACAAAAAATAAAATATTTCTTTTCATCACAAACGCTGGCGTTTTTATCTTCAGGATGCAAAGTTCCTCAAATCTTTAATTCATCGGCAATAAAATATTTTCCACTTCCGGAATTGTGGTTGGCGTTCCCTTTTCTCACTTCAAAACCTTTTTTACCTTCGCCACCCTTTACTACACTAATATCTAAATATTAAATCAAATTTTATGAGTACACTTACTAAAGGAGTTCAGAAAAAAGTTGATTCATTCATGCAACTCATCATTGCAAAAAATCCCGGTGAAAAAGAATTTCATCAAGCCGTTCACGAAGTGGCAATGACGGTTTTACCTTTCATTGAAGACAAACCAATTTATGAAAAAACAAAAGTGCTGGAGCGCATCGCAGAACCCGAGCGCGTGGTCATGTTTCGTGTTCCTTGGATGGATGATAAAGGTGGCTTTCAGATTAACCGTGGCTTTCGCGTGCAGATGAGTAGTGCCATTGGTCCTTACAAAGGCGGCTTGCGTTTTCATCCTACTGTGTATCTCGGCATCTTAAAGTTTCTTGCCTTCGAACAGGTTTTCAAAAACAGTTTAACTACGCTGCCAATGGGTGGAGGTAAAGGTGGTTCCGATTTTGATCCAAAGGGAAAGTCAGACAATGAAGTAATGCGTTTCTGCCAGAGTTTTATGACCGAACTTTTTCGGCATATCGGTGCAGACATTGATGTGCCTGCCGGAGATATTGGAGTAGGAGGCAGGGAAGTAGGATTTTTGTTCGGACAATTTAAGCGCTTAAGCGGAGAATTTACCGGAGTGCTTACAGGAAAAGGAATTCAGTTTGGCGGAAGTTTAATTCGCCCGGAAGCAACCGGCTACGGCTGTGTTTACTTCACCGAAGAAATGCTGAAGACAATGGGCGATAGCTTGAAAGGAAAAAATGTGGTGATAAGCGGATCAGGAAACGTAGCACAATATGCCGCGGAGAAATGTATTCACCTTGGTGCAAAAGTTTTGACCGTTAGCGACAGCGATGGATATGTTTATGACAAAGATGGAATTGATCTTGACAAATTAGCCTTCATCATGGATCTTAAAAATGAAAAACGCGGACGCATAAAAGAATATGCTGACAAATACAAATGTGAATTTGTTGCCGGCAAAACTCCGTGGGGAGTTAACTGCGATATTGCTCTCCCTTGCGCTACTCAAAATGAATTGAATGGCGATGATGCAAAGGTGCTTGTGAAGAACGGTTGCAAGGCAGTTGCTGAAGGTGCAAACATGCCATCCACTCCTGAAGCAATGGATGTTTTCATTAACAACAAAATTCTTTTTGCTCCGGGCAAAGCTTCTAATGCTGGTGGCGTTGCGGTATCAGGATTGGAGATGAGTCAAAACTCTCTTCGCCTTTCTTGGACTCGCGAAGAAGTAGATCAACGGTTGCTCGGCATCATGAGCAGCATTCACAGCACATGTGTAAAGTATGGAACTACCAATGGATTCACCAATTATGTGAGCGGTGCAAACATTGGCGGCTTTGTAAAAGTTGCTGATGCAATGCTTGCGCAGGGGTTGGTGTAAAATCTTGTTTGATTTTGTGCGGTTAAAAATCTGTCTATATTTGCCGCCCCAAATAAAGGGAGTTTAGCTCAGCTGGTTCAGAGCATCTGCCTTACAAGCAGAGGGTCACTGGTTCGAACCCAGTAACTCCCACTTCAGTAAAACCAAGCCCTTCAAGAGATTGAAGGGCTTATTGTTTTTAACAATTCCTGTTGCAAAGGAGATTTGTCAAGCAAGGTGTACGTATTTGGAAAGATTTGACTGGCTCTGTGAATCAGATGGCAAGTAATCTCACAGGTTGGATTCTAGCCCTTGTCCTCAGTTCACCCCCGAGAGTTTCAGGAGTTTGGAAACTTGTCTTTTTCCATCGGCTTGCTTTAGTTTACTTTTTCAAACTATTTCTGCAACCACAAACGTACTTCCACCAACAAATACAAGGTCATTTCCTTTTGTAGATATTTGAGCGGCATTCAGCGCAGAGTTTACAGAAGAATAAATTTCTCCTTTCAATTGGAACGCTTCTGCTTTTTGTTTGAGTTCATCCGCATTCATTGCCCTTGGAATGGCTGCTTTGCAGAAATAATAAGTGGCATCTTTTGGAAGAAGCGAAAGCACGGATGAAATATCTTTATCGTTCACCATTCCCAACACAAAGTGGAGATGCTGATGTGGAGTTTTTGAAATCTGGTTCACCACTTCTTTTATTCCTGTCTCGTTATGCGCTACATCACAAATGGTCAACGGCTTTTCACTAATGCGCTGCCAACGTCCTCTCAATCCAGTAAGTGGTTTTATGTTTTTAAGTGCAGTGTAAATGTGGTTAGTTGAGATTCTCCATCCTTGTTTTTGTAACTGAGAAACAGTTCCGAGAACAGTGATAATATTTTTACATTGATAATGTCCGATTAGGTCAAGCTCAAGATTTTTGAAATGGGCACCGTTGGACATTCTCACATCCATTGTTAAACTATCAGCGGTTTCTTTTTCGATTTGCGCATGGCTGTTTTGATCTGAAAAATGAATTTCGCTTTTTAATTCTTTTGCACGTTGAATAAAAATATTCCGCGTTTCATTTTCTCCTTCACCAATCACAACTGGAATTCCCTCTTTGATAATTCCTGCCTTCTCGAAAGCAATTTTTTGTAGTGTATCGCCCAGAAGTTGTGTGTGGTCGTAGCTAATATTAGTGATAACAGAAATTTCCGGAGTTATTAGGTTTGTAGAATCTAGTCGTCCGCCAAGTCCGGTTTCGATAATACCAATATCAACTTTTTCTTTTGCAAAATAATCAAAGCACAACCCCACTGTCCATTCAAAAAAGGAAAGCTCGATTTTTTCAAATTCATTTTTATGTTTCTCAACAAAAGCAATTACTTCTTCCTTCGGGATCATTTTTCCGTTTAAGCGTATGCGCTCGCGGAAATCTTTAAGATGAGGAGAAGTATACAATCCTGTCTTGTATCCCGCGGTTTGAAGAATAGCAGCAAGCATGTGCGATGTACTGCCTTTGCCGTTTGTTCCTGCAATATGAATTGACTTGAATTTTTCCTCGGGATGATTAAGTAGTTTGCATAAAGCGATTGTGTTTTGCAAATCTGCTTTGTATGCAGCAACACCGATGCGTTGATACATAGGTAGCCGGGAAAATAAATAATCAAGCGTTTGAGAATAGTTCATGAATTGAATTCATTGCAAAGAAAAAAATAATTGACGAGGGAAATACATTTAATCGTAGCTTTACTTGGCATCGAAATATTTTTTATTTTTAGTTCCGGAAATTTTTCGTTCATGAAATACAAAGCATCCCTCGGCTCGCGGCAAAAACTATTTACAACTATCTTAGTTGTTTTCATTGCTGCATTGAATCTCCTTACTGTCTTCCTGCAGTTTAAGAGATTGGCGATCGAGTTTTATTTTTTGTTAGGCGTTATTATTCCTGATCTTGTTTTCATCTATTTGTTTTTGATAGCTCCCAGAGGTTATCTCGTAAAAGAAAAAGGAATTGTTGTTAAGAGCTATCTCAGGGAAAAATATTTTCCATTTGATTCAATTGAAAAAGTAGAGTTGCTTAGAAAAAGTGATCTCGCTAAAAGTATTCGCAACTCAGGCGTTGGTTATTTTTTCGGGAACTATGGAAAATTCTATAGCCGGAAGTATGGAGTTATGATTTGGTATTTAACAAACAAAAAACATCTCATTATGATTCATACCAAGAATAATGAACGCATCGTTTTATCGCCTGATGATTCAAATATGTTTGATGAGATTCTTGCTCTAATGAAATAATTGTTTCTTTTTCTTGAGAAAGTATTCCTGCTGACAACTTTTTTAGAATTGAACACCACTAATTGTCACTTTTTGAATTTTAGGAAGGTATTTTTAAAAATTTATTTAAAATAATTTAATTGATTATCAGCATACTTACAAGTTTTAACAAATATTTATAGTACTATGTGTTGCAAAGTACTGTTTGATAACAGTATCTTTGCCACGCAAATTAAGTGGTAACACAAAGAACCCATTAAAATCTAAAAATAATAAACTTCAAATCTATCAAACAATGAAAACACGTCTCTCCCTTGTTGCCCTGGTGTTAGTATCCATGTCAACTATCGTTCTTGGTTGCAATGCAACCGCTGCTGCATCTTCTGACATCCGTACAGTTGATCAAAGTTTTTACGGAATTATTCTAAATGGCAATGCCAATGTTTATCTCACACAAGGTGAGGTTAACTCGATTCGAGTGGAAGGTAATGAAGCCAATTCGCAAGAAGTAGAAACTTCGGTGAATAATGGTGCGCTTATTATCAATGCCGGTTCGCTCCGTAATGTAAATGTGTATGTGACGATGAACGACATAAACCTGATTCAGGTAAATGGAGCGGGGGTGATCAGAGCAACCTCAACATTAAACTCTGATATGTTGCTAATGAAAATTACGGGCTCCGGCATTATCAGCGCTGATGTGAGGGCACTAAGCGTTGGTATGATTATCAATGGAGGTGGAAAGATTTATGCAGGAGGAATGACCGGGGACAGCTTTGTAAAAGTAAAAGGCACAGGACAAGTCATCAGCATGAATCTCGATTCTCATAGGCAAGTTGCAACGTTGAATGCTGTCAATACCGAACAGGCATCTGCGCACAAAACAAAATGGCGACATGCATTGACACTGCATCAGAAATAGAAATCTTATACGTTGATCGTAAAAGTCCAAACTTCAAACATTAAATTTTAAAACCCCAAACCTAAAATGAGTAATCTTGATAACACTCAGGCGCAGATGCGCAAAGGGGTCCTTGAGTTCTGCATACTTTCTGTTCTCTCACATAAAGAAGTTTATACTTCTGATATTATCGGGAAACTGAAAGAAGCCAAGCTGATTGTAGTAGAAGGTACATTGTACCCGCTGCTTACCAGGTTGAAAAATGCAGGACTGCTTAATTACCGTTGGGTAGAAAGCAATTCAGGACCGCCACGGAAGTATTATTCTCTTACACCTCTCGGAGATAAATTCTTAGATGAATTACGTGTTACCTGGCACGAATTGGTAGAGGCAGTGAATCAAACAACATCTGTAAAAACAACAAACAATGAATAAGACTGTAACAGTTAACCTTGGTGGAACTGTGTTCCATATTGATGACAATGCGTATGAGTCATTGATAAAATATCTCAACGCAATTAAAAGCCATTTCAGCGCGGAGCAAGGGCGCGATGAAATTATGCAGGACATTGAAAGCCGCATCGGTGAAATGTTCCGCGACCGGATGAAGGACGGAAGAGAAGTGATTACGCTGAACGATGTAAACGAAGTTACAAGTGTGATGGGCCGCCCGGAAGAATTTGGTGGGGGAGGGGAGGAAGAAAAAACTTCTTCAGCTCAGGCAAACATTCCACTTGGATCTTTAAAGAAAAGATTCTTCCGCAACCCTGACGAAAAATTTGTGGGCGGTGTGTGCAGCGGAATTGCCGCTTACTTTGATATTGATCCCGTCTGGATACGATTGGTATTTGCGGGGGCATTGGTATTTTATGGAACAGGTTTCTGGATTTACATTCTTCTTTGGATCATAATTCCGGAAGCAAAAACAACTGCTGACAGATTGATGATGCGCGGTGAACCGGTGACAGTTTCGAATATTGAGAAAAATGTTCGGGAAGAATTAGACGGATTAAAAGAACGTTTGAAAGATGGACCGAAAGCAACTACAGCAATCGGAAAAGTTTTTGAAGTGATCGGTGAAGTATTCAAATTCATTTTCATGCTCATCGGTAAAATAATTGCTGCTTTCTTTGTCTTCATCGCATTGATAGTTGCTGTTGCTTTGCTTGCATCTTTATTTGGATTGGTGGGCGCGCCATTTGTTCACCTTCCGGGATTTTTGCATCATATCTTTAACACTACATCGCAGTTCAGTTGGATTTATTTTGGCGCTGTAATGCTTGTTGCAATTCCCTTGCTGATGCTTGCTTATGGAGGCATTCGTTTTTTATTCAACATAAAAAAACGTTCGCGCATTGCAGGGCTCAGCGCACTTGGCATCTGGATTATTGCACTGGTTATTGTATTGTTCAGTGGTGTTACTGTGTTCAAGGATTTCAGTGAGCGCGATAGTTTCAGAAAAGAAATTCCGTTGCAGCAACCTGCTTCAAAATACCTGGTGCTTGAAACGGATGAAACAAAAAACAGTGAGAGCGATTACAACTACGGTAGAAAATATTACCGCAACATTGATGATGGTTTTTATCTTGAATCATCAGGCGACAAATTAATTTCGCGCAGCGTGAAACTGGATGTTGTAAAAAGCCAGACTGATTCTTTTGATCTTGTAGAAATATTTTATGCGCAGGGGTCATCGCGCAAAGCGGCTATTGACAATGCTTCGCGCATCGCTTATTCTTTTACTCAAAGTGATTCTGTACTTCGCTTCAATCATTTTTTTACGATGGATGCAATTGAAAAATGGCGCGCGCAGGATGTGCAGTTGTTGTTGAGGATGCCGGTTGGTGCGCGTGTTCGCTTTGATGAATCGCTTCGTCATTTTATAAATCATATTGATAACGTGAAAAATATTTATGACAGCGATATGATAAACCGCACCTGGCTAATGACGGAGAAAGGATTGACGTGTGTGGATTGCGATGGCTCTGAAAGCACCATTGGTGGAGGTGCTAACATCAGTGATGATGACGAGCATGCACGGGTGAAAATTGATGACAGTGGTTTACACATCACCAATGATAAAGGCGACAAAGTGGTTATTGACAGCACCGGAGTACACGTGCGCGAGGGTGGAAAAGAGGTGATAAACATTGGATCGGACGGGGTAAAGCTGCACAAAAAAAAGTAAGATTTACAGAGTGAAAAAAAGCAATTCTCAGAGGAGAATTTAGGGAAACATGGTTTGTCTCCACCGGGTTTTTAACCAACCCCGCACGGGTGGCGGGATTGGGCGGTTAAAAAAAATTTCTTCAGAGTGTGTTACGAATGAAAAAAGTTACTTTCTTTGTCTCATTAAACAACTTTAATCTAAAAATTAAATGGCAACAAAAAAAGTAACAGCTAAAGCAAAGGCAAAGCCCGCTGCTAAAGCAAAAGCAAAACCTGCTGCTAAAGCAAAAGCAAAACCAGCAGCAAAAGCAAAACCCGCTCCTAAAGCGAAACGTAAACCCAATGCTGCGTTCATGAAACCAATGAACATTGGAGAAGCATTGCATCCGGTAATCGGAAGCAAGGCAATGCCAAGAACAGAAGTGGTAAAAAAAGTTTGGGAGTACATTAAGAAGAACAACCTTCAGGATGCGAAAGAAAGACGCAACATCAATGCTGATGAAAATCTGAAGAAAGTTTTTGGTGGAAAGAAAACCGTATCAATGTTTGAAATGACAAAGTTGATCAGCGGACATCTTTCTTAATTGTTTTTCTAAAAAATAAAAACCCTGATTTGAATTTTCAAGTCAGGGTTTTTTTTTGTGGGAATAAAATAGCGGGCCGATGTTGCTGAATTTTTTTCTCCACTAAAGTTTAAGTAAGTAGTGTTCTCTTAAAATAGACGGCATCATTTCAACATCTGTTTTCAATCCCCGAAAGGTTTTAAATCTTTTAGCGGCATCGTGCAAATTTCAACCTACACCTTTTTCTCTTTCGTTACTTCACCCGCTCCACCACCCAACCTTTTTCGTCCGCTTGTTCAAGCAGTTCAAATTTTTTGTCGCTTTCTTTTTCTATTTGTGAAATAAAATAAAGAGGCGTGCGGTTTTTCCATTTAAAGTCTTCGCGCGGTATGTGGAGTATTTGTGACGGTTCTAAATTTTCCAGGCGCAGCCGCACGGGGTGTGCTTTTCCGCGTTTGCGCGAGGTGGGTATAAGGAGCATTTTGTCTTTCTCTTCAGGAGATATTAATTTCATAGTGTTTCTTAATTTAATAACAAAAATATTGCGGTCGCGCTTTTTATGCAAATCCTGCCCCCATGAAGTTATCAACAATGACAAGCTCTTGGTTGCTAATATTAGTACATGATATACAATGCTTTAACCGCCTTTTACCGATGATAAACCGATTATTACGGATGATTTACGGACTATATCTGCATTTATTGAGATTTATACGATACTTAGTAGAACATTTACCGATGTTAGAAAGCTTTTTACCGATGTGTAAAGTTCCATCTAAGTACCGTAATTGAGTAAATAAGTGCTGTAATTGTTCCTTTAAATAATGGCGTTATTGAGCTAATTTATGTGTTTTTCAAAATAACAGGATGTTCAAAACTTTTAAAACATAAACTGTAGAAATGGATTGAGCCGAATGTATTTTTGAAGAAAGAGAACACGTATTTAATTATTGTAATCATTTATTAGTAACCCATCTAACATCTTATTTATGAGCGACCCGATTTTACGCAATTACAACATGGAAGACGAGCTGATGCTTGTGCGCAGCCAAACCATGAAAGACAATGTGAACGCAGACCTTGTCGCTTTTACCGCGCGGTTTCCCTGGATAGTGCCTGCCTATCTTGCTTCCTGGCAATCGGATATTGATACCGCTCATGCATTTCCGCTGGACAATGCTGTGCTTGACGACCAGACTGTGCTTACCAATGATGTGAATGCAAGCATGGAAGATGCAAAAGGCAAACTGAGAACGCTTTTTCTGTTTGCTGAAATAACGTACCCGAAGGACACGGTGCGCCAGCGCGTGTTCGGACAAAATCAAATGGATAAGGCGCGCAACGACCAGGAAAAAATGATGAACCTGCTGCAACATGCTTACAGCTTTGCAAAGAAGGATCCATACAAAACCGATTTACTTGCAAAGGGCTACACGCAGGTAGAGATAGACGCGCTGCAAACCCTTGCTGTTAACATCGAAAATAAAAACCGGCTTCAGGAAAATGCAAAAAGTCAGCGCCCGGTAACCACCCAGGATCGCACAGAAGTTTACAACTCCGTGTTCGACCAAATGCCACTCATCAGCACGTGCGCACAAGTGGTGTATGCAGGCAATTCTGCCAAGATAAATCAGTTCCGCGTGTATCCGCCAAGCAGCGGACAGGTGACCGGGGCCGATGTGCAGGTGTTAAACACTGCCACCAATCTGCCCGTGCAGGGAGTAACCGTGAAATTGACAAACACAGCATTGGCAGCCGCCACCACCGATGCCGGAGGACTTACCCATTTCAACCTGGGCACTACTCCGCCTCCGAGTGTAGATGTAGAAGTGAGCGGAGCATCTATAGCCACGCAGGTTTTTGCTGCCCAACCCATCCTGGATGGAGAAGCCAATTTCACCATTGTTAAGATAGTGGTGTAAAGGGCTGCATTTTATTTTTTGAATTGCTGATTGATAAAGGTGCAAGCCATGTTCAGAATGACATGCTAAAAATCATGCGCTGATTATTTTTTCTTTTTGATATTGCGAAAAATTTTTTTTCACCTTTGCCGTTTCTTCAGAAGGGTTCTAAAGAAAGAAACATTGCTGACAAAGCAAGTATTGCATCCTTCAAACCAAATTTTTTTTATGAATAAAATATTCATCTCCTCCTCTCTTCTTCTGCTCGCGCTAACTAGCCGCGCACAAATAATGACGCGCGAAGACTCCCTGCGCGCAGGGTTGGAAATGCCGGGCAGCAATACCATCATAGCCGGTTACGGAGAGGTGAAAGCAGAATACGATGTGCGGCAGCAAACCGCTCGTGCAAACCTTACGCGCGCGGTGCTTTTTGTAGGGCATCGGTTCAGCAATAAAATTTCTTTCTTCAGCGAGCTGGAAGTGGAAGATGCAAAAGTTGAGGGAGGAGAACCCGGTGGCGAAATTGCTTTTGAGCAGCTCTACCTTAAATTTAATATCAGCAAAGATGCCTACATCAGCGCAGGCGTATTTACCCCGCGCATCGGCATCACAAACGAAAATCATTTACCAACTACTTTTAACGGCAACGACCGTCCGTATGTAGAAACGCTGGTGATACCCGCCACCTGGCGCGAGATTGGAGTGAGTTTGTACGGAGCCATCAATAGAATTCAAGGACTAAATTATTCGCTCGCACTTGTAAACGGATTAAGCTCCGAACATTTCGAAAACGGAAGCGGCATTCGCGAAGGTCGCTTCGAAGCGCGCAATGCTACTGCATCCAATCTTGCAGTTACGGGAGCACTCTTATATTACATACAAAACTTTCGGCTGCAGGCATCCGGCTACTATGGCGGCACTGCCGGAATGAGCAAGCGCGATGCAGACAGTTTGCAACTGGAGAGCGGAGCATTCGGCACTCCGGTGGCATTGTATGAAGCCGATGTGCAATACATCAGCAAGCCGTTTACTTTTCGCGCACTCGCTACGCAGGTAAGCATTCCTGAAGCAGATAAAATAAACCGCGCCTATTCTAACAACACACCATCGGCCATGATGGGCTTTTATGCCGAAGCAGGAACAAATCTTCTTTATTTTTTTGATAAGGAGACGAAAAAAAATCTCACACTCTTCGCGCGCTATGAAATGTTCGATCTCAACCAAAACATTCCTGCAAACGGAATTGAAAATGGATTGAACAAAAAGAATTACATCGTTGCAGGACTCACCTATCATCCAATACATGGTGTGGTGATAAAAGCCGATTATGTAGTGCGCACAACGGGAGAACCCAATCCGGCACTTAATCAAAACGCGGCACCCAACGCTCCGCCATTTGATAAGACAAACAGTTTTGTGAACCTGGGAGTTGGCTATAGCTTCTGAGAAGCCGATAATTTTTATCCGCTTTAAACGTTGAACTTCCCCTCATGCACCGCAGACAATTTCTTTTATCCTCCTGTGGCTACTGCGCAGCGCTAGCTTCATTCAGCGTGCTTGGTGCATTGCTTGAAGGATGCAAACCATCTGATCTGATTTACAAAGCAGACAACATTAAAGGTGTGCTACATATTCCGCTCGAAAAAATTTCTGATAAGAAACAATTAATCATCCGCACCTCCCAATTAGATTATGATCTGCTGCTGGTAAAAGAAAGTGAAACCACTTTTCACACGCTGCTGATGCAATGTACGCACAGGCAGACAGCGCTCGTAGCCACTTCAACCGGTCTTATCTGCAACCAGCATGGCAGCCGCTTCGATCTTGAGGGAAACGTAACGCGCGATCCCGCCACGCAACCTCTTACTCATTTCCCAACTGAAGTAGAAGGGCAAAATATTCTTATCGCGCTTTTTTGAAAAAGAATAAACCCGGGCACTAAAACGTAACCGTTACTCCGTTGCCGACTTGCTGAAAATAATATATCCGAAATGAAAAAGCAGCGAGAACGGATTCTTCCGCTCGTGATAATAGTTTACAAATAAACTGATGGGTCCAAGCGGGCTATGAAATACAAAGCCGCTGCTGCCAATGTAAAACTGACGCGCAAACGCTTTTCCGTAATCCGTTTTCAAAGTTGAATCTACTTTTACCAGGTCGCGATACGGCTGAAACACATAACCCTCCAAACGAAAATCAAGATTCGTGCGAATCATCCACACGTTTCTCAATCCCGCTCCTGCGTATTGATGCGCATGAAAATCGGGGAGATAAAGAGTTTGCATTTCAGATACCGGTTCAAACGAAGGCGATGACAATATGGTGCTCGTATAGTTTGAGAAGAAAGGTTCATTCGTCCACACTCCTTCCGTATAAACCCCAAGTTTCAGGTGACCTCTGCGCTTGTAATAATTTTCGTAAGAAATTTTTCCCTGAAGCCATTGTCTTCCGTTGTTGGTTTGCATGCGGTCAACAGAAGTAGAGCCGGGAATGGTGTATTCCACTCCGTTAACATAACGCAGTTTCATGCTCAGAAATGTTCCCTGGTTGGCGTACAGCTTTCGGTTCAAAGTATTTCGCTCAAACAATAAATATCCTGTAGTACCAAGAAAAATACTTTTATCAGCAGTATCTCGTTGCAAAAAGTTAGATGTTTGATAGTAGTTATCTTGCAAGCGAATAAAACTCGCACCCAACACTAGCTTTCCCTTGTTGCGCGCGGGAATACCTGCATTGATACCGAAGTTGTAATCACTCGAAACAATGTAAGTCGGTTTCTCATCGTTGAACAGATCTGTGCTGCTTTTGTAAAAGTCGTATTGATTGAGTGTAGCATCGGCTTCAATAAAATACGGCAGGAGCGAAGGGGAGTCCATCCGTATTCTGAATTGTCCGCTCGTATAAAGTTTTCCGAAATAAAGGTTCGTAAGAAAGCTGTACGATTTTCTGCGCCACACATTATACTGTGCTCCCACAAACACTTCGCTGATAGGTCGTGAAGAAATGTTGCCACCAAACTGGGTAATTAAATCCTTTTCTCTGCTGATGCGCAAATACATGTCGTACATCTTTGTGTCGGGATTATATTTCAGTTGAGGATAAATAGATTTCACATTTTCATCAGCCACCAGTTCAAAATAATTTCCCTTCAGGTGGCTCACGGGTATGGGTTGATTTCCCGGCTTCATAATGTTGCGCACATAATCCGCCTGCCGCTCATTGATGCCCTCAATTTTTATCTGATCCACTACAATTTTTGGCTGATCTGCACGAAATTCCTTTCGTCTTTCTTTCAAATCGTCAGGGTTGCTTCTCCGCTGAATGTTGAACTGAATGTCTTTCATTTTTTTCATCGCGGCTTCGTGACCAGCATTCACAATATCAGGTAAGTGTTCGAAGTCGAACAGTCCGAACTTGTCCGTGTTCACATCAATAAGAATTCCGTTTTCGCACAGTACATTGAAGTTGGTAGGCGTTGTAAGCATCGTGCGTATCTGCGAAACAATATTTCCTTCTGTAGTTGGCGTACTTGTTCCGGCTGCATTTACTCCAATAATAATGTCAGGTTGAAAATCATTCAGCATCACATCAGCAGGAAAATTGTTGTACATGCCACCATCATATAGAATTTTTCCATCGAAGATGATGGGCTTGAAATAAAAAGGATATGCAGATGAAGCCCGCACTGCCTGCGCAAGATCGCCCTTTCTGAATACAACGGTTTGCTTGTGTACAATATCAGCAGCTACGCACCGGAAGGGAACAAAGAGAGAATCGAAATTAAATTTTGCTTTGGCAATGATAGGAGCTGTGTATTCCATCAGCGCGTAATCAATCTGGACTGAACTCACAATGTTAGTGGGTATAGAAGTAGTGATAATTGAGTCAAGCGAAAACCGCAGCGTTATCCAGCTTGCATTTTCTTCTTTCTTGCGGAAGTAATAAGTGTAATCGTCACTGAGAGTACCCGTAGCCCAATTGTAAAATTCATCCGAGTTCACAATGCTGTCAATCTGATTAGCAGAATATCCCTGTGCGTATAAACTGCCGATTACTGCGCCTGATGATGATCCAGCAATGTAATCAATAGGAATGTGATTTTCTTCTAATGCCTTCAACACGCCAACATGCGCCATGCCACGCGCACCACCGCCACTAAGTACCAAACCAACACGCTGCGCGGATGCAGAATGTAGAATGCAGAATGTAGAATGCAGAATTAAAAAAAGAAAAATTATGGAAGATCGTGAGTTCACAAAGTGAAGAATGCGTAGAATGAAGCGCGAAGTTACTCTACACTTTCTAACTGTTCAAAAAGTTTTGAAAAATACTCAGGCGCTAGCAACATCCGCGAGCCATACCATGAAAAGATTTCACCATCCACACGCATTACTTTCGCATCGGGAAATCTTTTTTTGAAATCATCTACATGTTTTTCTTTAAATGGAAACGGTTCACTGCTAAGTAAAATGAGTTCCGGTTGTGCTGCTTTCAGTTGTTCATCCGTAAATTCAGGATAGCGGTTCAGATTTTTGAAAACATTTTCAAAACCGCAGGCAGTCATCATATCGTTCACAAAAGTATCGGCACCTGCTGCCATCATCGGTTCGTTCCAGATCAGGTAGGCAGTTCGCTTCCTTTTTTTCCCTCTCAATTCAAAAGTAAGATCATCAAATGCAAGATCAATTTTGCTGATGAGTGTTAGCGCCTGAAAAAAATGATTGGTGATTTCTCCAACTCCCAGAATCATCCGCTTCGCATCTGCCAGTGTTTTCACGTTGCTTATCCAAACTGGAAATTCTTTAAGCAACGCCTCCACTTGCGCTTGCTCATTCTCTTCAATGTTTGCAATAATAAGATCAGGTTGAAGCGAACGGATTACTTCGAGGTCGAGTTGTTTCGTACCGCCCACTCTTCCTTTTCTTCGAAACCATTCAGTAGGATGAACACAGAATTTTGTAATCCCGATTACTTCATTTGTAAGTCCGAGATCAAAAAGTAATTCGGTTTGAGAGGGCACAATGCTGATGATTCGCTGTGGAGTATTAGCGATGGTAACTGTTCTTCCTGTTTGATCGATTACTGCGCGCATTGTTTCGAAAACTATTGATGTAAAAGTACAAAGTATTCAGTACGAAGTATCAAGAATAAGAAAGGTATTAAGTACAAGAGAAAACCAATCTTTGTTTTTTTTCTTCATCTTAATACTTATTACTTTGTACTTAATACTTGCTTATTATACTTTCGCGGAATCTTCCGATGAAAATTCTCTTTCTCACTTCGCGTTTTCCGTATCCGCTTGAAAAAGGAGATAAGCTGCGTGCATTTTACCAGATAGTTGAACTGAGTAAAAAGCATGAAGTAACTCTTGCTTCTGTGAGTGATGTTGAAGTGTTGCAGGAATATCTGGATGCACTAAAACCATTTTGCAAACGGATTCTTGTTCATTCGATTAGCAAAGGGAAGCGTTTTCAGAATCTTGCCCGCGCATTCTTTAACGGACATCCGTTTCAGGTTGAATATTTTTTCTCGAAAGTATTCAAAAAGAAAATTGATACAATTATCAGCGAAGATAAACCCGATATCATCTTCTGTCAGCTTGTTCGCATGGCGGAATATGTGCGTTATGTAAACGGAATTCCCAAAACGCTCGATTACCAGGATGCTTTCAGCAAGGGATACGAGAGACAGGCGCAGCGCGAAAATATTTTCAGAAGAATTCCGGTGCTGATGGAGTGGAAGCGCATGTTGAAATACGAAGGAAAAATCTTTAATGACTTTCAAACTAAAATCATTATCTCTGAACAGGATCGTGAATTGATTCATCATCCTGACCGGAATAAAATTGAAGTGGTGCCGAATGGTGTTGACCTCCATTACTATCAACCCATGCAGCAGGAGAAAAAGTACGATCTCATTTTTTCGGGTAACATGAATTACCCGCCCAACATTGAAAGCGCCATTTACATTGCCGAGAAAATTATGCCGTTGCTTAAAAAGCAAAAGCCGGATACAAAGTTGGTGATTGCAGGAGCAAGCCCGGCAAAGGAAGTGCTGAAACTGGAAAGCGATTCCGTGCATGTGACGGGGTGGGTTGATGACATACGTGAACTGTTTGCACAGTCGCGCATTCTTCTTGCACCGATGCTTATCAGCATCGGGCTGCAGAATAAAATACTACAGGCGATGGCGATGAAAATTCCGTGTATCGTTTCTTCGCAGGCGAACAATGCAATACATGCTCCTATGGATGATTGCCTCCTTATTGCCAACAAGCCGGAAGAGTATGTGGAGAAAATTCTTTTGCTCCTGAACGACCAAACGCTTTACAATAAAATTGCCGACAATGCTTTTGAATTTGTTCGTACGAATTTCGACTGGGGGGCGATGAATGAGAAGCTGGAGCGGGTGATGGGGTTGTGCGAATAACGAATGATTTCGAATCCCGAAAAATTGGGACAGGTTTTGCGAATAGAGAATTGAAAAGTATTGGGTACGAAACTCAATGGCTGTTTGGTAAACAACATTCCATGTTCTGATGCAAACAATGGTGGATTTGTAAAAATCATTCATGGTTTGATCGGTAACAATCGCGGTTTGGGTTTTTCGTAATCGTGGTTTGGTCGTCAGCAGTTATGGTTTAGCCGATAGCAATTATGGTTTAATAAAAATCAATCGCGGGGTTTACAGGTAAATTTTAAAATTTCGAAGGTTGTAAGAAAAATGTAAGGTTTAGCAGTTGCGCCCCAACTTATCGCGCAGCACCTGATGGGGAGAAAAAACCACAACTATTCATTAACCCAACAAAACCTTTCATTTAAAATTTGCATTTATCTGCATGTTATCGGCAGCTTTTCTACCCATTTATAGTTATCATCAAAATATTAGGAAATAATTCTTGTCGCTTGCAACAGAACGGATGCCTGCTTTTCAAGTTCATCAAGGGCTTGTACTGTTATATTATATTTATCATCCGAATGACAATATGTTTTCAGTTCCAGTCTTACCTTGTCAATTGTATCTATAATTTCCTTGACACGCTCTTTCTTTGCCTTCTCCATCTTTAGTAATTTAATTTCTTCCATTTTTTGTTTACTAAATCCTGAAATGCAATTAGCCAATGACCTTAAATAGTAAGCAATCATATTAAACTCCCTTGGTCTAAATAACATAGATATTTTTTCGTCATCAACACCTCTTGCAGGATAATCATTCTTATATTTATCAATTGCATAACTTAAACTGCTTACTAATAAATCGCTATCTGAAAATGGCTTTATGTCGTCAATAATTGAGTTAAGAAGTGCATATCTTCTAATAACAACATCAATATTCTTTGAGTTGCTTATTAAGTAACTACTTTCCAAACCTTGAATTAAAAGGGCACTTATATTCTGATTGCCATATGTTCCTTTATTTATTTCCATATCTGTTATTTACTTTAAAAGGTTTTGGTATATTAAATCAGCGAATGAACTGCAACAATCTGTAATTGGATAAGGACTTATTCTGAACTTATTCAAATCTTCATCATAAACAAAAGATACTTCTACTGATTTTGATAAATGATTATTTGGGCAAGTTAATAATGCAACTTCATTTTTTAATTTAGAAATAGTTTTTTCAACTACTTCTGAGTCTGATGACAGAGGAATACTTTGCGTATTCTTTGATGCTGCTGTGCCGATGTATTTAATTTTTATTTCCATAATTTATTTTATTTGACCAATGATTAAATCACTTCAAAGTTGCGCTGCTGTTTGTTCGGAGCGTTAAAGTTGCAGCTAGCATTTAAATATCTTTTCCAAAAATACAAAAGGTGCAGTTATCCAACACACAATTTGTTGAACAGACTCTCCCTAAACCATCCCCCATACTTTTTCTTCCTTCCCCCATCCTTATCGCTACTTCCCCCATACTTTTTCTTCCTTCCCCTCTCCTTATCGCGGCTTCCCCCATACTTTTTCTTCCTTCCCCTCTCCTTATCGCGACTTCCCCCACACTTTTTCTTCCTTCCCCTCTCCTTATCACGGCTTCCCACATACTTTTTCTTCCTTCCCAACTCCTTATCGCGGCTTCCCACATACTTTTTCTTCCTTCCCAACTCCTTAT
>JBBRND010000008.1:0-151179 GCA_038230515.1 Bacteroidia bacterium | reverse complement strand
TTATCGGTGCCGATATTATTGAGGACAATGCTTCCAAGAAACCTTCCATTTCAATTACGATTGATGTTGACCGTCCGAAAATAAAATACAAAAAACAACGCACGAGCGGTTTAAATCTTTATGCCGATCACAATGATGGTATAGGAATCGTGTTTATGAAATTTATTTCGAAAACAACTTTCCTTGACTTAACCAACATGGCTCCCGGAAAAACTACCGACCTCTGGAAGTACATGGGTATTTATGTAGTTGATGATATTGAAGTGGGAATACCAAGCGACCCTGTTAGTGTGACAGTGAAAAAGAAGGTGTGATGAGGAAAGTATTAAGTAGAGAATATCAGGTAGTAGGAAAGAAAAAATCCCGAAGCTAATAGCTTCGGGATTTTTGTTCTGGGAACAATTGCTGACTGAACAACAATTATTTTTTCGGAGCAGCGTGATGCGCAGCCGCACGGTCGTGATGAGCATCTTTTCTGTCGCGATGCAAATCTGACTTGTCTTTGTTAAGATCGCCCTTGTCTTTTCTCAAGTCCTGGCGGTCTTTCTTAGCGTCAACTTTGTCGCCTGCTTGCTTGTCCTTAGCAATTTCGGCTTTGTCGTTTTTCACTTCTGCCCTGTCGCTTTTCACTTCCTGACGATCGCTTTTCACTTCCTGGTGGTCGTTTTTAACGCCAACCGGAGTTGCGGGCTTCGCAGCAGGTTGAACAGAAGTAGGAGTTGTAGCCGTAGCCGGCTTTGGTGCAGGGGCAACGCCTTGCGGTGCCTGTGCTGAACTTAGAAATGCAACTGCAAGAGCTGCGCATAAACCAATTACTTTTTTCATTTTACTTAAATTTAAAATTGTTTAATTTATTTGAGATTAACTAACTGTGTAATGACTTTGCAAAGGTGATGCCAAACTTTTGGTTTCAGATGACTAAAGCATGTGTGTAAGGTGAAGCAAAAATAAATCGGGGCTAAAACACATTAGAGAGTAAACCTTTCATTGAAAAAAAAGTCGGATGCACTTTTTTTCAGCACACTGTCTTTTCCGGATTAAGCCGGCACACCAAGGTTAAGCACAGCAGGATCAACAACGAAAAAAAGAATATAACCTATGAATGCACCAACCAACATCAATACGTAATGCCTCTGCGAAAAGCCGCGCACGATATTGGGATTTTCTGCTTCTTTTTCGAGATAAAAATTAAATGCCTGACAGGGTGGAACGAGCGGAACAAAAGATGTAATTGAAATTATTTCAACCCATGCAGGCGGATGCGGAACAAACTGGTAAGGAATAACTACTACTCCGATAAGAATCCACAAAAAAAATAGCCCAATGGAAGAGTATGTTTCGGGATAACCTTTCTCTTTTGCCAAAGCAAGAATGCGGGCAAATAAACCATATAGAAAAAAAATGGAGAAGATGGTGCGGAGTACAGGATAAATATCTGCTCCCTTTTTATCGCGGAAATATCGCCATGCTTTAAACGTCCACCACAATTCATAGAGACCGAGCGTAAGTATGCTTATAATAACAAACTGAGGTATGCTTAAAATGGTTTGCGCTTTTGTGTTGGTAAAGGGAACTTGATGTTCCTGTTGTGGTTCCATAAAGTATATTGAGAAAAGTCAGAGAAAAAAAAGAAGGATGTATTTAAGCTGCAATCTAAATTTTTCTTAAGGGGTTAAAATAAATTTAAAAAAAGACAGAAATTCAGTTCACAACAAAGCAAACCTGTTTTTATTGTTTCAGAAAGAAGAATACAATGTTGGAACTATATTATTGTATCAGTTCTCTTCACACTCCAACATTGTATTCTTGTAATATTTCCGATTTCTAACCAGTCATAATTCCAAATTCTATTTGAACTTTCCTTTTGTCTTCGCCATTTTCATAGAGTCATCTTTTGCTTGAGTTGGCGAACCATGTTCGTGAACATGCTTTAAAGTATCTCGCTCTACTGCCACCATGGAAGACGCAGGATTCGACTCCCGCGCCTGAAGCGTATCAACTTGCGAACGCTTAGCCACAGTGTCTAACTTCATTGTGTCGGCCATTGAAGTAGTACCAATTGTATCAACAGAAATAGCACTGGAATCAGCCGGTTTCGGCTGACAGGAAATTAGAACGACAACAATCAGAATATTAGTCAGCCACAACAAATTGCTCATTTTTGATAATTTTATTTTCAGAATCGGTAATTGAAATTTCATACACCCCGTTGGCAAGGTTTCCTTTGGAAAATGAGAAGGAGTTCTTTCCGCTCGCTGCATAACCGCTGAATAATTGCTTAACTGATTTGCCTTGCATGTCAAGAACAGTTACAAGAACATGATCAGTAGAAGGCATCGTAAATTCGGTTTTGAAATTTTCAATTACAGGATTCGGAAATAATTTGAAATCATTTTTAGCAGATTCCACATCTTTCACTCCGGTTCCTATATCCTCAACTTCTGCATTCCACCCATGCCAGTAGTTAGAAGAGGCACCATAAGATCCCATAACCCAGGCGGATGGGGTCGAAGTGTTCCAATGTCTTGCAATACCTGAATAATCTCCGCACCGTTGTGCGGTATTATCTGAATTGAAGCAATTGGTAACCGATGCATCACCAGCTTTTACATTAACACCATTGGAAAAATTTCCACCGTCATCGCAAAGAGCAACAGCAAACCCAGGAAAATTTGATTGTCCACTATATTGAAAACACATCAGCACAGATTTATCGGTATTGTTATATGCAAAAGGAACTATGGATGGATAAGTAATATCATTTGTACCCTGATCTCCGAAGGTGTAAGTGGATAATGCAAGATTAGAAATAGTAATTCTGTTGTAGTTAATTCCATTAAACCCTCCTCCAATATCAGAGGTAAAAACAAAATGTAAAATACCGTTCAATCTAAAGCCACTTTGCGTACGGGTATCACCTACATCAATATTACCACCGCCTGATTGCGCAGCGAAACCGCCAATACTATAGGATGATGTTGACACTGTTGAATGAAAAATACTTGGATTTCCTGAAGCAACATTATTATCAATGTAATAGACATGAAGAGTAGAAGAAGTTCCTGTTTCAGTACATGCGAGGTACATGTCATGGTCAGTATTGCCTCCTTGCATGTTTGTAAGCGGCAAAATTGTAAATGGATTCCCGGTAAGATTAGACCAATATAAGAAGTCAACATTTCCACCAGTATATGCCTGCGCCTTGTTTATTTGGTAAGCTACTGACTGATTATAACCGGCACCTTCAAAAAATAAATTTCCTGATACAAATACATCGTCATGAGAAATTCCGATCTTCGGATAATCCCACCAACTGTTATCGTTAAGAGGATTCCCAGTCAAATGATAAACCCACCAACCATCAGCAGGGTTATTGGTTTGCGAAAATGCCATGATCACATAAGAATCTGCCGACATAGCATTGCACGTTTGGGTGTAAAAAATAAACCGATCAGCATCGCGGTCATAAATAATTTTAGGATCACAGATGTTAGTTACGTAAGTTGCGTCATTATAAAAATCCCATAGCCCTGAAAAATAAGTATTATTCCCGTTAAGATCAAAGTACGCTATATTAGCATTAATCAAGCTAACCACAATGCCGCCATTAGAAACAGCAATAGTATTATCGCAAGGCCAATTAGCTTCAGAATAATTGCTGGCGTAATTTGTCCCGATTGTAGGATCGGGTACGGAGGAAATTGAATTTCCCTGTAAACCACTTCTTGCTGAACCATAGATTTTTTGGCGCGTTTTTTCAATTTTCATTTTCATAATTGCCGGGTCATCAACAAGATCTTTTTCTTCCTGACTTAAGTGGTTCATGGACGTACGAAACAATGGATCCATTGTTTGCTTGCCAATTTCTCCAACACGCACCATCTTCATTATTAATGAGTGCATTCCACCAGGGGTGAAATTGTTTGGTTGCTTTGCCTGAACATTCGTAATTGAAACGAGAATGCAAGCAATAAGCATAATTAGGTAATTGTTGTTTTTCATAAGTATTGAATTTGGGTTGTGAATTGAATAATAAATTATGTTCAGGAAGAAAAACAAAAGCTAGTTCATGCAAAAATAGAAATACTTTGAAAATAAAATATTTTTTTTTACAAAAATTTATCCACCAAGCATTGCTTCAAACTTATTCAATGCTGCTTTGTTTACGTTGACTAAAGGAAGACGAAGAAATTCAGAACAGATATTCATAACGCTGAGTAATCCTTTTACCCCGGCAGGATTTCCGTCAACAAAAATTGCATGAATCATGTCGAGATGTTTGTAATGAAGTTTGCGCGCTTTATCAAAGTTTCCTTCAAGGGCAGCACGAACCATTTCAGAAAAATCTTTCGGCACTGCATTGGCATAAACAGAAATAACACCGTCTCCCCCACTCGCAACGATAGGAAGCGCAAGAACATCATCGCCACTTATAACTAGAAAATCTTTCGGCTTACCTTTAATAATCTTCATTGCCTTCTCAATATTTCCTGATGCTTCTTTTATGCCGGCAATATTTTTTATATCGTATGCAAGTTCAAGAGTTGTTTCTGCATCCATGTTACTTCCTGTACGCGATGGCACATTGTAAAGAATAACCGGAACAGGCGCAGAGTTCGCAATCGTTTTGTAATGCTGATAAATGCCTCGCTGCGAAGGGCGGTTGTAGTAAGGAGAAACAGAAAGTATGGCATCAATGTTAGTAAAGTCAGTTTCCTCCATCGTGTGAAGAATTTCCTGCGTGTTGTTTCCGCCCAAACCAAGAACAATGGGAACACGGTCTTCATTTACTTCCACAACAATGTCAATTACCGCGCGCTTCTCATCTTTAGTAAGCGTTACAGATTCTCCGGTTGTACCAAGCGGAACAAGATATTCTACTCCACCTTCAATACAACGGTTAATAATTCTTCGGAAGCATTTAAAGTCAATGCTGCCATCCTTGTGAAACGGAGTTACAAGCGCCACTCCTGTTCCTTTCAGTTTATTGAGATTCATTTTGATTTTATTTTTCTGAGAAACTCTTCAGCTTGTTTAATAAATTGTTTGAGTTCTGTTTCCGCATTTGCTTCAATCATCATGTCGTAACATGCAACACTGCTTTCATCAAACCTCCCTACTCTGAATTTTGCTTTGGAAACGGTTGCAATATAGCGAAGCGGAAATACAGTATTGTCGCAAAGATTGATAACGATGTCGAAAGGTTCTTTAATGAAGTTTGCAACCACCAGAGAATCCGGAACCAGTTGCCAGTTTAAATTTTTGCGAGTGAAAAAGTCCAGACCAAGCTGCGCAAACTGATTTTGAGGAAGAACTTTCTTATCCACATATCCGAGCGCAAGTACTTCTTTTTGTTGAGCGCGTGCATTCTTTACATACTCTTTCACGATTTCAAAATTAGTTGGCTCTGTTGCATCATAAAGCAGCCCGATTTTTTTTGCCTCGTCAAAGTTTATTGTTTCATGCAAATTTTTCAGAGAAGAAATTTTCTTCCTGAAAGTAAAGTTTGCTATAAACTGTTTTAAACCCGGCATAAATATTTTGTATTCATTTTCAAATCAGCACATCCTCAAATCAGCCAATCATATTCTGAAATTCTTTTTCATCAATAATTTTCACCTTCAGTTTTTTTGCCTTCTCCAATTTACTCGGTCCCGCTTCGTCACCGGCAAGAAGGAAACTTGTTTTTGCACTAACACCACTTTGGTTTTTTCCTCCGTGCTGCTCAATTACTTCTTTTATTTCATCGCGACCAAATTGAGAAAATACTCCTGATACCACAAATGAAAGTCCATCTAATTTACTGCTTACCTTTTTAGGAAGAGATGCTTCTGAGATTTCCAGATGCAATCCTGCTTCGCGGAGCTTCTCAATCATATCGCGGTTCATTTTCACGTTGAAAAAATCGAGCACGCTTTCAGCAATCTTCTCTCCTATTTCATCTGCTTTAATTAAATCTTCTGCCGTTGCACTCATAATTGCATCAATGGAACGAAAGTAAAGCGCGAGTTTCTTTGCAACCGTTTCCCCCACATAGCGAATGCCGATTGCATACAGCACTCTCTCAAAAAAAATTTCCTTCGATGCTTCAATGCCTGCAAGAATTTTCTGAACCGATTTTCCCTGCAATGAAATTTTCTTGTGCTTCTCCCCTTCTTCATTCTCAATTATTTTTTCGAGACCGATGAGTTTTTCATATTTCAGTTTGTAAAGATCTGCGGAAGTTTTTATCAACCCGTTATCAAAAAGGATTTCAACTTTCCCTTCACCAAGGGAATCAATGTTCATCGCCTTTCGAGAAATGAAGTGTTCAATCTTTCCTTTTATCTGTGGCGGGCAACCCAACTCATTCGGGCAATAGTGATTTGCTTCTCCTTCTTTGCGCACAAGTTCTGTTCTACATTCAGGACAGGTGTCAATGTATTTTATTTTCTTAAATTTTTTTTCACGTTTACTGAGGTCAACAGCCGTTATCTTCGGAATAATTTCTCCACCCTTTTCAACAAAAACAAAATCGCCAAGATGTAGATCGAGTTTCTCTATCTGATCCGCATTGTGAAGTGATGCTCTTTTAACAGTAGTGCCCGCAAGAAAAACAGGTTGAAGATTTGCAACGGGAGTAATAGCGCCTGTCCTCCCCACTTGGTAAGTAACAGCAAGCAATTTCGTGGAAACACTTTCTGCTTTGTACTTGTAAGAGATTGCCCACCGTGGACTCTTTGCTGTAAAGCCAAGTTGCCGCTGCTGCTCGTAAGAATTTATTTTGATAACGATGCCGTCAATTTCAAAAGGAAGTTTTGTTCGTGCCTTCTCCCAATGATTGATGTATTCAAAAACATCATCAATTGTTTTGCACAATTTCACATGATCAGAAATTTTGAAACCCCATTGCTTCAATTTCTCCAGAGATTCAAAATGCGAGTTCACATCAAGGTTTTCTGCCAGCAATGTGTAAAGAAAACAATCAAGATTTCTTTTTGCTACAACTTTTGAGTCCTGCATTTTAACAGTACCCGAGGCAGCGTTGCGTGGATTTTTTAAAAGTTTTTCGAAAATTTCTTCTTCGTCATATCCATCTTCTTCCATCTGCTCCCTTATTTCTTTATTAATTTTTTCAAAAGATTTAAGAGGCATGTAAATTTCTCCACGCACTTCAAACTCATTTGAAAAATCATCCTTACCAAGCGCAAGCGGGATGCTTCTGATGGTTTTCACGTTTGTTGTTACTTCATCGCCTTGCACTCCATCTCCACGTGTTACTGCCTGAAACAATTTTCCATCCTTGTAAGTAAGACCGATTGAAAGACCGTCAAATTTCAATTCGCAGACGTACTCAAACTTTTGATTCGGTGAATCGGAATTTTCATTCAATACTTTTCGTACGCGCTCATCAAAATCTTTCAGTTCATCTTGTGAATACGTGTTACCCAACGACATCATCGGGTATTTGTGTTTTATGTTCTTAAACTCTTTTGTGATCTGTCCTCCCACTCTTTGAGAAGGTGATTCAGGAGAAAGAAGTTGAGAAAATTCTTTTTCAAGCGTGATTAACTCATCCAGTAATTTGTCAAACTCATAATCACTGATGCTTGGTTTATCAAGCACATAATACTTGTAATTATGTTCATCAAGTTCCTTGCTTAACTGATCAATCCGTTTTTTCGCCTGTTGCTCCGTCATACTTTTTTCTGAAAAGGGTGCTAAATGTACGAATAACGAAGTAACCGAATTTGCGAATAGTTCAAAGCAGAATCTTAATAAAAGAAAACGCAGCGATCGGTGGATTAGACCGTGGCTGCTCGTATCAACGGGCTATGTTTCTCATCAGGGATTAATAGGTTCTTCATCACTCAAAAAAGTTATTTCTGCAAATAACAAAAATGATAAAGTATTTTGCCCAACCCAAGAAGAAACGAGATGCAACATAAAAATAAAACTATTATGCCGAACTTGTTTCGGCACGACAGTAGTGGGTTATTCTGACTTTATACTTGACTCGATTGAGAAATCAATCTTGGCTTCGTCACCCAGAAATTCAAGATTGGGTTTCCCTATTCCGAAATCATTTCTGTTGATGGAGATTGATCCTTCGAAAGCATACACTGTACTCTTCCACTGCGTTTTCTTCTCTCCGAGATACTTGAAAGGAACATCAATCTGTTTTGTTACTCCTTTGATGGTAATTTCTCCTTTTGCAACATAACCATTTGCAGCTTTTTCAATTGAAGATGATTTAAAAATAATTTTTGGATTCTGTGAAGTGAAGAACCAACCAGTATCGCGCATGGTTTCATTTCTCATTTCACTGCCGCTGCTGATTGATGCAGCATTGATCTGCATAAAGATTGAAGATGAAGCAAGATCACCTGTCATGTTTATCATTCCTGTATCTA
The DNA here is from genome assembly GCA_038230515.1 of Bacteroidia bacterium. Classification (GTDB taxonomy): domain Bacteria; phylum Bacteroidota; class Bacteroidia; order AKYH767-A; family 2013-40CM-41-45; genus JAPLDB01. The sequence goes on along the minus strand of JBBRND010000008.1, from coordinate 142,786 downwards.
CAGGCATACCACCTCGCGCACGTCCCATCCAGTGAGTAATTGAATAATCAACGAATGAATGTCCAGCATCAACGGGGTATTGTCCTTTTAATGTTGTGATATCCGCTGAGGCAGCAGAAACTTCTGTTGTTGCTTTTGTAGTTTCAATTGTTCCTGTATTTCCTTTTGGCAACATCGGTGCGATTACAAGAGAAACGATTGCTGTAAGTTTAATCAGGATGTTCATAGAAGGACCCGAAGTATCTTTGAACGGATCACCAACCGTGTCACCTGTAACTGCTGCTTTGTGTGGCTCGCTACCTTTGTAATACGTTTGTCCGTTTATCTCTACTCCTTTTTCAAAACTCTTTTTTGCATTGTCCCAGGCACCGCCTGCATTGCTCTGGAAAATTGCCATCAACACACCTGCAACTGCAACACCTGCCATTACTGAAGCAAGAACCTGTGCACCGTCTTTACCAAAGCCAAAACCAATTATGAGCGGAGTAACGATGGCAAGAATTCCCGGTAACAACATTAAACGCAATGCCGCTTTGGTTGAAATCTGAATGCACTTATCGTAATCCGGTTCTACACCCTCTTTGCCTTCAAGCAAACCAATAATCTCTCTGAACTGTCTGCGGACTTCAACGACCATAGCATTGGCTGCCTGACCGACAGCACGCATGGCAAGTGCAGAAAATAAAAACGGAATCATTCCACCGATAAATAACCCGGCAAGAACTTTTGCATTAGAAATATCAATTACTTCAATGCCTGTAATTTCTTTGAACGCTGCGAAGAGCGCAAGTGATGTCAACGCTGCTGATGCAATTGCAAAACCTTTTCCAATGGCGGCAGTGGTGTTACCTACTGAATCAAGCACGTCTGTTTTTTCACGAACTTCTTTGGGAAGATGACTCATCTCTGCAATACCACCTGCGTTATCTGCAATCGGTCCGAAAGCATCAATGGCTAATTGAATTCCTGTAGTTGCCATCATTCCGGAAGCTGCAATTGCCACTCCATAAATTCCTGCAACGCTGAAGGAAGCAATGATTCCCCCCGCTAAAACTAAAATTGGAAGGGCAGTTGAAATCATTCCCACACTTAATCCACTGATGATGTTTGTTGCTGCACCTGAAATAGATTGGCGCGCAATTGTCTGCACCGGATTTTTTCCCATCGCACAATAAAACTCTGTGATGATGCTCATGAGTGCACCAACGATCAATCCGATAACTACAGTATAAAACACATCAATGTTTGTGTAAGCAATTCCCTTGATGGTAAATGTGGAAGGAAGAATTTTTGTGATGACGAAATAAGAAGCAGCAGCAGTGAAAATAATAGCGCCCCAGTTTCCGCGGTTCAATGCAACTTGAGGATTTCCGTTTTCTTTAATTCTTACGAACCATGTTCCAACAATTGAAAACACCAAACCCGTGATTGCAATAATGAGAGGAAGAATTACGGCTGACATTCCACCAAACTGATCCTGATTATCTTTTCCCATAATTACTGAAGCACCCAGTACCATTGTTGCAAGCACCGTGCTCACGTACGAACCGAATAAATCAGCGCCCATTCCGGCAACGTCACCAACGTTATCACCCACGTTGTCGGCAATAACTGCGGGGTTGCGCGGATCGTCTTCAGGAATTCCTGCTTCAACCTTTCCTACCAAGTCAGCGCCAACGTCAGCAGCTTTCGTGAAGATACCTCCGCCAACTCGCGCGAAGAGTGCAATGCTTTCTGCACCGAGAGAAAATCCTGTCAATACTTCCAATACTCTTTTCAATGGCGCGCCTAATTCAGCATTGGCATTAAACATGTGCTGAAATAAAATAAAGAGTAAACTCAATCCTAAAATTCCGAGAGCCGCAACGCTGATTCCCATTACAGAACCACCGGAGAAAGAAATAGAAAGTGCTTTTGATAAACTTGTACGTGCTGCGTTGGTTGTTCTCACGTTTGCTTTTGTAGCAACGCGCATACCTATGAAACCAGCAAGAGCTGAAAGAAACGCACCTGTTACAAATGCAAGTACAATAAGCGGTGATGAAGTTTCAGGGTTTGCAGAAAGGGCGAGAAGTGCTCCGACAATGACCACGAAGATTGCAAGTATTTTATACTCTGCTTTTAAAAATGACATGGCACCTGTGGCAATGTAGCCCGCAATTTTTTTCATGCGATCTGTGCCTTCCTCTTCTTTTGTGATACGTGCCGTCACGATGGCAGAGTAAATGAGTGCTAAAACTGCAATGACGGGAACGAGATAAATCAATAAATCCATAAAGCTGAAATCTGTTATTGGTTAATAGTTAATTAGTAATCGGAAAATCTTTTTATTTTTTTTCAAAAGGGCTGCAAAGGTAAAACTTGAAGGCAACTGTGCAAGAAAGAAGTTAACCGTTATCAGCTATTCGTTATTCGGAAATTACAAATAATATTCTCCCGTCATCTCTTTATATTCTTTGCTGAAAAGTTCACTTTCTTCGTGAAGGATGAGAAACGATTCCTCCATCACCCCAAAGTGTGTGCTGAATTCCATGAGCACTCGTTTAACGGGCTTGTCGTTTTTGCTTTTTACCAAAAGCATATGTTTGCAAAAAAGCCCTTGCTTCATGGCAATGTCCATAAACTCCATTCCTTCTTTGTGCGGAAGTATAACACAAAGCTTTCCGATTGATGACAAAATCTTTTTTGTACCGATGATCAATTCGTCAAACGTAAGCTGGTCGTGATGGCGGGCATGTGAGCGAAGTTCTTCAGGCGGTTTGCTTGCATGATGAAAGTATGGAGGATTACTTATGATGAGATCATACATCAAATCATTTGTAAGCGAGAATTGCTGAAACGATTCGTGAAAAGCATATAGGCGATTGAACCAGGGAGAGATGAGAAAATTTTCGCGCGCCTGTTTGTATGCTCCTTCGTCAATGTCAACGGCATGAATAACGGATTTAGATTTTTGGGCAAGCATAAGTGCAATAATTCCTGTGCCGGTGCCGATGTCGAGTACTCGTTGCGCGCCATTTGGATTTACCCATGAGCCAAGCAATACAGCATCCGTGCCCACCTTCATGGCGCACTTATCATGATGAACGGTGAATTGCTTAAATCGAAAAGTGGATTCGCTCATACATTGACAGTACTAAAGTAGCGGAAAATCCAATACGGAAAAAAATATAAAATATCGAATCCCGAATTTCGAAAAAACTTCTCAATATTTAATATTCAATATTCGGGTCTATTATTTCGAGATTCGGGATTAATAATTCGAAATTATTTCAAATAGACATCAATCAATCCCTCGGGCAGCGAAACAAAAATCTTCTGAGAATCGAAATCAATTTCATCAATAAAATCTTTTTCAAGAGGGATAAGAACTTCTTTCTCTTTCACTTTGCAAACAGCCACCTGCCCTTGCGGATATTCTTCTACCCTGATTATTTTTCCGAGTTCTCCGAATGAGGAATCAAGAATTGAAAAATTCAGGTAATCATCTGCAATCAATTCTTCTTTCCTGCGACTTCCCTTTTTTACTTCGATAAAAACCTCTTTGCTTACAAATCGCTTTGCGTACTCTTCGTCATTTACATCTTCAAACTTTACGATGGTATTATTTCCTTTCTCAAAAATTTTCTGTACTACAAACGGAACAGCAATGCCATCCATCATCATAAATAAAAATTTCTCGTTTGTTAAATCAGTAGTGCTGCCTGCAACAACTACTTCGCCTTTGTAGCCATTCAACTTGCTGATGAAACCGATTTTCTTCAGGTTAAATTTTTCGTTTTTCATTTCACTAAAATAAAAAAATCCGTCCCGAATAATCAGAACGGATTTATTTTTTTGCCAACTGCTTATTGCAGTTTGCCCACTGATTAAGCTTGCGCTTCTCCTTCTGCCGGAGCGCTTGCTTCCGGTGTTGGAACATCAGCAGCAACTTCTACAGCCGGTGCTTCTTCAACAGGCGGAGGCGTGTTCTTGATGCGAACTTTCTCGGCAATGACTTCGCGCTTCTTTGCTTCATCAGCAAGACGCTGTTCCATTGTTTTAGAAACTGCACCGCTTAGGCGTGTACGTTTCTCCTCAATCTTGTTGTGTTTTTCTTCACTCCACTTTTGGAATTTTTCATCGGCCTGCTCCTGGTTGAGCAATCCTTTTGCAATTCCGCGTTGCAGGTGACGTTTGTACATCACCCCTTTGTAGGTGAGCATTGCGCGAAGGGTATCAGTTGGCTGTGCGCCTTTACTGAGCCACTCCAGCGCCTTCACATCGTCAATGTGAATGGTGGCGGGGTTCGTGTTGGGGTTGTATTTACCGATTACTTCGATAAATTTACCATCCCTCGGAGCACGACCATCCGCTACCACGATATGATAATAAGCACTGTGCTTTTTACCATGACGAGCTAATCGAATTTTTACTGGCATTTAACTTGGGTTTTATTTATTGATGGTATTATTTTTTCCTTTTCCCGAGTCATGTCGGGATAGCCATTCTCCGCTGGCTTTTTAAAAAGGGTCGCGAAGATGGGATATTTATTTTAATTGACAAAATGGGGGTTGGTTGATTGAGTAAATTTTGTTGATTGAGTTGATTAAGTAAATCCGGATTTCCCAATTAACTTAATAAACCACTCAACTTACTCTGCCACCAGCATAGAGATTGTTTAAGCTTATCAAATGGCAGGGCTCACCGCGCACAAAAAATATTCGCGGAAGACACGCCAGCACTGAAATGATTATTCAGAAGTTGTCGGGTCAATGATTGCTGCAACTTGGCTTACAAGCGTAGCAGGGAAACCTCCTTGTCTTGCATGTTCACGAACCATTTCTTCATTTGGTGCAATGTAGATGCAATAGATTTTATCACCAGCCACATAACTGTGTTTCCACTGTATTTGTGGTCCCATTTTTCCAAGCACTCCACAAGATGTTTGTGAAATTGCTTTCAGCTCAGCAGCACTAAGTTTACTTGCTCCCGGAATTTGTCTTTCAATAATGTATTTTGGCATAGTTTATTTTTTTCCAAAGTTAGTAAATATATTTGCTACTAAAGTTTTGCAAATGTTGTTTTCGCTTCTACCCTATTCTAATGGGTTTGGTAAACCACACAATACTTTTCTGTAAGTGCGTGCTGCCAGGAAACAAAAACGGTGATAAATCATTTTACCATTTTGTTTTTTAGTTAGCACTTCAACTTTAGAGATTGTTTATGTTTATCAACTGCTAGGTCTCATCCCGCATAAGAAATCTTCGTGGAAGACCGGCCAGCAATGCCCCATGTTAAATAATTGAACCCCTGAAACGAGAAAAATCCCTACATGTAAGGTGGTTGGTTTATGGCTTTGTCTGTTCGAGTTGTGATGGAAAAGAATATGAAGCCAATGGAAGTTTTACTTCTGTGAATTTTAAATGATACCAACTATTAAATGCAATAATACAAATTGCCATAATTACTAAAGAGAAGAAAATAAAAAAGATTGTTTTAAGAACTTCGCCTTTCGGAAAAAACATTCCTGTTGCCTTCATATAAGTTTGATAAGTGTCTGCATGGCTGCTGTTCAACCATTGTGTTTCTTCAAGGTTAGCTGCTCGCCAATAAATAAAAAACATGCAGAAGAAACTTATAATTAAATACCAACATTGAGTTGCAATTGTTCCTCCAATCCATGCAAGTGAATAAGAAGTATAAAACGGATGACGAATTATTTTGTACGCTCCGTTTGTGTTCAGCGGTCTTATAATAGTTCCAGCAAATGCAACTGCTGGCGGTTGTTGATTGAATGATTTAATGCTCCACAAAAACAAAATACCAGATAGCAAGAGAAAACACAAACCAATTAATGAAAACAAAACAGAAGTTGGAGGATAATAAATTGCAACTGATAAATGAGCAAGAATAAAAAGCAGCCCTGCTATTTTTACAAATTTCATTTCCCATCTTTCTATTTCGTTTCCTTTCTTGAACCATGAAACAATTACCCAAATAAATCCTGTGAACAGAAACAGCTCAATGAAAAATATTAAGTAGCGTAAGGCAGTTGTCATTTTGCTTTTTGTTTTACTGTAAACAATTTTGCCATTAAAACATTATCGCTTTGTCTGTAAAGTGAACTTGTGAGTTTTAATTTGTTGCTGCCTATCTTTTCAACGCTGTTTAATTTGAAAATTACATTGTCGGTTGCGTTACAGTTTGCGTAATAAAAAATGTCTCGGTAAATAGTATGATAAAGAAATTCATAATCTTTAACTGTGTTAGAAGTTTTGAAAAAATCTGCTGAACACTTGTCTGAAATTATTGGGTAACAGGCAAAGTATAAAAGTCCAACTCCGTTTATTTCGTAAAACGGATTTAGTGAATAACTTAAAGATGTAATTGCTTTGTCAGTGATTTTAAATTTATTCTTGTTCGCTTTAAGTTCGCTTAGTTGTTCTTTCTTTAACAAACGATGCTGGTTTAAAAATTCTGGAATAGTTTTTAATTGTTTGATGTGATTTACTTTCCCGTTTATTTTTCCCTTGACAATGCTTGCATTGTCTTTAAATTTTCTAAGAGTGAAACTGGTCATTAAGTTTGCGCTTAATGTACTTTCATTGCAAACACCATGAATGTTTGAAAAGTAAGTGTTGTTTTTAAATCGCTTTATTTCTCCTTTGAGATTTAAGATTTCATTTTCTTGAAAATGTTTTAACGGACTTAAAGAATAATTTATTCTTACAAATGCTGCGTACAAACGATTGCCAACAAAATCTTTGAACTCTGATGATTTTTGTTCTAAGCCATGACTTAATAAAATCCAGTGAATATCTCCCAACTCTTTCAGCAACCAATATTCTGACAAAGCATCGTTTGCCATTTGTGGCATTCGTATTTCATGTTCTCTGGAAACTGCAATGTGATTTATGTTTGTTTTCATTGGTGAAAAAGCATTGCATGAATTTATTTTACATTGTATTGCTTGAAATCATTTCTTCATTCATATCGCTTACCATTTTACAAAATACATTGCAGTATGATGAATTGATTGTTTTAAAATGTTCCCAATCTCTGCCGTTCACAAACATTAAAACTCTTTCCAAGTTAAACTCATTTATTATCGGACGGATTTCGTGAAAGCCAAATTTCTTATACATGCGTACCAAATGTTTTTCAACTGATATTACCCCAAAGTCAATTCCATCTCTGATATTTTTGTCATAAGTAAAATCCATCAATTGAACAACAGCAGAAGTATTTCTGTATGCCTTCTTTAACATCATTCTGCTTGAAACACTTATTCTGTATTTCTCCTGCAAGTAAAGCGGAATAGAAAGTTTATTTATTTCATTGTCGTTTACAGGAGGGTAACGCAATCTTACCATTCCTACTAACTCTCCATCTTTGCGAAGGCAAATATGAAAAGCAGTATCATCGTATTCGTCTTTCAAAATTTTTTGTTCCTTATCGTGATGAATAAATGTTTTGCCCAACTCCTCAATGTAAATACAGTAGCGCAAAGAAAAAACTTCGTTGAGTTCTTCAACGGTTGTTGCAATGGTTACAGTCATAAACTACTTTGTAGCAGCGGCAGCGCTACTATACATTTCCTTGTAAAAACTTTGTGTACATTCAGCAGCATACACGCACCATGCCCACTCGTAGGGCGTTAGGAGGCATTTTGCAAAACATCAAGAAGGTCCTTGCTGTGTCCTTTGTCTAACTGTCCGTGCTTAATGAAAAAAGTCATTTGCTCGGGCTGAACATTCAATTGTTTTACTGCCATCAGTCCATATTTTTCTCCCAATGCCCCACTCACACCTTCCAAGATATATGCCATTGCCAATCTACCAATTGGCTGTTTCAAAGCTAAAAACATTGCGAAAGAAATATATGCTTGTGTTACTTGTGGTGGAAAAACTTCTCTTGGGTCTTTGCCTTTATAGCCTGTGTCATACAAGTTTTGAATAATCCATTTCCAATGGTCTTGTTCTTCTTCTGCATGAGATAAAAATATTCTCTCACTTTGTAATGTCGGCTGTCGGTGTGTACACCGCCTAAAGCAAAAGAAGTGCTGCCCATGTAAACCTGATGAAAGATTGTGTTGAGCAGTGCGTGAAAATGGTGCATCTCCAATTTGTTGCTGCGCAACAAATTTAAAATGCCATTGTCGTTTTCAAAATCTTCAAAGAGCCAGTCGGTTCTTTTCTTGAAGGTTTCAAAATTACTTTCAGGGTAATTGAGTTTTGTGTTTTCTACGGATTCGTAGGCGGTTGCTGTTGTTGTCATAATGTTTATTTATTAGTGATTTATATATTTTTTATTTGCTTGGGTTGGTACAAAAAAAATCTGCGTGGGTCATTCTGATTTATCCGCTCAAGAGGCACTGCTATGCCACGCATTGAACCCACCTCCTGACAGGTAGTTTTTTCTCCTGTCAGGTGGCGGTTGTTTTCATTCGGCAATTTCTAATTCCCATCACACCAACGCAACCGTCCTTGTCACACTCTTCCCAGCCGCCACATCAATCCCGTTCTCCGTCAAAGTCGTGCAACCCGCGCACTCCCACTTCACATCATACTTTCCAAAAAGCTTCGTCACACTAAACTTCCCGTCCGCCTTCGTCACCACACTCTTCACAAGCGTAGTCGTTCCCGCTTTAAACACACTAAACTTCACCCCCTGCTTCGGTTTCCCAAGCTGGTCATTAGCCACTCCCCTTATCTTTCCCGATGTCTTACCCAAATCTATAATCACCCGCGCCTGCGTATGCCCATTGTAAAAAGTATCATTCACTCCTCCCTTCAGCGTGTAAGCCATCTTATCCAACTGTCCCACAAAAAAATTCTTACTAATATCTTTCTGCAAACTCTTAATATCCTTTATCGCCTGGCTCTTCGAAATAACCGCCTGCCTCGGCTTCGCTATCGAAGTTCGGTACAGCGCAATCGCAGTCCCCAGGTCAGTCACATCACCCGCCACATAACCAAAACTACCCGCAGCACCAATATTCGTATTCGCAGCCGCACGAATCGCCTCACACGTATCATCCACATCATCCTTGTTAATAGCCAGCAGCTTCGGCACCGTAAAATTCACCACCGCAAGCAGCGTATTATTATTTACACTGTTCGCATAAGCCGCCACCGCCTGTCCCACCCGTCCCGCAAGCACACACATCGCATTCTTCAACCCCTTCGTATCAAGCGTAACACCGCCTGTTTTTCCGGTGGCAATAATATTCAGCGCATCAATAAGCACCAGTTTATTCACCACCTGCGCAAGCACACCCGCATAAGCCCCAATTCCCGCAGTCATTGATGAATTAGCACCATCATACACCACAGTAGTCCTGATCATATTAGTCGTGTTTTCAATTTTGTTGTCTGCCATAATTTTTATTTTTTAGATTTATGATTTAATTAAATTACACTTAGTATCTGTATTGAATTTGAAAACCGTTTATCGGAGAAGCTATCCCCGTTTGTAATCACATACGGTTGGTTGAAACCGCCATTTGAACAAAAACCCATTTTTTTCATCAAATTCGAAGAAGTAGTAACCAAAAATGAGAAAGCAGTAACCAAAAATGAGAAAGCAGTAACCAAAAACGGGAGAGTAGTAACCAAAAATAGAAAAGCAGTAACCAAAAACAGGAGAGTAGTAACCAAAAATGGGAGAGCGGTAACCAAAAATAGAAAAGTAGGATCCAAAAACGGGAGAGTAGTAACCAAAAATGGGAGAGCGGTAACCAAAAACGGGAGAGCAGTAACCAAAAATGGAAAGGCAGGATCCAAAAATGCCGGTGCATTCTCACCTCTCATTGCGGCTTGTCCCAATTGCCCCGCCAAACCTCTCAATACCTTTCTTCTCCTGAAACTTCCCCGCAAATAAAACTTCCACTTCAGCACCTCCGCCAAACAGAATGACTTGTCTTCAGTAAATTTTTTTGTTGATAGAGACGAAATAAATTTCGTCTCTGCAATTAGGTTAGACCGGAATTCCCCCCCCCTACAATCATGCGGGTTTCAGAGGGTGTTGCCTCTGGGGAAGAAAAAATGTTTGAGTGGTAAGAAAAAGCTTTCATCTCACGTGGTAGGTTTTTTAAAAGCGGTGCAAAGGAAATAATTTTAAAATACTGTGCAAATTTTTTTTTGGGAGTTGATTAGGGAAACCAGGTTTTACTTAATCAACCAATGAACTCAATTAACTTAATCAACCAGCTTTGCAATTCTAATCTTTACTTATCTTTATAGCCATTAAAAGTAAACCGCGATGAAAAAAAATTTACTCCTGGCTGCAATTCTTTTTTATACCACTGCGCATGCCCAGCATGAAACTGACAAATGGTACTTCGGGGTGCTGGCAGGATTAGATTTTTCATCGGGCACTGCCACCGTGCTTACTAACGGTGCATTGAATACCAGCGAGGGCAATGCAACGGTGAGCGATGCAACCGGCTCTCTTCTTTTTTATACCGATGGAGTTACGGTGTGGAACCGCTCGCACCAACCTATGCCTAACGGAACCGGTTTACTTGGCGGCACTTCATGCACACAGGCAGCGCTCATCGTTCCGTTGCCGGGAAGCACTTCTGTTTATTATGTTTTTACAAATGATGAAATAGGAGGACCTAACGGGCTGGAATATTCCATCGTTGACATGACTCTTGCCGGAGGGTTGGGAGATGTAACTACAAAAAATTTTCCGGTGCAGATAAATCTTACTGAAAAACTCTGCGCCATCCATCAGAATAATAATATTGATTTCTGGATAGCCGTGCATGAGTGGGGCAGCGATGCATTCTATGTTTATCCGCTCACCTCAGCCGGCTTGGGAACTCCGGTAGTTTCCAATACAGGAATGGTGCACGCACTCGGAGCGATACAATATACAAACGGTCAAATGAAATTTTCTCCCTGCGGAGATCGCATTGCACTTGCAACCGGATACCTGGACACGGTTCAGGTTTTAGATTTTAATAATGTAACAGGTGCGGTAAGTAATCCGGTTACAATACCGATGAGCGACCACACGTATGGAGTAGAATTTTCTCCGCAGCAAAACATGTTGTATGCTTCCTGTTACGATCCTGCAGCAACGCTTCAACAATTTGATTTAACTGCCGGCAACGCTGCGCAGATTACTGCATCCATGCAGGTGATAAGCACCACTGCTGATATTTATGCAATACAATTAGCGAACGATGGAAAAATTTATGTGAGCCCTTCCTTTCATCAATACATCGGAGTGATAAACTCTCCCGGCACTGCAGGCACAAACTGCAACTATGTTGACAACGGTGTTGATCTCGATCCTAACTTTACAGGAACTACCACAGGGCTTGGCTTGCCGAATATTATTCCGTCATATTTTAAAATTAAAGTGGTCTGCAATTCACTTTCTGTAAATGAGCCCGAGGAAAATATATTCAGCATCTCTCCGAATCCCGTTGTTGATGAGTTGACAATTTATGATTCGCAATTTGTAAGCGGCTCTGTTGTTACGCTTACTGATGCCATCGGAAAAATAATTTATTCCGTTCCTGCCTCAATGCCGGATATTAAAATTAAAACATCAAACCTTCCGCAAGGCATTTACATTGTTTCTCTCACCAACAGCAATTATGCGCACGTGCAAAAAGTGGTGAAGATTGATTGAGGGAAAGCAACCGGAGGCAGAGGGAAATATTGAGAGAGCCACACCTGTCGTAATTGACTTTATTCGCCATTCGTAAAAAACCTTTTCCTGAACTAAAATACTTTAATAGCTTTGGAGGATATTTCAAAACTCCGGCTATGAAAAAAATTTACCTTCTACTCTACTCTACCGTTTTTATTTTTCATTCTGCATTTCCTCAGGCGGGAATGTGGACGTGGGTAAAAGGCAATGCACCTGTTGTGTATGGTACCATGGGAGTTTCCGATCCTGCAAATAATCCGTTGGAGGTTTACGAAGGTTGCGAGTGGACAGATCACAACGGCAACTTCTGGATATTCGGCAGCTCGTGGGCTGAAATAAACACGTTGTGGAAATATACTCCATCTACAAACGAGTGGACATGGATGAACGGAAGTCAGTTGAACAACGACCCCGGAAACTATGGAGTGATGGGAGTTCCGAGTCCGCTCAATCAGCCGCGCGGTCGCGGGTTTGGTTGTTTAAGCTGGGTAGATAACAACGGAGACCTCTGGATGTATGGCGGCTCCACTGCTCCCGGCACAAATAATATGGACATGTGGAAGTATGACATCACAACAAACGAGTGGACATGGATGAATGGATCGCAGTTAACTTATGTTGCGCCAAGTTACGGTACGCTGGGAGTTCCTGATCCTGCAAACTTTCCCGGTGGTCGTTATGAAAGCAATGCAACATGGAGCGATTCAACAGGACTGCTTTGGTTTTTCGGCAGCGCATTCTTTGATGTTGCACAAACTTTTCACACATTAAATGATATGTGGACTTACAACGTCAACACAAATGTATGGACATGGATGAATGGACCTTCTGCTACTGACGATCCCGGAAGCTACGGTACCAAAGGAGTTGCTTCACCCACAAATGTTCCGCCTGCCCGCGCATGTTATTCAAAATTCAGAAGTATTGACGGAGAGTATTATATTTTCGGTGGACGCAGTTACACTGGCGGCACCATGAATGACTTATGGAAATACAACCGTTCATCAAATGAATGGACTTGGGTAAGCGGCTCGCAGTATGGCACAGGCAGCGCAGTGTACAGCACCGTGTGCGAAATGGACTCGAATGCAATTCCCGATATTCGTCAGGAGAACCGTGTGTGCTGGAGCGATCAAAACGGAAGCTTCTGGTTATTCGGAGGACAGGGATCCGCTGATTGGAATGATCTCTGGAAATATTGCCCACCAACTAACAGTTGGTCGTTTGTGAAAGGAAACATGGCGCCCGGTGGTGCAATCAATTTCGGAACGCAGGGTGTTGCTGCAATTACAAATGATCCCGGTGCGCGCAATGGTTCGCATGCCTGGTACGATGGTGCAAACAAACTTTATCTCTATAGCGGCAATGGTCAGGTAAATGATTTGTGGATGTTTCAAACGGATGATTCTTGCGGAGTCTGTAACATCAACCTGTTGCCTGTTGCACTCTTCAATGCACCTCATCACATCTGCCCCGGCACTTGTACAGACTTTACAAATCTTTCCATTAACGGAACTACATATCTGTGGACATTTGCAGGAGCAAACCCTTTATCAAGCACCGATCCGAGTCCAACAAACATTTGCTACAACACTCCGGGAAATTATCAGGTCTCCCTCATTGCAACAAATGCAAGCGGAAGCGATACACTCACGCTGAACAATTACGTAACTGTATATCCGTATCCTGCTCCGCAAGGAATTGCACAGAATGGCGATACACTGTTTGCAAACGCAGGCGCAGTAAGCTATCAGTGGTATCATACCGGAGTTCTGATTCCGGGAGCAACTGATTATTTTTATGTTGCAACTTCAGGTGGCGATTACAATGTAGTAGCTACTGATGCGAACAACTGCGAAGTGGAAGCAGCGATCTTTGATGTGGTGGCTTCGGTGCAATCAACAGTTGGCAATCAGCAGTTGGCAATTTATCCTAATCCTGTCGTTGATAGATGCACAATTCGCAATTCACAATTCACAATGGGAGCAGCCATCGCAATTTCATTCTTCAATATCCTTGGCGAAAAAGTTTTGGCTGATCAATCCGAATTCCGGAATGCGAAATCCGAAATGAGTGTTGATGTTTCTACTTTGAGCAAAGGCATGTACTATGTCGAAGTCAGTTCATCGGAGAAAACCTTCCGCGCTAAATTTGTGAAACAATAATTTTTGTGCGCGATGAAAAAACTCTACTTCCTTTTTCTCATTCTTAATTCTTCGTTTTTAATTTTTAATTCTGAAAGAATTTTTGCTCAATGCGATTTTATTCCTTCCACTTCCAGTTCAATTGATACTTTATATTATAGTTTTTCTGGAGGAATCTTTGCGAGCTACGGCTGTGCACCAATTGATCCTTCGTTTTGGCTGTCAGGCAATGGGATTTATGTTACAATCAATTTTGTAAATCCTCAGGATTATCCTGCGGTTAGAGTATGGGGAATGAATGATGATGATTCGGCATCTGTAGATGTGAACGGTTTAAACTATCCGATGAACTTAGCATCTGCATCATACGCACCAAAAGTTGTTTGCGGAATTTCTCCGGGGCCAGATGGAGTAATTTTCGCAAACGGAAAAATAGTCGGAGCAAATTCCAATGGGCTTGGAAATTATTCTTATTCAGATGTAACAATAAACTCAACAGGCGTTACCACCATTACAGTTACCGGTACAAATGGCGCGGGTTGGGGCTTTGCCGGTACCGTTGTTGAATGCGCACCGTTGCCCGTGGCCGCTTTTTCAGCCAATCCCAATTCTGTTTGCCCAGGAACATGTTTGGCTTTTACAAACCTTTCTATCAACGCCACAACTTACGAATGGACCTTTGCTGGGGCAAATCCTTCGACAGGTACAGATATAAATCCAACAAGCATTTGTTACAACACACCTGGAAGTTATGATGTATCGCTCATCGTTACCAATGCAGCCGGCAGCGATACACTCACGCTGAATAATTACATCACAGTGTATCCTTTTCCACCACCACAGGGAATTACACAAAGCGGTGATACACTTTTTGCAAATCAGGGAGCGATGGGCTATCAGTGGTATCACACAGGTGTTCTTATTCCGGGAGCGACCGACTATTTTTTTCTGGCATCTCAGGATGGCGATTACAATGTGGTGGCTACCGATGCGAATGGTTGCGAAGTGGAGGCAGCGATCTTTGATGTGGTAGCGAGTGTCCTGTTTACAGTTTCAGATTTACCGTTTACAGTTTATCCGAATCCGGTAGAAAATCGGTTGGCAATAGGCAATGTGCAGTTTGCAATAAATGCAATTTCAATTTACAATTTGTTTGGCGAAATGTTGATGGCTGTTTCTTTGCCAACTTCGAATTACCAACTGCACACTGAACTCAATGTTCATAAGCTTGCTTCAGGCCTCTATTGGCTTGAAGTTTCAACCGTAGATAAAATTTATCGAACTAAATTTGTGAAACAATAAATAAACAATCTTATGAAAAAGTTATTCTCCTTTTTGTTGATTCTCAGTTTCCCGTTTCTAATTTCCAATTTTGCCAGCGCGCAGAAAGAAGCAAACATCTGGTGCTTCGGTTCGGGTGCAGGTATTGACTTCAACAGCGGAAGTCCGGTTTTCTTTCCCGGAGTTGCAATGAATCAATGGGAAGGTGTGTCAAGTATTGCGGATGCAAACGGACAATTGCTTTTCTACACTGATGGCATCACGGCATGGAATCGTAATAACACCCCAATGCCCAATGGCTTCGGTTTGATGGGAACAAGTTCCTCCACTCAGTCTGCGCTGATTGTAAAGCAGCCCGGAGCAAATCCAAATTATTATCTTTTTACCGTATCAGAAACCGGATCGTTAAATGGTTTTAATTATTCTGTGGTTGACACCACTCTGCAAGGTGGACTTGGTGACATCACGCTGAAAAACATTTTTGTTTCAGGATCAAATGACGAACGGCTTACTGCTTGCAGGCATGTGAATGGAATTGATGTTTGGATCGTTATCTCTACAAATTATGGAGACAACATTGCAGCGTATCTTTTAACTGCAACAGGATTTTCAACCACACCGGTCATTTCTAATAATGGAATAGTTCACAATGCTACAAGCAATGATCAGATAGGATACATGAAAATTTCTCCGTCAGGAAATCATCTTGCAATGGCTTTCTATGAAACGCTCGGCCGGTATGAGTTATACGACTTCGATAATTCCACAGGCATGGCAGCAAATCCTGCGGTGATGGATTCAACTGTGTATGCGAATGCGTACGGACTCGAATTCTCTCCTGATGGTACTCGACTTTACGGAGCAAGCCACGGTGCGGGATATTTGGTTTATCAGTTTGATGTTACTGCCGGTTCTGCATCTGCCATCAGAAATTCAGCAACGCTTGTAGCCACTGCATCGCATGGGTATGCTGCAGAACTGCAACTGGCACCTGACGGAAAAATTTATATTTCTCAATGGACAAGTAATGTTTTGGGAGCATTCAACGATCCAAATGCATTGGGGCTTGCAAGCAACTATAACGACAATGCTTTTACGCTTCCTTCCGGAACAACCAATGGTGGATTGCCAAATCTTTGCTCGGGAATATTTTTTCAATCTGTACCCATTGCATTGTTCTCTGCTCTTCATCACATCTGCCCTGGAACATGCACGAACTTCACAAATCTTTCCATCAACGGAACTACTTATCAGTGGGCATTTGCGGGAGCAAACCCCTCAGTAAGCACCGATGCAAATCCTTCAAATATTTGTTACAACACTCCCGGAAATTATTCAGTTCAGCTTATTGCTACAAATGTTAACGGAAGCGATACCCTGACTCTGAATAATTACATCAACGTTTATCCGTTTCCTGCTCCGCAGGGAATTGCACAGGATGGCGATACGCTTTTTGCAAATGCAGGAGCCGTCAGTTATCAATGGTATCATACCGGAGTTCTGATTCCTGGAGCGACAGATTATTTTTATGTGGCTTCTCAGGGTGGCGATTTTAATGTTGTTGCAACCGATGCGAATGGATGCGAAGTGGAAGCAGCGATATTTGATGTGGTCGCTTCAGTACAATCAACCGTTGGCAATATGCAGTTGGCAATTTATCCTAATCCGGTCAGCGACAAATGCACGATTCAAAATGCGCAATGTATGATGGGGAAAGCCGTAACAATTACAATATACAATATGTTGGGGGTGATCGTTCAATCCAAAATCAAGAATCAGAAATCAGAAATGAGCGTAGATGTAAGTGTTCTTTCACCGGGTTTATACTGGCTTGAAGTTTCTTCCGGAGAGACCATTTATCGTACTAAATTTGTCAAACAATAAATTCCAAATCCAATGAAAAAAATATTACTCATTCTCCTTCTTCAATTTTCAATCTTTAGTTTTCAATCTTCCTTCGGTCAGATCGTTTGCATCATGTGCTTCGATCAAAATGATTCAATCAGCACAGGTATAAACAATCTGATCGCGAACGGTGGTTTCGAGAACACAACCTGCATCGCAAGCACCGGTGTAATCGGATCGCCCACTTCTTTTTGTCCTAATTCAACCGGCTATTCGTGTGATCTTTTAGACTGGACATGCACAGGTGGTGGCACAAGCACGTATGCCTGCATTTATGATGTCGTCACAAATAAATCCATGATTGAAGA
The DNA here is from genome assembly GCA_038230515.1 of Bacteroidia bacterium. Classification (GTDB taxonomy): domain Bacteria; phylum Bacteroidota; class Bacteroidia; order AKYH767-A; family 2013-40CM-41-45; genus JAPLDB01. The sequence continues at coordinate 125,496 of JBBRND010000008.1, read as the reverse complement.
AGGAAATAATTCCGTGTACATGGGTAATTTTTATGCTAATCCCTGTTCTAGTACATCGGGTGATACTTCCTGTTTAGTGATGACAGATTGTGAAGCATCGGGCATTCCGGCAGGGTATCCTTTAAATCCTGATCCTGCTTTTGGTTCGGCTGTTGGGGTGAGCATAGAGCAAACGGTAAACGGACTGATTGTAGGCAATACTTACATCCTGGAATTTTGGGCTGGTGGCGAGGAGTACATGACTGATCCGGGAATGTTTGCGGTTGATCTTGGTTTCGGAAATACTTTTCTCAGAGACAATAATACTCCTGTTGGTACAGGTATCGGAACAAGATTTATTATTGAATGGAGACCTACATCTACTTCTCACACAATTAAGTTTACAAACTGGGGTCACATCTGCAGCAATTGCACGGAACTTGTACTGGATGATGTGCGGCTTTATACGCTTGCCGAGTTGAATCCTTCCGTGCCTCCATGTCCGAATACAAATCCTGTTGCAATTTTCTCTGCACCCAATCACATCTGCCCGGGCACTTGCACTAACTTTAATAATCTCTCCATTAATGCCACTTCTTACCTGTGGTCTTTTACGGGAGCAACTCCAACAACAAGTACAGATTTGAATCCAACAAACATTTGCTACAATACGCCCGGCAGTTATGATGTACAACTTATTGTATCCAATGCAACGGGAGGCGACACACTTCTTCTCCATAATTTTATTACGGTGTATCCGTATCCGGCACCGCAGGGAATTGCGCAGAGCGGAGATACGTTGTTTGCAAATGCAGGCGCGGTAAGCTATCAATGGTATCAAGCTGGCGTGTTGATTCCGGGGGCAACAGATTATTTTTATGTAGCAACTTCAAGCGGAAATTACAATGTGGTTGCAACCGATGTAAACAATTGCGAAGTGGAGGCAGCGATATTTGATGTGGTGGCAGGTGTGCAGTCATTAGGCAATAGTCATTCGTCATTTGTGTATCCGAATCCGGTGGGCGATAAATGCACGATTCACGCTTCACCATTCACGATGGGAACAGCCGTAACAATTAAAATTTACAATGTGTTGGGAGTGGCTGTTCAATCCGAAGGCACGAATCAGAAATCAGAAATGAGCGTGGATGTTTCCGCGTTGCCCTCCGGCATTTACATTGTGCAAGTAACAGGCAACTCCGGCACTTTCCGAAGTAAGTTTATTAAACAATAGCTATTTTTACTTCGTCAGCATACGAAAATAAATTGCTAAATTGAATCAAATTCGCCATTTGCCTATCTTGGAAACTTCCAAGGTAATAAAATGGAGCTAATGATCTTATTTTCTAATCAGGAAGGAGAAAAATACAGCATTTAAAATATAGTAGCCGCGTTGCTAGGGTTTATTAAAACATCAATTCTTAAATTTTAAACTTCTACTACCTTTGAGGCAATGAAAAAACTTCTCTTATCCGCATTCATCTGCCTTCTCCTCAACTCCTGTTACACTATAAAGCCGATAGAATTCAGGCGCGCGGAAAACTTTTCTGCAAGCAAAAACAACGGAAGTCCGAAAGTGAGTTTTGGCATTGTATTTCACAATCCGAATTCTTTTGGCTGCACCATCTCCACTATTGAATCAATGGGAGAATTGAACAACCAGCTTATTTTTAATGCCTCCATACAAAACAGTGTGCGCGCGAAAGGCAACAGCGATTTTACATTTCCTGTAAGTGCTGATGTTGCAAAGATGGATTGGAAACAACTACTCGGATCGGGCATCAATCTTCTCTTAAATAATGAAGCTGTGCCCATGAAGGTGAAAGGAAAAATAACGGTGAAGAAATTTATTTTCAGCAAAACCTTCAACTTTGATTACACCGAGCGTATTGATAAAACAATGCTACAGAAATTGTTTTGATGCATGTAAATTGATTTCTTTGCGTAATGAACCGTAAAATTATTCTTTCACTTCTCTGCTTCCTTCCTCTCCTCTCTCCCGCACAAACATATCAGCATAATTATTTCGGCAACCCGATAGACACACCGTGGGTACTTGCCGGAACGTTTGGCGAAATACGCCCCGATCATTTCCACACCGGGCTCGACATCAGCACAAACAATGAAGAAGGCAAACCTGTTTATGCTGCCGCAGATGGATACGTGTCCCGCATTAAGGTTTCTTCAGGTGGTTTCGGCAAGGCGCTTTACATCACCCATCCCAACGGGTATGTAACCGTGTACGCACATCTCAAGAAATATTCTGATGCGATAGAAAAGTACATCCGCAAGGTTCAATACAAGAATGAAAGCTTTGAAGTTGATAAGCCAGTTGAAGCAAGCGAACTGAAAGTAAAAAAGGGAAGCACCATTGCATGGAGCGGAAACAGCGGAGCAAGCGCAGGTCCGCATCTGCATTTCGAAATTCGTGATGGGAAAACAGAAGAGCCCATCAATCCGTTTCTATTTGGGTACACCATTGCCGACAATGAGAAGCCGGAGATAAAAGCCGTGCGCTTTTTTCCGGTGCCTGGGCAGGGAGTAGTTGTTAATTCAGATTTGCCGCGCACTTATGATGTAGTGCAGACCCCTGAAGGATTGATTATTCCTGTTACCGATTACATACAGGTGTTCGGAAAAATCGGTTTTGAATTTACTGTAGTTGATCATCAGAACAACAGCATGAAGCCGCTCGGAATTTATTCCATGCAGCTTACGGTTGATACTCAACAGGTGTTCAGCATGAAATACGACCGGCTCAACTTCAGCGATGGGCGCTATGTAAATGCACACATTGACTATGCAGCAAAGATTGATGAAGATGCAGTTTATGAGCGCTGCTTCCGACTCACCGGAGATAAATTAAAACTGTATGGTGATACTTCCTTGTACGGCTACTTTGAATTTACGGAAGATGGCGTACACAACGTAGCATTTACAGTGAGTGACTTTGCGGGCAACACCAACACATTGAACTTTCAGCTTCTCTCTTACACTTCGCTCTCCAATGCAGAATATCAGCAGCAGCCCGAAGATTATTTTGCAATGCTGCCTGATAAGGGTCTTGCCATTCATAAATCAGATGTGGAGATTGTGATTCCTGCAAACTCAATTTATGAAACGCTGCTCTTCACCAACAAACAATTATCTTCTCGAAAAAATTATTTCTCTTCTACTTTTGAGATTGGCGATATTCATGTGCCACTGCATTTGCCCATAACAGTTTCTTTGAAGTCACTGAATCTTCCTTATCAACTCAAAGCAAAAGCAGTGATAGTTTCCTTTGATAAGAAAAACAAACCAGTGTACGAAGGAGGAGAATGGAACAATGAATTTCTCTCTGTTAAAACAAAACACTTCGGCACGTTTGCAATCAGCGTGGATACCATTGCTCCGCAAATTTCTTTAGTGAGTATTCCTTCAGATAAAAATCCCGATGCATCTTCACTGAGAACAAAGATAATAGACGATCTCTCCGGAATAAAAACCTACCGCGCAACCCTTGATGGCAAATGGTTGCTAATGGAATACGATGCAAAGAAAAATCTTCTCAGTAGCGATATGAAAGATATTTCTCCAGGCAAAAACCATCAGTTGGAAATTAAGGTTACTGATAATGCAGGGAACGAAACTACTTTCTCGAAAGAGTTTTGACTCTCAACAATTCTCTTCTACTTCAGCCACTGCCTTCGGCATAAACTTCTTGAACCATGCAGGTTTTCTTTTGAACAATACTCTTACTAAAGGTATGGGCAAAATGAGATAGCTCACAACTGCAGTTCGGTCATAAGGAAGAGTCTGATAAAGTGCAATGCAGGTACCCATTACTGGCAATGCGACAACGTAAGTAAGATATGCACGCAAAGCATCTGCTTCCTCTTTCTCGTCAAGTTGCAATTGAACCCGGTGTCTAAGTGCGTGGCGATACATCATCGCAAACGAAATCAGAATGATGGCAATGCCGAACAAATACAATGACATAAGAATAGGAATCTGCTCCTGCTTTATAAGAGGTTGAGTTCTGTTGTCACCTGCATTAAAGATGAGGGCATCAATCAGGTACGTGAGAAACTTAAACGGGTAAATAAAAAATAAAATGCCGAGCACATATAATCCGTTCAACGCAACCATTACTCGATCGTCAATGCCATACTTACGGAAGAAAATATAATGCCTGTGCCAGAGAGAATACAGGAATGCAAATGCAAGAACGAATCCCGGAAAATCTTTCATGGCATCAAGCATCTCGTCAAAACTCTTTGGCACTTCGAGTTTAACAGCAAGCAATGTAATAGCAAATGCAAACACCGTATCCGTAAATGCTTCCATTCGCTGCACTTCCAGCCCGCGCCAGCGGGTTCCTTTCTTGTGAGAAAAATTTTGTTTGATAAGAATGTTACGCATATTATTATATGAATCGTAAAGTTAAGAGACTTATTTATCGCCAAAATAAAATGGAACAGAATATTCTGACCCTATAAAATTAAACTTTTACTACGTGTTGCCAGACTAAACCTTCTCACTCAACTCAAGCCACCTCATTGCCTTTTGATCCAACTCCTGCTCCACTTCTTTATAGCGGGCAGAAGTGTTTATCAGTTCAGTGTGATCTTTCAAACCAGATGAAAGATTTTCTTCAAGAGTTTTCTTTTCTTTTTCTAGTGTAGCAATTACATTTTCCAGTTGTTCAAGTTCAAACTTCTCTTTGAAGGAAAGTTTTCTCTGATTGGCAGGATTGCCCTTCTCATTTGATGTTGCTGCGACTTTCTTCTCTTCCCGTTCTCTCTGAAGGTTGTTTTCCGCCTCAATTTTTTTTGCCAACCGCCATTCAAGATAATTTCCGTTAAAGTCCTTCACCGCTCCATCGCCTTCAAAAATAAAAAGATGATCAACTAACTTGTCAAGAAAATAACGGTCGTGAGAAACAACGAGGAGGCAACCTCTGAAGTGCTGCAGAAATTCTTCAAGCGTATTGAGTGTTATGAGATCAAGATCGTTCGTTGGTTCATCAAGAATTAGAAAATTGGGATTCTTAATCAGTACTGTGAGTAAAAACAATCTTCGTTTCTCTCCGCCACTAAGTTTCGAAACAAAACTCTGCTGCATGGAAGGCGGAAACTGAAAGATGTTGAGAAATTGCGAAGCATTAACTTTACTGCCGTCAGCCATTGTAATTACATCTGCAATATCTCGCACCACTTCGAGGATGCGTTTGTCTTCCTTCAGAACCATTCCCTGCTGCGAATAATATCCGAAGATTACGGTGTCACCAACATTTATCTTTCCGGAATCAGGAAGTTCGATGCCGGTTAACATATTCAGAAAAGTACTCTTGCCTGATCCGTTTGCTCCCACAATGCCGATGCGTTCACCTGTCTTGAATGTGTAATCAAAACTTTTCAGAATATTTTTCTCTCCGTACTTTTTGTAAACCCTTTTCATCTCAAGTACCTTCCCTCCTATCCTGTTCATCTTGATGTCAAGTTGCAATGCTTTTTCCTTCCGTACTCCTTTTACTTTTTCATCCAGTTCACCAAACGCGTCTATCCGCGACTTGGATTTTGTTGTGCGCGCTTTTGGTTGCTTGCGCATCCACTCGAGTTCATTGCGGTAAATGTTGCGCGTCTTTTCCATTTCACTGTCACGATTCATTTCTCGCTCGGCTTTCTTCTCTAAGAAATAAGAATAGTTTCCTGAATAAAAATACATTTTTCCGTTCTCAAGTTCCATCAGGTCCGTGCAGATGTTATCAAGAAAATAACGATCGTGTGTAATCATCAGCAAAGCGGAAGTAGTTCTTCGAAGAAAATCTTCGAGCCACTCCACCATGTCTGTATCAAGATGATTGGTTGGCTCATCAAGCAAAAGCAAATCGGGTTCTTCAATCAACGTATGCGCAAGCGCCAACCGTTTTAATTGCCCTCCTGATAAAGTTGAAATCTGCTGATCAAGATCGTGGAGTTTCAAGCGACCGAGAATCTGCTTCATGCGGGCTTCGTAGCTCCATGCGTGAGTATTATCCATCATTGCAATGGCGCGATGTAAATCATCATCATCATGTTTTGCAGAATCCGACTGATGATCTGCGAGACATTTTTCATACGCACGAATTGCATCCGTCATCGGATTGGAAATTCCAAGCGCTGCCTGCAAAATATTTTGTGCTGAATCGAACGAAGGATTCTGATCAAGGTATCCAATACGCAGATCGGAGCGGTAAGAAATAATTCCTGAATCCTGCTTCTCCATGCCTGCAAGAATTTTCATGATCGTGCTCTTGCCTGCACCGTTGCGCGCAATGAAAGCGCGCTTCTCACAATCACCAAGTCCGAAGGTTAATCCTTCGAACAACGGTTTGTCGCCATAGCTTTTGGAAATATTTTCAACGGAAAGGATGTTCATTTTGTAAAGGGGGATGAAGTAATTAAGTTGCTAAGAAAAGATCGCAGAGGAAATAAATATTACTCTTTACTTCCCTTTTCCCCCACAAACTGGTCAGTAGAATATTTAAAAAGAACATTGAATGTCGTGAGCGATCCGTAACAACGAGTGATGTATTGTTGCAGATCAACTTTTTCTTCATCAGAAAGTTTTTTGTTTCCATTGACATGTTGCTCCAATACCCGCAAGCGATCGCGCAGCATTACAATCTTCTGAAAGAAAACATCTATCGGAATTTCCTTTGACTTGAGAGAATTATCCCCGGGTTTCAGAACAACACTGCCGCCCATCCATTTTGTTCCAAGTTCCACACGCTCCTGCACATCAGAATATTTTTTAATGATGTTGATCAGCAACACTTCAATATCTGATAAACTGACAAGGTCAGTTTCCTGATCGTTCTTATCAATCACCTCAAGTTGTGCATCTAAGCGCTCAACTTCTCTCATTCCGTGCTGCATGAAAGTGATCATGTATTCTTCAGGTTTTACCTGTATAACCACACCTTCTCCGTACTGTGGGTGGCGCACTCTTGAACCGATACCAAGTGAATAATCTGACATAGGTGTAAATTTGATTTCGGCAAAAGTAGCTTCTTGGAATTTAATGAGAGGTCAATAAATATAAATCTTGTAGATAAACTGTCAAAAAAGCCTCAAATAAGGAATGTTAAGAAGGCAAATAAGTTGAAAAAAATATTTTCCAAAACGTTTGCACAGTAAAAAATCCGTGTATATTTGTAACAGTTTTTGTGTTCATGTTTTTCGTGTGGGGGCCGTCAGTAACAACAGTTACTGGCGGTTCTCTTTTTACAGGTACTAAATACGAATGCGCACGAATGTACTAATGATCTCCTCTAAGCAAACTCTACTTTTCTATTTGAGACTTTTTTATTCGTGAAGTTAAATTTCCGTTCTGAAAAATTATTCATTTTTCTTTCTTACTTATCCCTTACCTTACCTTATCTTCGTTGCGCAGAAAAAAATTTCACTCAATAAAATGGACGATCATCCATGGTTACCGAAGAAGAAAGAGAATTGCTTGCCGAACGTCTCGTCACAGGTAATCTTTACAAGCTTAAGCATCTTACTGCACCGATGCAGCCCGAAGAGCTTGCCGAACTGATCAATCAGTCGAAGGATATTGATTACAAAAAAATTTTTCAGGTACTTGAGCCGGAAAAAGCAATCAAGACATTTGAGAACCTTGATTTCGAAATTCAGATAGAACTCCTTCGATCGTTCAGTATAGAGCAGTTGACCAGCACGCTCAATCAGATTTCTCCGGATGACCGTACTGCACTATTTGAAAAGCTTCCACCGGAAACATTACCGAAATATCTTTCGCTTCTTAGTGACGAAGAACGAAAAACAGCGAGAGAACTTTTGCAATATCCCGAAGATAGTATCGGGCGTTTAATGACCCCCGATTTTATTTCAGTGAAAGAAGATTGGACTGTGGAGCATGTTTTAGATTACATCAGAAGGCATGGAAAAAATTCCGAGACACTAAATCTCATTTACGTAACAGACAATCACGGGTATTTGATTGATGACATTCGCGTACGGAATTTTCTTTTATCTCCCCTCGAGGCAAAGGTGAGCGAGTTGATGGATCATCAGTTTGTATCATTGAATGCAAAAGATGATCAGGAAAAAGCAATTGAAATTTTTAAACAAAACGACAGAGTCGCACTTCCTGTAACAGACTTTGATGGATTACTGCTCGGTATAATCACCTTCGATGACGTGATGGATGTAATGGAAGAAGAGGATACAGAAGACATCCAGAAATTCGGAGGTATGGAAGCGCTTGATGAATCTTACAATCAGATTTCATTTTTCAATCTTGTGAAGAAACGTGCCGGCTGGCTTATATTTCTCTTCCTTGGAGAAATGTTCACAGCTACTGCCATGAGTCATTTCGAAGTTGAAATCAGCAAAGCGGTTATACTTGCTGTTTTCATACCATTGATTATTTCTAGCGGAGGGAATTCCGGTTCACAGGCATCCTCCATAATCATCAGAGCAATGGCTCTCGGCGAAGTTACTTTTCGCGACTGGTGGCGGGTAATGAGAAGAGAAATTTTATCTGGACTAACTTTGGGAACTATTCTCGGAGCGGTTGGATTTCTAAGAATATTTCTTTGGCAGCATCTTGGAATTTATGACTACGGTATTCATTGGGTTTTAATTTGTCTCACCATATTTTTCTCTCTTATCGGTGTAGTTCTGTGGGGAACATTGGCAGGTTCTATGCTACCAATAGCCCTTAAAAAATTAGGTGCAGATCCGGCAGCTTCATCAGCTCCGTTTGTTGCAACGCTTGTTGATGTAACCGGAATAGTGATTTACTTTACTGTCGCATTTATTATTTTGAAAGGGACTCTTCTTTAGCAATGCTTCTCCGGAAATCTATTTCTCTGATTTTTATACTCAATAGCTTTTCCATATCTTTTTTACATGCTCAGCAGGATTCAACTGACAATGAACAAAAGAATCTACAACTCAGTTACAATTTTTCAAAACTGCTCAACTACGAAGTCGATTCACTTCCTTATCCGCTCCTCTACCAAACCATTTACGAGTGGCTCGGGACCCCATACAAATATTCTGGTGATTGCAAAGACGGAGTTGACTGCTCGGGCTTTGTATGCATGCTTTACAAAAAAGTGTTTAATATTCAATTGACAAGCAGTTCCGGTGAAATCTTTAAAGGAGTAGAACCACTAAAAAAAAAATCACTTCACGAAGGGGATCTTGTTTTCTTCAACATAAAGAAACGCAGAGTATCGCACGTTGGCATTTATGTTGGTAACAATAAATTTGCTCATGCCTCCACTCAAAACGGAGTAATCATCAGCGATCTTGATGAGCCATATTATAAAAAATATTTTTTCAAAGGAGGGAGAGTAAAAAAATAAATTTGCTCTCACCCTCTCAAAATATTTCATCCCTCTTTCTCAATCATCACACGCATTTCAATTACCGCATAGTGCATGCGCCCCAAGGCTGTGTTGATATTTATCTTGAGAATTTTCGCAATCTCCTTGAACGATAATCCTGCATAGTGCCGGAGGATTACCACTTCTCGGTGATGATCAGGCAAACGTTCGATGACGGAACGAACAGCAGTTATCTTTTCGTTCTCAATAATTTTTTCAATGGCACTGCTTTCTGTTTCAGGCATCACATCAAACGGATTCCAGTCTTCTGTTTCACGAATCATTCTGATATTTTTTTTCGCGCGAAAATGATCCATCACTAAGTTGTGTGCGATTCTTGTCGCCCATGGTAAAAACTTTCCCTGCTCAGCGTATTTTTTCTGACGAAGATTGGTAATAATTTTCACGAAGCAATCCTGAAATAAATCTTCAGCCAGATCACGGTTTCGAACAAGGTAGAAGATGGTTGAGAAGATTCGATCTTTATGTCGAACTAGGAGTTCGGCAACTGCATGGTCATTTCCTTTCTGATAGGCATGCACAAGTTCCTGATCAGTCATCAATTTGGCTTGATTCATAGCGTTTCTACTTTAATGATTAAATTAAATAATTACTCTGTTAGCAGAGTGCAATCAGTAAAGTAGAACTTGACTATAGATTCCCCGGATTAAAAATAAATTTCTGAAAATGTAGAGTAAAGTTTACTCGATGGGCAGGAGGATGTTTGAAAATTTTGTCAAATATAGGTGTCGAGCTTGGAGTTTGCAAATTTATTTTCAGTAATCATTAACAATTTGGAGTGAAATCTTACTGTCCTAATTTCCGTCTGGAGGATAATTCCTGAATCTGATTCGTATTTTTGGCAAAAATCAATAAGATGAAGACACAATCTAGCGTTCATAATTACATATCAGGAAAGTTTACCAATGACGTAGCAAGGAAGAAGGATGTCCTTAGCCCGCTCAATGGAAAGGTCATCTCAACTGTACCTCTTTCCTCGGCTCAACAATTGGATGATGCTGTGAAAGCAGCACAAGCCGCTTTTCCTGGCTGGAGTGCAACTCCTATTAAAGAAAGAGTGCAGATTTTTTATCGCTACAAAACACTGCTCGAGAAAAACCTGAATGAACTTTCCACGCTTGTTCATGAAGAGAACGGAAAAACAGTTGACGAAGCAAAAGCAGAAGTAGAAAAGAGCATTGAGTTGACAGAATTTGCTTGTTCATTACCTCAACTAATATCGGGAGAACTTTTAGAAGTAAGTAAAGGTGTTGAATGCAGAGTGGAGCACAAACCACTTGGAGTTGTTGCATCCATCGCACCGTTTAATTTTCCCAACATGGTTCCGCACTGGACGATGCCGAATGCAATTGCTCTTGGGAATTGTATGATTTTAAAACCAAGTGAGCAGGTTCCGATTTCATCAAACCGCATTGCAGAACTTTTAAAAGAAGCGGGTTTGCCTGACGGAGTTTTCAATATTGTAAATGGCGACAGAGAAATTGTGGAAGCTATTTGTGATCATCCGGGAATTGAAGCTGTATCGTTTGTCGGCTCAACAAAAGTTGCGAAGATTGTTTACAAACGTTCCACATCAAATTTGAAAAGATGTGTTGCGCTTGGTGGAGCAAAAAATCATCTCATCGTAATGCCCGATGCGCATCCCGATATGACGGCATCAAACGTAACGGCAAGTATGAGTGGTTGTGCCGGTCAGCGGTGCATGGCGGCAAGTGCAATGGTTGCCGTAGGGCAAATTGATTTTATCATCTCTAAAATTTGTGATGAGGCAAAGAAAATTATTCCCGGAAAAAATTTAGGAAGTGTAATCAGCAAAGAAGCGAAAGAAAGAATTGAGCGCTACATTACCGAAGCAGAAAAAGCCGGAGCGAAAATTTTGGTTGACGGAAGAAATTTTAAAGTTGAAGGAAATGAAAATGGTTTTTATGTCGGCCCGACTGTAATTGATTTTGTAACTCCTGAAATGGCAATAGCAAAAAAAGAAGTGTTTGGTCCGGTGCTGGCAATAATCCGCGCAAAGGATTTGGACGAGGCAATCAACATCGAAAATAATTCCAACTACGGAAATGCCGCATCAGTGTTTACACAAAGCGGAGGAATAGCGAGACAAGTAATGGAACGAGCAAGCGCAGGAATGATTGGAGTGAACGTAGGAGTTCCTGTTCCGCGCGAACCATTTTCATTCGGAGGATGGAATGAAAGTAAGTTCGGAGTGTGCGACATCACAGGAAAAAGTTCAATTGAATTCTGGACGAAACTGAAGAAGACAACGGTGAAATGGAATCCTGAAGGAAAAACAAATTGGATGAGTTAATTATTTAAATCCCTTATTTATGCAACCTCAAACAATACAAATTTTTCTTCCTGATGGCAATCCAACAAGTATAAAGATCGCAGATTTAACCAACAGAATGATTGTCGCAGTTCTCATCCCGAGAAATAAACTGCCTGACATTGGTACTAGGCCCGAAGTAAGGAAATATGGTGTTTATTTTCTCTTTGGAGTAAATGAAGATAAAGCAAAACCAATTTCATATATAGGAGAAACTGAGGATTGCTTCGAGAGAATTAAGATGCATAATAAAAGTAAAGACTTTTGGAATTATGCATTAGTAATTAGTTCAAAGTCTAACACCTTTACAAAGTCTCATGTAAAATATTTGGAGTATCTGTGTATTAAAACTGCAACTGAAATTGGTCGATATGATACGGACAACCAAGCAACACCAGCCAAACCATACATTACTGAAAGTATGGAAGCTGACCTTTTAGACAACTTTGAAACAATAAAAATTTTATTGGCAACTTTTGGGTTTCCTATTTTTGAAGAAATTAGAAAATCAGATAAGAAAAAGGAAATTCTATACTGCAAAGGAAAAGATGCTATAGCACAAGGAGAGATGATCGATGATGGTTTCGTAGTTCTTAAAGGCTCAAAAGCAAACAAAGAAGAAACAAAAACAGCGGGCACCTGGGTAAGCGGAATGAGAAATAAATTATCTCAAAGCAATATATTGAAATCAGAGAATAATCTTTTGGTCTTCTCTGAAGATTATGTTTTTGGTTCGCCAAGCGCTACAGCGGCTGCTGTTTTGGGGAGAAGAGCAAATGGTTGGACAGAGTGGAAAAATAAGGACGGAAAAACAATTGATCAGCTTTATCGAATAGATATTCTGGAAAAAGCTTGACATAAATATTAATAGTAGCAATGGAAGTAGAATTAACAGTTTCAGAAAGAGAAGCAATTCTGAAAAATAACTTAGATCACACGATCTTCTCCTGGTCAAAGCAATCAGGATTAAATCCGCTGAATATAAAATCAGCAAAGGGAGTTTACCTTTTTGACAGAAGCGGAAAAAAGATTCTTGATTTTTCTTCCCAACTCATGAACGTAAACATCGGTCACGGTCATCCGAAAGTTACCGAGGCGGTGATGAAGCAGATGAATGAAGTTAGTTATGTTCATCCGGGAATGATTACAGAAGCGCGCGGAAAACTTGGAAGAAAATTAGCAGAGATAACTCCGGGAACTTTAAGCAGAACTTTTTTTACGAATGGAGGAACAGAGGCCGTTGAACATGCAATTAAGTTGGCACGCCTTTATACAGGTCGCCATAAAATAATTACGCTTTATCAAAGCTATCATGGCGCTACTTACGGTGCGCTCTCCGCAAGCGGGGATCCGAGAGGACTCGCCCACGACTCACAAGGCGTTCCTAATATTATTCATGTAGAGAATCCATATTTCTACCGGGATCCATGGAACAGCAAGACACCTGAAGAGTGTGCTGAGAATGCAGCGGCACATCTTGAGCGCATAGTAAAGTATGAGGGACCTCAATACATCGCGGCTATTTTAATGGAAGGAGAAAGCGGTTCGAGCGGTTGCATAAAATATCCTCCGGGTTACTGGAAAAAAGTAAAAGCAATTGCTGATAAATATGGCATACTTACCATTGCAGATGAAGTGATGAGCGGTTTCGGACGAACAGGAAAATGGTTTGGTATCAATCATCACGATGTAACTCCTGACATCATGTGTATGGCAAAAGGAATTACGAGCGGTTACATTCCACTTGGTGGATTGATAGTACGCGAAGAAATCATAAAACATTTTGATGACAAGCCGTTGCCGATTGGTCTCACCTACTCTGCTCATGCTGTCGCCTGCGCTGCTGCCAACGCTGTTCTGGAAATTTACGAAGCAGAAAACCTGATTGAGAATGCTGCTAAGATGGGTGCATACATAGATCAGCAAATTGAAAAGCTGAAACAAAAACATCCAAGTATTGGTGACTACCGCAATACCGGCTTGCTCGGTTGCATTGAATTAGTGAAGAACAGAAAAACGAAAGAGTCGATGGCTCCGTGGAATGCTTCGCCTGCTGAAATGGAAATCATGAATAAAGTTGCAGCAAAAATTTCTGAACTCGGAATGTTCACTTTCGTTCGCTGGAACTGGATTTTCACCGCACCACCTCTTTGCATTACAAAAGATGAAATGGATGAGGGCATTGAAATTATTTCGAAGGCGATTGCTGTGGCAGATGAATATTGCAACTAATTTTCTATGAGCGAAAACAATTCCTCACTCTACAGCGAAGACCTTGCTCCCGTTCCTGAATCGAAACGAACATGGAACACATGGAACTACGCTGCGTTGTGGATAAGTATGAGTTTGTGTATTCCAACTTACATGCTGGCGAGTTCGCTTATCTCGGGAGGAATGAATTGGTGGCAGGCAATACTCACAATATTTATCGGCAACACGATTGTTCTTGTCCCAATGATTTTAAACGGACATGCCGGAGCGAAATACGGAATACCATTTCCTGTCTTGGCGCGCGCAAGTTTCGGTGTGCGCGGAGCAAACATTCCTGCAATGCTTCGTGCCATTGTTGCCTGCGGTTGGTTCGGAATACAAACCTGGATTGGAGGATACGCCTTGTATCTGATGCTAAAAGTTTGGATGCCTTCCATAGGAAATCTTCCGCAGATATTTCCTGCATCATTAGGTTTGCAGACCGTACCTGCAATTACATTTTTTCTTTTCTGGGTATTAAATATGTATGTGGTTTATCTCGGTGTTGACAGCGTAAAAAAATTGCTCGTGTTCAAGGCATTCTTTCTTCCTCTCGCGGCTCTTGCACTTTTGTTCTGGGCAATTAATGCAGGGCATGGATTGGGACCAATACTTTCTCAACCGTCAAAATTTCAAACGAGGACTGAGTTTTGGAATTTTTTTTTCCGGGATTGACAGGCATGGTGGGATTTTGGGCTACGCTCTCACTCAACATTCCTGACTTTACGCGCTATGCAAAAAGTCAACGTGCACAAATAACAGGACAGGCAATAGGATTGCCGCCAAGCATGACTTTGTTTTCATTCATCGGAGTTGTAGTCACGTCAGCCACTTTTATTATTTATGGAGAAACGATCTGGGATCCGTTGGTGTTGGCAGGAAAATTTGAAAGCAAATTGTTGGTGAGCATTGCAATGATTGCTGTTACAATTTCCACCCTTGCAACAAACATTGCAGCAAACATTGTGAGTCCTGCAAATGATTTTGCAAACCTGTCTCCAGCAAAAATAAATTTCAGAACTGGAGGATACATTACCGGCATCATCGGTATTTTAATTTTTCCGTGGAAATTAATTGCCGACCCAAATGGATATATTTTTACATGGCTCATCGCGTACTCAAGTCTGCTTGGTCCGGTGGGAGGAATTATGATTGCGGATTATTTTTTTATTCGCAGAAAAAATTTAATTGCGGATGATTTGTATTCCCACAATGGAATTTATAAATATTTCAATGGATTCAATCGTGCAGCAATTATTGCTTTGCTTTTAGGAATACTTCCAAACGTTCCCGGATTTTTAGTTACTATAAATGTTATTTCAAAAGATGCCGTTCCGGAAATCATTGCACATCTTTATAACTATGCATGGTTTGTTGGATTCGCAGTTTCATTTTTTATTTATTTGTTGTTAATGAAAAAGTATAAAACCCAATTACCTTAATTTCTCAATTAAGTAATTACCTAAACACTATAGATGAATTTATGAATGCGGCAATCGCAGAGGCGCGGCAAGGAATTTCTGAAGGAGGTATTCCCATCGGTTCTGTGTTAGTTCGTGATGAAAAAATAATCGGTCGTGGGCACAACAAACGTGTCCAGGATGGCGATCCTGTTACCCACGCAGAAATTGATTGCCTAAGAAATGCAGGTAGAGTTGGCAATTATAAAAACGCAGTCCTCTACTCTACCTTAATGCCTTGCTATTTATGTGCAGGTGCAGTTGTGCAGTTTGGGATTAAAAAAGTTTTTGCGGGGGAGAACGAAACGTTCAGTGGAGCAAAAGAATTTATGGAATCGCATGGTGTGGAAGTTATCAATCTGAACTCTGAAGAATGTAAAGCAATGAGGCGAAAGTTTATCGCTGAAAAACCTGAGTTGTGGAATGAAGATATTGGAAAATAATTTTATTCAACTAATATAATGGCAAAGGCAGAACTTAAAACAAAACAGACAGATAATAGTGTCGATAAATTTTTTAAAGAAATTAAAGATCCAAAAGCAAAAGGCGATTGCATGAAAATTTCAGAGATGATGAGCAAGGCAACAAAGTCCGAACCTAAAATGTGGGGAGCTGCAATTGTTGGTTTCGGAGACGTTCATCTGAAATATGAAAGCGCTCGTGAGCTGGACTGGTTTCAGATGGGATTTTCCCCGCGTAAGGCGAACATTACGCTCTACGGTTTAGGCATTGTAAATTCTCCTGACCTGTTGAAGAAACTTGGCAAGCACAAGACCGGCAAAGGATGCGTGTACATTAATTCTCTGGAAGATATTGATGTGGTTGTGTTGAAGAAGATGATTGATACATCTGCAAAAACATCCAAAAAGAATAAAGTGTGAAAGGGTTTTCTTGGAGAGGACTTTACAATGAGTCAACAAATATCTTCTTAATTTAGTCGTCAAATAAAAATCAAATGTCAATCCTGATTAAGAACGGAAGAATAATTACGTCAGCAGAAGATTATGTTGCAGATATTTTTATTGAAGGAGAAACCATTTCCGCCATCGGAAAAAATCTTTCAATGAAAACGGATGAAACAATTGATGCATCAGAAAAAATCATTTTCCCCGGAGGCATTGACCCGCATGTGCATCTCGATATGCCTTTCATGGGAACATTCTCAAGCGATAATTATGAGACAGGAACACTCGCTGCGTTGCATGGCGGAACAACGATGCTGATTGATTTTGTTTTGCAGACGCAAGGAAAATCACTGCGACACGCTTTGGAACAATGGCAGGGAAGAAGCAACGGAAATTGTTTTGGTGACTATTCTTTTCACATGGCGGTGACGGATTTTAATGACGAAACAAAAAAAGAAATTGCTGAGATGGTCGAGAAAGAAGGCATCACTTCTTTCAAAACTTTCATGGCATACAAAGGCGCATTGATGATTGACGACCGCCAGATGGTTGGTTTGATGAATGAAGTGAAAGCGCAACGCGGAATGGTGACAGTTCACGCAACTAATGGCGACATGATTGACTTCCTGATTGCAAAGCATCGAGCCGAAGGAAAATTATCTCCGCTCTATCATTATTTATCTCAACCTGAAATTACAGAGAGCGAAGCGTCAAATCGTTTTTGCGACATGAGTTTTCAAACAGGTTGCCCTGGTTACATCGTCCACATGACTTGCGAAGGCGCAGTAAATGCCATCCGCGAAACGAACAGTAGAAATCATAAAGTGTTTGGCGAAACCTGTATTCAGTATTTGATTTTAGATGCATCACGTTATGAAAAAGATTTTGAGGGAGCAAAGTGGGTGATGAGCCCGCCATTGCGCGAGAAGAAGGATCAAGATGCTTTGTGGGGTGCGCTCAATCAAGGCACAGTTCAAATTGTTGCAACGGACCATTGTCCGTTTACATGGGAGAAAAAATTAATGGGCGAAAAGGATTTTTCAAAAATTCCTAACGGGCATCCCGCTATTGAAAACCGAATGGAGCTTTTATTTTCTGAAGGAGTGAACAAAGGAAAAATTACCTTGAATAAATTTGTAGAAGTTACTTCAACCAACGCAGCAAAAATTTTCGGCATGTTTCCAAAAAAGGGCTGCGTAGCTGTTGGCAGCGATGCCGATTTAATTATTTTTGATGCGAACGAGGAACATGCTTTATCAGTAAAGTCACACCACATGAATGTGGATTACTCAGCTTATGAGGGATGGAAACTTAAAGGCAAGGTAAAGTCAACAATTCTTAGGGGGAAAGTTGCAGTTGAAAATGGTGAAGTGAAAATTAAAAAAGGGTATGGACAATTTGTGAAGAGGAATAAAATAACAGGAATTATTTAAAAAAACATTTAAAAGCATTATGGCAAGAAAAATAAAATCGGGGTTAATTCAAATGTCTCTTCCGAAAACAGAGGGCGAAGGAACCATCAAGGAAATTGTGGACGCAATGGTTGGCAAACATATTCCTCTCATTGAAGAAGCCGGAAAAAAAGGTGTACAGATTTTATGTCTGCAGGAAATTTTTAACACGCCATATTTTTGTCCGGGGCAGGATAAGAAATGGTATGAGAGCGCTGAAACAGTTCCGGGCCCGACTGTTGAACTGATGCAGGAGTATGCAAAGAAGTATAGCATGGTAATCATTGTTCCCATCTACGAAAAGGAACAAGCAGGTGTGTTGTACAACACCGCTGCAGTAATTGATGCTGACGGAAAATATTTGGGCAAGTATCGCAAGAACCATATTCCGCATACATCAGGTTTCTGGGAGAAATTTTTCTTCAAGCCAGGAAATCTTGGCTATCCGGTGTTTCAGACGCGCTATGCAAAAGTCGGAGTGTACATTTGTTACGACCGTCATTTTCCTGATGGCGCACGATGTCTTGGTTTGAACGGAGCTGAAATAGTTTACAATCCTTCAGCAACCGTTGCAGGGCTCTCGCAATACTTATGGAAACTCGAGCAACCTGCACACGCTGCTGCCAACGGATATTTTATGGGTTGCATCAATCGCGTTGGCGAAGAAAAACCATGGAACCTCGGAAAGTTTTATGGCTCGTCTTATTTCGTTGACCCACGCGGACAAATTTTTGCACAAGCATCAGAAGATAAGGATGAATTGCTGATTGCCGATTTCGATTTGGATATGATTGAAGAAGTGCGTTCCGTATGGCAGTTTTTCAGAGACAGGCGACCGGAGACTTATGGGAAGTTAGTTGAGCTATAACACAGAGAAAACATTTTAATATGGGAGAGTTTAAAAAGCCTGAGAGCGAAAAAGAATTTTCAGAAAACTTTGCGCAAATAAAACCTTTGATGAGCGACACGGGAGCGTATTATGAAAGTTCGCGGTGTTTGTTTTGTTACGATGCTCCGTGTGTGAACGCATGTCCGACTGGGATTGACATTCCGCTTTTCATCCGCCAGATAAATTCTAAGAATGAAATCGGAGCAGCAAAAACAATTTACGATTCGAATTATTTTGGATATGCCTGCGGCAAAGTTTGTCCGACAGAAGTGTTGTGCGAAGGAGCATGTGTGTATAACAACACCGATGTAAAAGCAATTGAAATTGGTCGGTTGCAAACGTTCGCAACATCAAAAGCAATTTCTCAAAACAAAAAAATTTATTCTCCCGCAAAACCGAATGGGAAAAAAGTTGCAGTGATTGGTGGAGGCCCCGCAGGAATAAGTTGCGCATGCGAATTGCGATTACATGGATTTGATGTGGATATTTTCGAAGCAAAAGAAAAACCATCAGGGCTAACCGTGCATGGAGTTGCTCCTTACAAAATCACCAATGAAGAAGTACTGGATGAAATAAATTATCTCGAAAAACAATTTCAGTTTAAAATTTATTACAACAAAAATATTTTAGTCAAAGAAGACATTTCCAATCTTGAAAAAAATTATGATGCAATTTTTATTGGCATCGGTTTAGGAAAAACAGCGGACTTAAAAATTAAAGGCGAAGATTTGGAAAATGTTTTTGGCGCTGTTGAATTTGTCGAGAAGTTAAGAATGAACCATCACAACACTACCATTCCCGAAAAAGTAATTGTGCTTGGCGGAGGTAACACTGCAATGGATGCTGCATCGGAATGTTCGCGGATGGGAGCGCAAGTGATACTTGCATATCGCAGAAGCAAAGAAGAAATGCCTGCTTATGATTTCGAATATGAGTTGGCGAAAAGTGTCGGGGCAAAAGGGATATTCAGTGTTTCCCCTGTAGAGATTGTTGGAGAGAATGGAAAACTCACGGGGGTAAAACTCAAATCAACAATTGACGGAAATGAATTTGTTGAAAGTTGCGATTGGGTTATTAAAGCAACAGGGCAATCAAAGCAAGTAGAATTATTAAATCTCATCGGCAATATTTCTTTGGACGAAAAAGGAAAAATAATTGTTGATAGAAATTTTCAGACATCAAACAAAAAATATTTTGCAGCAGGTGATGCTGTGAGTGGAGGAGAAGAAGTAGTGAATGCAGTTGCGAACGGAAAGAAAGCAGCGGATGGAATTTCAGAAATGCTTTTTAAAAAATAAAGTCATGGCAGATTTAAAAACAAACCTCGCAGGAATAAAATCTCCAAATCCGTTTTGGTTAGCAAGCGCACCGCCAACAAACAGCGGCTATCAAATTATGAAAGCATTTGATGCTGGTTGGGGTGGAGCAGTTTGGAAAACACTCGGTGTTCCTGTCGTGAATGTTTCATCACGCTATGGCTCTTTGAATTATCGCAACACTCGAATGATGGGTTTCAGCAATATTGAATTGATTACCGATCGTCCGTTGCGCGATAATTTGCGTGAGATTGAAGAAGTGAAGAAACGTTTTCCAAATCATGCAGTCATCGCATCATTAATGGTGGAAACAAAAGAAGAGTGGCATCAGATAATGCGCGATGTGACCAATGCGGGCGCTGATGGTGTTGAACTAAATTTCGGTTGCCCGCATGGAATGTGTGAGCGCGGAATGGGAAGTGCCGTGGGGCAAGAACCAAAAGTGTTGAAGACAATTGTGAGCTGGGTAAAAGAAGTAGCCACAATTCCTGTTATCGTAAAACTCACTCCGAATATTTCTGACATCACACGCCCTGCTGTTGCTGCAGTTGAAGGTGGTGGTGATGCAATTTCTTTAATCAACACTATTCAGAGTATTATCGGAGTTGACATAGACAATTTCGTCCCCTACCCTGTTGTTGACGGGAAGAGTACGAATGGCGGTTACTGCGGACCTGTAGTAAAACCGATTGCGATGAATATGCTGAAAAATTGTGCGCAGCATCCGCAGGTAAAAATTCCGATCAGCGGAATTGGCGGAATAGAAAACTGGCGTGATGCAGTTGAATTTATTTTACTCGGTGCAACTTCTGTTCAGGTTTGCACTGCGGTGATGCATTACGGATTTGGAATTATCCGCGAGATGATTGCTGGATTGGAACAGTACATGGACGAAAAAGGATTTAGAACATTAGATGATTTCAGAGGGAAAGCATTGCAGAATATTTTGCATTGGGAAGATTTGAATTTGAAATACAAAGTTGTCGCCAGCATCAATGAAGATAAATGTATCGGTTGTCAATTGTGTTACACAGCTTGCGAAGACGGTGCGCATCAGGCAATCGGTTTAAGTGACGATGTGTTGAACCGCAAGCCGCATATCATTGAAGAAAATTGTGTTGGATGCAATTTGTGTTCCGTTGTTTGTCCTGTGGAAGGCTGCATCACAATGGAACGTAGAGATAGCGGAAATGAAAGCCTCACATGGAAAAACAGAACGCTTGCAGGAACTGTTCCAAAAACCTTTGATGATGAATTAGCCGGTGGACTGCATCATTGGGTACCTGAACCTGCAGATGCGTTGACAAAGAAAAAGCCGAGGCATTACGGGGCTGTTGCTGCTGATTGATATGCGGGTTTGATTCTTCGTGGAGGTGATTGTGTGTGTGTGTTTCTGCAACGCAGTCGTTTGGGAAGCGATCCGTAGTAGTTTTTCTTCCATCCGATGTGTTTTGGTTCCCGTCCCGCCAGTTTTTTTTCACATGCAAATTGATTTGCATCAAGTGCCGCCAACTTTTGTTCATGTTCTGATTGATTTAGAGGGCGTGTCTGGCATGACTGGGTTGGGAGAGAAATGGTTTGTGGTTCGGGAGAAACAATTAAAGGTTGGCGGGAAACTGTCTAAGTTGGGCGGGAAACTGTTTTTGGTTGGCGGGAAACTGTTTTTGGTTGGCGGGAAACGGTTTTGGGTTGGCGGGAAACGATTGAAGGTGGGCGGGAAACGGTTGGGGGTTCGAGAGAAATGGTTAATGGTTCGAGAGAAACGATTTTGGGTTCGAGAGAAATGATTTAGAGGTCGAGAGAAACGATTTAGGGGTCGAGAGAAATGGTTGATGGGGTCGAGAGAAACGATTTGCGTATCGAGAGAAACGATTGAAGGTGGGCGGGAAACGGTTGGGGGTTCGAGAGAAATGATTGAATGTCAGTACATTGTAAGTGTTTGAACTGTGATTAAACGGATTGAGGGATTAGTTTGATGCTACCTGAAAGGAGAAAAGATTATCTGCCGGGGGGTGTGGTTCACTGAAAAATATTGCTCAAGCTCCCGTAAAAACGGGAGAGGCGCGTGGCTTCTTGATGCCGCCCACGCTGTTTAAAAATTTTGCCTGTGGCATTCCGCTAACGCGGAACCAATTTTTAAAAGGCGTGTCTGGCATGACTCGGTTGATTGAAGAACGCTGGTGAGCGGACTTTTTTTTGTTGGCTGTTAGGAATGATAACTACAAAGCGGGACAGAAGTGAACTAGCCCCGATTGAAACGGAAAGCCCCGCCTGGGCGGGCTTGAAGTGGAAAGCGGGACGGGTGCGAAATTGAAACGGGCATGTTCGCTACTAATTTTAAAACCTGAATGATGGCGCAAAAAAATTGCATATTTGCAGAAGAAACAAAGTGAACCTTTCGTTGCTAAATTTTTATTTCAACTCTTCATTCAAAATTTTTCTACGATGAAACGACTTGCTTTGCTGCTTAGTGCAGCACTCTTTCTCAGCAATTGCAAAAAGGAAAACGACCGGGCGCAGTGGGATGTAGCTATTCTTACTCCGATTTTTAAAGCTACGCTTACTGTGGGTGATTTGATTGGGGATTCGCTGAAAATGGTTTCGCCTGATGGTGCGGTGACAGTTGTTTACGACAATAATATTTACTCTACTCCCGTTGATTCTATTTTTGAAATTCATGATACGCTTATTTCTACTGTGTTTCCTTCTCCGGGAATTATTTCGCTAATGCCCGGTCAGGTTTTTTATTCGCAACCTGAGGTGATGGATCTTGCGCTGAACGGGGTGGAGCTTTCAACAGCGATTATTAAGAGCGGGTATGCGCGGCTGGTTGCAAAAAACCATTTGCAAACGAAGGTGATTTATACGTTTAATATTCCTAAAGCAACATTGAGCGGGGTGCCGTTTCAAAAGATACAGGCGCTGGATGCTGCGCCACCCGGGGGATTTACGGAGTTTGACCAGAAGTTTGATATTTCGGGTTATAGCATTGACCTGACGGGACCTGCGGGTACGATTTACAATCATATTACTTACACGGTGCAGGGAGAAACTGATCCGACCGGAACTAGTGTGACGCTTGCAGTGGGCGATACGGTGGTGGATGTTACATCTGGTTTTGAGAGTTTGATTCCTCTTTATGCAAAAGGATATTTAGGGCAGGGTACGGTTTCGGAATCGGGAGAGAACCGGCTGGGTACAAGCAAGATTGGTGGCGGAACTATTTTACTGGATAGTGTTTCTGCAACGCTGACAATTAAAAACAGCATTGGCGCTGATGCGCAGGCGCTACTGACTTCTATGCAATCGGTGAATACGCGCACGGGATCTACGGTTGATTTGGTTGCGCCTAATCTTGTAAATCATATTCTGAACCTGAACCGCGCAAGCGAAAGCGGAACTGCTCCTGCTCCTATCAACTCTACTTATTATGTTGTTCAGCTTGACAATACAAACAGCAATATACTTTCGCTTGTAGAAAACCTGCCGGAGAAACTAACTTATGATTTGAATTTTAACCTGAACCCGCTGGGGAATGTTTCCGGTCATCATGATTTTATTTATACGGATGATTTATTTGAAGCAAATCTGAAAGTGAATTTCCCTTTGCGATTCGCTGCGAATCAAATTCTTTTTGCTGACACGGAAAGCATTGCCCTTGGCACTTCAACCACATCGGATAATGTTGGTGATGGTACTTTTACAATTATTGCTGACAATGGATTTCCGTTTGAATTGGAATTGCAACTGATGATTCTGAATAATAACAACCAGGCGGTGGATTCTTTGTTTTTCCCGAATACGATTGCTCCTGCTCCACTCAATGGTTTATACAGAGCAACGGGCAAGCAACGAACGTTGATTCCGATAGCGGTTTCTGTGAGCAGAAAGAATTTACTTCTAAGCGCTTCACGCATTGCAATACGTGCACGGTTCAGCACGAGCAGCTATCCGCACATTCTTCAGATTTATTCTGACTATGAACTCGACCTGAAATTAGTTGGTGACTTTCAATACTCAATCCGATAGGCGGTGAAGAATAAATTGCTTTTTGTTTTTTGTTTTTTGTTTTCGATGCGCTCATCTGCTCAAAGTGACTTGTGTTTGCAAAGTCATTTCCTGAAAGACACAACTCAACATGTTTTGATCAGTACATACGGAAATTATTTTTTTGCTTCTGATGTAATCACTAATCAATTTGCAGGTGATTATTATCAGCGGAAGTTTATTTCTACTGACGATGAGAATAGTATCACCAAAAATCTTTCTGATCAAAATATATTCGGTGGAGAAGCCAACTGGCAGGTTGCACTAACGTTTCGTCCGGATACAAGCAATCATCATTTGCAAGCATATATTGCTTACCGAAACCGTGGGCATGTTGATTCAAAATTTTCTAAAGATTTTTTTGAACTTTATTTCAGAGGAAATAAAATGTTTGGGGGCAAAACTGCCGACATGAGTGATTTCTCTTACCATCAATATTCCTACCGCCAGTTTGTTTTCGGAATCAGTAATGAATTTAGTATTTCAAATTCCGGAAAGTTATTTATTGGCGCTGACATTGCCATCAATAATGGGATTAGCTTCCTGAAAATTGAAACCGGTGGTTCGTCTCTTTATACCGATCCGATTGGAGAATACATTGATGCCGATCTTCACGCAACGATTCAAACGGATGACTCAGCTTCCCAGCATCCATCAAAGTTAGACGGCACCGGATATGCAGGAGATTTTTATCTCGAATATGAAACCGAAAACTCAATAGTAGCTTTTTCAGTGGAAAATTTCGGAAGTATTCATTGGAATAAATGGAGCACTGAGGTTTCTATTGATTCCACTTTTCATTTTGATGGTATTGATGTGCGCGATCTTTTTGATTTGAAAGATTCAGTAAAAATAAATACATCGTTCGACAGTACGTTTTATCAAAACTTTATTCAAAACAGAAAGGAGCAACGAATCACTACTGATCTGCCAATAAAAGTTTCAGGATCGTACACACGTTCGTTTCCTGAAAATAAATTATCCGCAACTCTGGGAATTGATATTTTGCTGAAAACAAATTCTACAATGAGATATATTGCAGCATTGAACTACCAAGTGAATCGTTCGAACCAAATCGGTTTAGTAATGGCATCGGGCGGCTACACAACTTTTCATGCAGGGCTGAGTATCGTACATTTGTTTCCGTGGCATTTGAAATTTGAGATAGGGAGCAGTTACGTTTATCCGATGATTACCTACAAAACAGGCAAAAGCCAAGGTACTTATTTATCTTTGTCAAAAAGTTTCTGAAATGCTTTCTCAAATTCCAAACATAAAAAATACTGACTCGAATAATTTCTTTCTCATAGCTGGTCCATGCATTGTTGAGAGCGAGGATATGACAATGGACATTGCAAAGCGTGTGCAGGAAATTACGTCCCGCTTAAAAATTCCTTTCATCTTCAAGGCAAGCTACCGCAAAGCAAATCGTTCGCGCGTTGATTCATTTACAGGAATTGGAGATGAACCTTCATTGATGATTCTAAAAAAAATAAAAGAAACACTCAGTGTTCCTGTGCTTACGGATATTCATGAAAGTGATGAAGCAACGTTCGCAGCGCAGGTTGTTGATGTGTTGCAGATACCTGCGTTCCTCTGTCGTCAAACTGACTTGCTTGTAGCGGCAGGGAAAACAGGAAAGACCGTGAATATAAAGAAAGGGCAATTTCTCTCACCCGACTCAATGAAGTTTGCTCTTGACAAAGTGCGTGGAACAGGAAACAATAATGTGATGTTGACTGAACGCGGAAGTATGTTTGGTTACCAGGATTTGATTGTGGATTATCGCGGTATCGGTGAAATGAAAAAAAATAATTGCCCCGTTGTTCTTGATGTTACGCATTCACTCCAACAACCGAATCAATCAAGTGGTGTAACCGGAGGACGACCTGAACTGATTGAAACAATTGCGAAAGCAGGGATTGCAGTTGGTGCAGACGGAATTTTTATTGAAACTCATCCTGATCCGAAGAATGCAAAGAGTGATGGAGCGAATATGCTGCATCTTGATTTGCTGGAAGATTTATTGCTGAAATTAATTCGAATCAGAAGTGTTATCTGAGCAATGAAAATAATTTCAAGTTTTCTTTTTCTTATTTTATTTTTTAAAGCATCTGCTAATACAGATACTGCTTTTGTTTATACTTATGGCAAAAGCGGTCATGATTTTGCACGACAAATTATGTGTACAAGTGACTCAGGTTACATTATAGTTGGCTCTACTTCTAGTGCTGGTGCGGGCACTTCAGACATGTATGTAATAAAGACAGATCGAAACTGTAACAGGGAATGGTCGCAAGTTTACGGCACATCCGCAATTGAATGGGGATATGGGGTGAGAGAAACATCCGATCATGGGTTTGCTTTGATTGGATTTACTAATCAAAATATTTCTTCAGGTTATGATGCACTGCTGATAAAAATATCTGCGACAGGAGATATGCAATGGTCAAAAACTTTTGGTGGTACGGATTGGGATTTCGGATACGCCATTGAAAATGCAAATGATGGTGGGTTTATTATTTGTGGAAGCACCTACAGTCCAAGTAACGGTGGTGAAGATATGCTGATCATTAAAGCCGATTCTGTTGGAAACGTTGTCTGGAAAAAAAATATTGGTGGTGCTAATGATGAGGAGGTGCATTCAATTATTAAAGATCAATATTCAAATTACCTGATACTTGGCGAAACAAATAGTTTCGGAGCAGGTGATAAAGATTATTACCTTGTAAAAATAAATGAAGATGGAGATACCTTATGGACAAAAACCTACGGTGGCGCTAACTTCGATGCGGGCTATTCAATTGATACCACTATTGATGGCAACTATTTAGTTTTCGGAACCTCTAAAAGTTTTCCAGGTCCTACTGACAAACAAATGTATTTGTTGAAAACAGATACGTCAGGAATTGTTTTGCATTCTCAAGTTGATGGAGGTTCGAACACAACCGGGAATGACGAAGAAGGAAGATTTGCCAAGCAACTTTCCAATGGGGAAATGGTGATCGGTGGCATGACACAGAGTTATGGTCTTGGCGGGAAATCCTTATTCATGCTTCATTTCTTAAGCAATGGAAACTTTGACAATGGCGCCAATTGGGGAGGTACGGATGATGATGAAGGTTTTTCAATGGCTGTTGGAAAGGACGGACAACTTGTTTTTGCAGGAATTACAACAAGCTATGGATTTGGATTGGAAGATGTTTACTTGATACGCATTGATTCCTTTGCGGGATATTTTCCTCTGAGTATTCATACCTTCAACGATGAGCATGTTGGAGTAAATGAAATTGCTGGCGAGCAAAACTTTTTTTCAATCTACCCGAATCCTTGTGCGAACAGTACTTCCGTTAACTTTACGAAGTCGATTTCAGGAAAAAAATATGAGCTAAAGATTGTTGATGTGATGGGAAAAGAAATTGAAAATAATATTATAAAGAAATTCCCGGTTACAATTTCAAAAGGTCAGGAATTGCAAAGCGGCATTTACTTTGTCAGCATTTATGAGGATGATCTGCTACAAGCAACTGACAAACTTGTTATCTTCTAACTTTTGCAAAAGTGGAAACTGATAAAAAGCATTTTGAAAAATCTGTTGCACTTCTTCTCCTTTTTTATTTCTGTTGTCTGCTGGTTTTCTTTTGCATTGAACATTTCTCTCTTTCCACTTCCATTTTTTCGCAAAACAATTTTCTTAATTGGGATGCCATGCATTATGATGCCATACGGAGAAATGAATACAACACTGGCATGGTTGCTTTCTTTCCGCTCTTTCCACTGCTCTGGAGCTGGTTTCATATCGGGAGTATTGGCATAAGCACCATTAATGGGTTGATTTTTATTTTTTCGTTTTCTTGGCTTGCTTCAGTTTTCAACATTCAATTGAAAAATGTTTTGCTGATTGCTTCCATACCAAGTTTTATATTTCTTTTCCTTCCTTTTTCGGAGGCAATTTTCTTTCTTACTTCAACGATGGCTTTGGTGGGATTGCAGAAAAAGAATTTTACTCTTCTCATCACCGGATTATTTTTAGCGGGGCTTACAAGACCCGTGGTAGCAGTTTTTATTCCAGCTATTCTGGTTCTTTTTTTTCTTTCGAGAGACAAATCAGAAAGCGCGTTGTTGAAATCCGGTTGGCTTATTGTTTCATGTTTCGTGAGTTTTGGTCTAGTGTTGTTGCTTCAATATTTTCAAACAGGTGATTCGCTTGCATTCTTTCGTGTGCAGAAAGGATGGGGAAATTATTTTCGCATCCCTGCTTTTCCTCTCAGTTCATGGGCAGGTGGATTTATTGTGCGGCTTGATGCGGTTACCTTCTTGTTTGGAATGATTGCTGCTGCGATAATTGCTTATCTTCTCATCAATAAACTAAAAAATAAACCTGCAATCATTCAATTTGAGAAGTCATTTACTTTTTCGCTTTGTTATCTTGGTATTTTATCTTTGATCATTCTCTTTACACGCGGGGGAGTGTTGAATAGTTTGAATAGATATTTATTCTGTTCGGCTTTTTTTGTGATTGCGATTAATGAACTTTTGCAAAGGCAATTATTCAACAAGAAAAATGTATTGATTCTTTTTGTATTCTCTAGTGTATTCTGGCTCTTGTTTGCGAGCTACGTTCATATTCAAGCGCTGCTCAAATTTGAATTTCTTACTCTTTATTTAATTTTTCTGCTTGCATGCACTTCAGAAAATAAAGTTTTTAAAAATATCGGGTATTACTCCATCTTGGGATGCAATGTAACATTCATGATGATTTTCTTTCACCGATTTTTATCGGGTGAATGGGTTGGGTGATTTCAATTGACTGAAACAATCATGAACTCGGTTCTTCTGTTTTGAGATCTGCCGACTTCCGCTGTGTTATTGGCGATTGGTTTTGTGTCAGCGTATCCTTTGTAAACGAGATGCGATGAATCTGCTCCGCTTGCGATCATGTGATCGTAAACTGTCTTTGCTCGGTTTTCTGAAAGGGCTTGATTGTGTTCTTTACTGCCTGTGTTATCTGTGTGACCGCTAATTTCAACTTTGACAGTTGGGTTTTTTTTCATGAAGGCGATCATCTTTCCGATTTCTGCGCGCGATTCTTCTTTGAGATCGTATTTATCTACTTCGTAAAAAATGTTTTTCAACACGATACTTTGCCCTGCTTTGATGGGTTTGAGGGGAACATCTTTGAGATATGGCTTCTTCACCGAGGCAGTATCCTTCAGCATAAAATTATCAGAGTAAAAAAGATAGCCATCTTTTGAAACATTGAGGGCATAGCTTTTTCCGGAGGGGAGACAGACTAAAAATTCTCCGGTTGCTTCATTTGATGAAGAGCGAACGATTGTTTTTGCAGTTTCAAGATCAATTAATTCAAAGCTTGCTGCGAGCGGTTTTTTTGTGTCGGCATCAAATACAATTCCTTTGAGGTAAGTTATTTTGTTTGGCCTTGCTCCATCATAGAGATCGAACTGATACAAATCCAAACCACCGCGCGAGTCACTTCTATTCGAAGCAAAGTATGCAGTGTTGCCGTCAGGACTTACGAGTAAGCTGCTTTCATCATTTGAAGTGTTGATTGGATAACCAAGATTTACGGGATCGCCCCAGCTACCGTCTTCTCTACGTTTGCTCATGAAGATATCGAGTCCGCCAAAGCCGGGATGACCATCGGATGCGAAATATAATGTTTGGTTATCGGGATGAATGAAGACGCTATATTCTTCTCCCGGAGTGTTTATGTTTGAAGGTAGTGCAACAGGCACGCTCCAATTGCTGTTATCATCAATAAACGTTACGAAGATGTCCTGATTTTCTCTGCCATCGGCACCTTTTACTCTGCGAATGAAATAAAGTGTGCGGCCATCAGAAGAAAAGGATGGTTGTGTTTCATATTTATTTGTGTTTACGGGAACTCCAAGATCGCGAGGCGCCTGAAATTTGTTGCCAATCTTTTTCGAAATATAAATATCGCATGAGCCCAAACCTTTTTCTCTTCCTTCGGGATAGCCATAGTTGCTTTCGCAGCCGGTGAAGAATAAATATTGTCCGTCAGGAGAGAAACAGGATGCGCCTTCGTTGCCACTGGTGTTGAGTTCGGTTAAAGGAACTGCTTTAGTCCAGTGATCTTTTTTGTATTCGCTGATGTAGAAATCTTCTCCGCGAGATTTTTTTCCGTACATGTCAACTGTTGCAAATTGTTTTTCGAAAAGAAGAGATTTTCCATCGGCAGTAATTGTGGGGAGCACTTCATCGTCTTTGGTGTTGATGCTATCGCCAAGGTTTATGGGCTTGAAGGGAACGGGATGCTGCATTGCTTCGATGGAAAAACTGCAACAGGAAAGGAGAAAGGTTGCTCGTGCAAGGAGTACGGGGTTTGGTTTTGGTGAATCAATGAAAGATTGTAAGTCTTTTTTTGAATCTTCATATTTAGCTGTGCGAAACTCGGCAGTACCGAGAGAAAAAAAAGTGTTGTAATGAAAATCGGGTTTGAGTTCGATGGCTTTTTTGTAATCAGCGGTGGAAAGATCGAACTTATGAAGGTCGTCATAAACGTTTCCGCGGAGCGTGTATGCTTCAACGAACTTCGGATCTTTTTCAATGGCAGAATTTAGTGCTTCAATGGTTTTATCGCTTGCGTGATCGTCATAAAAACGAACGGCTTGCTCGAAGGCGCGGATGGCAGCGGGGTTTCCGGAGGTGTAATCCTGTGCCGAAGCGAAGAGAGTATAAAGTATTAAGTAAAGAGTATTAAGAAAAAACCTGTTGGTTGAATTTGTCATGGGTGCGAAGTAAACAAGAATAAAGCCAAACGGGAATCAACTTAGTTGAGAGAGCGATTGCAAAACATTTTTCTCTATCCTGGAATTTGCATCGCCTTCTGCGCGAATGAATTTTTCTCCTGTTAATATTTCATAGAGTTCAATGTAGCGGTTGCTGATTTCTGAAATCCATTGATCGCTCATTGCGGGAATGGCTTGCCCTTCTTTTCCCTGGAAATTATTTTCTATTAACCATTGACGAACAAATTCTTTGCTGAGTTGCTTTTGCGGTTGTCCTGTTCTCAATCTTTCTTCGTATTCATCAGCATAAAAATAACGGGATGAATCGGGTGTGTGTATTTCATCCATCAAAATTATTTCGCCATTCAGTTTTCCGAATTCGTATTTTGTATCAACTAAAATTAATCCGCGCTTCGCTGCGAGTTCTGTTCCTCTCTTATAAATTGCATGAGTGTATTTTTCGAGTTGTGTGTATTCTTTTTCTGAAACAATGCCTTGCTTAATAATTTCTTCTCTCGAAATATCTTCGTCATGACCGGCTGATGCTTTGGTAGAGGGTGTGATGATTGGCTGAGCGAACTTTTCATTTTCTTTCATGCCGTCAGGAAGTTCTACTCCGCAGAGAATTCTTTTTCCAGCGATGTATTCTCTCCATGCATGGCCTGTTAAATATCCGCGAATGACCATTTCTACTTTGTATGGTGTGCATCGTTTTCCGATTGTGACGTTTGCATCGGGGGTAGTGATGATCCAGTTTGCAAGAATGTCTTTTGTTGCGTTCATCATCTTCTCCGCAAGTTGGTTTAGCACTTGTCCTTTGCCGGGAATTGCGCGCGGGAGAATGACATCGAAGGCGGAGATGCGGTCGGTGACGATCATTACTAAATATTTTTCGTCAATGGTGTAAACATCGCGCACTTTGCCGTGGTAAACGGAGGTTTGCTTTGGGAATGTGAAATTCGTTTTGGAGATGGTGGTTATTTTTTGAGTGGTGGTTTCCATTTTATTTCTTTCACTGCGGGTTCGTAATTTTCTGTGAGCGATTTATTTTTTCTTTGTTTGAAATGAAATAATTTTTGATCCGTTTTTTGATTTCCATTTTCTAAAATCTTTTTGAGAGGCGAACATCCAGGTTACGGTGCTGTCATAAGCACTGTAAGGTGGATCGGGTTTTGTCATGATAAGCTTTATTGTGGCAACGATTGAATCGGTTGGCGCGGTGGTTGTGGTGTCTGCGCTTTTTTTTGTTTGCGAGCAACTGATGGTTGCGAGCAAAAAAATAATTGTTGTGACGAAAATATTTTTAGTGTGCTTCATTTATTTTTTGGTTGCTGCAATGGGCAGAAGGTAATAAGGTTGAAATTTATTTTATGTTTGATTTTCTACTAAGGTTTTTATCAGTAAACAATTTTTAACTCTCGTTGAAAGAACGGTTGTTTGATTTTGTACGAAGGTTTTTCTCAACAAAAATTTTAAAACCTTAGTAGAAAAAACGGATCTCGGTTTCTGCTACGGTTTATCGTCCACAAATATAATTCATTCCCTCTCCCCCATTCTTCTTCTCACAACAAAAAATAAAAAACCCACGGTTGCAATCGTGGGTTTCGGGGAAAAAATTTTGTTTGTAGTTTTTATTTTGTTGCTGCGTTGTAATCTTTGTAATGATTGCTCTTTTTCATTCCGGCAAATGAGGAAAGATAGCCGAGTATGGCGGTGCGCCTTTGCTGCAGCCCGTCTTTGCCAGCGTAGAGTGCGAGCCGCGCGCGGTTGGCGGTGCCATAATCATCGAGTGCTTCCTGCACTGCTTTGTTTCCATCAACAATGGAAGTTACGAGCGCGGTAATGTTTGCAAGAGTAAGATTATTGTCGGGCGGAGTGTATGCAATGCCGAGCCGCGTGATGATATTGATAACCGTGCGCCCGTAACCCACGGCAGCATTGAAACTTTTTTCCATCGGACTTTTGCCTGCTCCGCGTGCAGCGCCAGCAACTTTTTTAGGATACTGCGGTTTTATTTTTTTCAGGATGCCATCCAAAGTTTTCACTGCGCTCTTGCTAAGATTTTCTCCGCTAATATAATTCCGGATTCCTTTAATCCGAAGTTCGAAGCACTCAGGATTTGTGTCTTTTATCTGAAATACAAGCGGACCTCGTGCATCGCGCGCATCTTTTACGTTCTGCTCTTTATCAGCAGTGAGAATGTTAGCATTCTCTACGCTTGTAATAAACGCAGCGAGCGCAGCAGTTTTAATGAGTGCGTTGGAAGGAGCGTAATCGCCCCAAGTTAGAAGAAGAGCGCGCCCATTATCAAAGCGCGTTAGAACAGAATCGAAAGATTGTTGTGAGCCAGCCATAATTTTTTATTGAATTTAGTTAGTGAATATTGAAATAAGAGCTGCAAATATACGAAAGGAAACATTCCTTCCAAAAATATTTTATGTGATAGAAGAAAATTCAGAAATTATGACTGATAACTTTTGTTTTATCGCTCATAACTATTTTATTCTTGCTCGATCCTTTTCTATTCTAATCCATAATTTTTATTTTCAGGATTATAACTTTATTTTTCTCAGTCATCCCTTTGCCATTATCATTCATAACTTATTTCAGATGGCTCATCCCTTTTTTATTTTGATAAAAAACTTTCCTTCGTAAGTCGGTAGCTTTTTTATTTTGAGAAGAAATTATTTTGGGGAGAGGAGATTTGGATGGGATTAGGAGAGAAATGGGCAAATTTTCACTATTCTCTGTTTCTAATCAGTTAAAGGACAATTCTACTTGTTGATATGATAATCCAATAACTTCAGTTTGTAAGTAGTATCCATCAAAACCGTATCAATAATAATGTGAGAAGTCAAGCCGATGTTCTTTGTATATTCCCAGTAGGAAATAGTATTCTCAATTGAATAATATGTCCAATGCCCTTTTAGAACAATGATAGAATCAAGCTGCGGGTTCACAGTTTTTTGAGCCACAATTAATTTTTCCTGTCCATCAGGATACCTTGGATCATACCATCCTTGTTCAAATTGAAACCCTACCTGTTCCGAAAGAATCGGCCACGGTTCGTAGTAAGGATCATCCCCCGGATTGGCGATGTATTCAATTTTATTATACTGATAAATCGGTTTGCCATTGAGCAGAGGAACATTAACAGGATCAGATCTCCCATTTCGAGTTCGAAAATTATTTTCAACATACGCTGATGAAGTATTCCAAACCACGGTGTCCGTATCGTTTTCAAGATACTTCCAAAACGAACCGGGATATACCGGAAAATAACTCAGCGGCTCAAGCGTAGGAACGGGAGTGTCTTTTTTTTTGCACTCAACTAAAAATATTGAAATGAAAAGAAATACAATTATTTTTTTCATTGAGAAGATTGGAACAGTTCACAAATATAAAAATAATCTCACTCCCCTACTCCATTCCTCAACAACCCAAAAAAAAACCGGAGCACCCCTGCCCCGGTCAGTCATATTTACAATTTAAAACACCTAAAACTTTACTCTCTCACGTAAAGTCCGATGCAAAATTAAAACAAATGTTTTAATTAGCAAACAAACTATTTATTATACGCCTCAATAATATCGCGCACCAGCTTATGCCTCACCACATCTTGCTCGTTCAGATAAATAAAATCAATACCCCTTACTGAAGATAGAATCTTAATTGCCTGCACAAGCCCGCTCGGTTGGTTTTTTGGCAAATCAATTTGTGTAATATCTCCAGTCACAATAAATTTTGCTGAGGGACCCATCCTCGTAAGGAACATCTTTAATTGACTCTCGGTAGCATTTTGTGCTTCATCCAAAATCACAAACGCATTATCCAATGTGCGCCCGCGCATAAACGCAAGCGGAGCAACTTCTATGATGCCACTTTCCAAATACGTCTTCACCTTTTCGCCTTGTATCATATCGAACAACGCATCATACAAAGGCCGCAAATAAGGATCAATCTTCTCTTTCAAATCTCCGGGAAGAAAACCAAGATTCTCGCCCGCCTCAACCGCAGGTCGCGTTAAGATAATTCTTTTTATCTCGCGATTTTTCAACGCACGCACAGCAAGCGCCACCGCAGTGTAAGTCTTTCCAGTTCCTGCCGGCCCAATTGCAAATAAGATGTCATTCTTCTCCGTACTCTCCACCATCTTTTTCTGATTCGCAGTCCTCGCACGCACCATGATACCGTTCTGTCCGAAAACCAGCACATCAGTAGGCGGAACACCGTTACCATTTGAATCTTTTGCCGCATTCGAAAGAAAATGTTCAACGTTATCCACCGTTAAGCTTCCGAACTTTTGATAATGTTGAATCAACCGGTTTATTTTTTCGCTGAAGAGATGAATATTCTTCTCATCACCAATCACTTTTATCTCGTTGCCACGCGCCACAAGCTTCAACTCCGGAAAATTTTTTCTTATTACTTCAAGATTACTGTCGTTGACTCCGAAAAACTCAACGGGATTGAACGTATCAATCGGAATAATAACTTCACTCAATGTATCTCAAATTTAAAGAACATACTCAACGCCTGTGTTCACAATGCAGTTAGAAGTTCTGAATTAATGCGATTCAAACTTACTTGCAAATAATTACTTTTGACAAACACACCACTCCTAGTTATCAACACTGCACATTTAATTTTGTTTTGATGAAGATAGTAACACTCACTACCGATTGGGGAATCCGCGATTATTACCTCGCATCCTTCAAAGCACAACTTCTTTCTCTCAACCATGCAGTACAAATCGTTGATGTATCACATGCAGTAGATCCTTTCGATATTCTTCAGGCATCATTCACTTTAAAAAACTGTTATGATAAATTTCCGGAAGGCACAATTCATTTTATTGGAGTCAGAGGAAACGAAACAAGAGAAAAGTCACAAGGATATTTGCTCGTAAAAAGTAACAATCACTACTTCATCGGATACGATAGCGGCATATTCTCCCTCATTCTTGTTGATGATGAAAAAGAAATTTTTCTTCTTGATGTAAATACACTCGATGCACCATCAACAATCCTCAAACACTTGATTGAAATTATTTCATCCATCACAAAAGAAAAAGATGTCGCCTCATTTTCAAAACCAGTAGATCATTTTATGAGGATATTAAATCCCGTTGTCACCTCTAACGAAAATACAATCCGCGGTTCCATACTTTATATTGATACATTTCAAAACGCAATCACCAACATTCCGAAAGAACTTTTTCATCACATCTCGCAAAACCGTTCATTCATCGTCAGCATCAAGAGTCACCAATGCAAATTCAAAAAACTAACAACAGATTATTCAAACTCAATAATCGGAGAGCCCGTAATTTTATTTAATGAAAAAGGATTTCTTGAATTTGCGCTGCATCGCGCCAGGGCAGCCAGCTTGTTAGGAATAAAAATTCTTGATCCCATCATCGTTGAGTTTCCTGAAACAGCAAATTTGCCACCAAGCTAAAACGCTCGTTCACCAACCACCCTCATTTCCGGCATTGAAAAATTGAGCAGAATCCACTCCCGAAAAAAAAATTAAAAAAAATTTTTGCCGCGTTGAAATCTTTCTCTATTATTGTAACCTGAAACGGTATTTGAAAGGTTGATTTTATTTTTTTTCGATCATGAAACTTATTTGTATTGCTCAACAATTCCTCGCAGAGGTTCCGCTTAACAACCTTTCTGCGACTGTACGTGAAACTAATTCTGTATTACTATTAATAAATAACTTAATCTAATTTTTATGACAACAAATTACAATTACATCAGCCGTCAGGCGCAATTTTTAAAGCTCTTCTTAATTGCAGCATTGGCATTCACCCTGGGAACTCAAAATTCCTACGCAACCCACGCTGCAGGTGGTAACATTACTTACACACACGTATCAGGAAACACCTACACGTTGCACTTAACCTTTTATCGCGATTGTATTGGTATTCCTATTACTTTACCAATCATCGTTAATGTTTCATCCGCATCATGTGCACAAAATGCAACAGTGCAATTAGATCCAATTCCGGGAACAGGCCAGGAAATAACTCACCCATGCCCGGGTCATTCAACCACATGCACTGGTGGAACTGAACCAGGCATTCAAAAATGGGAATTTGAAGGAACCTATTCCTTCCCTGCACAGTGTACTGATTGGACAATCAGTATTGCAATAGCCGCCAGAAATGCCGCTATCACAACATTGCAGAATCCCGGAGGTGATAACATTTATATTGAGGCACACTTAAATAATTCAGTAAGCGATAATACATCGCCACAATTCAGTGTTGATCCGATAGTTTTTGTTTGCATGGGTCAACCCTTTGTGTTTAACAACGGAGCAATTGATCCTGACGGAGATTCACTTGTTTACTCTTTTATTGCACCAAGAACTGATGCAAATACCGATGTAATATATGCAAATGGTTATTCTGTTACTAACCCGATAAGTTCAACACCTGCTGTAACGATTGATCCTGTTACCGGGGATATTACGATGAACGCCACAGCACAGGAAGTTGGAGTAATGGCGGTTCTAATTTTGGAATATCGCAACGGTGTTCTTATCGGAACTGTAATGCGGGACATTCAGATTTATACTGTTCCGTGTACTAACGCTCTGCCTACATGTTCAGGAATAAACGGAGGAACAAATTTTTCAATGACCGCTTGCGCTGGTTCAAATATTTGTTTTGATATTCTTTCTAACGATCTTGATGCAGGACAAACGTTGACAATGACATGGAATAATGGTGTGCCGGGAACGCTTACAACTGTTGGTTCTCCGCATCCTACCGGGCATTTCTGCTGGGCTACTCAAGCTTCAGATGCACGTACTCAACCTTATACATTTGCCGTTACAATCCGCGATGATAATTGTCCAAGTAACGGAGCTCAGGTTTACTCTTATTCAATAACCCTTGGTGCTTTAACTGCAACCGCTTCAAGTACACCTGCTAGCTGCAACGGAAGTCATAACGGAACTGCAACTACTACAATTGCCGGTGGCACTAGCCCATTTCAATATTTATGGAGTCCCGGACAATTAACAGGACAAACAATTACCGGCCTTGCAGCAGGAAGCTATTCTGTTGTTATTGTTGACTCTAATGGATGTCAGGCAACACAAACTGTTTTAGTATCTGAACCTGCTGCGCTTGTAACCACTATTGCAAATTTACAACCTTCCAGTTGCGGAGCTCCAGGCAGTTTTGATATCGTTACTGCAGGCGGAACACCAGTTTATACCTATTTTACAAATACAGTTCCATCTCAAACAGGAAGCACGGTAACTGCAGCAGCAGGTACTTA
Organism: Bacteroidia bacterium; assembly: GCA_038230515.1. Classification (GTDB taxonomy): domain Bacteria; phylum Bacteroidota; class Bacteroidia; order AKYH767-A; family 2013-40CM-41-45; genus JAPLDB01. Next base: position 87,390 of record JBBRND010000008.1, on the reverse strand, counting down.
TACAGTAACTGTTCGTGATGCTCATAACTGCCGCACATTAACTCCTGTTACTATTACAAGCACAGGAACCTTATCTGCTACAGAAACTCACACAAATGTTAGTTGCAATGGTGCCAGTGATGGAACAGCAACTATTACTCTTACTGGAGGATTGGGTAATGAAGTATATACATGGACTCCTAACGTAAGCACCGGAACTTCTGCTTCAGGCCTTGCAGCCGGAAGTTATACTGTAGATATTACAAACGGTACCTGCTCAACTCAGGTTGTAATTACAATTACTGAACCTTCACCTTTGGTTGCAACAGAAACTCATACAAATGTTGGATGCAATGGCGCAAGTACAGGTAATGCAACTGTTAGTGTTGCAGGTGGTGGCACATTTACCTATACATGGACTCCAAATGTTAGCACAGGGTCTTCAGCTACGAATATTGCAGCGGGTACTTACACTGTTGATATTTCGAACGGAGCATGTTCAACTCAGGTGGTGGTTACTATTACTGAACCGACCGCTCTTGTACTTACAACTTCGTCAACTCCTGATTCATGCACTACCGGTAATGGTACTACCAGCGTTACAGTTATGGGTGGCACGGGACCTTACTCTTATTCATGGTCTCCTTCGGGTGGCACTGGTGCTACTGCATCAGGACTAACAGCGGGAAGTTATGTTGTGACAGTAACGGATGCAAATGGTTGCACAGCTACCGAAACTGTAGTGGTTGCTTCCGATAATTCACATTGCTGTACCTTGACTTTAGTTACTGCTTCAACTCCTGAAAGATGCGGTAATCAAGATGGAATGGCTGTAGTAGCAGTTTCGGGTGGCGTGGGACCTTACGCTTATTCATGGTCTCCATCTGGCGGAACAAGTGCTGCAGCAACCGGTTTGATGCAGGGAAATTATAGCGTTACTGTAAGTGATGCAAATGGTTGTTCAAGCACAGAATCAGTAAGTGTTGGTGAGGATACTTCACATTGTTGCGGCTGTCATTTAGTTTTAACTACGTCTTCTACTCCTGAACTTTGCGGACAACATAACGGAACAGCTACAGTTGTGGTTACGGGGGGGACACAGCCAATCACTTATTCATGGTCACCGGCTGGTGGAAGTGGTTCTACAGCTTCTGGTTTAGATGAAGCGACCTATACAGTTACTGTTACTGATGCAAATGGTTGCACAGCAACTGCAACCGTAAGTGTCGCTTCTGATTTTTCAAACTGCTGCAATATTACTTTGACCACTTCTTTCATAGCCGAAACATGTGGTTTAGGAAACGGACAAGCTAGTGTTGTAGTTGCCGGTGGAACTGCTCCTTACACATATTCATGGTCACCAGCGGGTGGAAGTGGCGCTACAGCTTCCGGATTAGATGAAGATACTTATACTGTTACTGTAACTGATGCAAACGGTTGTACAGCAAATGCAACGGTGGTGGTACCATCTGACAACTCGAATTGTGGCGGACGTTATAGCGGGTCAACTACCGGTGGAAATGTGATAACTACTTATCCGAATCCGGCACATGACCAAGTACTGGTTTCGATTGGTAAAATTAAAGATGTGATGGTTACCATTCAACTTACCGATGTTATCGGGAAGGTTGTTTACTCGAATATTGAAAAATCATCAATCGGACTCAAAACAACTATCAACATTTCTTCATTACCTTCGGGTGTGTACATGCTGAAAGTTGAGTATCTTGATCAGAAAAAAGTGATAAAAATTATCAAGAACTAGTTAAAAAAAAAGCTAAATATGTAATTGTGGGGGTGTCTTCTGAAACAATGAGACATCCCCACTTTATTTTTTGTCAACAGGGCTGATTCCGACTGTGGATAAGTATTGGAGCGTTTTGTTGAGTTGTATTGAAAATAGTTCGTATTATTGTGTCCTGAAATTTTTTGGTTCTCTGAATATATTTAGTAATTTTACACTGTGAGAATTCTTCCTCACCCTTTATTTTGTTCCGTTCACATAAGTTATTTGATGTTTAAGGGAGTAAATAATTACATTGCGAAGTAAAATCTGAAAAAACAATCTATAATAAACTATCTTAATTTGAATCTTATGACAACTAATTACTTTCGATTGAGCCGTAAGGCAAATCTTTTAAAACTCTTCTTCATTGCTGCGTTTACACTTTCAATTGGTGTTCAACGTTCTTCTGCCAGTCATGCTGCAGGTGGTAATCTTACTTACACGCATCTGACAGGTAACCAGTACCTAGTTCACTTCACTTACTACCGTGATTGTTTTGGTATTCCTGCTCCGACCAGCGTTACAGTTAACATTGAATCTATTGCATGTAATGTATTAGCACAAACATTCAATGCTCCTGAAATCGGTACAGGTGTGGAAATTACTTACCCTTGTTCTACTTCTACCACTACCTGTAGCGGTGGTGCTGCTCCCGGAATTCAACGGCATGACTATGAAGTTACGATTGCAATACCGGGACAATGTCCTGACTGGAGAATATGGGTTTATGACTGCTGTAGAAATGCTGCTATCACAACCCTTACAGGTGCTTCAGGTGACGGTATCTATATTGAAGCCCGTTTGAACAACAGTCAGACAGACGATAGTTCGCCTCAATTTAATATTGACCCTATTCTCTTCGTTTGTACCGGTGCTAACTTCTCGTTTAACAACGGTGCTGTTGACCCTGATGGAGATTCATTAGTTTACAGTTTCATTGCCCCAAGAACCGATGCAAACACTAATTGTGCTTACAACCCCGGATATTCCGTTACGAATCCCATCTCCTCTTCTCCGTCTGTTTCAATTAACTCTGCAACAGGTGATGTTAGCATGTTTCCGACAGCCATTGAAGTGGGTGTAATGGTGGTTCTCATTAACGAATACCGAAATGGAGTTTTGATTGGAAGTGTGATGCGTGACATACAAATTTATACTGTTGCTTGTAACAACACGGCTCCATCAGTAACCGGAATTAATGGTACAGGCAATTTCCAAACCAATAGTTGTGCGGGAGCTACTATTTGTTTCGACATTCCTTCTACTGACCCTAACGGTGGACAAACACTTACCATGAGCTATAACGGTGGAGGCATTCCTAATGCTACATGGTCAAGTGCTGGTTCACCTTTTCCTACAGGGCATTTCTGCTGGACAACTACTGCTGCTGATGCACGTACTGCTCCTTACACCTTCTATATTACGATTCGTGATGATAATTGCCCGAGCAACGGTGTGCAGGTATATTCTTTTAATATTTACGTTGGCGGTGGGTTAGTTGCTGCAGTTACAAGCACCGCTGTGGCATGTAATGGTGGTTCTACCGGTTCAGCTACTGCTAATGTGACTGGTGGTGGCGTGGGTCCGTTTAGTTATTTATGGAATCCGGGGCAATATACAGGGCAGACGGTTAATAATCTACATGCCGGAACTTATACAGTATATGTTTCTGATCCGAATGGCTGTTCAGCTACTCAATCAATTACGATTACTCAACCCTCTGCTCTTGCAACGTCTGTTACGAATATTGTAGATGCCGCTTGCGGTGTGCTTGGTAGTTTTAATATTGCTACTTCGGGCGGAACTCCTGTTTATACCTATTATACCAATACCGTTCCTCCTTCTACCTCCAGTGCTGTTTCTGCTGGCGGAGGAACTTATACGGTTACCGTGAGAGATGCCCATAATTGCCGTACTCTTTCTACCGTTACCATCGGTAGCGGTGGAGCAATTGCTGCTACTGCAACTCATACTGATGTTACCTGCAATGGCGGAACAAACGGTACTGCAACGGTAAACCTTACCGGTGGAAACGGAACTGAAATTTATACATGGACTCCAAATGTAAGTACCGGCACCAGTGCTACCGGACTTGCGGGTGGTTCTTACACGGTTGATATTTCTAATGGTGCATGCTCTACACAAGTGGTTATTGTTATTGCTGAACCAACCGCTGTTACAGCTACTGAAGCTCATACCAATATTACGTGTAATGGCTCTGCTGACGGAACCATCACACTTACAGCAGGTGGAGGTACGGGCAGTCTATCTTATGTCTGGACACCGAATGTAAGTTCAAGTGCTTCTGCTTCAGGATTGGCGGGTGGTACCTACAGTGTTGTTGTTTCTGATGTACACCAGTGCAGTACTACTGTTTCTGTTACTATAACTGAAGCTACCGCTATTGTTCTTCAAACTTCAACTGCTCCGGCTTCATGTCTTTTGACTAATGGTTCGGCTACAGTAGTTGCTACCGGTGGTGCAGGCGGATATGCGTATTCATGGTCGAACGGTGGTACTACTTCTACTATCTCCAATATCGGTACAGGTACTTACACAGTGGATGTAATGGATGCAAGCGGATGCATAGCTACAGCTACTGTAAATGTAAACTCAACAGGTGTTACTGCAATGGTGTCTTCTGAAACTGATGCTACCTGCCAAGGTGGTGACAACGGAGCTGCCACGGTAACTGCTTCAGGCGGCCAGGCACCTTATACGTATTCATGGAGCCCTACAGGCGGAACTGCTGCTTCCGCAACCGGTCTTTCTCCGGGCGCATACGATGTTACTGTTACTGATTACCTGGGATGCTCTACTATTGTTACGGTTACTATCGGTTATGTACATGCAGCTCCTGTTGTCAATCTCGGTGCTGATACAACAATATGTAATGGTTCTACGCTAACGCTTGATGCAGGTGCCGGAATGACTTCGTACCTATGGAGTGATAATAGCACAAATCAAACACTTGTTGTTTCTGCAGCCGGCACTTATGGTGTGGTTATTACTGATGCAAACGGCTGCCAGAATTCTGATATGATTACTGTTACTTATGTACAGTGCAATGCTCCTCAAGTTGGTCATTCATACGGAACTGAGTTTTCGGTATATCCGAATCCGGCACACGATATGTTGAGTATCGCTATTGCCAATGTAAAAAATGAGAATGTAAGAGTTGAGCTTAGTGATATACTTGGCAACAAAATGTATTCAGCAACTGAAAGATCGGCCATTGGATATAGATCGAATATCAATATTGCTTCTTTTCCTGCTGGAGTTTATATGTTGAAAGTGCAATACATGAGCGAAGTTAAAACAATCAAAGTTGTGAAGAACTAAGTTCTAAAAGATTCATAAAAGAGAAAGGGCTGCATCTATACAGGTGCAGCCCTTTTTTATTAAACAGCAGACAAACAAAGTTTTAATTATCCTCCGTAAACAACGGGCCGAAATCACTACGTAAAAAAATTTCCGTCCACATTGCCTTGCGACTTTAAAGCCGATGTCACTGTTACTGCCAGTGATGTGAATTGTTTTTTGATTTTCCATTGCTGTTTGATTTTCCAAAGTTGGGCTTTGCCCTTAAACAAAGTTGATTTGTTATTAACCGTTCAGAAAGAAATAACTGAACACATCAAAACAAAGAATCATTATTCCGAAACCTGAATTTATTGTTTATGCTATCCTGAATCAAAATTACGTAAGTTTGAAACCTCTTCCCGTAAAGTATTCATGCCTGCTAATGAAGTACTTCAAAAAAAAATTCGCATTAGTTTTACTACCTGTTCTTTTTCTCATTTGCCTTTTCGGCAAGGCACAGCATGCAAATATTTCCTTTGAGCATTATAAAAATGATAACGGTTTGTCCGCCCCCGTCTCTGATATTGTGCAGGATCACTATGGCTTTCTCTGGCTCGGAACAACGGATGGACTGAATCGCTTTGACGGAAAAAAGTTTATCTCTTATCACAATATTGCAGGTGATTCACTTTCTCTCCCAAATAACATCATCAACGATTTGTATGTCGATAACGTTGGTCGCGTTTGGATAGCTACCAACGGTGGTTTGTGCTATTACAACTTTTCAGATGATGCCTTTCACCAGATTCAGTTTAATGACACTCTTGAAAAACTTGACCGGCACAGAATATATGCCTTAGCAAGTCAGCAGAACGGCACCGTATGGTTTGCAACACGAACATTGTTGCATCGGTATTCTGAAAATAAACCTGTCGAAACTATTGCATTGCCAGAAGTTGACAATCTGGTTATTGAATGTCTTCATTCTGATGTAAAGAATCGTTTGTGGATTGGCTGTGGTGAGAGCAGAATTTTTGTTTATGAGATCGAAACTCATAAATTTATTAGTGGAACTGTTTCCTCACCCTTTTCAAAAAGTAAAAACATCGCAGCATCTATCCACCCAATTCTTAATTACTACGATGATGAATTACTGATCGGTTCCTGGTATGCAGGAATGCAGGAAGTTTTTCTCTCAGGAGACAGCATTCGCAGCATTGCATTTATTGACTCTATTGAAACGGATCCACGCAGACACATTGTAACCGGAATTGCCAACCAACAAACTTCTACATGGTGGGTGGGCACTTATGGAAACGGTCTGGCATGGTTTAATCCTGCTACGAAAAAGTTTACCGATCACTTTCATCACGATCCTTCTGATTCAAAAAGTCTGGGTGATGATTACATCAATTGCCTTTTCACTGATGCCTCCGGAATTGTATGGATCGGGTTGGGAAGCGGGCTTGACAAGTTTGATCCTTATACGCGACAATTCGAATCAGTAACAGTGCCCATTGTGTCTAATGAGTTTTCTGTTTACCGCTTGCCGAGAACAATCGTTCAGGATAGAAAGAATGACCATTGGTTATGGATCACAGTTTCCGGTGCCGGCTTGTATCACTACAATACTGTCACACAGCAGTTCAAACGTTACTTTCACGATCCTGCAAATGCAAACTCTTTGCCTGATGATAACATCTACACAGTCTTTTACGATAAGAGCGGCAGAATGTGGATCGGCTCGAAAACGGGAGCATCTCTCTTTGATGAAAAGAAAGAAAAAGTAATTGAACCTGATTATCCTGAAGGAGAAAAACCAATCGGCATTCACAAAATTATTCAGGACAAATCAGGCCGCTTTTGGTTTTCTTCTTTTTCAAATGGTGTATATTCTTTTGATGAGAGCACACATAAAGTTTCATCCTACAACGTAAATTCCAATTCTCTTCCTGACAACCGCGTCTTCTGCATCATGGAAGACCATGAAGGAAAAATATGGATCGGAACGCAGAACCGTGGGCTATGCTGTCTCAATCCTTCGACCGGAAAGATGCTCTTTTTTCAGCATGACAAAAAAAATGCTGAATCGTTGCCCGACAATGGCGTATATGATTTGTATGAAGACGATCATCATCAATTGTGGATTGCAACGGAGAACGGACTGGCTGAAATGAATCTGAGCACTTTCAAAATTAAAACCTATACAACGAATGACGGTCTTTGCAACAACGATGTCTTTTCAATTACATCCGATCAGCAAAAGCATCTCTGGCTGGGAACCAACAACGGTCTTTCATGTCTTGATCCGTATGCGTTAACTGATAGTAGGGTTGGCAGGGCTTTTAAAAACTATTTTACTTCTGACGGTATTCCTGAAAACCACGTTAGCGGAGGATTCTGCTGCAGCACAGAAGGTACATTGTACTTCGGGACGGCAGGCCTGATTAGCTTCTGCCACCCGGAAACAATGAAGATGAATAAGACCATACCTAATGTTGTGATCACCGATTTTAAAATCTTCGACAAGAGTGTTCCTGTTATACGAAGCAATTCCAAGCTTGAGCCGATTCATCTTTCTTATACGCAGAACATGATCAGCTTCGAATTCTCTGCGCTCAATTTTACAAACGCTGCAATGAACCGATATGCATATAAGCTTGATGGTTTTGATGCGGACTGGATTGAGTGCGGCAACAGGCAGACTGCGACTTATACTAACCTGGATGGTGGCTCTTATACGTTTCGAGTGAAAGCCGCCAACAACGATGGAATCTGGAACGAACAGGGCACATCTGTGCTTCTCACTGTTGCACCTCCTTTCTGGAAAAGGTGGTGGTTCATTATTTTCATCATGGTTGTTACAGCATGCATCGTAATTGTTTTGTTCCGTTATCGTGTGCAGCAAATTCATAAGTTACAAAATATCCGTACCCGAATTGCTCGCGATCTACATGATGATATAGGCTCCACGCTCAGCAGCATCAACATGATAAGCAGCATGGCAGGCAAGGGAAATGTGCCGGAGAAAAAATCTCCTGAACTGTTCCATACTATTTCTTCCGCATCAGCCCAGGCAATGGATCTTATGAACGACATTGTGTGGTCCATCAATCCGAAGAATGATAAGATGGAAATGATTATTGCCCGCATGAGGCAATATGCTGCCGAAATTCTCGAAGCGGCCAACATTGCATTCACCTTGGAGATGGACGATGAAAGCAAACAGGTGAGCTTGCCAGTTGAGAAGCGTAAAGATTTTTATCTCATCTTTAAAGAAGCTGTAAACAACCTTGCAAAATATTCACGCGCCACGCAGGCACACATTAAAATTTCATGCAACAATAAAAGTATCATTCTTTCCATCACCGATAACGGAGTTGGCTTTGCTGAAAACCCGAAAAGCCGTAACGGAGCAGGCAACGGCTTGCGCAATATGAAATCGCGTGCAGCCCAGCTTAAAGGCGAACTCACACTCACTTCGCAACCCAACCTGGGAACCACAGTTATGCTTAAGATTCCCGCATCCCCATAAATATGGTATTGACCAACCGCCCGCCCCATTCTACTTTCACCATCTTAAAATTTTATGCATCGTGCACACAGCAGTAGTCATTTACGAAGACAATATTTTTCTCCGGAACTCTATCTCCGATCTTATTAGTTCCTCAACGCAGTTTGTGCTGAAAGGCGCTTTTGAAAACTGTGACCATGTGACTTACGAAATGGAAACATTGCGCCCCGAAGTTGTGCTGATGGATATAGAAATGGCAGGCGTGAACGGACTTGAAGGTTTGCGCATCATCAAAAAGAAATTCCCTCATGTGCATGTCATCATACTAACCGTGTTCGAAGATAACGACAGTGTGTTCGATGCGATCTGTTCCGGAGCATCGGGCTACCTGCTGAAGAAAACATCGCCCGAAAAAATTCTCGAAGCCATTAACGATGTGCTGAATGGAGGCGCTCCGATGACTTCCTCCATTGCGCGCAAAGTGCTGGACCTTTTTCCTAAAGCATCCACACACACCGAAGAGGTAAGCAAGCTGGCACCGCGCGAACAGGAAGTGCTGCAACTCCTTATAACGGGACATAGCTACAAAATGATTGCAAGCTCCCTGGGCATTACGCTCGAAACAGTGCGCTCACACATTAAACGCATTTATGAAAAGCTGCATGTACACTCTGCAACCGAAGCAGCAGCAAAAGCGTTTACTAAAAAGGGATAGTGGAAGAAAATATCTTAGAAGAAAGAGAAGTGAATTCAAGAGGCGAGTTCGCTTTTTTTATTAAACTCCATCAATGCTTCCATTGCTTCCCTACAATCGGGATCTAGGATAAGCGCTCTTCGATAATGACGGATTGCCTGTTCGTTCAGGTCGAGTTTTACATAACACTGCGCTGCGCCCAGGTTGTAATCTTTTTCCAATTTAAAATAAAATACGCATAATTCGAAACATATTACGGCTTCGTCATATTTTTTTAATTCCATCAGAGCTTTTCCTTTGTGATAAATGGCTCCGTAATATTCTGTTTTGTCAATCGAAAAAGCGCGGTCATAGCGCTCGATCGCTTTGTCATATTCTTTTGTTTCAAAATATACATGACCGATGCGCAGAAAGCATACAGCACTTTTGGGATGCGTATGGAGAAAGTCTTTCAGCAGTATTTCTGCCTCTTCAGGATAATTGCTTAAGCAGTTTAGACGTGCGAGGTTGTTGAAGCAATTTTCATTATCGGGCTCTTCTGCAATGAGCAATTTACTGAGCCGGATACACTCCTGGTAATTTTTTTTCTTTTCGTAAATTTCTATCAAGCGCTCAGTCGAATTGGTTCGCCACCACTTCAACTCTTTGGCTTCTTCTGCCATTAATTTTTTGTAGAGTGGAATGGCAAGATCGGGTGTTTGCAACTGACAATAGATATTTGCTTTGGTATAAAACAGGCCGGGATGATGTGGAGGTCCCTGCTCCTCGGCTTGCTTTATTAATTGAAGCGCCTTTTTATAGTTGTGTTCTCCTGCCAGTTGTTGCGCCTCACGAATAAGAAGAGTGCCTTCACCGGAGTGTTGTGACTGTGCCTGCTCCATGGCGAGGGCTTTACTCTTGTTATCACGCCTGGCTTCAAAATGATCTAGAATAATATGCCAATCGGATACATCGAAATAGGAATTGGTATTCAACTTCTGATCCGATTCGTACCGCCTGAGGGTTTCTGACCGAAGATCATCCGTTTCATCTGCCGGTGAAGTTGACGGAGATATTTGCTCACCTTCTTCTTCTCCATTTAATTTATCATCTGCAAAATGTATGAGGGCATTGTAAAAATTGATGAGAATAATTTCTTCGTGAACAAAAAATTCCCAGTCATCCGATGCCTTTGAACTTTCTTTCATTATAATATCACTCCAGCATCCAAGAAACTCCTGGTGGTCATCATAAAGAGACATCACATCAATTGATTGGGACAATTCTTCAAACAATTCATCTATTAATTTCTTAACTTCTTTAAATAAAGGTTCGGTGTATTCACCGATGTCCTCATCAGTAAGTGTTTCAGTCCATTCTATTTCTTTGAATACATCTGTGCATTTACTGCTCAACTCCGTAACATCCTTTTGGAGTAGTGCGTAACTTTGATTGAAATCATCAGCACGTTGTTGATTTTCCTCCGCTGTGGGAACATAAAAACTAACCACATCGCTGAAAGCGCCTTTCATTTTGGGAGTAGGAATAAAAACCATGTTGAGCGCTTTGTCTAATTTCTCTTTCACATCTGGAATTCTCTGCATTAGCGCGGGCAATTTCTCCCTCAGCTCTCTTATATCTGCGCGAAGTTTTTTTATTCTTTCTGCCAGTTGAAAACCACGCTCGTGTAGAGAAATATATTTTTTTATGAATTCGTTTTCATCCTCCTTAAATGGCTGCTCTTTTTCATAATTAAAAGTGATGGTTCGAAGCGCGGTTTTGAATTTGAAAAGGTCGCGCCTGATATTGAACGTTTCCATCTGAACCACCGTTGTATTTCTCCCGTTTGCTACCCGGTCAATAAGCTGATGTTCCTGCTCGAAGGCAATGAAGTCGGTGATATGCTGATGCAACTGCTGACGCAACTGCTGTTTCAATTTCGCATCTGTTATCTCTCCGGCCGGTTGGTATTTTTCATAAAGCATGTCATGCTCTTTCCTGAAACGTGACCAGGTGATGCTTTCCTCCGGTGTCCACTTCCATCGCAGATACATGGGTTGATTAACTATTTCCTTTTGATTTTCCTTATCGCTGTAATTATTTTTTCCGTTTTCGTCAACAGGATAAATAGTGAACCCGATGGTATCAATAGAGGACTGCAAATCATCAATGGTGTTGATGTAATGATGAAACTTTTCGGGCTCAAAAGGAATTTTTTTGAGGGCATTGTTTGTTTGCATTTTATTTTTTGTCTCTCTAAATTTGAAAGGGCAAAAGTAAAAAAAAAGTAAACAGGAAGAACTGTTCACCACGCTTGACTTCTTTTTTCTTTCACTATCATTATTCTTTACAAACTGGTTACATCCCTCAAAATATTTTTTCTTTTCAGAAAAAAAACTGAGATTAACTTTTGTCCCATACTTATGGGATTGACGAGGACTCATTCCCACTGCATCTTTGTCGGCTCAACTCTAAAAGAAATTCATCATGACAACTCAACTAAATTTCGACAGCTTGAAAGCTGCCATCCGTGGTCAACTGATTCAACGCAACGATGCTCCCTATCACGAAGAACGCAAGGTTTACAACGCAATGATTGACAAAAGCCCGCTTGCTATTGCAAAGTGTAATGATGTGGCTGATGTAATTGCCTGCGTAAACTTTGGGCGGGAAAACAACCTGGTGATTGCCATACGTGGCGGAGGTCATAACGGTGGCGGGCTTGGCATATGCGATGACGGACTGGTGATTGATCTTTCCGGAATTAAATATGCGCACGTAGATCCTGCAGCAAGAACCGTTCGGGCAGGGGGAGGATGCACCTGGGGCGATGTAGATCATGCTACGCATGCTTTCGGAATGGCTACACCGAGCGGAATTATTTCTACCACAGGCGTGGGCGGGCTTACACTCGGTGGCGGCATCGGTCACCTTACGCGCAAGTGCGGACTTTCCATTGATAATCTTCTTTCGGTTGACATCGTACTTGCTGACGGAAGCCACATAACGGCAGATGAAACAAACAACAGCGATTTATTCTGGGCTGTGCGCGGTGGTGGAGGAAATTTCGGAGTTGTTACTTCTTTTCTTTTCCGGCTTCATCCCATTGACACCGTGTATGCAGGACCGATGCTGTACGAACTGAGTGAAACGGAAGAAGTGATGAAATGGTACCGCGACCTGATCGTGGTAGCGCCTGAGGACATCAATGGCTTCTTTGCATTTCTAACCGTTCCTCCTGGAGATCCTTTCCCCGCTCATCTTCACAACAAAAAAATGTGCGGCATCGTGTGGTGCTATACAGGTCCACTGGAGAAAGCAGAAAAAACTTTTGAGCCGATACGCGCCTTCCGCAAACCTGCGCTCGATTTTGTAGGACCAATTCCTCATCCTGCCTTGCAGGGAATGTTTGATGCTGTGTATCCGAAAGGTTATCAATGGTATTGGAGAGCTGACTTTGTAAAAGAACTAAGCGATGAGGCAATTAAGAAACATGTTGAATTCGGAAAAGCAATGCCTACGATGCACTCTGGCATGCACCTCTATCCTATTGATGGTGCGGCAGCGCGCATCAAGCATGATGCAACCACCTGGGAGCACCGCGATGCAAAATGGGCGGAAGTAATTGTGGGTGTTGATCCTGATGCGAAGAATAAAGACATCATCACCAAGTGGACAAAAGATTATTACAATGCTTTGCATCCATACTCTGCAGGTGGCGCTGCTTACATTAACTTCATGATGGATGAAGGTATTGACCGCATTAAGGCAACCTATGGAAAGAATTACGACCGCCTGGTAAAAATAAAAACCAAGTATGATCCGAAGAATCTTTTCCGCGTGAACCAGAACATCAAACCTCTGACTGCTGAAGTTGGTACCGCAATGGTATAAACAGTAATCAATAAATTAAACATAACTCAAATCAATTTTTTAAAACAAATCTTATGAAAACTATTCGCTCATTTGTTACCGGAACTTTGCTTCTTCTTTTCGCTGCGTCAAGCTAAAGCGCACTGGACTGCAAATTAAAAGTCTATTACAGCGATTGCAAAACAGAAGAACTAGAGCTAAAGGCTGGAGACAATACTTATTCAGGGCCTGACCGCCCACACATGACAGAAAATACAGGGACTAAAACAGCGCGGTTCCTATTGGTTGAGTTGAAAGAGCATCCGTATAAGGAAGCCACGATGAAAAAATAAAAACAATTTAAACTCTATTAAAATGAAAGAAGTAGTAATTGAAAAGAAGAAACTCAATGCTCAGCAGGAGCAAATACGCGAGCAGCAAAAAGAAACATGGAATGCATTTGCACCCGGTTGGAAAAAATGGGACGACTGGGTAGTGACTTTCATGAAGCCATTTGCTGAAGAAATTATCCGACCACTGAAATTGAAAGAAACGGATGTGGTACTTGATGTCGCAACAGGCACCGGTGAACCGGGAATCAGGATTGCCTCCATCGTAAAGAAAGGAAAAGTAACCGGGCAGGATATTTCAGAAAAAATGCTTGCCACTGCACGTGAGAAAGCAACCAAACATGGTCTCAGCAATTACACAACAGTGAATTGCGACATCAGCGAATTACCTTTTGCCGACAACACATTCGATGCAATCAGTTGCCGCTTCGGGTATATGTTTTTTCCGGATATGCTGATGGCAACCAAAGAAATGGCGCGTGTGCTGAAACCGGGAGGAAGAATTGCAACTGCCGTATGGGGACCGCCTGAAAATAACTTCTGGGTTACGTGCATAATGGCACCCCTGATAAAAAACCTGCAATTGCCTCAACCGCCAACGGGCGCTCCCGGAATGTTTCGTTGTGCAGCACCCGGACTAATGACAAACCTTTTTAAAGAAGCAGGTTTAAAAAACACAAACCAGACAATTGTTAATAACAAAGCGGAAATGGAATCGTTTGAATTTTTCTGGAGGCAGATGAATGAAGTAGCAGCACCCATTGTAGCAGGCATGAGCAAAGCGGATGATGCGATGAAGGAAAAAATAAAAAGTGAAGTGGGGGAAGTTTTCAGAAAAGCTTATCCTGCTGAACCTGCCTTGATGGATTCACAGGCTCTTATTATTTATGGAGAGAAATAATTTTATGATCGTAGTCTATGATGTTTTCCGTTTGAAATGCGGATAAGCCAAAGTAGCATGAGCTTTGATGCAGCAATCAAAAGCCGACCACGAAAGCGAAAAAGAATAGAGCGCATGGTACTTAAAGTTCGTTCCGTTTATTGAACAATCGTACAGGGAAATATTTACCCAGGTAAATTGTTCAATTTTTCGGAAGATATGATTTGTGAGAAAATAAAAATCCCCGCTCCAATACTCCGGAACAGGGATTTTAATTACACACCTATTATTCCTTCTTAGGTTGCTTTGTGACTGCTCACATTGCTCCACCCGCTAATGCCTGCAGCACTTACAGTGGCAATGCGGAAACTGTACATCTTCCCACTTACCAGACCTGAGGCATTGTAGTTGGTTTTTCCGGTAAAGCCGATCTCCTTCCATTTCGTATCGTCACCAGGTGTGTCGTTAAATTGCATCACGTAAGTGCTTTTGCCTACCACTCCTTTCCAACGGAAGAGAATTTCTCCCTCATGCTCACCGTAGATGCTGCGCACATCAGTAGGCGCTGGAAGCAAGCCCTTGGGCGAAGATTGTTTTTTTACATTAGCCACTAAGTTAATTTTTGCAGCATCGCCTCCGCTGGTAGATTGGGTATAGCCGAGCAAGCCCGCCATGTTATCCTTCACCAGTTTTTTATCAAGATTCATCTGTTTGGTTTTATCCGTGCCGCCTTTCATCGCTGCTCCTTCACTTGCTTCCAGGTTATCGGTAAGTGTTTTTAAAGTAGCCATGCTTGGATTAGGTGTGGCGTACACCAAAACGTTTGCAATAAATTTTACCATGATCTCCCGTACCTGTGCAATCAGTTTGGAAACTGTGTTTGATAATTTGAAAGTTGCCTGTGACATTTTGATAAGATTTTAATTGTTATTATTAAATACGCTGTTTATTTTCTTTAGTCGTTCTTTTGCTTTTCATCACTCTCTTCTAAAGTAATAAGGGGCAAGCAGGTCGCTTTACGTGCAATTTTTGAAAATATTTTTTTGACGCTTGTTTTCTGAGCGAAAAGAGGATTTAGCCGCCCAAACTGTTCGCACTTTATATCAAAAGCATATATATTTAAGTTAAAGAGCATACACCTTGTGTTGAAGTACACATACTTTAAGTCAAAGTGCATCTACTTCGTGTTGAAGTACACATACTTTAAGTCAAAGTGCATCTACTTCGTGTTGAAGTACACATACTTTAATGCAAAGTGCATGTACTTCGTGTTGAAGTACACTTACTTTAAGTCAAAGTGCATCTACTTCGTGTTGAAGTACACATACTTTAATGCAAAGTGCATGTACTTCGTGTTGAAGTACACATACTTTAACACAAGAAGCACTCACTTTAGGTCAAAGTGCAGACACCTTGCCTTTAAAAGCATGCGCTTTAATGCAAAGTGCATAATCAGGTAACATAAAATTAGGAAGCGCGATCTACTTTCAGAAACCCCTTCTTACGAATCGCACAAGCCGCGCAAGTTGTGTGCTCCGGTGCCATTTACCACAATAGGGACATGCATAAACACCCTGACTTTTATGCGTTGCAGCTTCGCGGATGTTGAATGCCTTTTTATCCATACACATTCGCTTCTGTCTTCGTTCCTCATGCTGCCGTCTTGCAAGTTTCAAATACTTATTCATGAAGCAGATTATTTATGATTTCTTTTTCCTGCCAAGCAATAGGCGAAGCTTCGCTATTGCCTTTGAAAATTCTGATGTAGCAGTATTTATTTTAATGTGAAGCCGTTTTGCAATTTCTGTGATGGTAAGATTTTCCTCAAGCTGCATTTTTATAACCAGGCGCATGTGGTCATTCAGCTTAGTAACCGATGCATTTACGAGTCCGATGCGCTCCGCATTAAGTTCATCTTCTGCTTCATCAGCCACTGTGTTTGAAGCAAGCGCCACTTCAGCTTCACTTGCAACGGGAACTTTCTTTTTCTTCTTCGAAAAAATGATATGAAAAATAATAGTGCGCAGCCATTTTTCAAGATTATCTTTTTCGGTGTACTTATGCCCGCGGAATTGCAACAGCACTTTTTCCCACATTTCCTGCAGCGTATCTTTTTCTTTGTCCGGATTGTGAAGCAACGCATGCAGGTACTTCTTTAATGCCGGCTCATGCCGCAATACGAGTGCTTCAATCGCATCGTTGCTGCCCTCTTCGGCAAGGTGGGCTAGCTCCGCATCACTCTTGCAGAGCAATGTTTCTATGATCTTTTTCATTTGACTTTATTTTTAAATTAAAATTGCCAAAGAATAAGTTGATCATGCTGTTGTTTATTGTTTAACGGAAATGAATGAAATTTATTTTATACCTATCCTGATAAACAATTTCCATATCAGTAAGTTCCACTTAATGCCCTGAAAGTTGCATCAACACAGGGTTTTTTACTTTAGCGCCACTTTTTTATAGGCGAATGAAAAGAAAATGGGGGTGGATAAAACAGGATTTTTATTTTGTAAATCCCAGTTTGGATTGAAATATTGTTTTCCTTTGAAGAAGGAAAAAAGAATTGAGATATGAGATAAATAATGTGAGATAAAAAAAATATTGAAATTGCATTAGCAAGTTCTGGAACAGAAATCCGCGAAATTTTTATCACCATGAATAAGCATAATGCTCGCGACAAGCGCGGGCGTAGCTTATTTGGTGGTGGGTCCTTCGCGGAACCTCTGTTCCGATAGTTACTCACCCGCGCTGATTTTTTATACAAACAATTAAAAATAAATTCTAACTCTTAAAACCAAAATCCAATGAAACACTTCAAAGTAATTTTATTTCTGTTGTTGTTTTTCTCGCTGCGAGTAAGCGCCCAGCAAAACACTTATCCCGTGCTTGATATGCAAACGGCTTGCACTCCGGTTGCAAATTTTATGACGGCAGACAGCATTCCTGTTTTCTCTGATTCAACAATTTATGCTGCGCAGATGCAAATTACGTTGGAGGATACTGTAAACATCAGTTCGATTGAGGTCAAGTTCGGTAAATCGAGCAATGATCTTTTGCTGCAAAAAACTTTTGTGTTTGATGCAAGCGGAACTGACGGTACTTCGTATTTAAGAAATGGCTACAACGTAGTTCTCGGACTGGGAAATGCATTTCAGGATGTAGGGAGTTTTTATGCTGAGATGAAAATTAAGCGAAGCGATGATTCGTTCTCTCAGGTTTTTACTTTTTTAAAATAACTTTTTTACTAAACTCTACTACAATGAAAACAACTCAAATAGAAAATATTATTTGTTATGTCTCAAGGATAATACGGAAATTTGCTTTTACCCTTTTAATAGTTCTGCTAACGATAAACTCCTTTGGCGCTTCCATAACATGGACAGGAGGCACAAATACTGATTGGAAAACAGCAAGCAACTGGAGTGGCTCTGTAGTTCCCGGAACCGCAGATGTAGTTACAATTTCTGCGGGTATATTTAATTGTGTTCTTGATACAGTTAGAACAATTAACCAACTTACCATTTCTGATAGTTTGGACTTGAATGGATATACTTTAACGGTAACGAGCAATTCTACTTTTAACAGCGGAGCTTATGTGAATAACGGAACACTGACTATTTATGAAAGCACTGCACCAACCACCACTACTTTTACAAGCGGTACCATTGCAGCGACTCTGAATGTTACAGCAAGCATTATTAAATTTTCAGGCACTGCATTTACCGGAGTTGTTACCGCTGTTAAGAAAGGTACAAGCTCAAGTACCGGAAATGGGGGCTGTTCGTTCTCTTCAACTGTTACTCTTATTGATTCGAGCAGTGGGAACTGGACGTTCGCTAATTCTTCTTCTGATTCCTGGGCTGATAAAGTTGTGCTTAAGGAAACGAGCAGCGGTACAATCTTTTTTGCTCATAATTCAACCGGAAACTCTTTTTCCAAAAGTGTGACCTTTACAACTACCGGAACAGGCATAATTTATTGTGACGAATACGGGTCATCAACTTTTCATGACAGCATTATTGTAAACTCAACAAGAGATACCAGTGCCATTCGGTTTGGTTTTGTAAGTGGTATTTCTACTCTTGATACATCAATTATTGTAATAGGTGCAACAGGATTTAATTCAACAGCTACCACTAAATTTACTTCTTTATATTTAAATGGCATTCATCAAAACGATTCCACTAAAACAATTTCACTTACGACCACGGGTACAAGCGAAGTACAATTTGGAAGCGGCAGTATTTGGAAGGGTGCAGTTACAGTAAGCGTACCGAATCTTCGGCTTAATGGTAGCCGCTTCTTTGGAGTTGTAAACATGACATACACCGCCAACAATACAGACGCATCAACAGGTGGTTGTTATTTTGGAAACTCCACCACCCTTTCACGCAATGCCACAGGAGGCGGAATATTTTCCATCGGCACAACAATACCAGATACATTTAATACCGCAGTAACTATAAAAAACGAAAGTCACGGTTATGTATCTATTGTGAATGCAATTTTCAAGAACAAAGTAATCCTTAAAAACCAAAATACAGAAAGTAGTTCTGACCGCTTCTTAATCGGAACAGCAGGAACCTGTGTTTTTAAAGACAGTGTAACTCTTGATAACACTACCTCCGGTATGAATTTCGGGAATACGGGAGGCAGTGTATCTTTTGACAGCAGCAGTTATTTATACATCCCCTCAACTTATACAGGCAATTTGACATTCAAAAATACTTTCCGGCACGGCAGCCATGCCGTAAGTGTTCCATTTCAAAGCAACACTGGCGCTCTTGATTTAGACACTAACAGCACATGGGATGCTCCATTTACCGCCAACGTGCAAACATTTCAGTTAAACGGCAGCAAATTCAATAATTCATTCTATCTTAAAAAGACAGGGGTAGTTACCGATTCGAGCAAAGGCGGAAATGTATTTAACGGCACTTGTGAGTTGGTGGACAGTAATTCACACACACCGCCAAAAACTACGTGGCTTGCTTCCAACTATGCTGATGACTATAACGGCAGTGTTACATTCAAGCAATGGGGAACGTGTACATTGAATCCGTCTTACAGGAAGAACAGCACCTTTGCCGGAAATTTAACTGTGGATGGCAGCAGTGCCATTGCCTTTGGTTCTAACGGAGGAAAGATTATCTTTGATGGCAGCGGAGTACAGACAATAAGCAAAACAGGGTCGTACAACCCAACTGTAAAAAATGTGGATGTGAATAAAGCAGGAGGATATTTAAAACTGAGTGTGCCGCTGGCAATTGATACATTGAAACTGATAAAAGGAATTGTGATTACAGATACCACAAATATTATTTCAATACCCTTGAATGGTCTTATTCAGAATATAAGCGGAGCGGGTGGAACAGATTCAGGGTATGTGCATGGTCCGATAAAGAAAACAGGAACTGATTCTTTTATTTTTGCAACAGGAGATACAGCGTTGCATACATTTCCTTATCATCCTATAAAGTTTACTACTGGACCAGCATCGGGTGATGTTTACGAAGCACAGTACTTTGCGCATGGTTCAGGGTTTGCGGACTCTGATACTCTTGATTCTACGCAGGTAAGTACCTGCGAGTACTGGAATCTGAAACGGGATGTCGGCACTACCGGAGTTAAGGTTCGCCTAGGTTATACAAATTGTATAGCAGGTGATCCTGCACGGGCTGTGGTGATGGATTATTACAATGGTGCTTGGTACAATGAAGGCAATTCCGCTTACGGAGGCGCGTCCGTGGATGCGGCTGATACATCATTGATTCAGGCAGGTACATCGCAACCAATTACTGTTGGGATACATCCGGCAATAAATGTTGCGGTGATTTCTCCTTCGGGAGCCACCGTTAATTCTGCTCATGTAAAAAAATGGGAGAAGTATGAAGTGGCAATACAGTTACCCCAGTCTTATGTGGATTGCATAAATAGTTACACTGCTCATAGGGTAGATACTTCTTATCATGGAAGCATAGATAAAGATCATGATCTGAATCCTTATGCTGATGATTCGCTGATTCTGAAAATGGTTTTGACGAATCCTGTTTCCAACAGGCAGATAACGCAATATGGTTTTTTTATGCGTGACGCAGGGTGGATTTCTGATGCTTCTTCTGCCGATTTTAAAATTTCTGACACTACCAATTCCTTGAGCGATTACCATGTGCATTTTCGGTATGCGCCCGATACTTTGAGCAGTACGCTCTGGGAATACTCCATTTACATTGCCGCTCCGTTTACCAAAGTAACTGGTGCTTCAACCGGCTTGCTGCCTGTCTATCTGGGACCTTATTTCTTTACCTGCGATTCTTTGCAGCCGGACAATCATGGTTTCCTTAAAGTGAATCCAAGCAACAACCGCTATCTGGTCTTTGATGACGGAACTACTTTTTTCGGAATTGGAGATATTGTTGCAGATTTTCATAAGTATTTTGATTACGATGGAGACACTTATTCTCCTAAAATGAATATTATTTACAATCGCTATTATAAATTTGATCATGATGACTGGATCAATACATTGCGTGATTTAAGAGATGGTTATGCTAATTACGAATGTTTGTTTTTCTTTAACCGAACTTTTTGCCCTGAGTATGAATATTTAGGATGGTATGATAAATATGACACTGTACCCTTTACGTGCGGAGATTTTACTGGAATATCTCCTGCAAAAGGAAACAGACAGTGGAACCTTTGGGCGTTTGATAAAATAATAGATGAAGCACATGCTGACGGAATTTACTTGCAAACTGTTCTGGATGCACAGTTTCCGCACTTTGGAGGAGAGGAGGGACAGTGGGGTGGCAGTCCTTATGTGAGGCAGTATGTTTATCCAACAGGTACCTCTATTGGAGCAGGAAAACATAATGGACCTTATGCACATCCTGAGTATTACTGGAATGGTGCGGGAGACACCACCACCCAAGGTGCTCTATATTACTGGAAGAGGCAGTATAAGTATATGATGGCACGATGGGGTTATTCTCCTAATATGGCTGTGTGGCAAATATTAAGTGAAAATGATCAGATACTTGCGTATAGGTCAGACACTGCTTACGATTGCTCTAACGATTACACCTATTACAGCCGGAATACGAACATTACAGGAGCACTGAACACATTTCTTGATACTGTAGTTGGCTATGTAAAAAATAATGTGGACGTGAACCATCATTTATACTCAACTTCTTACACACCAAGGCAATTTGCTCCTTACTTTCGTGACCCAAGCGGGGTTACTATACAGGACTACTACGCGAACCTGAACAGCCCGAACATTGATATTATGGATATGCACTTCTACACAGGTGATTTGTATGGTAATGCGCCAAGAGATCAAGATGTAAACCTTGCACGGTATTATATTGAAGAAGACATGCACGGTAGTGACTCGCTGCAACTTGGCTTTGACAAACCGTTTCATTTTGGTGAGGGCAGTAATTACCTGAAAAATGATTCTGTGTTTGACCCGCATACTAACCATAACAGGTATGAAACAATAACCGATTTATATGATAACTATGATGTAACTTTCCATAATGAAATATGGGCTACTTCGTTTATGAACAGTATGAGTTGCCTTTTGAGTTGGTCGGGCTCAACTGTCCATTGGTGGCCGAATGGTTTGCCGCATGCGCCTGTGGATACGTCTAATATTTTTCAAAGTGGTAATTTTTCCAATGTGTTAGATAGCACAAATCACCTTGATGTTAATGCCGCTGGAAGTCCAACAGTAATTAATCAAGTTAACAAGAAAATCTATTATAACTATAAAATGCTTTCCGATTATTTTGTAACCAGTGGTATTGATTTGAATGATAATTTTACTGTCCATTATGCTTATCATGACGACATACCCGGCCATAACCATGAGGTTTATTACATGGTAAGCAGTGACGGGAAAGCAGCTTATGGTTGGGTGCATAATGTAAATAAGTACTGGAAAAACGCATATTACTATGATGTGGCAGATGAAAAATATTATTATTGTAATGAGAGCACGTTTAATCCCATAACGGAATTTAGAATCGGGAATCTTGATTTAGGAGGACCTTATGATATTGAATTTTATCCAACCAGGATGGGTGGTCAAGCTCTTCCTGAAAATCATAATGGCAAACCTCTTGACCTTGACAATTTTCTAACAATACCTTTTACATCAGTTACCTTAGGATGCGATAGCTTAACGGCTGACTTTGCGTTTAAGGTAACCCAGTATGGTTCAGGACACCGGATGGCACATAATAATGACACAAAAAAAACTGAACCCAGTAAAATTGGTTTTGGTCTTTCGCCAAATCCAAACGATGGTTTTTTTAAATTGATAATTCCAAAGGAGGATGCGGAGCATTATTCTATTTGGGTTTATGATGCACAAAGCAAACTAATTTTTAAAAAAGAGAATTTAAATGTTCAGAACTTTAATTTGAATCTTGGAGCATGCTCTAAGGGGATTTATTTTGTACAGGTTATCAGCACAAATCAATCTTCATTTAAAAAAGTGGTTGTGCAATGAAAAAATTTATCCTAATATCGGTTTTCACTTTGTCAGGGTTATTCGACACCAACGCCCAAGTCGTTTTTAAAAAGGATTACGATACCAGCGTGAATGGAAACTTTGGACTGGGAGAATTAATAAACGGAACTTACATAATGGAATTGACAAGAGGGTTAAATCGACTTGATCAAAACGGAAATATTACATTTCGAATTGTATATGACTACAATAGCGGCGGACTGGTTACGCTTAATTCTTTTTTAAAGACTGATAGCAATAAAATATATTTCCATGGTAACGCGTGGGATACTTGTGGCACTCAGTTAAGAACAAAACCCGCTATGGGAACTATTGATACAAATGGAAATATATTGAGTGCTCATGCTTATGTTTTAAACGGACGCTGTGAAAATTTTACCCGTTCCTCGTGCATTAATACAGGCAATGGAGTTGCATCAACTGGGACAAGAATAAATATTGGCAATTCGAATATCCTTGATCATGCATTTATTATTAATACAGATTCTATGGGAAACCTAAAACTGGCAAAGTATTTTTCCAATCCATCGGGAGGAGGTGCTTTTGTAAAGCAAACCGTAGATAGTGGTTTTATTATAGGTTTTAATTTC
This sequence comes from Bacteroidia bacterium, assembly GCA_038230515.1. Lineage (GTDB taxonomy): Bacteria > Bacteroidota > Bacteroidia > AKYH767-A > 2013-40CM-41-45 > JAPLDB01. The sequence continues at coordinate 63,921 of JBBRND010000008.1, read as the reverse complement.
GATTCATGTGGTGCAACGGTTGCTAAGTTGGATTCTTCAGGAAATATACAATGGTGCAAATCTTATATAAGACCACGAGCAATGTTAAGCGATGCCTTGGTGAATAATGATGGAACTTTTATGTTGTGTGGACTAACAGACAGCGTATTTTCAAATGGGAAGTTATTCTTTATGAAGATTGCTTCTAACGGAACTGTATTATGGACAAAAGGATTTGACGGACCTGATCCATACCATTTTATTACAGGGTTACCACATTTAACAAAAACACGGGACGGAAATATTGCGGTAGTTGCGAGTAAACTCAGTGAAATCTATAACTATTCCTCTCTTGAGTTACTCAAACTTAACAGCTCTGGAGATACTCTTTGGACAAATGCTATTGGGGGGCCAAATTATTCTGTATATCAAATGTATATTTATAATACATCGGATAATGGCTTTTTAGTAAGCGGTACTATTGATGGAAGTTTTCCGCTTACCACAGGGGTTTTATTTTTATACAAAACGGATTCACTTTTTAATACTTCATGTGTTAATTATCACGAGCCGATTTTAATGACTCCTTTATTTCCAACAGACAGTAATGTTGTGCTAACTTCAATTGATGGAGGTTATGGATATCCAATAAATATCGGCACTTTGAATATTGCTCCGACAACAACTTACGATGACTGTTTGTACACAGGAGTAAGAAATCTGAACAGTGCAACACGGCAGTTAAATGTTCATCCTAACCCAACTACAGGAGTGCTGACAATGGAAGTTGAGGGACCACTAATGAGCGATTGTTACTTTTCGGTTTATGACCATACGGGCAGGTTAGTTTTTCAGCGAATGCTTTACACAGAGAAAGAAAAGATAGAAGTTGATTTATCTCCTTACGGCAAGGGACTGTACTTAGTTGAGTTTACTGAGAAGGAGCAGGTGAGCGTGAAGAAGGTAATGGTAGAATAACGATGCACAATGAATAATGCACGAGTAAGATGGCAGGTGAGCCACGCGCATTAAGAGTTAGACATTACAGAACTTCTAGTACGCATTTAGCAAGGAGCGGTGCCAGCTCTTAATCAGCGGCACTTCCCATTTGCTTGTAAGTTCTGCCTTGGTCTGAATTAAATTATTGAAAACAATGGTATCCCCGCTAAGAGTTCCTTCGGCTAATTTTCTTTCAAAAATAGTTCTTGGCGCTACCTCTACCCTATCGTTCGCTCTGTAAGCAAACTTCAAGCGGTCAAAAAAGGAAACATTAAATTCTTTTTCAAGCCCCTGTACAAAATGAACGGACTTATCAATTGAACATCCGCTTGCTCCTGCCACCTTTTCATCAATCATCAAAATTAAAAAACGACTATAGCGTATTTCAAATCCTGCCTGAAGCTTTGCATCGTGTGCTGTCCAGCTCTCAAGAAATTGCTTTGCTGAAGCTGAAATTTTATCAACCTCTTCGCTTGTTAACTCACGATCACTTTGATAAATCCAGATTCGGGAATGATCAGGAAGTTCTACAGATGGAGAATACATTTAATGTTATTTGAGGCAAAGATCAGGAATAAAAAATCACTTTTCAATTTCACCTTTCAACTCCACCACCACTTCCGGTTTAGCAGGGTCGTTCAGATAAACATTCATCTTTCTTGAATCCCTTCCTTCTTTGTTGTAAGAATCAAATTCGATGGTAACATATCCGGTTACACCGGGTGCAATGGTATCAGTAGTTGCACTTGTTTTCAGGCAGCCGCAGTTTGACTTTGTCTTTCGGATTATCAAATCCCTCTTCCCAACATTAGTAATTGAAAAGTTGTGTGTTATTTTTTCTCCCTGTTTTATTTTTCCGTAATCATAACTTGTTTCAATCCACTTTGCTTTTTGTACGTATGCAGAATCGGAATCGGGCATCATTGGAAAATATTCAAGAATGTTTGCAGTAACACTGATCAGTTTTTTCGGCTGCAAAGTGTCGTTTGTAATTAATTCAAAACGGTCGAGAACAAATCCGTAGTCATATCTTTTCGTGGCATCGTAGCTTACGGCAATCCAACTATCTGCCTTAGGGGCAAGGTTGGTTGAACCAAGAGAAACCTTCAAATGATCAGGAACCTTTCCAAGTGAGATGCTCAAGTCACTTGCACCGTCATTAAACATCCGGATGGTATCATTTCTGAATTCAGTATTTTTGATCTTCCCGAATTTAACAATGGTGCTTGAAAACCTCATGCTTCCCGTTTTCTTGCTGAAGCGGTCGTTCATTGTTGGACTTGAAGTTACGATTACATTTTGTGTAAATGCAAACGTGTTGATGAACACTAAAGCCAATAGAGAAAAATATTTTTTCATACTTGATTTTTTCAGTGGTCGCAAATTAGGAAAAGGGTTCTATACAATCGCTTTATTTTTGCCCAGCAGTTCTTTTGCCAAATCTTCCAGCTTAATGCCATCGTAACTACCTGAACTCATCATTAGCAATACTGCATGATCGTATTTTTTTTCAAGAAGATAATTTTTCAGTTGAACAGAATCAGTTAATACATTTACATTTTCTCCTCCGAATGACTTTGCTACCTGCTCAACTGAAACCGGTTTTAGCTTTTTATGTTCAATCGTGTGAGGATTAAAATAAACGATGGCTTCATCAGCCATGTTCATGGTGCCATTGTACTCTGCCAGAAAATTCTCGTTCAAACTTGAGAAGGTATGCAGCTCCATACAGGCAATAATTGTACGGTCAGCAAATTGTTTCTTCGCAGCTTCAATAGTTGCTTTTAATTTAGAAGGAGAATGTGCAAAGTCTTTGAAGACAGTGAGCGAATCATTTGCTCCGAGTTTTTCCAACCTTCGTGCAGCACCTTTGAAGGACGATATTACTGCATAAAAATTTTCATCATTTACTCCGAGAAGCGAGCAAACTTCTTTCGCTCCCTGAAGATTCATCAGGTTGTGATTTCCGAAAATTTGCAAAGAAGTTTGAGGTACGAAATTTAAAGTCTGAGGTTGTTGCAGGAAAGTAACTCCATTTATAATTTCATGAGGAGGGATTGAATATGGAATTTTGCTGCAATAGCTTGAAGTGTTCTCAACAACTTTCACAACTTCATTATCGCCTGCACAGTACACGATGGTACCTGCCGGAGGAATCTGATCAACATAAATCTGAAACTGCTTTACATATTCTGCATAAGTGGGGAATACGTTGATGTGGTCCCAGGCAATACCGCTTAGCAAAGCAATATCAGCATGATAAAGATGAAACTTCGGTCTCCGGTCAATTGGAGAAGAAAGGTATTCATCGCCTTCCAACACGATGACGGGAGATTTTTCAGTAAGGCGCACCATCGTATCAAATCCTTCCAGCTTGGCTCCAACCATGAAATCGAAATCAATCTTATTTTCTTTCAAAACATGCAGAATCATGGCAGTAATCGTTGTCTTGCCATGACTACCCCCTATCACCACTCTTAGTTTATGTTTTGAAAATTCGTAGAGATATTCCGGGTAAGAATAAATTTTTACTCCGAGTTGTTGGGCCCGCAGCAGTTCAGGATTATCTGCCCGTGAATGCATACCAAGAATGACAGCATCGAGGTCAGTAGTTATTTTTTCAGGATACCATCCTGTCTTCTCAGGAAGGAGTCCGGTATTTTTAAGTCGTGAAAGGGAAGGTTCATTGATTTCATCGTCAGAACCGCTTACGTAAAATCCTTTTTGCTGCAATGCCAAAGCAAGGTTGTGCATGGCTGCTCCTCCAATGGCTATGAAATGAATTCGTTTGTTATTAGTTTCCATAAAATATTCTCCTGCAAATTTATGCCACAGAAAAAAAATTTTGTTTCAAAACATTTATTCTTTTCAACAGCGAATTGCTTTTCTTTGCAACAAGTAAACACAACTATGAAACTCTACTCTATTGAAACAGGATTCTTCAAACTTGATGGAGGTGCCATGTTTGGCGTGGTGCCGAAATCCATTTGGCAAAAACTAAACCCGTCTGATGCGAATAATATGTGCAATTGGGCAATGCGCTGCCTGCTTGTTGAGGTAGATGATCGACTCATTCTTATTGACAACGGACTTGGCGACAAGCAGGATGAAAAATTTTTCTCTCACTATTATTTGAATGGTGATGACACGTTAAGCAAGTCGCTTCATGCAAATGGTTTTAAGGAAGAAGACATTACCGATGTTTTTCTTACTCACCTTCACTTCGATCATTGCGGTGGAAGTGTGAAGAAAGTATCGAGGGACGTGGAACGAGGGGCGAGTGAAAAAGAATACGAACTCACTTTTCCGAATGCAACCTACTGGAGCAACGAAAAACATTGGGCTGTTGCAACCAAACCAAACGCAAGAGAGAAGGCAAGTTTTTTGAAAGAGAATATTTTACCGATTCAGGAAAGCGGACATCTGAAATTTTTGAAAGATGGCGAACAACTCATCCCGGGTTTTAAAAACTTTTTTGTTTACGGGCACACGGAGGCAATGATGCTTCCTGCTATTAAATACAATAACCGCACAGTTATTTATTGTGCTGATCTAATTCCGTCTTCCGGTCATATTCCTGTTCCGTACGTGATGGCTTATGATATGAACCCGCTGATTACACTTGAAGAGAAATCAAAATTTTTGATAGAAGCAGCGCAAGGTGATTACATTCTTTTCTTCGAACATGACCCAGTTGTGGAATGTTGCTCCCTGCAAATGACTGAACGCGGAGTGCGTGCGAAGGAGATGATGAAGATGAGAGACCTCTAGTGTTCACTTGTTTTCTGATTTACAAATAAAGAATAGTTGCTAACGTTTTTCAACAATGCGAATCGGTTTACTCTCCGACACTCACAGCTATCTTGACCCAAAAGTTTTTGAATATTTCGCAGCGTGTGATGAAGTATGGCATGCAGGAGATTTTGGTGAGGATGTTTCAAAACAACTGAGTGAATTCAGATCATTGCGGGGAGTTTATGGAAACATTGATGCGCAAGGAATACGTTCCCTTCATCCTGAAAAATTATTTTTTAAGTGCGAAGAAATAAAAGTGCTGATGGTACATATCGGTGATTCACCCGGAAATTATTATCCTGAGGCAAGAAAGGGCATTGAACTTCATAAGCCCAAACTTTTCGTTTGCGGGCATTCTCATATTCTGAAAGTAATGCAGGATAAAAAACACAACATGCTTTACATGAATCCCGGTGCTGCAGGTAAACACGGCTTTCACAAAGTGAGAACGATACTTCGTTTCGAAATTAACGGAAACAAAATTGAAAAGCTTGAGGCAATTGAACTTGGATTGAGAGGAGCTATTGACTAACGCAAGCGATCTGCCGAGCGAACCAACTCATCATCTTTCTTAATCGCACGGTGAGCAAGAAAAACAAAAACAAATTGCACCCACGGCAAATAGCTTCCGATTTTGAAAATTACTTTCTGATCAAGTCCATTCGCTATTGTATCTGATGTATAAAAAACAAGTGCAATAATCACTAAAACCATCAGAAAAATTATTCTGCATCCTTTTATCTGCAACGCACGCTTTTTAAAAAGGAAAATAACAACAACTGAAAAAATCCCGATGGCAGCATTAAGAAGAAATAGAAAAGAATTGGATGTGGTCAGAAATATTTTTGGCAAAGCATTAGCAGAAGCAGCTGGAAGTTCAAATAACGGGATAAAAAAAAGTACTGCAGAAACAGCCGCTGCAAGTAGTAGGTAAAGAGACTGTACACGTTGAATCATGAGGCGAAAGTAGAAAAAAAGGTTATTCGGTAAGCGTAAAACCAACTCCTTAGATATAGCTCAAACCGGCAACTTGTCACTAACCTTTTAACTCATTCATATAAAAAATATTTCTTCTCCGTTTGCACGATCAAATGAATTCACTTATTATTGCATCCTGTTTCCATTCAGGATTTTTGAATCGCCTGAAAATTTCCCAAAGAGCTACTTCCCCCTTCAGTAACATAATATCTCGCGTTCTTTATGAACTTTCCTCCCGCCCAAGGCGTGAGATGCAATCCTATCTATTTATTTTTATCCACTAAATTTTGTAAACCGTATTTTTATGTACGACATTCAGGAATTAAATGACAAACTCGTAAGCGAACTGAAAGAAATCGGCCGCTTAATGAACATCGCAAATTATGATGAGTTTAGAAAGCAGGAACTCATCTACAAGATTCTCGATCAACAGGCGCTTAACCCTTCCGGCACCGCTTCCATCAAAGAATCTCTTTCCACAAAAAATTTTGGCGGCAACGAAGTTGTTGAAATGAAAAAGCCCGAAGGTGAAAGATTGGAACCTGTCAAAGCCGCTCCTGTTCCAAAGCCCGCTGATGACAACGGATCACTATTAAAACGAAAAAGGATTATTCCTCCAAAGAAAGAGGGAGATATACCAACCCCGCTACCGCCTGCTCCGACACCGGTTACAAAAACTCAGGCACCCAAACCGCAAGTTGTGAAACCAGTTGCCGAAGAAATACCAAGACAGCCATCACCTGTTGAGATCAAAGAACCGGTGCGTGAAAACCAACAGCAATCTCAACCGCTGCAGCGCAATGATGCCGATCGGGGAAACAACAGTTATCGCCAGAGAAAAGAATTTACAATTCAAGAGCCCACATTTGAACTGGACAGTATTATTACTGCCGAAGGTGTTCTGGAAATTATGCCTGATGGTTTTGGTTTCCTTCGTTCATCTGATTACAACTATCTCACTTCTCCTGATGATGTGTATGTTTCTCTTTCACAGATAAAATTATTCGGAATTAAAACCGGTGATACAGTACGAGGAGCAGTACGTCCGCCACGTGAAGGTGAAAAATATTTTCCGCTTGTAAAAGTTGATCTTGTAAACGGTCAGGATCCTGCCGTTGCTCGCGACCGTGTTCACTTTGATTACCTCACTCCACTTTTTCCGTTTGAAAAATTAAACCTGAGTGGTGATAAAGCGAATTACTCTACACGTGTAATGGATATGTTTACACCCATTGGTAAAGGTCAGCGGGGATTGGTTGTTGCACAACCCAAAACCGGAAAGACAACCATACTGAAAGATATTGCAAACGCCATTGCTGCCAATCATCCTGAAGTTTATTTGCTTGTACTGCTTATTGATGAGCGTCCAGAGGAAGTAACTGACATGGCACGAAGCGTAAGAGCAGAAGTAGTCGCTTCTACGTTTGATGAACCTGCTGAGCGTCATGTAAAAATTGCAAACATTGTACTTGAAAAAGCAAAACGAATGGTGGAATGCGGGCACGATGTAGTAATCGTTCTTGACTCCATCACTCGTCTTGCACGGGCTTATAATACAGTGGCACCTGCATCTGGAAAAGTTTTATCAGGTGGTGTTGAAGCAAATGCACTTCACAAACCGAAACGTTTTTTCGGATCGGCACGCAAAATTGAGAATGGAGGATCGCTCACAATCATTGCAACAGCACTGACTGATACCGGTTCACGGATGGATGAAGTAATTTTTGAAGAGTTTAAAGGAACAGGAAATATGGAACTTCAACTTGACCGCAAACTTTCTAACAAGCGTGTGTTCCCTGCCATTGACCTGGTTGCTTCAAGTACCCGCAGAGATGATTTGCTACTCGATAAAGAAATGCTACAGAAGATGTGGATACTACGCAATCACCTTGCAGATATGAATCCGATGGAAGCAATGGAATTTCTTTTGCAGAATATGAAAGGGACAAAATCGAATGAAGAGTTTCTAATTTCAATGAACGCATAATTTTTTTTCCGATTTCGGTATGAAAATACTTATTTGCGAAGATGATGAAATGGTTCTCAAAATGGTGGAATTCAAACTCCGCAAAGAGGGTTATGATGTTTACCTCGCGCATGATGGAAAAGAAGCCGCTGCCAAAATTGAAGAACTGAAACCTGACATGATTATTACTGACATCATGATGCCATACCTGAATGGGTTGGAAATTGTAAATCATGTTCGGAAGACACTCAAGTATAAAACTCCGATCATAATTGTTTCTTCAATCGGTTTGGAGAAAACAGTACTTGAAGCATTTCAGCTTGGTGCTGATGATTTTATCACCAAACCATTCAGCCCGAATGAACTCTCAGTTCGGGTAAAAAAATTGTTGATGAAAGGATAATTTTTTCATCACGCAGAAATATTTTTTTGCGTTCTTTCCAAAATGTTTCTCAGGAGAGTTTTTCCTTTCGCTTTTATTTTATTTGTGCTTGTAAGGCCGGAATTTATTTACGCACAAAATAAATCGATTGCTGACTCTGTCATTGTAATTTCAGACACAACAGATCTTGACGATGTCTTTAAACGTGCACGTAATCTTGCATATAACAAGGATTATGAAAAATCTCGGAGGATTTTAAATGCTATTCTTGAGAAGAAATCTGATTATTATGATGTACGTTCTTTCCTCGCCCGCACGTTTGCATGGGATCAGCAGTACAACGAAGCTCGTACAGAATTCAGTAAAGTTCTGATTGAAAAGCCCAACTTTGCCGATGCCCTTTCCGGATTGATTGACGTTGAAATGTGGACAGAGCAATTTACAGTTGCCAATGAATACCTGAAAATTGCATTGGGTTACTTTCCTACTTCTGAAGAATTCCTGATGAAGAAGGTAAAAGTTTATCAAAGGCAACAGGATAAATTAAATGCATCGCTCACACTTAGAAAAATTCTTGAATTGAATCCTGGTAATAAGGAAGCTTTGAAGGTTCTAAATGAAAGTGGCGGTCTTAAACTAAACAATCACATTCAGTTTGGATATGCAGTTGATTTTTTCGCCAAGAAAAATAACCCTCAGCAACTTTCCAATGTTGAGTATGGAAAAAGTTTCGGCTTCGGTTCCTTTAACCTTCGGGGAAATTATGCTGATAAATTCGGAAAGGGAGGATGGCAAAGTGAACTGGATGCCTACATAAATTTTGTGAAGGGAACCTATGTTTACCTTAACGGTGGCTATTCACGGGTTTCTGTTTTTCCAGATTATAAATTTGGCGGTGACCTTTATCAGAAACTTTTTGGAGGATTTGAAGCATCTTTAGGCGGTCGTTATTTGCACTTTCCCGCTGGCGATTCAATTTCTATTTACACAAAAAATGTTACTGACCCTACTAAAAACGATACAATTAAAGTAACGAAGAACTCCGGAACTATTATTTATACAGGGTACTTGGGAAATTATTTCCGGAACTACTGGTTTGCTGTAAAAGCATATTATACGCCTGCTTCTGAATTCATAACTAAGCAAGGTAAAACTTATAATAAACCTGCCTCAACAACAATCATTTTAAATATCCGTTATTATTTTGGTGATGCAGATAATTATTTAGGTATTCATGCAGGCAGTGGACAATCGCCTGATGAAAAATCGGCTGCTTCAATTAATCCATCTACACTTAAAACAATATCAGGGGGATTGGAACTTCAGCGCGCAGCATTCGGAAGGTGGATTGTGAAAGGAGATATTGGGTACTCTAAAGAAGAAACGCAGCCCTCCATATTTTTACAACGCATTACACTAAATATCTCACTCAAAAATATTTTCTGATTCCCGGCATTTATGAAGTCAATTTATATCGCTCTTGTTTTTCTTTTTTTAATTATTTCATTTTCCAAAGCACAAAAGCCAACGACTCCTGCTCCACTTGATAAAAAGGTAAAAGAATTTGGTGAATCTTTTTTTGAAAAAGATACACTGCATTCAGTCAGAATTTATTTTACACAGTGTAACTATTTCGACTCACTTAAAATTTACAAGCACCTCGGTGATTCACTTCGCAATAACAAATACATGCAAGCAAACATCATGGTGGATGGAAAGATGATGTATGCCTGTGGCATTCGCTACAAGGGTGAATCAAGCTATGATTTTTATCCCGGTGTAAAAAAATCGTTTCGCGTTAAGTTTGATAAATTCAAAAAAAAGCAGGATTACAATGGGCTTTATGACATTAATCTTACCAATAATTTTAAAGACCCCACCATGCTCCGCGAGAAAATTTATCTCGACATCATGAATAAGAACGGGCTGCCTGCACCTCGTGCAGCTTTTACGAAGGTTTACATTAACGATAAGTTTTGGGGATTTTATCTTGCCACTGAAAATGTTGATGAGGTTTTTCTTGAACGAAATTTTCATGAAGAAACCGGAAATCTTTACCAGGGAGAACCACTTGCAAACTTTGTTGACTACGGAAACAAACAGGATCTTTATTACAACAAATATGTTCTAAAAACCAACGCGAAAAAAAATGACTGGAGTGATCTTGTGCATTTCATTGAACTCATCAACGATTCTTCCGGAACAGATACTGATTATCAAAAGCGGCTTGAGGCAAAATTTGCTTTGCACAGTTGCCTGAAAGCATGGGCAATTAATAACCTGATCGGGAATGTGGATGCTTACAACATGTTTTATCCGCATAACTTTTTTATTTATCATGATACTACCAACGGCCGCTGGCATTGGATTTCCCTTGATGGCAACTATGCTTTCGCTGCCTGGAATCCGATATTGACTTACGATCAATTGATGCGGATGAGTATTCTTGTTCCTGATTCGACTCCTTACAAGGATGAGCGTCCGTTGCTGACGCGGACGCTTGGAAGAAACAAACTTATCCAGCGACAGTATCTTCTGTATCTGAAAGAATTATTGAACACGGATTTTCTACCCGAGAGAATAAATCGTATGGTAGATAGTCTGGCACTGAAGGTACGTTTCGGTGTTTATGCTGATACAAACAAAATGTACTCAAACACGGACTTCGATACGAACATTGCCGGCACCATCGGTGATCCGGTTGATCCGGGAAATTTTATTCCCGGATTGAAAAGTTACATCAGCGACCGGAGAAAAAACATTGAGCAGGAACTTGATGTGTTGTTGAAAAAACTGCAGTAGAATATCCGAAGAAGGTATTCATGTAATTACTTTTATCACCTCAACAATTTACTTTTGAGTTTTTATTTCAGAGATGCTTCTCCAAATAGACATTTACGAAATTCCAAATACAACTGACGAGTGGGGAAAACTATTCTATTCTTTTCCTGTTCACATCCGCATATTGATGGGTGTGATTTTAATTTTCTGTTTAATCATTACCGTTCTTTTTGCAGTTATAATCGGAAGCCGTATTTTTAAAACAGGCAGGGTTGGTCTTGGTAAACGTCTTCGAAAGAAATATCAACCTGTTCTCACTCAACTTCTTTTTGAAGATGACAGCAGGTTGCTTTCCGATTCTCTCCTCTCTCTCTTCTCTAAAAAAGATTTATCAGATCGTCATCACCGCGCTATATTGCTTGACGAACTGATTCACCTTCACGAAAACTTTACCGGTGAAACTGCAGGACGACTTGAATTGCTTTACCGAAAGCTTGAATTTCATAAGGACTCACTAAAGAAACTAAAAAGCCGTAGGTGGAATGTTGTTGCAAAGGGTTTACGTGAACTTGCTCTCATGAATATTCATGAAACCGTAGAGCCGATGATGATCTTCATTACAAATAAAAATGAATTGCTTCGTATGGAGGCTCGCTATGCCCTGGTGAAGTTGAATCAAAATGATCCGCTCAATTTTCTTTATAGAGAAACAGAGATTTTAAGCGCCTGGGATATGGCGAACATTCATTCCATGCTTACTAAGTTGAGTGAGGATAAGATTCCATTCTTCTCAAGTTGGCTTAATTCTCTGAATAAATCAGTGGTCTTGTTTTCTATTTCTATGATTGGCGCATTCAGGCAAAGTGATGCAATACCTGTATTGGTGCGTTTGCTTGATGAGAAGGATGAGTTAGTGAAAAGGGCTGCTATCAAGGCACTCAAAGATATGAGTGCGGATCAGGCGGAAGAAAAGCTGATTGCAATGTATCCGCTGGAGACACCCGATGTGCAAAATGAAATTCTTAAAGCGCTTGAATCACTCGCTTCAGAAAAAAGTATTTCTTTTTACGATCACATTCTCCGGCAGCCACTGCCCGATCTACAGCATGCGCTTCATTCAGTAAAGGCATTGCTTACGCTGGGTGAGAAAGGGAAAAATGTTCTTCAACAGTTGACTTCGTTGCATAGTGAACGGCTGCAGTTAATTATTCAACATGCAAGTGATGCGCGATTGTAGCTCAAAAAAAGTAATAGGTAAAAACGAATCAGTAATAAAAAAATAACCATGAAATTATTCATTATTCATTATTCATTATTCATTTATTAAATGGGTTATTTCTTTTACTACTTCACAAATTTTGCCGATCGCTTTATACTTGTTTATTCGTGCCTTATTTTTGCTACGTATGTAATTCTTTCTACTTATTCCGGGCTTGATATTATCAATTACATCCGCAAGAATAGCTTTATTGATTACCGCACCATCCTCACTGCTCCTACTGCTCCTTCAATTTCAATTCTTGCTCCCGCTTACAACGAAGAGGCAAACATTGTGGATAATGTGCGCTCGCTTCTCAACATTCATTATGTAAATTTTGAAGTGATAATTATTAATGACGGCAGCAAAGACAAAACTCTTCAGTTGATGATTGATGCATACGAACTTGAACAGGTTCCGTATGCGTATGATGAAACGCTTCACAGCAAGCCGATACGCGCTGTTTACAAATCGCGCATTCCATCGCTTACAAAACTTACTGTGGTTGACAAAGTGAATGGCGGAAAAGCTGACGCGCTCAACAGCGGCATTAACGTGAGCAAGTACGATTACTTTGCTGCCATTGATGTGGATTGTGTGCTCGAATACGAAGCGCTGCTGAAACTTGCCAAGCCGTTTATGGAGGAAACGATAAGAGAAAAAGTAATTGCTGTGGGCGGTGTGGTGCGCATTGCAAATTCATGCAAAGTGCAGGACGGAAAAATTGTTGAAGTAAACCTGCCAAAAGATTTTCTTCCACGGGCGCAAGTGCTTGAATACATCCGTGCTTTCTTGATGGGGCGCATGGCGTGGAGTAAACTGAACGGGCTCATTCTTATCTCCGGTGCGTTCGGCATGTTTGATAAAAAGATTGCCATTGCTTCCGGTGGCTACAATCATAAAACTGTGGGCGAGGATATGGAACTTGTGATACGCATGAGGCGATATATGGAAGAGAAGCGCGCGAAATACAAAGTGGTTTATCTGCCTGATCCATTGTGCTGGACTGAAGCTCCTGCAAGTTTTAGTGTGCTGAGTCGCCAGCGCAACCGATGGACACGTGGCACTGCGGAGACTTTATGGTTTCACAAAAATTTAATTTTCAATCCCAGGTATCGTTTTCTGGGAATGATTTCCATGCCGTATTGGTTAATTTTTGAATGGATGGCTCCTATTATTGAATCGCTTGCTTTTCTTTATCTCATCATGATGGCTTTTCTCGGCATCCTGAACATCCAGCTTTTTATCACGCTCTTTTTTGTGATTTATACTTTTGCTATTATGTACAGCACGAGTGCAATTCTTTTCGAAGAGCTGTCTTATCATCAATACAAAAAGAAGCGCGATATTGTAAGGTTGCTTGCCACTGCTCTTATTGAGCCGGTGTTGATACATCCGCTTACGGTTTACTATGCCATTCGCGGAAACCTTGACCTGCTTACGGGCGTGCGCCACTGGGGAGATATGAAAAGGAAAGGTTTTTCGAAAAAATAATACTGGGTACAAATGATTACGCATGCCTGAAAAAGACAAAAATGTGCGATTTATTTCCGCTATGGGATAGACATGTTTTGGCTGTGAGTCTATCCAACATATAGGGGATCGGCTAAACGAGCTTTTGTTATGTTTGCAGATCGGATATTTAAAGTGTTACGTGCCATGCGGGGGACACTACTACTTTGAAGCGCGAACAAGTAATTAAGCTGATAAACTAAACTATGAAAACATTGGCAATATTATTTCTCTTTGCCATCACTGTTGTTGTGGTTACTGCTCAACCCTGTAAACAAGTAAGCCAGGGAATGACGAAAGCTGAAGTGCTGAAATTAGTTGGTGCGCCAACCGAAATAGATACACTTAGCAAAGAGTTCTTGACTGGAAAACAACAAATTCTTTATACGGTTGTATGGCAATACGGGGATGTTACTAAAGACGGAAATCAACGTGTACAGTTTAAAGGAGACAAGGTTAATGCCGATGTTATCGCAGATGGGAAGAAGTATGATGAGTTGATGTTGACTCTTAGGCGAAGAGGTGCAACGGGAAGAGAAATGACAGAGCGTGGCCAAAAACTTAACACCGAGATGTGCAAATAAACTTTGAGCGGAATTGAATTCTAACCCCAAACTAGTTCTGCGTTCACGCGCGGAGAGTAACCCCCTTAAGAGTTTGGACCCACAGCCAGCAATATTATTTTACATTTGCCATCGCTAAACTAAACCCAAAATATAAATATGAAATATCGTTTAATTTTTCTGCTGATAATTTTTTCTGTTGCAGCCCTACCCTCTTTTGTAAACGCACAGGCAAACTACGAAGACGTAGTCTATCTCAAAAACGGAAGCATCATTCACGGAACCATTATAGAGCAAGTGCCCAACGAAAGCATAAAAATTAAAACTGCCGATGGAAACATCTTCGTGTATAAAATGGATGAAATAAGCAAACTCACCAAAGAAGAAAAAACAAGCACCACTCCCGCCAGGCATCGCGGAAGAGATGCCAAGGACACTGCCACCCGCAAGCAGCACGGCTACACAAACATTACAGAATTAAACTTTGCAACCGATGCCGGAAGTTCAGGCAGCACAACAACTACCAATTCAAGCGGAGCCATCATCGGCTCATCAAACTTTGGTGGCATTACGGACAATGTATCCCTCGGGCTTACAACCATAAACGGCTACCTCGTTTTACCCTACTTCAGCTTTGGCGCAGGCGTAGGCATTCATGTTTACAAGGGGCTTGCACTCATTCCTCTTTTTCTCGATTTGAGAGGAAACTTTTTAGACAAGAGAACCACTCCGTTCGTATCGCTAGGCATCGGATATTCTTACACTGTCCAGCAAATTGCCAGTGCTCCAATCAAGACGGCTAAAAATGAAACTTATGACAAAGGAGGATTTCTTCTAAACCCTTCCTTAGGAGTTAAGTTTTTTGTAGTTCCGAAGATGGCTTTAAACCTCAGCATTGGCTACCGTTACCAGAAAGTGCAGCTTTACAATAATAACTACACATACACTTCCAGTTACATGCAATCCAATTATGAAAGCCACACACTCGGATTTTTTAATCTCAAATTCGGATTCACGTTTTAAATAAAATCAGCAGCATTTCGTTTTAGTTTTCAAACCAAAAATAAAATGAAACATGCGTTAGTTATTCTTTCAGTTATTCTTTCTGTATTTACGTTTTCTTCAACAGTAAATGCACAAACAAATTATGAAGATGTGCTCTACTTAAAAAACGGAAGCATCATTCATGGAGTTATTATTGAACAGGTGCCAAATGAAAGCATCAAAATAAAAACGAAGGACAACAATGTATTTGTGTACAAAATGGATGAAGTGCTGAAGATAGCAAAGGAAGAACTTCCTGCTGTTCATCAGGGAAGAGAACCTCTTTCAAAAGACAATGTAAAAAAGAGCGGTTACATAAACATTCTTGAATTTACATTTGCACGTGATGTACTTAACAACAGCAGCAACGCAGCACTTACGGGTAATAGCAGTTCAGGTGCTCAACCATCCATCGGTGTGCAGGATATAAACGGATACCTTATCAATCCGCACGTAAGCATTGGTTTCGGCATGGGTTTGCATGTTTATACCGACATTATTCTTGCACCCTTTTTTGCAGATGTTCGCTACAACCTTTTTAACAATCTTGCAACTCCATTCGCTTCCATGGGCATCGGTTATTCTTTTTCAGCAAAAGAAATTTACGGAATTAATCAGGGCAGCAAAGATTATTTTGGAGGAGTGCTTGCAAATCCTGCTATTGGAATAAAATTTTTCACCAGGAGAAGTAAGGGACTCACCTTCAGTTTGGGATACCGCTACCAACAGGCGAGAATTTATACTCACAATTATATTTTCTCAAACTCAACACATTATTATACCGATGGCTATCAAAACCAGGTGCTGGGCTACCTCAATCTCAAATTCGGATTTTCATTTTGAAGATCGCACTTCCGAAAAAAAAATTCACTTTCAACAATACTTAAGCAGACGATGTTAATAAGTTGAAGGTTATTACTTGTCATTCAGAAATTATGTAGTAATTTTACACAAACCTTAACAGTATGAAATTTACAATAGATAAACAGGAAAAATACGTATTGATCCAAATTCAGGAGGCCAAACTTACAACACTTGTAGCACCCGAATTGAAAGCAGAATTTCTTATTCTGCATCAGCAGGAATTTAAAAACATGATTGTTGATTTGGGTGAAACTCAATACTGCGATTCGTCAGGATTGAGCGCTTTGCTTACCGGCTTCCGTTTATGCCGCGATAGTGGCGGAAGTTTTATTCTTACTGGCCTGCAGGATCATGTGCGCAAACTCATTGCCATCTCTCAACTTGATAACATGTTGAGCATTGTTCCTACAGTAAACGAAGCGATTGATTTTATTTTCATGGATGAAATTGAAAAACAAATCCACAAAGGTTGATTGAAAAAAAAGAGATGAAAAAAATATTCTATTTAGCTGCGCTGATTTTTATTACATCAAATTCATTCGCGCAATGCGTTCCTGATACAAGTATTACTCATAACCAACCGGGAGTTTATCCTGACAGTGCGACTAACCTTCCACACTCCATAGTTGGTATTTCATACTCCACAACCATTCAGTTAAAAGTGCTTACTGATACTACTACAACGATAGGACCTGTAACAGTTCCGGTAACTATTGATAGTATCATTGCCACCACCGTTACGGGTCTTCCTCCCGGATATACTTATTCATGTACCCCCGCAACATGTGTTTTTCTCGGAGGATCAGACGCATGTATTCTTTTACAAGGACCAGCCCCAACTCCGCAAGAAGTTGGCATGGTTTATCCAATTCATGTAGCCGTTACTGTTTACGGTCACGTTACAGGCACAGGCACCTCATTGCCCGCGCAATCCGCTAATGTTGATTACTACTTCATTCAGGTAGATGATAATGTAGGCATAACAATACTCAGTTCGAATAAGTTTGATGCATCGCAAAACAACCCAAATCCGTTTCATGGAATTTCCACTGTCCTGTTTTCATCACCTTCTGCTTCAATGGTTACGTTAAAAGTTTCGAATATGCTTGGTAAAATTGTTTCTTCAAAAACGATATTGGCAAAGAGCGGAATGAACAGAATTTCATTTAATGCAAAAGAATTTGAACCCGGAATTTATTTTTATACCATCAGCAACGAAAAAAATTCCATTACCAAACGCATGATCGTTGACAATGAGTAATGACGTTTGAGGTTACGATTCTCGGCAGCAGTTCAGCCACTCCCATTTATCAAAGGCATCCTACAGCACAAGTTCTCAACATTCATGAGAAGTTATTTTTAGTGGATTGCGGTGAGGGTACGCTTATACAGTTGAACCGTTATCATATCAGGTTTCATCGCATCAACCATATTTTTATCAGCCATCTTCATGGAGATCATTACCTCGGCTTAATGGGGTTGATGAGTACAATGCACCTGCAAGGAAGATCGGAAGATTTGCACTTGTACACACAGCCAGAACTGAAAGAGATGGTGGACATTCAGTTACTTCATTCGCAAACACAGCTTCGTTACAATATTGTGTATCATTTTCTCGACTCAAAACATGATGCAAAAATTTATGAAGATGATGACCTTGAAGTACACACCATCGTATTAAGTCACCGGATTCCCTGCACAGGTTTTTTATTTAAAGAGAAAGCTAAACACCGCAAACTGATTCGTGAGCAGTTGATTCATTTTAATATTCCTGTAAATGCTTACAACGAATTGAAGAATGGTAAAGATTATATTTCAGAAAACGGAAACGTAATTCCGAACATTGAACTTACTACCGATCCACACGCTCCACGCTCTTATGCTTTTTGTTCAGACACTATTTACGATGAATCGTTAGTGTCCCGCATAAAAAATGTAGATTTACTTTATCATGAATCCACTTTCCTGAGTGATAAGATTGATCGGGCAAAAGAAACCTTTCACAGCACTGCTGCACAGGCAGCCACTATTGCACAGATGGCGGAAGTAAAAAGATTGATCATCGGGCATTTTTCTGCACGTTACAAAAATCTTTATCCGTTGCTTGAAGAAGCAAAGGCAGTTTTTGAAAATACAACGCTGGCAATAGAAGGAGATCAGTTTGTAATTGATTGATTTTATAAGTTGTTGATATTTTGTGAAGCCGAAAAGAAATCCTGATTATTCAACTTTACCTTTGCCACTGAATTCCTATCTACCTAAATCTTCTCAAAAATGATTTCTGACATCAACGAACTTAAGCGCATCGCTTCCCAGGTGCGAAGAGACATTGTACGTATGGTGAATGCCTGTAACTCCGGTCATCCGGGTGGCTCACTTGGCTGCGCAGATTTTTTTACTGCAATGTATTTTAATATCCTTCGCCTCAAAAAAGAGTTTGACATGAATGCAATAGGTGAGGATGTTTTCTTTCTCAGCAACGGGCACATCTCTCCCGTTTGGTATAGCGTGCTTGCGCGTTCAGGATATTTTGATGTGAAAGAGCTGGCAACATTCCGGAAAATAAATTCACGCTTACAAGGACATCCTGCCACACATGAAGGAATTGAAGGAGTGCGCGTGGCAAGCGGCTCGCTCGGTCAGGGAATTAGCGTGGCTATTGGTGCGGCTATCAGCAAAAAATTGAACAAAGAAGATTTTCTCGTTTACTGCTTGTGTGGTGATGGCGAAATGGAAGAAGGACAAATATGGGAAGCAGTGATGTATGCAGGGGCAAAGAAAGTTGACAACCTCATTGTAACTGTAGATGTAAATGGTCAGCAGATTGATGGCTCTGTTGCGAATGTGATGCCTTATGGAAATCTTCGTCCAAAGTTTGAAAGTTTCGGATGGAAAGTTCTGCAAATGGATGGAAATAAAATGGAAGAAGTTCTTCAAATAATAAACGAAGCAAAAACGTTGTCAGGAAAACAACAACCCATTGTTGTGCTGATGAAAACTGAAATGGGTCAGGGTGTTGACTTTATGATGGGCAGCCACAAGTGGCATGGTGTAGCGCCAAATGCAGAGCAGTTGAAGGTTGCATTGGGGCAGTTGGAAGAAACGTTGGGTGACTACTGATTTGTTTCGGGTCTAAAGTTTAATGTATTAAAGTTAATACAAGGAAATTATCAAACATGTTTTTATTCGCAAATCATAAACCTAATAACTTAAACTTTAAACTTTTTATCCCATTTTTATTTCTGTTTTTTGTTTTCTGTTTGAGCGCAAATGCTCAGAAAAAAAAATCGACTGCCCCACCTCCTCCGCAACTTACGCGAATTGAATTTTTGTTTGATGCCTCGCAAAGCATGATTGGCAAATGGCAGAGCGGTATGAAGGTTGATATAGCAAAGCGGTTGATGAATCAACTTCTCGACAGTTTGCGTTACGTTCCCAATCTTGAATTAGCCCTTCGTGTTTATGGACATCAGAAACCTTTTCCTCCAAAGGATTGCGATGACTCTCGATTGGAAGTTCCGTTTGGGAAAGGAAATATTTCTTCCATTCAACAGGTGTTGAAAAATGTTACTCCTCGAGGCACTACCCCTATTGCAAAATCACTCGAGCTTTGTGGCAATGATTTTCCGCAGGAGAAAAGCCGCAACATTATTATTTTAATAACTGATGGTATTGAAGAATGCGGTGGTGATCCATGCGCTGCCTCAGCCGCTTTGCAGAAAACCGGAATTGTACTCAAGCCATTCATCATCGGATTGGGATTGGACGCTGATCTTAAAAAAATGTTCGACTGTGTAGGAAAATATTATGATGCGAAAGATGAGACAACTTTTGAAACAGCACTCAACGTGGTAATAAAACAGGCACTGAACGCAACTACCATGCAGGTAAATCTTCTCGACAGCGATCACAAACCCACAGAAACAAATGTGAACATGACTTTTTATGATCAGCGCACAGGAGCAATAAAATACAATTTTATCCACACACTCAACTCAAAAGGATTTCCAGACACGCTGGTTATTGATCCTGCAGTAACCTATAAAATTGTTGCGCATACTATTCCGCCTGTCGAAAGAGATTCGGTTGTTCAGACAGCGGGCAAGCATACCATTGTTGGAATTGATGCTCCCCAAGGTTATTTACTTTTAAAAATGACAGGGATAAATGAATACAAAAAATTGCAGGCGATCGTTCGCAAACGGCATGAGATGAATACACTGAATGTTCAAGACGTTGGCAGCACTGAAAAATATATTACGGGAAAATACGATCTTGAAATACTGACATTACCCAGACTGAATCTTGAAGCAGTAAGTATTGATCAAAGCAAAACCACTACCATTGAAATTCCTCAACCCGGAATTGTTTCTTTTGTGATGAACAGTACCGGGTACGGAAGTATTTATTCCAGCAATAAAGGAAAGCTCAACTGGATTGCAAACATGGACGATAACCTCACAAAGGAAACTTTCGTAATGCAGCCGGGCGATTACAAAGTTGTGTACAGACCGAAAGCCAGCCGCGAATCAATTTACACGATTGAGAAAATTTTTAAAGTGGTGGCAGGAACGAGTGTGGCAGTGCAATTAAACTAAGTTTGAGTTTCTTATTGCTTCACTAAAGTTGTTGTTCCCAAATTTTGTATCCATTTTCTTAAGGGCTTTTCTACAACAAGGTAACTAATGCCTGATGTCAGTATTAGCAAAACAACTCCAATGTAAAATTTCATTGCCGGGCTATCAATGGGAAGATATTTATATAGCTCAAAACACCAGAAGAAAACCGGCTTTTGCAAAATATAGATTCCATAGCTGATTTCACCAAGAAAAATGAAGCATTTTGTATTGAAGATTTTAGTGAATTTGCCATTGTTCAATGAAATTAAAAGTATCATTGGAACAAACAGAATTGCTAATGTCCCGTTGTGAAAATTAAGACCGATTGAATATTTTAAAGCAGTTATAAATAGTGAAATCAAAAATATTAAATGCCAATCGTAATTTTTGTTTTTTCCTGATAATTTGGTTCTGAAAAATAATCCTGCCAGATTTCCAATCAAAAATTCATTCAAATGCATAAGCGGAAAATAAAATAACAGGTCATGACTTTTTGACGGAAACCCTTGATAAAAACTTGATGAAACAAGCCAGTTGAAAACGATTTGGCTTATTAACCAGAACGAGCAGATTGGAATTACCAACGTTTTTAATTTCCTTTTAGTGTAAATGAAATTGAATAAAAAAGGAAAAATGGAATAAAAGAAAAACTCGGCAACCAGCGACCAGCCGGGACTATTGAAACAAAGGGCGTGCCCTGGCATCCATGCCTGAATTACAAATAGACTTAATATCATTCCTGAGAAATCTATTGATCCGTTGGCAAGCATTTGATAGAAAAGGAGAATAATAATTGCCAACAAATAAACAGGATAGATTCTTGCAAACCTGCTTTTAAAGTAAGATGCTGCATTCACTTTTGACTGAGCCCCGTAGGCAATAATCATTACAAAGCCAGAGAGTATAAAGAAGTAGCTGACTCCAATATTTGCCTGATCGAATAAAAATGAAATCAATTTATTGTTGAAAGGAAATACCTTCTTTCCCTGATGATAAATAACAATTGAGATTGCTGCTAAAAAGCGAGTAAACGTAAGCTGGTTAATTCTCATAATGTAGTTCCCTCACACCGCAGCTATTCACTTCAATGTGTCTTGTCCTTCTCTCCCGATGGCATCAACAGTAAATTAAACTTCAATCCGATTTTAATTCCAAGCAAATAATTGCGATAGTCAATTGTTGCATTGGGGCTGTTGTTGTAACTATTTTGCCAATACAAGTATGAGGTGCCTGCGTTTTGTGTGAACTTTGAATCTTTGTTCTTGACATTCACAAATCCAAACTGATAGCTAACCCCGATGGGCAATGATACTTTATCTGACAATCTGAATTGCAACCCCACTTCTGCTACCGCGCCAAAATCGGTAGTGTAATATGGATGGCTGATGAGTGTTGGGTTTCCACCGTTCGCAATTAAGTTGCCTGTTGTAGTTACCGAATATTTATCTCCGGTAGCAATCAAAGTAGCAGAACCATCTCGTCCGGTCAGTTTAAGTTCATCAATATAGTTTACGAGAAATCCTGCATAAATTCCTGCTGACAAATAATATGTGTACGACTGATTATACTCAGAAACAAAATTAAACTGAAGCGGAATTTTTAAATAATCCAATGAAACGCTTCTGTGAAGTGTAATTAACTCATTTGAAATTACCCATGTGTAATCCTTGTATTTCTGTCCCTGTGAAGAATAAAATAATCCCAGGCTCACGCCAAGTTTATCAGTAAAATTATATCCAAAAGCTACGCCTAAATTGACTCCCAGCGTAAAAGTATCCTGCATGGCAACCCATTTGGAATTTGATAAAGTTGGATCAACCAGAACTTTATATTCTCCACCTATTGACATAGAGGGTTGCGCTCTTAGTTCAAGAGTCATTCCTTTTTGTGGATATGCCGCTGCTGATATCAGCAGAAACGCGACAACAGAAAGCAGACTTTTTTTAGGGAAGAAAAATTTCATTCGTGTTGAGTTTGTTTTCGGGTAATAGAAATTTAGTTGCCAAAGTATGGAAAAGTATAAACGCAGAAAACTATATTGATTTTTTCGATTCTTTTTTCGGTAAATAAGGTTTTTAGCTCACTTTTGTTTGGAAATGCGGATTTGAGCGATTTTGGAGGTTTTGATAACATCCGCACTCCGCGGTTGTTTGACCGCGCTCCGCGGTTGTCTGACTGAGGAGTAAAGTTGTCTGACCGCGCTCTGCAGTTGTCTGACTGAGGAGTAAAGTTGTCTGACTGCGCTCTGCAGTTGTCTGACTGAGGAGTAAAGTTGTCTGACTGCGCTCCTCAGTTGTCTGACTGAGGAGTAAAGTTGTCTGACTGCGCTCTGCGGTTGTCTGACTGAGGAGTAAAGTTGTCTGACTGCGCTCTGCGGTTGTCAGCCTGAGAAGGGGGTGTTTGACTCCGCTTTGGAATAAAATCGCGATTTTATTCCAAAAATACACTTTACAAGCTTTGTATGATGATTCCTTGCCTTTGCATGGCCATTCCTTTCTTTAGAATGTACTTTCTAAAGAAAGGAAACCGCAAAAGCGAAAAAGTACCGTTCCTAAGGCGACTTCCGCTTCTCCATCAGTTTTTTGTTCATAAACCCTTGCGCGAAATCTTCGCTGATTGCAAAGAGGTTTTACTTTTGCGCCTTCCTGAAAACAAGCAGACCCTTTCGCTGTTTGTAAATGCAGGTCACAGTTTCAACCTATCATTCCTCTCACCAAAAAATGTCTTCTGAACCCGAGCGCATAAAATGCCTGATCATCGGATCCGGTCCTGCCGGATATACTGCTGCTATTTACGCTGCGCGTGCTGACTTGAAACCGGTGATGCTTACAGGACTTCAACCGGGAGGACAGCTTACCATTACCACTGAAGTAGAAAACTACCCGGGCTATCCGAAGGGAACAATGGGTCCGGAGATGATGGAAGATTTTAAAGCGCAGGCAGAACGTTTCGGAACGGACATCCGTTTTGCGTATGTAACCTCGGTTGATTTTACGACTGCGCCTCCTTACAAAATTACGGTTGATGAAACGAAACTGATTCTTGCTGATGCGGTGATTGTTGCAACGGGCGCTTCAGCAAAATGGATCGGGCTTGAGTCGGAACAGCGGCTGAATGGTTTTGGTGTTTCCGCCTGCGCCACGTGTGATGGATATTTTTTCCGCGGACAGGAAGTTGCCGTTGTGGGTGCGGGTGATACGGCTGCTGAAGAGGCAACGTACCTAAGCAAACTTTGCAAAAAAGTTTACATGATTATTCGCAGGGATGAAATGCGCGCGAGCAAGGCAATGGTTCACCGCGTGGAAAACACTCCGAATATTGAACGCATTTTTAATTCAGAGACGATGGAAATTCTGGGAGGGAAAACGGTGAATGGTGCGCGGATAAAAAATATAAAGACAGGTGAGGAAAGTAAAATTGACGTGACGGGATTTTTTATTGCCATCGGTCATAAACCGAACACAGAAATTTTTGCAGGGCAGTTGGACATGGATGCAAACGGCTACCTGAAGGTGATTGCGGGTTCAACCCGAACAAATGTGGAGGGTGTGTTTGCTGCGGGCGATGTGGCAGATCATATTTACCGACAGGCAATAACTGCTGCTGGCACTGGCTGCATGGCTGCGATTGATGCGGAGCGGTACCTTGCGGCTAAGGGAATACATTGAGGTTAGTTGATTGGTTGATTTAGTTAACTAAGTCAATTAGCTAAAAACGAAGAGCTGCTCACTAATTAACTCAATCAACTTACTAAACTCAATTAACTAAACAAACATGTGGGAAGAAAAAAACAACAAACTACAGCGCACTTTTGAATTTAAAGATTTCGTACATGCTTTTGCATTTATGACGCGCGTGGCTTTCATTGCCGAAAAAATGAATCATCACCCTGAATGGAGCAATGTGTGGAACAAAGTTTCCATCTCGCTTTCAACTCACGATGCGGGAAACATTGTGACGGATAAAGACAGAAAACTTGCAGATGCGATTGATAAGGTGTTTGAAGAAATGAAGTGAGAACTTTCAGTTACTGAAAGATCAACTTCCCTTTTCCCAACAGTTCTCTTCCGTTTGTAAGTGTGAAAAAATAAATTCCTGCGGCAATTCTTTTTTTCTGAATTGTGATTCGCTGGGATGAAATGTTTCCCTGATCAAAAATTGTTTTTCCTGATTCATCTGTAATTGTGAGCGCAAGCGAAGAAGATTTTTGGAATAGAGAAGCACTGATTAAAATTGAAACCTGATCTGTTGAAGGATTGGATGAAACTTTTACAAATTCTTCTTTATTCTTCTCCAGAATACCGGCTGCTGTTGCACTGTCAACCAACTGTGCATTCAAAACAGTCAGCACACCGTTGTTAAGTTGCGCAGATAAAGTTTTTGCAACATATCCCACTTTTGAAAAAGTAACTGCATACAAACCTGAATCAACATATCCGGTTTTGTATTGACCCGATAAGTTTGTGCTGTCATGCAACGCAATACTTGCAATGTCAACCTTAGCATCGTTGATTGTATTTCCGGTTACGCTATCTGTTACAATTCCTTCAAGGTAACAGGCACGGATGTAAGTGGGTTGAAGAAAATAAACCGAGTCTGTCCATGTATCAGTAGCAATCAAAACTCCGGAAGGCAAATACGGATCGGCATCCCAGCAAAGCCCCGCACCGGTTGGATAATTTCCAACTTCAACAAGATTGTCTGGATGCGATGCATCAATAATTGTTACCTGACTTCCGTAACTTGCATTAATGATATAATCGTTCAGCACTCGCACGTTGTGTCCTTCCGAAGGTCGCAAGTTGGTGGTGTAATATTCGTCAACCAAGGTAATGTTGCTAAGATCACTCACATCAAATGCACCGATGGGCGCCCCACTACGTTCGTCAGTCGTGAAGAGATAATGACTGTCGTCAGAAAGCCATGTGTTATGATTAAATGAATAAGGCGTTTGCTGCGATGCAAGTTGAACAGGATTCGCGCGGGTTGTGATATCATACACAGAAAATATTCCATCCTGAATATCACTTGTCCACATCGTATCTCCGCGCACAAAACTATCGTGGCAGTAATGATTCATTTCCGCTCCAACATAAATTGGATTCCACGGATCACTTTTCTCAAGTATTAATACACCATTGCCATGTCCAGCCACCGAGTGGCCGTTTACATACACGTATCCGGCATCAACTGTAATGGAATGTGCCTGTCTTAAGATGCCAGTCATTATTCCATCGGAATGCCAGAAATGATTTGGTGCGCTGTCAGGCAGATAACTCAAATTGATAATCTGCAAACCATCAAGTAATGTATCAGGATCCTGTCCTTCAGAAACTGCATATGCATAATCACCAGATACTTTTAATTCATGCCATAAGTTGTTTACGCCTGGCAATTGAAAAAGAAAAACTGGAGTTGCAGGATTGGTGATGTCAATAATCATAATTCCGTTCACAGCACCAATCAACGCATATTCTTTTCCGTTGTGATCAGCGTAATGCCAGCAACCGGCAAGTGATTGTGAGTTTGCAAACCAGGCTCCAAGACGCGAAATATTTTTCTGAGCAAAAGCCGAAAGTGTAAAAAACAAGGCAAAGGAGAGAATGAATAGATTTTTTTTCATTGAATAAAAGATTTAAAAGCAAAGATAGGCAAAGGAACTATGTGAATATTGGCGCAGCGCAGAGTTTGTCAATCACAGAGAATCATGTACGTTTGCGCCTTATTTTTTTCTATGAGTAACAATCAACTTTCTGATCGCATCAATCTGCTCGAAGAAAGTCAAACCATCGGCATGTCGAAATTGAGCCGCGAACTTTCTGCAAAAGGTTTTGACGTGATCAACCTGAGTTTGGGAGAACCGGATTTTATTACTCCTCAACACATACGTGAAGCAGCAAAGAAAGCAATTGATGAAGGATACACACATTACACTCCCATTGCAGGTTTTCCTGAATTACGAAAAGCGATTTCAGAGAAATTCAAGCGTGAAAATAATCTTGACTATGCGCCTGACCAGATTATTGTTTCAACGGGAGCAAAGCAGGCAATTGCAAATGTGATTTTAAGTTTGATCAACCCGGGCGATGAAGTAATTATTCCTCTCCCCTACTGGGTCAGCTATATTGAGATCGTAAAACTTGCGGAAGGAAAAGCAGTAACTCCTATTACAACCTTTGAAAGTGAATACAAACTTACTCCGTCACAACTTGAAGCAGTTATTACAAGCAAAACAAAAATGTTTGTGTTCTCGTCTCCATGTAATCCAACAGGAACGGTTTACACACACGATGAACTGAAAGCTCTCGCAGATGTATTCGCAAAGTATCCAAACGTTTTTATTTTGAGTGATGAAATTTATGAGCACATAAATTTTCTTGACAAACATTGCAGTATTGCAGAATTTGAAAATGTGAGAGACCGCGTGATCATTGTAAACGGCTGCTCGAAAGGATATGCAATGACAGGCTGGAGAATCGGATATATCGGTGCGGCAAAATGGATTGCTGCTGCCTGCGATAAAATGCAGGGACAGTTTACTTCAGGTACTTCTTCCGTTTCGCAGAAGGCAGCCGAAGCAGCTATGAATTCAGACAACAAGCCAACATTGGAAATGCAGGCGGCATTCAGAAGAAGACGCGATCTTGTTTTCAAGCTAATGAGTGAAATTCCGGGACTGAAATTAAATGAGCCCAAAGGTGCATTCTATGTTTTTCCTGACTGTAGTTTTTATTACGGAAAATCTTTTGAAGGATCGCTGCTAAAAAATTCCACCGATCTTTGCATGTATTTACTTCATCATGCTCATGTAAGTGTGGTAACGGGAGAAGCATTCGGAGCACCAAATTGTTTTCGTTTATCGTATGCAGCGGCCGATAAAAAATTAGTTGAAGCATTGAAGAGAATTAAAGAAGCACTTTCGAAATTGATTTAATCATTGGCAAAGAAGTTCAAAAATATTGAAGACATCATTCACGCTTTCGGGAAGCTGAATGTATTGATTATCGGTGACGTTATGATTGACACGTACCTGTGGGGAAAAGTCAACCGCATTTCTCCCGAAGCACCTGTGCCGATTGTAGCGATCAGCAAAAAAGAAAACCTACTTGGGGGCGCTGCCAATGTCGCACTCAATATTCAATCACTCGATGCCACTCCTTTTTTATGTTCGGTTATTGGAAGTGATACGGACAGCCGCACGTTTATCCAGTTGATGCAAAAGCAGAACATAAGCACGGAGGGAATTTATCAGAGTTCTGCGCGTACTACTACTGTAAAAACAAGAGTAATAGGAAACAATCACCAGATGCTTCGCGTGGATGAAGAGAATGAAGAAGAAATTTCCCAGCAAGATCGGAAGCAACTACTTGATCTCATAACTGCAATTATTAAAAATAAAAATATTGACGTAATCATTTTTGAGGATTACGATAAAGGGATCATAAGTAAATTCCTTATTGAACAGGTGGGGAAACTTGCAGCACAAAAAGATATTCCTGTTGCTGTTGATCCGAAAAAGAAAAACTTTAATAATTACAAAAATATTTCATTGCTGAAACCGAACCTCAAAGAACTCTGCGAAGGAATGAAGATGGAGATTGACAAAGGAAACATCAATGAAATCAGTCGTACCGTGCAGAAACTTGCGAAAGAAAATAAAATTGAAACAATATTGGTAACGCTCTCAGAAAAAGGTTGCTTCGTTTACAATAAAAAAGAATCTCAATACCTTCCGGCACACATCCGCAGCATTGCAGACGTTTCAGGAGCGGGTGATACAGTTATCAGTGTTGCGGCTCTTTGTCTTGCACTTGATGTCTCACCGATACTCACTGCTTCACTTTCCAATTTTGCTGGCGGAATTGTTTGCGAAAAAACAGGAGTAGTTCCTATTTCGAAAGCACATCTGCTTAAAGAAACCAAGGGCGCAAAACTTTATCACGATGCCCGTTACTCCTCTTAAGAATTCTTCCCTCACAAAAAAACAGCAAGTCGCAGGAATGTTCAACAACATTGCCTGGCGGTATGATTTCTTAAATCACCTTTTATCACTTGGTGTTGATAATTACTGGCGATGGAAGACCATCCGCTTTCTGAAAAAAGAAAAACCAAAACTGATTCTTGATGCTGCGACAGGAACAGGTGCTTTGGCAATAGCGGCAATGAAAGCGAATCCCGAAAAAATATTCGGCATTGATATTTCTGAAGACATGCTTGCCATCGGCAGAACAAAAATCAAAAAAAAAAAACTTTCTGATAAAATTGAATTACTAGAAGGCGATTCCGAAAACCTTTTTTTTGTTGCCAATAAATTTGATGCTGTTACGGTTGCCTTTGGTGTACGAAATTTTGAAAACCTGCTGAAAGGGCTGCAGGAATTTCACCGCGTACTGAAACCAAGCGGCATGGCAGTAATTCTTGAGTTTTCACATCCTGAGAATAAAATAATTCAGGCACTTTACCGTTTCTATTCATCACGGATATTACCACTTCTCGGAAAAAAGATTTCGAAGGATGAAACAGCATATCAATACCTGCATGATTCTGTAGAAGTTTTTCCGTCAGGTGAGCATTTCATAAGCATCCTGAAACAGGCAGGTTTCAGAGAAACAAAATGCACTCCTCTTACGTTTGGAGTAGTTACGGTTTACACCGGCAGAAAATAAATGTTGCGTTCAAAAAATTTGCTTTTTCTTCGTATTGTTTTTTGCGTCTTCATTATATTGATGCCTTCTTTTTCATCAGCGCAAAGAAGGCAGGTGCAAAATTTGCCTAAATATGATCGGGCTCCTATTCATTTTGGTTTTGAATTAGGTTTGAATGTTTCAAAATTTCGTGTGCAGCCCGTTGCAGATTTAAGAATACGAGACACAGTTTATTCCATCGTGCCAATCTCCACAAGCGGATTGAATCTTGGCATAATTTCAAATTTAAAAATGGGGGAGCATTTCGATTTGCGTTTTATTCCAGCACTCGCTTTTACTCAACGTAATCTGGAATATCAAATGGTCTATACAGATTCAAATTTCAAAAGAGAAACTATTACGAAGCAGGTGGAATCCACTTACCTTGAATTTCCATTCGACATTAAATTCAAATCAAACCGTATTGACAATTACCGAATCTACGTGTTGGGAGGATTCAAGTACGCTATTGACATGGTATCGCAGGCAAAAGTTTTAGCAAAGGACAAAGAGATTGTTAAGTTGGACAAGCATGATTATGGATATGAGATTGGGGTCGGTTTTGATTTTTATCTCCCCTATTTCAAATTCTCTCCTGAGTTAAAGATGTATAATGGTTTAAAAAACCTTCTTGTGCAAGACGGCCGTAGATTTTCCGCACCCCTTGATGGGCTCTACTCAAAAACTTTTGTAATTTCCTTTACCTTCGAGTAAGTTCCTGCTTCATTTTTTTCCTTCTCTTTTGCTTCTATCCTTTCGAAAAATCGCACAACGTATCTAAGTCGGTAGTTAGTATTGTATCTTCGTACAAGATTTTTCAAATGGTAAAACAGACAGAACTTGTCCTTCTGCCGCAAGAGGCAGCCGATAAGGAAAAGCAGATTGAACAGGCATCCGCACTTCTTTCAGTTTCTCGTGGGCGAATTTTTTCTATCAATATTCTAAAGAGAAGTATTGATGCGCGATCAAAACAACCTAAGATTCGCTTGTCAGTCGAAATCTTTATTGACGAAGTCGCTCACATCAGGGAAGATTTTTCAAAACAGTTTCAGTTTGATTGTGATGTTTCAAAATCAAAACCCATTTTGCTTATTGGCTGTGGTCCCGCAGGAATGTTTGCAGCGCTCAGATTGATAGAGCTTGGCTTGAAGCCAATCATCGTTGAGCGCGGAAAAGATATTCAGAACAGGAGACGCGATCTCGCTACCATCAATAAACTCGGCATTGTAAATCCCGATTCTAATTATTGTTTTGGAGAAGGTGGTGCAGGAACTTACAGCGATGGAAAACTCTACACTCGTTCAAGCAAGCGCGGAGATGTCAATCGCATTTTGCAAATTTTAGTGCTGCATGGTGCAGATGAAAGTATCTTGATTGATGCACATCCTCACATCGGTACAAACAAACTTCCAAAAGTTGTTGAAGCGCTTCGCAAAACTATTTTGAAAGCAGGCGGAGAAATTCATTTCGAAACACGGTTGAAGGATTTTATCATTGAGAAAAATCAGGCTAGAGGAATTGTTGCTGTCCATTCTTCAGTAGAAAGAGAATTTATCTCTGACCAAATCATTCTTGCAACAGGACATTCTGCACGTGATGTTTTTTTTCTGCTCCAACGAAAAAATATTCTTATTGAAGCAAAACCATTTGCGCTTGGTGTGCGCATGGAACATCCGCAAGAAATTATTGATTCACTGCAGTATCATTGCGATGCGAGGGGAGATTTTCTTCCCCCTGCCTCCTACTCTGTTTCTGTACAGGTTGGTGCAAAAGGAGTTTATTCCTTCTGCATGTGTCCAGGTGGAATTATTGTACCTGCAGCCACAGATGAAAACGAAATTGTAGTTAATGGCTGGTCGCCCTCAAAGAGAAATAACCCCTTTGCAAATTCAGGGCTTGTGGTTAGTGTGGATGAAAAAGATTTTGCCGAAAAGGAAGCTACTCCTCTTGCAGCATTATATTATCAGATGCAGGTCGAACAAAAGTCTTTTCAATCAGGCGGTGGACAATTAAGAGCTCCCGCGCAAAGGTTAATTGATTTTGTTCAACAGAAAATTTCTCCTTCTCTCCCGGAAAATTCTTACATCCCTGGACTCACCTCTGTTTCTCTCGATGAAGCACTACCGAAAGTAATTGCAGATTCATTGCGTGAGTCACTCAAAATTTTTAGCAAGAAGATGAAACGGCTTTACACGAATGATGCAGTACTCGTGGCAACAGAATCAAGAACATCTTCACCAGTTAGAATTCCGAGAGACAGGGAATCACTACAGCATCCCCTTCTGTCTGGACTATTTCCGTGCGGTGAAGGTGCCGGATACGCAGGAGGAATTGTTTCTGCTGCTATGGATGGAGAGCGATGCGCTGAAGCGTGCTCTAAAATGAGCAAGCAACCTTTCATAACTTTGTAAAGAATCTGTAGGAGAAAATAATAAAGTTAAAAAAAATATTTGGAGGGAATGATTTTATCTCTACTTTTACATCATTAAACAGAGGGGATTTACGAAAAGGGTGGGGTACTTAGGTACTTCACCTTTTTCATTTAAGTACATTTTTCTTTACAGTACGAATAACGAGTCATTCCGAATTTACGAATGAAAAAATCTTGCGAACTTCAAAACGAAATCGAAATTCTTCTTTCTTAAACTACCTTCTCCGGAATTCTGAACACACGATTGATGCTGCCATAGCGGCATTTAAAGAGTCAGCTTTTTTATTCTGCGCCACAGAAAAAGATGGAATTGTAATTTTATTTATGATGAATGGAATAACTTCATTACTGATTCCATGCGACTCGCTTCCGATTACAATAATTCCTTTCGCAGAAAGATTCGCCAAATAAATGTTCTCTTCACCAAGAAGTGTACCGTAAACAGGAATTTTATCTGCTGAGATATTCTTCAAAAGTTCAGGGAGGGATTCATAAAATACATTAACCCGAAAGAGTGACCCCATTGTTGACTGAACTGTTTTCGGATTGAAAACATCTGCACAATTCTCTGAGCAGATAATAGTTGAAATTCCAAACCAGTCAGCGATGCGGATGATTGTGCCCAGATTTCCTGGATCGTTTATACCATCGAGCATTAAAGACAATTCATCTTTCAGCAAATTAGCATCTAATTTATTTTCGGGCATTTTTGCAACTGCAATAATTTGTTGCGGCTTAGTAAGCGCTGAAATCTTTTCAAGTTCCTTCTCTGAAATAATTTCAACAGGAATAGATTTACTCACCTTCCACTCAGAAAATTTATTCTCATAAAAATCCTTTGTCAGAAGGACAGATTGAACTTTCCATTCAGAAAAAAGTAAATCTTCAACCACCTTCTCTCCTTCTGCAATAAAAAGTCCATGCTCTTTTCGAAACTTTTTATGATGAAGCGATGTGATGAGTTTAATTTGATTTTTTGAAATCATTTCTTCATGCTTTGTTGAGTTCAAACACGGTTATCTCCGGAAGTATCCCTACTCTGCCGGGATAACCGATCCAGCCGAGACCACGGTTGACATAAAGATTTTGTTTTCCTTCTTTGTAAAGATCAGCCCACTCTTTATACATGTATTGCACTGGGCTCCACTTAAAACCAGGAATCTCTACACCAAACTGAAATCCGTGCGTGTGACCGGACAACGTGAGATCAACATACTGATAATCCTTTGTTACCTGTGCTTCCCAATGAGATGGGTCGTGAGAAAGTAAAATGTTGAATGGTTTTGGTTCAAATCCTGCTGTTGCTTTTTTCATATCTCCATACCGGCTGAAGTTTGCGCGCGCGCTCCAGTTTTCAATTCCAATCAAGCCAATCTTCTCTCCATTCTTTTCAATGTGCGTATGCTCATTCAACATTAATTTCCATCCTAACTTGCTATGAAACTTTTTCAACTCAGATAAGTTTGCACTTTTTTCCTGCGCACTGTTCCAATGGTAGTAGTCACCATAATCATGATTGCCAAGAATAGAATAAACACCCATCGGTGCCTGAATTTTTTTAAGTGTTTCGAAATACTCAACGGCTTCTAAGTGACGGTCGTTTACCAAATCACCGGTGAAGAAAATCAAATCCGGCCTCTGTGTGAGAATCATTTCCACAGCGCGTTCGAGTGGTTCAACACTCATGAAACTTCCAACATGCAAGTCAGAAATCTGAAGAACTTTCAGTCCGTCAAAACTATTAGGAAGATCAGGAGAAGAAATTTTTACGTTTCGTATTTCGTAGCGATACGGTCCACGCAACATTCCGTAAATCATGGATGCGAATGGAACGGCTGCAATCAAAAACCCTAGTTTGGTGATAAATTCATAACGGCTGATTCCATTTCCCGGTTGCCGTTTCTCGCTGCTGAAAAAAGTATTGCTGATGAAACTTCCTGTCCATCTAAACAAACGGAGCACATCATCAACCAATAAAAACAAAACGACAAAGAGTTTTGAAAAATAAATGGTAACTATCAATGCAAACGAATACGTTCGAAATACTCTGTTCCATTGATGCCAGTCAAAAATATTTCCGAGAAGAATAATTGAAAGCGCAAAGGCAGCAACAACCCAGTAAATAATAGTTACGGTGCGCTGAGTGCTTGCTGCTTTATTCTGAATTAGCACCTTCATTCCCTGAAAAACATAGAGATCAATGGCAAAGAGGATGAGGAGAAGAATGAGAATGCGGAACGACATTTCTGTGCTTAATGTTTAAAGTTTAAAATTACGGAGACAATCTATCCATCTTCCACTTTCCGTTCTTCAGAATTGAATAGAGAACACGATCATGCAAACGATTTTGTCTTCCTTGCCAGAATTCAATCCTGACAGGGTTTACAATATACCCTCCCCAATAAGACGGACGGGGAACTTTTTTATTTTGAAATTCTTTTTCCAGTAAGTTGAATTTTTCAT
The DNA here is from genome assembly GCA_038230515.1 of Bacteroidia bacterium. Taxonomy (GTDB): domain Bacteria; phylum Bacteroidota; class Bacteroidia; order AKYH767-A; family 2013-40CM-41-45; genus JAPLDB01. The sequence continues at coordinate 29,603 of JBBRND010000008.1, read as the reverse complement.
CAAGAACATTTCTATCCACAATCACAGTGCTTTGTGCAGATACCCAGGCACCGATTTGACTTTCTCTTGGTCTCGAATTGAAATACTCATCGGATGCCTCAGCCGTTGCTTTTTTTACCGTTCCGGTAATTCGTACCTGTCTCGATAATTCTATCCAAAAAAAATTGAGGCAAGCTTTCTTACTATCCAGTTCTTTTCCTTTGGCGCTTTTATAATTGGTAAAAAAAGTAAAACCATTCTTGTCGAATCCCCTTAACAAAACAATACGTGCATCCGGAAAATTATTTTTGCCTATTGTTGCAAGAGTCATTGCGTTTGGTTCACTCGCTTTTGCCTGAAGTGCATCGTTCATCCAGTTGCGAAATTGGTTGATCGGATTTTTATCCATCTGTTTTTCATCAAGACCGGCATGATTAAAGCCAGTCCGTAGATTAAAAATAATGTCTTTGGTTTTCCTCATTTATTTTTGAGTAAAATTGTTTGTTAACGTTAATCTGTAAGTTTTTTAGGAAATATCATTAAACGTTGCTGCTTTATTTTTGGTAAAACTAAGAACAAAAAAAGAGATTAAAGGTTTTTGATTGTAACTACACATTACTTCACACTGATAATCTGAAAACAAAAACTATTGCATAATTTTAACGAACAAAGACAATGAGAAGAAACGTGATTTACATGGATCCGGGTGTAGGAAAAGTTTTGGTAAGTGAACCATTTCTGCTCGACTCTTATTTTAAACGGTCTGTAATTCTACTTGGTGAACACGGAGAAGAAGGCACGGTGGGTTTCATTCTTAACAAGCCGACTGATTTGAATCTGAACGATGCGCTGGAAGATTTTCCACCGTTTGAAGTGCCGCTTTACTTTGGCGGACCTGTACAAACCGATACTATTCATTTTCTTCATACACTTGGTGAGAAGCTTGAAGGCAGTAAAAAAATTCTTCCCGGCATTTATTGGGGTGGAAGTTTGGAAACATTGAAGTTAATGATTGAAACAGACCAGGTAAATAAGGGTGAGATTCGATTCTTTGCCGGCTATAGCGGCTGGGAACCTAACCAACTTGATGACGAACTGAAAGGAAAAACCTGGCTTATCTCTCAGGGCAAAAAAGATTTTGCTTTTGCAAGCAATCCGGAAGATTTATGGGGACAAGTGTTACGCACCATGGGAAGCCAATATGCCGTGCTTGCTAACTTTCCTGAAGACCCGAGCTTGAATTAAAAACATTAAAACCTCTTTTCTTATTATGACTTAATCCCGTGGAGAAATCTGCGGGATTTTTAGTTGAATGACTCCTTGTGAAATCAGGAGAGTGTGGAAAACGAGTTCATACACAAGCACGAATCAGTTAAATTATCTTTTCTTTGACTCAGTATTGTCAGGTTTCCATGTTGGGTTTTCTTGCGTATGAACAAGACCGCAACTTGATAACCGGAAACATTTTCTAATTTGGGATTATAAATTAAAAACAAAATGGTAGATTTTCTCGTCAACTGTTGTTATTACATGGCAAGTTCAGGTCTCGCCAACAGGCTAGTTGCGTGCGAAGACAGTTCTGAATAAAATAAATAGTTGATATTTGTACCTTCAGATTTTAGAAATTATATTAGTGAAATCGTTTAAACTATTTGCAATGAAAAAAGAAATGCCAAATCAAAACAACTTCATGCCAATTGCTGAACCAAGAAAACAGATGAACAAACCTGCCTGCATGACAAGTCAACTTTCAATTCAATTCATCATCTTGCTGATGAGTTGCAGTTATCTGTTTATTCAACAAGCCAAAGCACAAGGCACATGGACACCTCTCGCTAATATAGCACCCGACCCTAACAATGGCGTGATGATGTTGATGAGTGATGGTACTGTCATCTGCCACACCACCAGCGGAGGTACTACGGGCGATGGAACTATTTGGGACAAACTTACTCCCGATGCCAGCGGCAGCTACATTAACGGTACATGGTCGCAGACAGCACCGATGATTGTTGACCGTTATGCATTTTCTTCAGCCGTATTAAAAGACGGAAGAGTATATGCTGCAGGAGGAGAATACGGACTTGATGGAACACAAAACGGATGGCACGGTGAGGTTTATAACCCTGTAACAAATACCTGGAATGCAGCACTCGGTACTAACTCTAACAACGTAATGAGTGACGGCAATTGCAAGATACTTGAAAACGGAAAAATTCTTCAGGCATTGGTAGATGTGCCCATGCCCGTTCATACTGTTATTTACTCTCCTTCGACAAATACGTACACCACTGGTCCATCCACAATCAATGGTCAGAATGAATCAATGTGGTTAAAGTTACCCGATAACAGTGTTCTTTTTGTTGATGAAGGATTGCAGTCATCTGAAAGATATATTCCTTCGCTCAACCAATGGATAGCCGATGGCAATTTACCCGTTGCGTTATACGACCCTTTTGGATTAGAATGTGGACCCGGCTGGATGTTACCCGATGGCAGAGCATTTTTTATTGGCGGCACCGGTCATACAGCATATTACACACCTTCTGGAAATAACAGTCCCGGCTCATGGGCTGCAGGACCCGATGTTCCGAGCGGCAGAGCAATGCCTGATGCACCCGGTGCAATGATGGTAAACGGGAAAATATTATTTGCCTGTTCAGCCGCACCAACAAGCAATGTTGAGTTTGCAATGCCAACGTACTTCTACGAGTTTGATTATTTAACCGGCAACTATACACAGGTTAATGCTCCTCCGGGGGGGCTCAGTGTAAACGCAATCAGCCAGCAAGCCAACATGCTTGATTTACCTGACGGAACAGTTTTGTACGGAATAGATCAGGATGCAAGCTCCGCTCAATATTATATTTATACTCCAACGGGAGCACCTCTTGCTGCTGGCAAACCTGTAATTGCCAATGTTACTCCGCTTACCTGCACAAACTATATGATTACAGGAATAAAATTTAATGGTATCAGTGAAGGTTCTGCCTTTGGTGATGAAAACGAGAACGACAGCAATTACCCGCTCATACGTTTAACACTTGGAGGCAATGTATATTATGCACGCAGCTACAACTGGAACAGCACCGGAGTGCAGAGAGGCAATGCCCCTGATACCGCCTACTTCACGCTTCCCGGTGGAATGCAGAACGGTGCGTATTCATTAGTGGTTGTTGCCAATGGTATTGCTTCCGATTCTGTTTCTTTTATGGACTCAGTTCCTACCTTAAGCAGTTCACTCTCAGCTTCAATATGCAGCGGTACTGCATTTACTTATACACCCACAAGCTCTACAAATGGTGCTACGTTTACATGGACAAGAGCTGCCGTAGCAGGTATAAGCAACGCAGCCATTACTACTCCACAGACAACAAACCCCAATGAGGTTTTAATAAATACCTCTGGTGTTCCTGTAACCGTTGTATATGCTTACGCTGTCACAGGTAACGGCTGCACCAATCAGGTGAGTGTATCTGTTTCTGTTAACCCTCCTCCGGTTGCTGCTTTCACAGCCACGCCCACAACCTCCTGTTCATTGCCCGACTCAGTTCATTTTACTAACACTTCCGTTGCCTCTGGAACTTATCTGTGGTATTTCGGAGATGGAGATACCAGTTCGGTTGTAAATCCAATGCATCAATATGCTACTGCCAACTCCTTTACTGTTACATTAGTTGCAACAAGCCCTTGCGGTGTTGATTCTTTAGTCCAGACAAATTTAATTGTTGTCAATTCTCCTTCTGCACCCGCTGCTTCCTCTCCTGTTAATATAAATTGTGGTGACATTGCAACATTATCTGCAACAGGAACGGGTACCCTCCAGTGGTACGGCCAACCTTCAGGTGGAACTTTATTGGGAACCGGTGGTGTATATGTTACTCCCAATTTGAATTCAAATACTACTTATTATGTTGAAAGCGATATCATATCAGCACCGGCTTTTTGTCCACCTGTTACCAATGCTTTTGGTGCAGGAAGTAATTTTACAAATACAAATCCGCACGGGGAAGTTTTTAATGTAAATCTTCCGTGTACACTTGTGTCTGTGGTGGTCTATTCAACAGGCGGAGGAAACAGAACCATTGATTTATTAGACGCGAACCTGAATGTGCTGAATACAACAACCATAAATATTCCAAACGGAACAAGCACCGTAACGCTCAATTTCCCCTTGGTAGTTGGTACAAATTATACTTTGAGTTGCGGGGATAACAGCACTACCACAAATCTCTATCGGAATTCTTCTGGTGCTGCATACCCTTATTCCGACCCGGGCGGCTATGTTACAATAACCGGAAGCGATGTTCCTGATTTGGTTCATTATTATTTCTTCTATAATTGGAAACTGCAAGGTCCCTCTTGCATCAGCCCGCGCACTCCGGTAAATGTTGTTATCAATGGCGGACCGGTTGCCTCATTCACTTCTTCTCAAAATGGAAACACGGTAACCTTCACCAATACATCTACAGGCAGTACTTCGTGGCTCTGGAATTTTGGCGATGGAAACACTTCAACACTACAAAACCCAGTCCACACCTATAGTTCACTCGGAACAGATACAGTAACATTAACTTCCTATAACAACAATTGTTTCGATAGTATTACGCAAATCGTCATCATCATTACATTGGGAATTAATTCTCCTCTTCTGTCAAACGCACTTTCAATATTCCCGAACCCCACAACGGGTTTGGTTACTGTTTCTGCAACACTTAGTTCAGCAGAACAGGTTCAGGTAATAGTTACCAATGCAATGGGGCAGGTAGTTTATGAAACCATGCCGGTCATAACAGGCAATCGAACATTCAACCTTAATCTTCAGAATGAAGCCAGGGGGATTTATTTTGTTCAGTTGAAAACAAATACTGGTTCTGTGGTGAAGAAATTAGTTCTTATGAAAGAACTTAATCGTTAAAAGTAAAGCACGCCACAAAGAAATTTATGACTTGTGTCGTTTAAGTGCTGGAAGAAAGCAAGACCCGCCATTCCTCAGGTAAGCTCCATGCGGGCAAACGCATAACAACAACACAGAAAATTGATGTGCCGAAATTTGTTGCGTGTTTGCCTGAGTGACGCGTATTTCGCGTTTGTAGTCATGTCAGGTCAAGGAGCACACATCCACCCCACCAGTACCTGAATTCAGTGGAAAATCCATACTATTTATCAAAGTGTATGCTTTTAGAGACAAAGTGCATGCACTTTGTCTTAAAATATGTGCTTCTTACCTTATAGTTCATGCTCTTTGCCTTAAAGTGAATACCCTTTGGCTCAAAGTGAGTGCCGTTTAGCTTAAACTCCACGCTCTTCATCTTAGCGCTATGATAGAGACCGATCATTAAACTGTGTAAAAGGAATTAAATACCTTAAGCACAAAAAAAAGCAAGAAGAAAAACCGACAACATGAAATTCATCAGGGAAAGGAATTGACTATGCCGCCTTCGAAGTAGAAGCGATGAAGGCATTAGAATCGAACAACGCTGATCTGCTTCAAGGCAAGGATGGATTGTTTACACAACTCGACAAGAAGCTACTGAGAAAGCACTCGAAGGCGAGGTGGATCAGCACATGCTCTATGAAGATAGTGAAGTAAAAACGGCAAGAACGGCAAAAGTAAAAGATGGTGCGCACCAATCGCGGTAGTTTTGAACTGGAGACCCCGCGCGACCGCAACGGCAGCTTCGAGCCGGAACTGGTAAAGCAGCGACAGGTGTTTTTGGGAAACGAAGTAGAACACAAAATCATTTCCCTATTCTCATATAGCATGAGCTATAAAGATATTGAAAAAGCACATCCGGATGTGTTCAACATTTTGCTACAGGTTTTGGATGACGGAAGATTGACCGACAACAAAGGACGCGCAGCGAATTTCAAGAACACAATCATCATCATGACTTCGAACATCGGCTCGCACATTATACAGGAAAGTTTTGATACGATGACGGATAAGAACAGAGACAATGTAATGGCTTCTATAAAAGTGAAAGTATTTGACCTGCTGAAGAAAACCATCCGTCCTGAATTTCTGAACCGCATTGATGAGATCATCATGTTTACTCCCCTCAGCCGCGAAGAAGTGCGCGACATTGTGGAACTGCAACTCAAGCAACTGCAAAAGATGATTCTGCAAAACAACATCAACCTCAGCATTACTCCTGCTGCTGTTGACTGGCTTGCACAGCTTGGTTACGATCCGCAGTTTGGTGCGCGCCCACTCAAGCGCGTGTTGCAGAAAAAAATTTTGAATGAACTGAGCAAACAGATTCTTGCCGGCAAGGTGAATAAAGATGATTCCATTGAACTTGATGTGGATAGCAAGCATGAGTTTGTGTTCAGGAATGTGAGCAAGGTTGTGGAAGTGTAATTGTACGAACAGCGAAACGCAACGACTTTTAGAATATGGAAAAAGCCATCGGAGGTATCCGGTGGCTTTTTTTATTCTAAATAAGCAGTTGTAGTACTTAGAGAGGACGGTCTACAGGTTTTGTGGAAAGGTCTAAAGTTCTTCCAGACGTGTCTGGAACTTTTCCAGAAGTGTCTGAAGGTTTTCCAGACATGTCTGTAACTTTTCCAGATGTATCTGGAGGTTTTCCATATCTGGCTGCAACTTTTCCAGAGGTGCCTGAAGGTTTTCCAGACACCTCTGCAATTTCTCCAGATGTGTCTGGAGGATTTGCAGACAAGCGCAGAGAACTTAAAAGTAAGCAGAGAGGTTTAGAACTTAAGCGGAGAATTTTTGGCGTTAAGCGTAGAAAGTTAAAATGTAAGCGTATAAGATTAGAATCAGTTGATTTTAAGTTGAAGTCCATTGAAATAGAGGTATCGTTCTCGGGGACGCTCCCCTTTGCTTGTTAGAATGAGAAAACGAGAGTTTCGCGGTTTAGGCAGATTCTCACGCGCAAAGGGCAGCGAAAATACCACCACTCACCCAACCAAAACCCCCACACGCCACAATTCCCCTTTGATAAGAGAAAATTGTTTTTAGATTTGAGCGATGAAAAAAATACTACAAATACTTTTTCTGATTTTGGTTCTTTGTGGTAATTTAAAGAGCCAGATTATGTTTCAACGAACTGACTCTTTTCCCCAGTGGTCTCAGTTTTGTTGTACTTATGCTAGTACTGTAACTCAATCACATGATAACGGATATGTATTAGCGGGAAAGATTGCTTATGGAATTAGTGCTGAATTTTTCTGGGAAAAAATTGACAGCTTAGGCAATCATATATGGAATCAGTTTATGGGCATTCAAGGTAGCTCGCGTATCCAATCTCTTGAAGCAACCTCCGACAACGGATTTATACTATGTGGTATCGCTGGCCCATCCTATCATCCTGTTTGCCTAATCAAAATTGATTCCATGGGAATCGGCAGCTGGCAAAAATTTATTGGATATCTGGGTTCAGACACGTATGGGTACTCGGTCATTCAAACTTTTGATGGAGGATATATTATTGGTGGTGCCAGATATTTGCCTGGTTACTACGATGCCGAAATAATCAAGACAAATAATGGCGGCAATGTAGAGTGGTCAAAATCGTATGGTGGAAATAACGAGGAGAAAATTTACTCTATTATTCAAACTTCGGACAGCGGATACATTGCAAGCGGTTATACGGAAAGTTTTGGTGGTCATGATATTTACATTATAAAAACAAATGAAGTAGGTGATACACTTTGGACCAAAACTTATTCAGATACACTTAATGCATATGAAGGAGTTTCTATTCAACAAACTTTCGATAATGGATACATTGTTGCTGGTTATCCTAAAACTTATTGGGGCGGATATAGCGGTTCCTTCATAATGAAATTAAACACTTTAGGAAATATTCAATGGACAAAAATATTGGGGCAATCTGACTCTCTTGCAATAAACAGCGTTCGACAAACCAGCGACAGCGGTTTTATTCTTTGTGCAAGTCTCGGTTATCTGAATTCTCACGCTTGTTTAATCAAAACTGACTCGATCGGAAATTCATTATGGGTAAGAACATTTAATAACTCTGAGACTTTCTATGAAGTATCTGCCCGCCAAACAAAGGATGGTGGATATATTGTTGCTGCAGGGTTTAACGCCTTCGTTATAAAAACAGATAGTAACGGAAATACTAATTGTACTCAAGGAACCTACCCATTAAGTGTCGGTTCATCTTCACTTTTTTCAAAATCTGTTCCAACCATAGTCGTTCCTGACTCGGAGGCGGTTGTGATAGTTCAATTTGGCTATTCTGATGGAGATACATTGGGTTTATTTCCTTGTAATTCAGTGAACATTCCTGAAATCACCAATCCCCAATCCGAACTTCTCCTCTCCCCCAATCCCGCCACCTCTCACTTCACCATCTCCGGAAATTTTATTGCTGATGAAGCAACAGTAACAATTACCGATGTAACAGGTAGGCAAGTTCTTTGCAAAAAAATTGCTGCTGATAAAAACAGCATTAATGTAGAACTTTCGTTTTCTGAGGAAGGAATTTATTTTGTTTCGGTAATTGATGAAAAAGGAAACCGGCAGACAGAAAAATTGCTGATGATGAAAAATTAAATCCATCCTCATCTGCGGCTTAACAGAAGGATTACTTTCGAAGTTGTTCGCTATGTATCGTGCTTCTTAAATTGATGATGCCGCTTCCAGGCAAAAGAAACATCAAGAAAAAAAGTAGTGATTGAGTAAAAATTATTTCCCGAACTTCTCCATCACCTCATTGCTGATGCCGGTGTTTGAATAACCACCATCGTGAAAAAGATTCTGCATGGTAACGTAGCGAGTCAGGTCGCTGAACATGCTGACACAATAATCCGCGCAAGCATCAGCACTTGCATTGCCAAGAGGGGAAATTTCGTTGGCGAAACCGAAAAAAGTTTCGAAGCCAGCAATGCCGCTGCCCGCTGTAGTTATAGTAGGCGATTGCGAAACCGTATTTACGCGTACTTTTTTATTCTTGCCGTAGTGATAACCGAAACTTCGCGTCACACTTTCAAGCATTGCTTTCGCATCTGCCATGTCAGTATAAAAAGGAAACACGCGCTGAGAAGCAATGTAAGTGAGAGCTACCACACTTGCCCACTCATTCATTGCATCCAGTTTCCACGACACGTTCAACATTTTGTGAAGCGAAAGCGCAGACACATCCAGCGTCTTTTGATAAAAATTATAATCAAGATCGTTGTATGGTTTGTTCTTTCTGATGTTAGGACTCATTCCAATGCTGTGCAGCACGAAATCAATTTTACCTCCCATAACTTCCATTGATTTTGAAAAGAGGTTGGTGAGTTCTTCCACGTTGGTCGCATCTGCAGGAATAATTTCCGCCCCAGTTTCTTCCGCCAATTTTTTAATCTCGCCCATGCGCATTGCAATGGGGGCATTTGTAAGCGTGAACACTGCACCTTCCTGGTGACAGCGCTGCGCTACTTTCCATGCAATAGAGTTTGCATCAAGCGCACCTGTAATGATGCCGCGTTTTCCTTTAAGTAGGTTGTAAGACATAAAGTGTTTTTATTTTTGATCTTGAAGAATTGCCTTCAATTGGAATTCAAGTTCGGGCAAATCATTTTCAATAATACTCCGGATTATGTCGTAATCCATACCAGAATAATCATGAATGATTCGATTTCTTGTATCCGCAATCTCTCGCCACGCAACTTGAGGGTTTTCGGATTTTATTTCGTCAGAAATTTTTCTTGCCGCTTCTCCGATAATTGAAATGCTTCTTTCAATGGTTCTTACTTTAAATTTATCGGCAATGGCATCATCAAAATTAGTTTGTAAAAGTAATTCAGATAGTACTTCTAATTCAACAAGCATGTGCCGCATCAACTCAATATCACCCAATAACATTTTCAACAGATTTTAAAATGTGCGGCCCAATAAAAGGACTTAAACTTTGCGGAGTTAGTACCTCCACTCTCCTGCCTGTTATCTCTTCAAGAAAATAAATAAGTCCTAAAAAATTTTTCATGGTCTTTCTTTCCTTCGGCAACTCAACAAGTAAATCTACATCACTACTCTCCTCCACCTCATTCCTGACAAACGAACCAAATAGTCCGAGTTTTTGAACCCCGAAATCTTTAATGGAAGTTTGATTTGCCAGAAGCAAGTTCACCAATTCTTTTTTTGAAGAAACAACAGTTGAAGATTTCATATTGAGCAAATGTAAACTTCTTTCGTTTAATTCTTCAACAACTCTCTTGCATTTTCAACTGCCACTGCCGATGGTTTATCACCACTAAGCATTTTTGCAATCTCAACAATGCGCTCATCGCGCGTAAGCAGTTTTACTTTTGCAAAGGTGCGTTGCTTACCCACTTCCTTGTAAACAAAAAAGTGCTGCTCTCCCCTGCCCGCTATTTGAGGAAGATGAGTGATGGTGATAAGTTGATGATGCTTTGAAAGTTGTTTAAGCACAGTTCCCACATTCATTGCAGTCTCTCCGCTGATGCCTGTATCAATTTCATCGAATATCATTACAGGAAGCGAAATCAGTTTTGCAACAGCAGCTTTAATGCAAAGCATAAGCCGGCTTAACTCTCCACCCGATGCCGCCTTTTCTATTTCGCGCACCGCCACTCCTTTGTTGGCAGAGAAAAGAAATTTGATGTTGTCAATTCCGTTTGCAGAGAAATTTTCTTCGGATTGAATTTCATTTTCAATTTTCAAAACAGCATTCGGAAGATTAACCTCTTCGAGAAGCTTGGCGATCGCTTTCTCAGTTTCCGGAATTGCTTTCATCCGTTTGGAAGAAATCTTCTTTGCAGACGAAATCAATTTTACCTTCATTTCACCAAGTTGCTTTTGGCATTTTTCAATTTCTTCATCAAGAGATGAAATGGCGAGTAGTTTATTTTCAAATTCCGTTTTGAGTGACCGCAATTCAGAAATTGTTTTCACCCTGTGCTTTTGCTCTAACCTATAAATCGCGCTCAACCTGTGTTGAATTTCTTCAATGCGCTGCGGATCGAAAACTACTTCGTTACTGACTCTTTCGATCTCGGATGAAATATCTTTCAATTCGATGGAAACAATTTTCAGCCGCTCGTTCAAATCAGCGAGCGAAGAATGATGTTTTGCTGATGATTGAATCAATTGCTGAACGGCAGAAATTCTCCGGAGCAAATTATTTTCATTTCCCGAAAACTCAAGAGAGATGGAATCAAGATTACTTTTTATTTCTTCGGCATGTGTGCCTGTACTTAATTCCTGCTCAAGTTTTTCCTGCTCACCTTCTTTGAGTGAAACTTCTTCCAACTCAGTAAAAAGAAACTGATAATAATCCTGATCTGCTTTTGATTTCTTTTCCACTTCTTCAAGTTCGCTCAACCGCTTCTGAAGATTTTTGTATTCCGAAAAATTCAAACCGTACTCATTCAACTCAACTTCAATACCTGCAAACGCATCAAGCACCGACAGTTGAAATTTTCTTTGTTTCAGAAAAAGAGTTTCATGCTGCGAATGAATATCAACAATAAGCTCGCTCAGTTCTTTTAGTTGAGAAAGCGAAACAGGCGTATCGTTAATAAAAGATCTCGATTTTCCTTCGCTCGAAATTTCCCTACGGAGAATCAATTCATTTTCAAAATCAAGTTCATTTACTTTGAAAAAATCTTTTACCTCTTTATTTTTCGTTTTGAAATTTCCTTCCACCAGGCACTTACGGTCTTTATCGAGCAAAACATTTTTATCAGCACGCTCACCAAGAATCAAAGACAATGCTCCGAGCAAAATAGATTTTCCTGCGCCTGTTTCTCCCGTAATTATATTAAGCCCCTTGCTGAAATCAATCTCAAGGGAATCAATGAGGACGTAGTTTTGTATGAATAGCTTAGTTAACAAATTAAAAATTTGGAATAAAGAATTAAAAATGCAAATCCGTTTTCTGTTGAAACAAAAAACTCTCAATAAAGAGAGTTTCTTGTTTTTGTTTTTTCGCCTGTTGCCAATTTTCTTAGTGACCTCCCCCGTATTGTTTCATCATCTCTTCCTGTGTAATCACTGCATAGCCATCAGGAATTTTGAACATATCATCGCTTACTGATTGCTTTTTTACATCCGTGCAAGTAAATTTCATCCCCCTTCCCCCTTGATCAACTGAGAATTCCATCATGAAGCCATCAATTCCCTTCCATGAATATTTTGCAGAGTTGGTTGCTACAAGTTCGTTTGTAAACCAAATCTCCATGGGGTTATTCTCCTTGTCCTTAAAAGTCACAATTGCTTTTTTGCATTTGTATCCGGCAATGGTTTTTGTTTCCTCAGTTACCTTTACATCGTACTCCCCCTTTTTTGCTTTTTCCTTTTCCGCATCTTCTTTGGTGGTCTTGATGGCAGTTTTCTTTCCCATCATATCCATGCACACGGTTGACTCACCGGATTTATAATCCGTAAATGTCAGCATTTTTCCACCCATCATATCCATTTCACTTCGCATATTCCCTTCTTTAAAATAAACAACCGTTTCCTTAGGCATCATTGCCAACATCTGGTCGTTCATTTCTTCAGCATTGTTTATCGCTATTTTAAAAGTGATTTTTCCTTCTTTCAATTTATCCTGAGCAACGGTGCGTTGAGCAGTTGCTGCAAGAATTAGAACTGTTACAAACGTGGCAATTTTTTTCATTTTAGTTTGGTTTGAGTTTGATTTATGTATTTGTGACGAAGCAAAGATAAGTTTTCCTTACACTTTTAAAATTTCTTCAAATAATTTTCTTTTTAATCACGTTAGTAGCTTTGATGAAAACCTTGTTCATATCTTTTGAATCAGTTTCCGAAGCGTGGATGAGTGAAAAGTATTTTTGATTCTCAACATAAACTACCTGTAATGGCAGCAAAAGCAAATCGTTTAAGAGTAGAGGAAGTAGAGGAATGGGAAGAAGTAGATGGGCCGAAAGAAAAAGAACCTGAAAGGGAAAAGAAAGAACCCAAGGAAAAAAAATCGAAGAAGCTAAAAGGCATGAAAGCAAGAGTTCATGCTTTCAGAAATTTTCTTGCTGATGAACGCACTCATAAAGTTAGTGGATTGCTTCTCTTGCTTCTCTCTTTTTTCATGGTTATTGCATTTACGTCAGATCTTTTTACCTGGAAGGATGATCAGGCAGTTGCAGGCGCAACTTCAACATGGGATTTACTTTTTAATAATTCGCTGCAGGTAGAAAACTGGCTTGGTAAAATAGGTGCTGTAGTTGCATTGCAGTTTGTAAACAACTGGTTCGGCATTGCATCGTTTGCATTTCCGCTTGTGTTCTTTCTTGTTGGCTTCAGAATATTATTTGAAGTATGGTTGTTGCCCATCGGAAAATCGATCGGCTATTCTCTTTTCTCATTGGTATGGCTTTCTACTCTTCTCGCTTACTGCTTTCATTCGTCTGATCTGCTTGCGCTCGGTGGCGCTTACGGCTATCACATCAGTCAAACGTTGCAGGGAACGATTGGATTTATAGGTGCAGGTGCTTTGCTTGTGTTTTCATTCGCGGGATTTCTGGTGGTTGCTTTCAACATTCCATTTATGAGAAAGCGTACTGAAGAAGAAACTGAAAAAGTTGCTGATCTATCTCCTGAGAATATTACTGAGAATATTGAATTGAAAAATGTACAGCGCACAGATGAGACACCACGCCTCATCAACTTCAGTGTTGGGAAAGAAAATATTGAGGAAGAAGAACTGGAAGAAGATATTGTTGAAGAACCTATAAACGAAGAAGAACTTGAAAAAGCAGAGGAAGAATTGGAACTAGATAAAACCGCCATTCAATTTGAAGTGCAGGAAATTGTTGAGGAAGAAGTTGCGGTGTTGCAAGAGCATGAAGAGTTGCCACATGCCCAAGGCGTTTACGATCCTACACTTGATCTTTCCGGCTATCAATATCCAACACTTGATCTTTTGGAAAATTACGGTGAAGGAAAACTGGAGGTGAACCGCGATGAACTGGAAGCAAACAAAAATAGAATTGTTGAAACACTCGGACATTACAACATCGGTATCGAGAAAATAAAAGCAACGATTGGGCCTACGGTTACTCTTTTTGAAATTGTTCCGCAGGCGGGAATCCGGATATCTAAAATTAAAAATCTGGAAGATGATATTGCTTTGAGTTTATCTGCGCTCGGCATCCGCATCATTGCTCCTATTCCGGGCAAGGGAACTATTGGTATTGAAGTCCCGAATCAGAAACCGGAAATTGTTCCGATGAAAGCTATTCTTGCTTCAGAAAAATTTGTGAATTCGGAAATGGAACTTCCCATCGGTCTTGGAAAAACAATTTCCAACGAAGTGTTTGTTGCCGATCTTGCAAAGATGCCTCACTTGCTGATGGCTGGTGCAACAGGCCAGGGAAAATCTGTTGGGCTGAATGCAGTGCTTGTTTCTCTCCTCTACAAAAAACATCCTGCGCAGGTAAAATTTGTTTTGGTTGATCCGAAGAAAGTGGAGTTGACTTTATTCAAAACCATCGAGCGCCATTTTCTTGCAAAGCTACCCGGTGAAGCAGAACCAATTATTACGGATACGAAGAAAGTTGTTCATACACTCAACTCGCTTTGTATTGAAATGGATCAGCGATATGAATTGTTGAAGAATGCTGAAGTAAGAAATATTAAAGAGTACAACGCAAAGTTTATTGCCCGCAAACTCAATCCGAATAATGGTCATAAATTTCTTCCTTACATCGTTCTTGTAGTTGATGAGTTCGCTGACCTGATCATGACTGCAGGAAAAGAAATTGAAACTCCGATTGCACGGCTTGCTCAACTTGCACGAGCCATCGGCATTCACCTGATCATTGCAACGCAACGACCATCCGTAAATATTATTACAGGAACCATCAAGGCAAACTTCCCAGCGCGTATTGCTTTCCGTGTAACTTCTAAAATTGATTCCCGCACCATTCTCGATTCCGGTGGTGCTGATCAGTTGATCGGTCGCGGTGATATGTTGCTTTCTAACGGCACTGATCTCATTCGTCTTCAATGTGCTTTTGTTGATACGCCTGAAGTAGAGCGCATCACGGCTTTCATCGGTGGTCAACATGGATATGCAGATGCACATCTTCTTCCCGAATATGTGGATGAATCAGGTGAGGGTTCTAAAGAATTTGATCTTGATGACCGCGATCAGTTTTTTGAAGAAGCTGCACGGCTTGTTGTTCAGCATCAGCAGGGCTCTGCATCACTTCTTCAGCGCAGATTGAAACTTGGTTACAACCGTGCAGGAAGAATTGTTGATCAGCTTGAAGCAGCAAAAATTATCGGACCTTTTGAAGGCAGCAAGGCGCGCGAAGTACTCGTTAAAGATCCTATGACGCTGGAGAACATGCTGAATGCAGTGAAGCAACGGCAAGATTAGTTGATTGAGTTAATTGGTTGAAACAGCCGTTTTCTTTTTTTCCATTCAACTTAATCAACCCAATTGACCAATCAACCAACAATAGGCACAGTGTTTGCGTATCCGCAATTACGATTACATTTACACCCTACATTTAACAAGGCAATCATAAAATGAAATTACGGCTCACAGTTATTTTTCTCTCCCTGTTTTGTTTTTATTCGTTCGCACAAAGCCCCGGCACCAAGCAAGATAAGCAAGCGGAGGACATTCTGAAAAGCGTTACTACTAAATATAAATCTTTCAAATCGGTAAAGGCAACGTTTGTGATTACGATGGAGAACCCGAAAGATAACACAAAGGATGTTCAGAAAGGAACCATTTGCCTGAAGGGAAATAAATACCGCCTTGAAGTGGCAGGTCAGGATATTGTGAGCGATGGTAAAACGCGCTGGACGTATATGAAAGATGCGAACGAAGTGCAGATTGACAATCAGAAAACTGACGACAATACGATTACTCCTGCCAACATTTTTACGATGTACGAAAAAGGATTTCTCTTTAAGTTTGTTGGTGAGCAAAACGAAAAAGGAATGGCTTACCAGTTAGTGGAGTTAATTCCTATCGACCCGAAGAAGAAGAATTTTTTCAAAGTAAAACTGTCTGTAAATAAAAACGACAAGTTTGTTACCACTGCAAAACTTTTCGACAAAAACGGCACCATACAAACCATTGCTGTTGATAAGCTAACGCCCGATGCTTGCACTGATGACAGCATCTACTCTTTCAACGTTGCAAAATACCCCGGTGCTGAGGTGGTTGATTTGAGGTAGGTTTTTCTTTCTACTCCACCACCAGTTTCCTAACCGCGCTGCCTTTTTCTCCGCTCACTTTTACAAAATAAATTCCTACAGCAAGTTTGATGTTTACATGGTACTCCATAGCTTTGGCGGAGGAGTAGGTTTGAGGTTAACAGCCACGCTGTACATTTCTTCTCCGAGCGCGTTTTCCCATTTTACCTGTCAGGTTCTATATAAATACTTTCCAATATCATTTCAGCTACATTGGCTTTATAAACCTGCTTAAGAGAATGATCTGACTGTACCTTATAGATTTCAATGTTAGTTATTGCATCAACCCAAGGCAATGTTGCTACTACGTTTGAAGATCCTGGTTCAAAATGAGTGGACATCTCTCCATTTATACCGAAAGTCTCAACGCGAAATCGATTCGGGGGCTTATTGATCACTTTTTTTATTAATTCCTTTCCATTGGCATCCTTCATTCTAAACACGATGTTTCCCTCGATAGTGTCGCTATTATTATCAGGTTCGTCATCACGTTTTCTTTCCTCATTGAGGAAAAAATTTTTCAACATTAGACCTTGAGGTGTTTCTGCAAGGCATACCGTTGCGATTTTGTCGATTAAAAACCAACAATATTCCGGTTGATCTACTGGCATCTGAGCGCTAGTAGACTCTTGAAGGCACAGAAAAAATACTAATCCTATAACAATCTTATTCATAAATGAACCCACCACCTGACAGGTAGTTTTTTCTCCTGTCAGGTGGCGGTTGTTTTCATTTTAATATTTATTTTTTTTCGTCTCCAAATCTACAATTTATTTCTTATCTCAAATTTTATTTTCCTGCACATGCTGCTGCACATCCTTTCTCTTCTCTGCTTCTCTCCCAATCAAAACCGCCAGCACCAAAATAACACAAATCAAAAACGCATATAGAGAAATATGAAAAGTGCATACGCTATCCCCGTTTTTCATCACACCCAGTTCCTTCATACCGATATTTGAACAAAAACATTTTTTTTCATCAAATTCGAAGAAGTAGTAACCAAAAATGGGAGAGCGGTAACCAAAAATAGAAAAGTAGTAACCAAAAACGGGAGGGCGGTAACCAAAAATAGAAAAGTAGTAACCAAAATCGAGAGAGTAGAAACCAAAAATGGAAAAGCAGTAACCAAAAACGGGAGAGCGGTAACCAAAAATAGAAAAGTAGGTTCCAAAAACGGGAGAGTAGTAACCAAAAACGGGAGAGCAGTAACCAAAAATAGAAAAGTAGGTTCCAAAAACGGGAGAGCGGTAACCAAAAATGGAAAGGCAGTAATCAAAATTGCCAGAGCAGTAACCAAAACAAAGAAAGCAGCAATCAAAAATGCCGGTGCATTTCCTCCACTCACCCCTGCTTGTCCAAAATGCCCCATCGGTAGCATCTTTGAGCCGTGGCTGGCTGTTTTCCGCCTGCCGATTTTCCTTGCCCCCATTCACCCGCTTAAAACCGCCATTCCCACCCCCGCGCCCATCTGTTTACCATATTGAATTGATAAAAGCACCCATCCCGAACTATTATTGCTGAACACAAAAACAAAGTTCATGACAATAATTAAATCTTTCACCACCAAACCCACAAACTACCTCATCATTTTAGCGCACATTGTAAACATGGCATTCGCGCAAACCATCTTTGGAGAAACCCCTGCCGAAAACGGAATCCACTTCACCGTAAGCGGCATTGACGGCACCAACAAATTTAACGAAACCGTGTGCCCCGGCTTCAATCTTTGCTTCGATATTTTCTCTTTTAGCGGCCTCGCCACCGAAAGTGCAACCATGAGTTGGGACAATGCAATACCCGAAGCCACCTTTAGCAGCAATAACGAAAAACTTCCTACCGGCCATTTCTGCTGGACTCCCGAACTTACCGATGCGCGCACTGCGCCTTACATTTTTCATGTATTGATAAAAAGCGGGGCTGATGAAAAAACGGTTACCTATAGCATAACCGTTCCGCTCATAAAGGTAGAATTGCAAACCACCGATGTAACCTGCTTTGGAAACAGCAACGCCACCGCAACGGCAATTGTAAACGGAGGCAGCGGCAACTATATTTATCATTGGAATAATGTGGAAGAAACAACTTCTTCAATTTCCGGATTGAACGAAGGAAATTATACCGTAGAAGTAATGGATGATTACGGATGCACTGCAACTGCAAGCACAATCATAACAACACCGCGCCCGCTCATTCTCGAATCAGTAAGCACCCAGGCAATGTGCACGATAACAGGCGGCAGTGCCGAGATAGTTGCCAACGGAGGCACCATGCCTTACTCCTATTCCTGGATGTCGTGTGGCAGCACCGATGCAAAGGCAGAGAATCTTCCATCGGGCGTTTACACAGTAATCGTTACTGATGCCAACGGCTGCACTGCATACAAAGCCGTAAACATTTCAACTACCTCGCCTGCCGATGAGCAAGTGACTGAAAGAACATTCGTAAAAAATACTGCTGAGAAGAGCAACGTACTCATCTACCCTAATCCGGTTGAAAATGTTTTCTCAGTGAAAAATGTTTCAGAAGAAATGGTAACCATCAGCGTGATGAACTCCATCGGGCAAAACATTTATGAAACCATCCGCATCCTTCCCAACTTCACCGTAAGTGTTCCGATGGATGAACAAAGCACCGGCATCTATCTCGTAAAAGCACAACAGCAAACAAACATTGAAATGATAAAAGTGATAAAGCAATAACTTAAACATGAGAGGTTGTGAACCTGAAGTCCTTCTGCTGGTGGCGGAAGGACTTTTGTGCTTCGTTAAGTCAATAAGTAAAGAAATACATTTGATAAGTTTGTTACATCAATTGCTACTTTTGGCGACCTTATTTTTTCATTTGTGTTTTCGCTGATAAAGAAAGAGATCAATAGTTTCCTCGGCTCCGTCATCGGGTATGTAGTCATCGTAGTGTTTTTGTCCATCACTGGTTTGTTTGCGTGGATACTGCCCAACACCGATTACAACATTATCAACTCCGGTTATGCCACACTCGATGCACTCTTCATCCTTGCTCCATGGGTATTCATGTTTCTAATTCCCGCCATCACCATGCGTTCCTTTGCCGAAGAAAAAAGAAACGGAACCATTGAATTGCTTTTCACAAAACCCCTCAGCGATTTTCAAATCGTTTCCGCAAAATATATCTCAGGAGTTATTCTTGTAGTCTTTGCACTGCTTCCAACATTCGTTTACTATGCAATCGTAAATTATCTTGCCTCTCCAGTCGGCAATCTCGATCATGGCGGCATCAGGGGGTCTTACATTGGCTTGTTTCTTCTTAGCAGCGCGTACGTAAGCATTGGAATATTTTCTTCTTCTGTTTCAAGTAATCAAATTATCTCCTTCATACTTGCAGTCATCATCACGTTTCTCTTTCATGTAGGTTTTGATTTTCTCAGCACAATCTCTTACAACGAATCCGTCAACTATATTTTATCGCAACTCGGAATGAGTGCGCATTACTCTTCTCTCAGCAGAGGCGTACTCGATACCCGCGATGCCGTTTACTTCGCAAGCATCACCTTGTTCTTTCTTGTGTTGTCAAGATTTGTATTGGAGAAAAGAAAATGGTGATTGAAGAACGAAAATAAAAATGGAAGAGAAGAAAGAAATTAAATCATTGAAACGATCAGCAAGGCAGCAAAGCATCATGCGGCTGCTGCTAATGATCGTTATTTTGATTTCCGTAAACATCATCTCCGCTTTCGTTTTCTCCCGATTCGATCTCACTACCGAAAAAAGATTTTCGCTTTCATCTTCCACTGTTGAAGAACTGAAGAAGATGAACGATGTGATGTATGTAAAAATATACCTTGATGGCGATCTCCCTCCCGCATTCAAGAAACTCCGCAACAGCGTAAAAGAATTGCTGGATGAATTCCGAGTATATGCAAAGGACAACATCGAATACGAGTTTATTGATCCCGCAGCAAGCCCTGATAAAAAAGAACGCGATGAATTATTCAAACAACTTTACAAGAAAGGAATTCAACCAACCAATCTTGAAGAGAGAACCAAGGGAGCGTCTTCGCAAAAAGTAATCTGGCCCGGAGCCATTGTCAATTTTCATGCGAGAGAAATTCCAATCATGTTTCTGAATAATAAAATCGGAAGCAGCACGGAAGAAACCATCAACCGCTCCGTTGAAGGACTCGAATACGAATTCATGAATGCGCTTCGCGTTTTCAGCGTAGGCGTTCGTCCAAAGGTTGGCTTTCTTCAAGGTCAAGCAGAACTTGGGACAAAGCAGATAAGCGATGCTGCCCGCTCTCTCGCTGATTATTACGAAGTGGACACGGTTGAAATTCATCAGCGGCTTGATGCATTGAAACTTTACAAGGCCATCATCATTGCAAAACCAGATTCAGTTTTTTCAGAGAAAGATAAATTCATTCTCGATCAGTTCGTAATGAATGGCGGTAGAATTCTTTGGCTCATTGACCCCATGCAGATGAGCATGGATAGTTTGGAGCAAGGCGGAGCAAATGTTGCCATTGCGAAAGACATCAACATTCTCGATCAGCTTTTCAAATACGGAGTTCGCCTCAATGACGATCTTGTAATGGATTTGCAGGCAGCACCAATCCCGCTCGTTACAGGTCGCGTTGGCAACGAGCCGCAACAATCATTGTTCCCATGGTATTTTTTCCCGTTGCTTAATCCAACTTCAAGTCATCCCATCGTTCATAATCTGAATGCAATCAAGTGCGAGTTCGCAAGCACGCTTGACACCGTTGAGTCAGAAGGTATCCGAAAAACAATTCTTCTTACTACTTCCAAATTCTCCAAGAGTATCCTCTCCCCGGTTCGTGTAGATGTAAATATTCTGAAAGAAGATCCCGATCCGAAATATTTCAGCCAGCAATATTTACCCATTGCAGTTTTGCTAGAAGGAAAATTTCAATCCGTATTCCGAAACAGAGTGCCTCAGGAAATTCTAACCAACAAGGAGATTGCATTTAAAGATTCAGGAAAAGAAAATAAGATGATTGTAATTTCTGACGGAGATATGATTGCAAGCTATGTGAGTAAGAAAGGGAATATATTACCTCTGGGCTACGACCGCTATACCAACCAGACATACGGCAACAAAAACTTTATTCTTAACTGTATTGATTACTTATGCGACAATGAAAATATTGTTTCGCTTCGCGGAAAAGAGTTTAAAATTCGCCTACTCGACCACACCAAAGCAGAAAATAAAATGTACGGATGGATAGCAATGATGCTTCCCATTGCTTTGATTCTATTGTATGGTTTCGTTCACTTTTACATCCGCAGGAAAAAATATGCTTCTTAAGAAAATTCAGTCATGAAGAAAAATCGAGTTACTCTTCTTGTTGCTTTTCTGTTGATCGCTGCTGCAAGTTTTTTTATCATCAGAAATAATTCAAGCACGTTCCGCAAAGAAGACCGCGACTTTGCAATTGCTGATACTTCTTCCATCACCAAACTTTTTATTGCTGATCGAAATACTAACTCCGTTACTCTCGAAAGAAAAAGCGCAGGAGAATGGATGCTCAACAGTAAACACGAAGCACGTCAGCAGGGAATCAATCTCATTCTTGATTGTCTGAAAAAGATTCGTGTGCAATCGCGCATACCGAAAAATTCTTACAACACTATCATCAAAGAACTTTCTTCCTCTGGAATTAAGTTTGAGGTTTATACAAACAATTCATCAGAGCCAACCAAGGTTTATTTTATTGGGGGTTCAACGCAGGATGTACTGGGAACATACATGATGCTTTCAAATTCCACAGTTCCTTTCATCACGGAAATGCCGGGTTTCAGTGGCTATCTTACTCCTCGTTTCTCGCCAAAAGAACGCGACTGGCGCATTCCCGTAATGTTCCGCTTGCAGCGCGAAGAAATAAAAAGTGTAACACTCGAATATCAAAATCGTCCGGAGAAATCTTTTATGCTTGAGATGAATGGAAATTCTCCTCGTGTGTTTTCTCCCGTTAATCATCAGCAGGTTTTGCATGTTGATACGTTGCATGTTTCAAATTATTTGGAATCTTTCCGTCATCTCTATTTTGAAACCTGGGATCGTTTCCTTACTGATAAAGAAACTGACTCATTGAGAAATACAATTCCTGTAACTATCCTCACCGTTGTAGATTCAAAAGGAACAAAAACAGTTGTGCCGATGTATCTGAAACCAACAACGGAAAGTTCCCTTGCACAAACCGATTCAGCCGGCAATCCGCTCAAGTATGATATTGACCGCATGTATGCTTTTGTAAATGACGGAAAGGAATTAATAACCGTTCAGTTTTTTGTGTTCAACAAAGTGTTTGCCGGCATCAGCGATTTTGATCTTGATGCTGCCAAAAGAAAGTTTCAGCAATAGAAGATATGTGACTCTTTCTCAGCGTTGGATTCGGTTTGAAAATAAAACACTTCAACCGCCAAACATCTCATTCTTCTTAGTACACTTGCATCGAATTAAAACTCACTGAAACAAATGAAATTTATTGTCTCCAGTTCCGCACTGCTCCGACAGTTGCAAGCCATTGGCGGTGTTCTTAACACCAACAATCCCCTTCCGATTCTCGACAACTTTTTATTTGTGATTGAAAAAGGAACCCTCACCATTTCCGCTTCCGATCTTGAAACTACGATGATCACTCATCTTCCTGTTGAGTCGAAGACGAATGGAAAAGTTGCAGTACCTGCACGCATGTTGTCTGACACATTGAAAACATTTCCTGAACAGCCGTTGACTTTTTCAATTGATGAAAAAAGCCACCAGGTTGAAATTTCTTCCGATTACGGAAAATATAAACTCAGCGGATTTGATGCCGATGAATTTCCGAAGATGCCTGTGGCTGACGGAACATCAACACTCGGTGTAAGTTCGCAAACACTTTTGCAGGCAATTACCAAAACAATTTTCGCTACGGGCAATGATGAGTTGCGCCCTGTTATGTCAGGCGTGTTTTGCCAGTTGAATAAAGATGACATCACGTTTGTTGCTACTGATGCACACAAACTTGTTCGCTACAAACGTGGCGATGCAAAATCAAAAAGTGAAGGTGCATTTATTCTCCCGAAGAAACCACTTACTCTTCTGAAAAACATTTTAACAAATTCCGAAAGCGAGATCAAAATAAAATACAACAATACAAATGCATTTTTTGAAATTGATAATACCACTTTAATCTGCCGCCTTATTGACGGTCGATATCCGAATTACGAAGCCGTGATTCCAGTTGACAATCCGAACAAACTTACCATAGACCGCGTGGCATTCCTCAATGCCATCAGGCGCGTAGGAATTTTCTCAAACAAAACTACGCATCAGGTAAAACTGAAAATTACAGGAAGCGAACTTCAGCTTAATGCAGAAGATGTTGACTTTTCTAATGAAGCCACCGAGCGCCTCACCTGCGATTACAATGGCGAGGATATGGAGATCGGTTTCAATGTTCGTTTTCTTTCTGATATGCTCAGCAATCTCGAAAGCGACCAAGTTACTATTGAGATGAGCGCACCAAACCGCGCAGGCATCATTACTCCCGCTGTGGAAGGAAGAAAGATAAACGAAGATATTCTGATGCTGGTGATGCCGGTGATGTTGAATAGCTAAGATATAATATTCAATAAAATACAAACGGCAAGTTGAATTCAGCTTGCCGTTTTTATTTTCGCTTGCTGAAATAAATTCCGACATCAAGACCGTAGGAATAAAAATAATCTTTTATGTTAGAGTTATAGAAGGGTGTCATGCTACATTTGAAGAATGGTTCGGATTTAATGTAAAGCATCTTACTTACTTTGAAAAAATATCCGATGCCTGCAATTATAGAAATGCCGCCTTCGGCTGAACTGCTTAAAGTGTAGGATGAAACGTGAGATTCATGACCATCCGAATATGTATAAAAATACTTTCTCTTTTCGAGAACCGGAATTTCAAAAGCAAATCCCACGGAAGTAAAAAAGGATGCACTATCAAAAAGCTGATAATTCAATCGAACGGGAATTTCGCAATAACCAAACGTGTACCTTGTGTATTTGCTTACAGCACCATAGGGTTCCGGATCGTCATAAATTAGATCCGATTTTTTTGTTTGCTCTCCCTTGTTGGAATAGCAAAAAGCAACCTCAACAAAAAATTTCTTTTTAATCTGCTGGGAGATATTAAAACCAACAGTGTACCCAAATTTCGGAACTTCCATTTCGTTGCGCAAATCAACCTCCCAATCATAAGAACTTTCCGCTTTGAGAAACCGATAACTGTACTCCGAGGAAAAAGTAAATCCGAACATCGTTCTTTTCAATGCACTTGTTTTTGCAAGTGAAAACTGTGTAGAAAGAAAAAGAAAAATGAGAAACACTTTATTGCAATTCGGCTTCATTGGCAAAGCAAACTTAGAAATAATTAATTTACTTCACAATGAATGGCGGGTTTAATCAAACAGATACTTCCGAGTAACCCTCCGACACTACCTGCCTTTTGAATTTGTACTTTTGCAGATTCGCAATTTTCAGGAATGACTTTCGATCATCTCGATTCCAAAAATTATATTCTCATCAAAGGCGCACGGGTTCACAACCTCAAGAATATTGATGTGGCTATTCCGCGCAATAAGTTTGTTGTTATTACGGGACTTTCGGGTTCAGGAAAATCTTCGCTTGCTTTTGATACCCTCTATGCCGAAGGTCAGCGCAGGTATGTAGAGAGTTTGAGTTCTTATGCCCGACAGTTCATGGGGCGCATGGATAAGCCCGATGTGGATTACATTCACGGCATCTCCCCTGCTGTTGCCATAGAGCAAAAGGTGAACACAAAAAATCCCCGCTCAACGGTTGGTACTTCAACAGAGATTTATGATTATTTGAAATTACTTTTTGCGCGAATAGGAAAAACAATTTCTCCCGTTTCAGGAAATGCAGTGAAGCGAGATACCATTGAAGATGTAGTGAAGTTTATTCACTCATTTGAAGATGGAACAAAAATTATTCTCTACGCCCCGATGCATATTCACGGAAGAAAAGCAGCGGATGAATTGAAGGTGTTGATGCAAAAAGGTTTTACACGTGTATCGTTTCTCGGAGAGTTGAAAACAATTGAAGAATTGCTTGATGAAAAGAACAAAGCACATCTGGCTAATCTCGAACAACTCTTTTCTCCTTCACTCATAAAATCTTCTCCGAAGAAAAAGAAAGATGAAGCGGTTGCTCTTGTCTCAACCTTGATTGATCCGAAGATTCTGAAAATAGTGATTGACCGCATCGTGGTGAACAAAACTGATGAGAGTAATCATTCGCGCATTGCGGATTCCGTTCAGACTGCATTCTCGGAAGGTGGAGAAGAATGTTTTGTTGAAGTGATTCCTGAGGAAGACGAAAAGACATTGCATCATTTCTCATCGCGCTACGAACTTGACGGAATGATTTTCGAAGAGCCGAGCACTCATCTTTTCAACTTTAATAATCCATTCGGTGCATGCAAACGCTGCGAGGGTTTTGGAAGCATCATCGGCATTGACGAGGATTTGGTTATTCCTGATAAATCAAAATCGGTGTATGACATGGCGATTGTGTGCTGGCGCGGAGAAAAGATGAGTGAGTATTATTTCAATCTCATCAAGAGCGCTTACAAGTTCGACTTCCCGATTCATAAACCGTTTTATGAACTTACGCATGAACAGAAACGATTATTGTGGACAGGCAACGAATTCTTCCACGGCATTGATCGCTTTTTCAAATGGGTGGAATCGAACTCTTACAAGATTCAATATCGCGTAATGCTTTCGCGCTATCGCGGACGCACGATTTGTCCTGATTGCAGAGGCACCCGGCTAAGGTTAGATGCTTCATACGTAAAGGTTGCGGAGAAATCAATTACCGATGTGGTGTTGATGCCGGTGAAAGATGCTTTCAATTTTTTCAGTAATATAAAACTGAGTGTGTATGAAGAAACAGTTGCGAAAAGAATTCTTCTCGAAATAAAAAACAGGTTGCAATACTTGTGTGATGTTGGGTTGGGTTATCTCTCGCTTAATCGTCTTTCTTCTACGCTGAGTGGTGGCGAATCGCAGCGCATCAATCTTTCTACTTCGTTGGGAAGTGCGCTGGTTGGTTCTACTTATATTCTTGATGAACCCAGCATTGGGCTTCACTCGCGGGATACTCAGCGTTTGATAAAAGTTTTAAATTCTCTCCGCGACACAGGCAACACGCTTGTGGTGGTGGAGCATGACGAAGAAATTATGCGCGCCTCCGATCTGTTGATTGACATTGGTCCCGGGGCGGGGCAGCATGGCGGTGAGTTGGTGGCTGAAGGAACGTTTCAGGAAATTATCAATAACCCAACGAGTTTGACAGGGAAATATCTTTCAGGGAAAGAAAAGATTCCGTTGCCGTATCGCAGGCGCGTGATGACAGGATACATCAAGCTGGAAGGCGCGAGAGAAAATAATCTGAAAAATATTACGGTGAAGTTTCCACTTGGACTGATGACAGTGGTTACGGGTGTGAGCGGTTCAGGGAAATCTTCTCTCGTGAAAAAGATTCTTTATCCCGCACTAAAAAAGATTCATGGTGGGTACGGAGAGTTCACCGGCACGCACGATAAAATTTCAGGAGACATCAATAAAGTTACGGCTGTTGAATTTGTAGATCAGAATCCGATTGGGAAAAGTTCGCGGTCAAATCCTGTTACTTACATCAAAGCATACGATGACATTCGGAATCTGTATGCCGATCATCCCACTTCGCGTGCGCGCAAGTACAAGCCCGCGCATTTTTCTTTTAACGTGGATGGTGGTCGTTGTGATGTTTGCCAGGGCGAGGGAGAAGTAACGATTGAGATGCAGTTTATGGCTGACATTCACCTGGTGTGTGACAACTGCCACGGCAAGCGTTTCAAGAGCGAGATACTTGATGTGGAGTATCGCGGAAAGAATATTGCTGATGTGCTTGACATGACGGTGGATGAAGCGGTGGAGTTCTTCTCTACTCCCATAAAATCTTTTGGACATGATGAGAAGATTGCAAAGATGTTGCGACCGCTACAGGATGTTGGCTTGGGTTACGTTCATCTCGGACAAAGCAGCAGCACATTGAGTGGCGGTGAAGCACAGCGCGTAAAACTTGCTTCCTTCATCGGCAAGGGAGCTACGCACGGGCACACACTTTTTATTTTTGATGAGCCGACAACAGGTCTGCATTTTCACGACATCAAAAAACTGTTGAAGGCATTCGACATGTTGCTCGATCAGGGACACAGCATCATTATTGTTGAACACAACATTGAAGTAATTAAATGCGCGGACTGGGTTATTGACATCGGACCTGAAGGCGGTGAAGAGGGCGGCTATGTTCTCTTTGAAGGTTCGCCCGATGAACTGGTGGATTGCAAAGCGAGCTACACAGGGAAGTTTTTGAAGGAGAAGATTGCGGTGGTGTGAGAGGAAAGTAAAAGAGTATTAAGTACGAAGTAGTAAGAAAGCAGCCGGGAGGTTGCCTTGTAATTATGATAAAAATAAAAACCCCTGAAGTGAATAGAAAACTTCAGGGGGTTTGTATAAGTAGGTATTCTCAATAATCCTCCTTCTGAAATCCCCACGCGCGCTTTTCGCCTTCAAACGTATCAGGATAGTTTGCTTCGAGTAAAAGCAGGATTGCCCTCATCACATCTTTTATTTTATTCTTCTGCACATTTTTTGCGCTCACCTTAGTGCTCACAACGCTGTCCGTAGCGTTTGCTCCGGTAAGCGCAGTGTTAAACTCGGTTTGAAGATCAGTCCAGAATGTAGTACCAAATTCATTTGCCCCCATCCCGTTTGCGGCAATGGCAGCAATCATCATCGGCAATGCATCTCTGCGCTTGCTGTGATCCTGCGGCAGCACCCACGATTTTTTTTCATGCACAATGCCGAAGGGCGCATAATTAGCAGTGGCATGTTGTGCCCCGAACTTTGCAGCAATATAAGTTTTCACTTCGCGCACACCGTCATCAATTTTTGCATCTGCCGTGTCCAGCGCATCGGTAAATGGCGAGCGCGCACCACCAGCGGTTTGGCGGGCGGCAAGCTGCGTTGCAAAATCGTCAGCCATGGTGGCAAATGCTGCCTGCGTCATCCACTGCAATACGAAGAATGGGTTGGCTCCCCATTTTGTTTTTAGTGCCTGAGCCACTGTGCTCACGTCAGCATCTTTTACAGGCAAACTACCTGTTTTTCTTGGTGTCGCAGCTCCACCAGCCGGAGCGGGATCGGGCGAACGATAAAGTTTGTTAAGTACCATTGTGTAATAAGTATTAAAGTTTAAGGTGCGAAAATAAGATTTTTTGACAAAAGCAATATATTGTGATGAAAAAAGATTGGGTGGATGCCACCCCGCCCATTTTATGAGCCGAATGGCTTGGGTGGAAGCCACCTTGCCCATTTTGCACTAAAAACGGCTTAGGTGGAAGCCACCCTGCCCTGTTTCTCTACCCGAACGGCTTGGGTGGATGCCACCTTGCCCATTTTACCATCAAAATACCTTGGGTGGATGCCACCCTGCACTAAGCGCGGGGCAAAGAGATGTGAAGGGTTTAAAGTTTAAAGTTGGAAGCCCGGCTGCTCAACATTAAACTTTTAACTTTAGACATTAAACTTTCTTCTTGCGAGAAGAAATAGTTTACTTTTGGTGAACGGATAATTGGTTGATTAAGATTAGTAAGTTGATTCGTTGATTAAGGAAATGCCGACTGTTTACTAATTAACTCAATCACTAATTAACTCAGTCAACTAAACAGTGATGAAAAAAGTTTCCCTCCTGTTAAACATAGCCCACAGTTTAAACCGTGGGCTATAGCACCAGCAATGAAAAAAGTTTTATCCGATAACCTCAGCCCACTCGCACCCGAAGCCCTAAAGGGTACAGCGCGCAGGACTCCCTTTAGGGCAGGGGTGAGCGTGGCAAATGTTTTCATCCTCTTTCTTTTTATTTTCTCTACCCTCCATTCTTTTTCTCAAAACCCTTTGGTAAAGCAATGGGACTACCGTTTTGGCGGGACGGGTACTGATTACATTTCCTGCTTCCAACAAACAAAAGACGGAGGATATATTCTCGGAGGATATTCTCTTTCCGGCATTGGCGGAGACAAGACACAGGCAACATGGGGATATGAGGATTACTGGATTGTAAAAACCGATTCGTTTGGCAACAAACAATGGGATAAAGATTTCGGAGGAACAGATGGCGATGTACTTTTTTCATTACAGCAAACGGCTGACGGAGGATATATTCTTGGAGGATTTTCTTATTCCGGCATTGGCGGAGACAAGACACAGGCAACATGGAATGGAAGTGACGATTACTGGATTGTAAAAACAGATTCACTTGGCAACAAAGAGTGGGATAAAGATTTCGGAGGAACAGATTATGATATACTTTATTCATTGCAGCAAACGGCTGACGGTGGATATATTCTCGGAGGATATTCTTAT
>JBBRND010000007.1:0-153847 GCA_038230515.1 Bacteroidia bacterium | reverse complement strand
TTCAATCCAAACTATCAAACCCAGAAAAAGAAAGAGCCCGCCTTAGCGGACTCTTGCGAACTGACTTAAAGTCATTCTAAATTTGAGACGCAAAAATAAATATAATTCTGCTTGGTTCTTAACATAGAATCTTCGGAGTTACAAGGACAATTGCGTTTATCCAACATACAGGGTGCGGATATGCGAAAGTTTTTTAGTTTTGTTTCGGGTGTTTAATTGTCATCTGCAACTCTTGCTCTTCTTAGCAACGGCACTGCAAACTTGAAACTGACCTGTTCTAAACGGGCTTTTAAAACAGATATTTTTCGGACTGACTTTCAAACAGTCGGACAATTTATTTTCCAAAATATTTCGTTGTGTCATTTATTTTATCGTATATTTGCGATATAATATTAAAGACATGGCTCAAAACAAGAAAGACGAGTTTAATAAAAAGGAAAATGAGTTGGCGAATTTTGCCAATGCCATCAGTCATCCCGCAAGAGTGGCAATCCTCAAACAAATTGCCGACAGAGAGAGTTGCATTTGCGGTGAAATTGTGGAAGTGTTACCACTTGCACAGTCAACCGTTTCGCAACATCTCAAGGAACTTTTGAAAGCGGACTTAATCAAAGGAACAGTTGAAGGAACTTCTTCCTGTTACTGCATCAACTACAAAACCTTTGAGAAGTTTGAGAAAACTTTCACCGAGTTTTTCACCAAAGCAAATTCTAATAATCCAAAATGTTGTTAAACTAAATATCAAAATAAAATGAACAATCCATTTCCAAGAATGCATGTCAGCTTATATGTAAGCGACATCAACAAGTCAGTTGACTTTTACACACAGTTTTTCGGACAAGAGCCAAACAAAGTAAAACCGAACTATGCAAATTTTGTGTTGGACAAACCTTCACTCATCATTTCGTTTGTTGAGAACAAAGACAGAGTGCAAAGTAATTTCGGGCATGTAGGTTTTCAAGTTGAAACACTTGACGAACTAAACACAAAACTTGCAGACGCTAAAACAAAAAACCTTGTCGCGAAAGAAGAAATCGGAACAAATTGTTGTTATGCAAAGCAAGACAAGTTTTGGGTTAATGACCCTGACAATGTGCAGTGGGAGGTTTATTATTTCCACGAAGATGCAGAGTTTAACGACCCACATTATGAAATAAGTGAGGCGGCAACTTGTTGTACAGTTTCAACAACCGATGTAAAATCAGATTGTGGTTGCAACGCAAATGTTGCGACAGCAAACACAAAGGAAAAAATTGCTTGTTGCTAAGAGAGAGTGAAACTGACTACAAGAAATTAACTTTGACAAATATGACAACAAGAAAAGAACACTGGGAAAATGTTTACGCAACTAAGCAACCCAACCAAGTAAGCTGGACACAGGACATTCCAAAAACATCTTTGGACTTTGTTCACAGCTTTAATTTACCAAAGACGGCAAGCATCATTGACATTGGCGGTGGCGACAGCAAATTAGTTGACTTCTTGCTAGACGAAGGTTTTGAAAATGTTTCAGTGCTTGACATTTCAGAGAAATCAATTGAAAGAGCAAAGCAGCGACTTGGCGACAAAGCGAAAAAAGTAAATTGGATTGTGTGTGATGTAACAGAATTTCACCCGACAACTTCTTACGATTGCTGGCACGACAGAGCAACTTTTCATTTCCTAACAAATTCGGACGACATGAATACTTATCTCACAACTGCACGACAATCTGTAAATAATTTTATGGTAATCGGAACATTCTCCGACAAGGGACCAAAGAAATGTTCAATGCTTGATGTTCACCAATACACAGAAGAAGAATTGCAACAACTACTACAAAATGGTTTTAAAAAAATAAGGTGCATAACAGAAGACCACACAACACCTTTTGACACGACACAGAATTTTCTTTTCTGTTCATTTAAAAAACATAATGAATTACCTTTGACAGCGTGAAAATTCTTTCTCTCATACTTGCGTTTTATGTTTTGCTTTTGTCGGTGCGACCTTGTTGTTCTGACGACAAGTGCGGAGAAAGTTCTGCAAAGACGGAGCAGACAACGGACACTCACCAACACGAAAAGGATTGCAACGGTTGTTCTCCATTTTATACTTGCGGAACTTGTTCGGGTTTTAGTTTTCATACATTTATTTTTTCTTTGACACTACCAACAACTTTTCTGACAAAACAATTTTCAGTTTTCAAATCTTCTTTCAGTTCGGAGTTTCATTGCTCCATTTGGCAACCGCCAAAAATCAGTTAATGTTTTTGTGGCTTCGCCACAAAATATTTTTAGCGGTGCTGACGCACCGCCAATCATCTTTATTTAAACATTAATTAAAATACCAGCAATGGAAAAAATCATCGTGCTGCTTGTTGCAGCATTTAATATAACAACCGTATTCAGTCAGAATACCTTTAAGGCAGTCATCAAAGACAGCGAAACAAAAGAAAATTTAACCGGTGCAACGGCAGTTGTTCAAGGCACAAATAATGGAGCAAGTGCAGATGTAAACGGTTTTCTTGAAATCAAAAACATACCTAACGGAAAACAAATTTTGGTGTTCAGTTATTTAAGTCATGAAACACAAATTGACACTTTCAATTTCCCTGTTTCATCTTCTGAAACTCAAATAATTTTTTTGAAAACCTTATCAGGAGAACTTGATGAAGTAGTTGTTTCATCAACAAGAAGTAGCAGAACTATTGCCGACATTCCTACAAGAATTGAGGCAATTTCGGGAGAGGAATTAGAGGAGAAAGGAAATATGAAACCAGGCGACATACGGATGATGCTGAATGAAAGCACAGGAATACAAACACAACAAACATCAGCAACGAGTTATAATTCTTCAATCCGTATTCAAGGACTTGACGGAAAATACACTCAAATAATTCGTGATGGTTTCCCTTTGTATTCGGGCTTTTCGGGTGGATTAGGTTTGTTGCAAATAGTTCCTCTTGATTTAAAACAAGTAGAAGTAATTAAAGGAAGTGCATCTACACTTTATGGTGGCGGTGCAATTGCAGGTTTGGTAAATCTTGTTTCAAAAGTTCCGAAAGAAGAAAGAGAATTAAAATTTATTCTCAACGGAACTTCTGCATTAGGTTTGGATGCAAGCGGTTTCTATTCTCAAAAGTTCAAGAAAGTGGGGGCAACAATTTTTGCATCATACAATCACGGTACACCTTACGACCCTGCAAACATTGGCTTAACAGCAATTCCAAAGTTTGACCGTTACACAATTAATCCCAAAATATTTTTCTACTTCAATGAAAAAACAACAATGAACTTTGGAGTAAATGCAACGGTTGAAAATCGCATTGGTGGCGACATAAAATACATTGAAGGTAAAGCGGACAGCATACATTCTTACTTTGAAAAAAACAAAACGAACCGTTACAGCACTCAACTTTCTTTGGAGCATAAAATAAATGACAACTCAAAATTGAGTTTCAAAAACAGTGTGAGTTATTACAATCGTTCAATTCAAATTCCTGATTACACATTTTCAGGAGTGCAAATTTCCAGTTACACCGAAGGAGATTACAATTACAAGAAAGAAAAATCGGAATGCATTGCAGGAGTAAATTTTCTTACAGATAGATTTACGCAAGACAAGCACGACACAATTGTTCCAGTCAATTATGATCAATATACACTTGGTGGATTTGTGCAAAACACTTGGAACGCTTCAAAAGTTATTACACTTGAAACAGGTTTACGAGGAGACTATCAAAACGCTTATGGTTTTTTTCTGCTTCCGCGAATTTCTGCTTTGGTCAAAATAAATCAACAATTAACTTCACGAATTGGTGGAGGACTTGGTTACAAAACTCCAACAATATTTACAGAGGACGGTGAAAAAATTCAATTCAAAAATGTTTTACCTATTGATGTGAAAAATACAAACGCAGAAAAATCTTTCGGTGGAAACTTTGACATCAATTACAAAACAGGTTTGTTTAACGACAAAGTTTCTTTCAGCATCAATGAACTTTTTTTCTACACAAGAATAAATAATCCTCTGGTGCTGACACCAACTGCAAATGGCTACTTTCAATACTTAGAGCCAACCGGCTTCATTGACACAAAAGGAATGGAAACAAATATCAAACTCATTTACAAAAACTTTAAGCTTTTTGTGGGTTACACTTTAGCTGATGTAAAACAACATTACATAACAACAACAGAATTTCCTTTGGTAGCAAGACACCGCTTGAATAATGTTTTGGTTTACGAGATTGAGGACAAACTGAAAATTGGTTTGGAGGCATATTATTTCAGTTCGCAAAAACTTAATGACGGTGCTACAGGAAAACAATATTGGCTCACAGGTTTTATGATTGAAAAACTTTGGAAAAACTTTTCAATCTTCGCCAACTTTGAAAATTTTATTGATACAAGGCAGACAAAGTTTGACACGATTTACACAGGGACAATTACAAACCCAACCTTTCGTGACATCTATGCACCCGTTGACGGATTTGTAATTAATGGAGGACTGAAACTAAAACTATAAATTGCTTCGGACAAAGTGACTGCAAACTTAACACGACACATCTTCGTGGCGAAGTAGAGCATTTAGATAAGAGTAAGATTAAGTGTAAATTTTTAAAAAGCGGGCTTCATCGGTAATCAAACAGTGGTGCTTTCTAAATACATTTGTGCGTAAACAAACAGCCTTGCTTCTAATCCCCTTTTTTAAAACTTCATTTAATCTCTTCTTAGTTGTGAACCCGCCACCGGACAGCTAGCCAAGCCGCTGTCATGATAAAAAAAAATCCTGCTTCTTTTCAAAAGCAGGATTTCATACCCTTTTTTTATCAGTAAATCTTAAGGGCCGGGAGTAGGAGCCGTAGCTGACGGACCCTAGTTTTCATACAGGCGTTTAGCATCAGCAAGCAATGAATCGGCACCGGGCACGTTGGCTTCAACGGCTTCCTGCAGCATTGCATAAAACTTGCGGAAATAAAAGTATGCTTCCACACCTGCAAGCCACTGTGTATCCATGTAGCTTTCAAGAATTGCTTTCAAACGTTCAATCTTAGGCGTGAACTGATTATAAAGATTCAGATCGTTGCCTGCATCAGCCACACTTAAAAATGGGGGCTGCAAAGTAGGATTAGCCGGTGCAGTATTCAGAATTGCATTCTGCACAAACGGATAACGTTTTACGTCCAGCGATTGCTCTCCGTCTTTGGCGGAAGCAGCAATGTTTACTCTGAACGGACAGTTGGTTTCGAGCGCAGTAAGCGCTGCGTCAATCGCGGCCTCTTGAGCCGCGGTAAAGGTGATGTTGATTGCGGGTAGTCCCATACTAATTAAATTTAAGTTAAACGATTTATTGAATTATGATGCAACGTTAGCAGTGGAAAATATTTCTTGCAAGAGAAATTTGATTTTTTTGGCTAACGGTTTTTTGCGATTGGTAAAGAGCTGCAGATCGTGGGCGAAAAAACTGCTCAGGCGTTGCGCTGCACAGCGTATGCAAAGTTGGTAAGTTCTTGCGTGAGTACATAAAGATGACGATGAATGCGCTCGCCAAGAAGTAGAATGTCCTGCGGTTCCATTGCATCAATTAAAAAAGGGAATGAAGAAAAAAGATGTGAAGTAATGTGCCCGTGTACTTCGGGCCTCAATGCAGCCATACTTTGTTCCGTGCTCTCTGTTTGCTGCATGAGGAGTTTTGCTTCATCAAGCCATTTTATTTTTTCTTCTTCGCTCATCAATGATGATTCTTAAAAAAACATACCAGTATGTGAGCAGTTTACGATGAGCATAGAGGCAGGTTGCGTTTCTGCAATCCGGTTGCGCTGCTTAAAGAGGTGATGACGAAGAAGGGTTGAGCGCTGAAGTAGTGAAAGGAAATAAATAGTAGGTTTGTGGAGGAGATTAAAATGTTAGCGGCATCTGGGTACTACTAACTTGATAATTGCTACAAGAAATTAACTTTGACAAATTAAATATAAAACCAAAATAAAATGAAACGTACATCAATCATTCCGGGAGTTATAATTTCCTTCTTGGTGCTGTCTGGTTTCGCACAGATGCCAAAACAAAATGACCGGCAAGAGGAAGAACTCAAAGGCAATGTTAAATCATTGCATGAAACTTTTTACAAAGCCGAACATAAA
The DNA here is from genome assembly GCA_038230515.1 of Bacteroidia bacterium. Taxonomy (GTDB): domain Bacteria; phylum Bacteroidota; class Bacteroidia; order AKYH767-A; family 2013-40CM-41-45; genus JAPLDB01. Next base: position 147,726 of record JBBRND010000007.1, on the reverse strand, counting down.
TCAGGAGAAATTATAAAAGGAAAAAAGATTTGCAATGAGGGTGGCTATGAATCAAAAATTTCTTTCAACGATAAAGGATATAAAACTGAAGATACGCGTTTCAAAGTTGATGGAAGTCCTTCTGCAAAATTGGTTTATGCTTATAATGATAAGTCGGACAGAATTGAAGAAGACAAGTACAATACTGACGGGAGCGTTGCGCATAAATCAAAATTCGATTACAAGTATGACGACACTGGAAAAATGATTGAAAAAGATTGGTTCAAAGAAGATGGCAGTAGCGATGGCAAAGAGGTTTACAAGTATGACGAGAAAGGAAACATCATTGAAAAGAATGTTTTTAGAGCAGACGGAACTCTTGATTGGAGAACGGCTGACAAGTATAATGATAAGGGGAATGTAATTGAAACCATAGAATATAAATCGAGCGGAGAAATAATTTTGCGCTTTGTTTTTAAGTATAACGACTATGGAAAAGTTGTAGAGGAAACATGGTTCACAAAAGGAACAAAGTTTTTAGTTACTTATCTGCAAACGTACGACAGCAAGGGAAATAGAGTTAAAACAGATTGGGTTGATGCGAAAGGAAAAGCGTACGCAATGTTGACGTACAAAATAGAATACGACAAAAATGATAATTGGATTAGGGTAACTGAATTGAATCCTGACAAGGTAAGTTTCTTTGGTGGACGAGATGAATGCGTTGTAGAGCGAGAGATAGAATACTTTTAATCGCTTCTGTTTATTGAACCACAACCCTGAAGAAGTTTCACATTAAATAAAAAACGAAGCAGGTGAAATTATTTTTACTGTTCGATAAAGTACATGGATTACTTCAGGGTTGCAAAACAGTGTAAAATAAAAACCCCGAAGAAAAATTTCTCCGGGGTTTTTAATCACATTATTTTTTTCGATTATTTACTCACCGTAACTCCCGAAAACGAATAAGCCAGCCCGATGCCGAGTACCTCTTTAAACTGTACCCCCGGGCCGGTATGGTCAACAGTTTGCCCATCGCTCTTGTAAAAAGTAAGCGTGGTGTTGTCGTCATAAATAAGCTGGGTAATTAAGCTTACAGAAAGGAACTTGCCCACTTTTGCAGAAATAAAAAGTTGCCAGTTCACATCTACATTCTCCGGCTTGTCGAGGTAATTGCTGAAAAGATCGAGCGTACTTTGAAGGTTGACGTTTTTTGTGATATCCACATTAAGTTTTGCTTTCAGCAATGCACCCACTTCTGTTTTAACCATTTTGCCGGAGTCAACACCAAAGGCACCGGCATTCGAAAGCGGAACGTCATTCACAATTGTCCATCGCGCAGTAGCGGGAGAAAGGAATAAAGAAAAATGATCGCTTGGTTTGTAGTCCATGCCAATACCAAGGGAGATATAAGCCGGAGCAGCAAAGTTTGAAATCTTCACCGAGTCATTTGGATAATTATAGCCGGGTGCAAACTGAGATTTGAAATCGAGCAGCAAAGTATAATACCAATGCTTGACTGCTTCATGCCCGATCTTTGTAGTGAAATAAATTTTATCATCGCTTTTCCGCACATCGTTTTTTCCCTGCATTAATATTCCGTATCCGAGATCGAGATCGGTGTCCCATATATTTTTCGCTTTTTTGTAGTGCGCGAAATAATTTACGATGGCATTTCCTGCAATCGAATTTTCTCCACCCGCGCCCCAGTTGGTAAGCGATACCTGTGTGAAATTAAGCCCGAGCAGTCCGCCCCTGCGCCATGTAGTGTCCTGCTGCGCCAAGGCAGCAATACTGATTACTATAAAAGATAGAGTAAAGAATAATTTTTTCATTTGAATTTAGGTTTATTGTATGGTGTCATGCCGAACTTGTTTCGGCATCCCTAACAGACGGATGCCGAAACAAGTTCGGCAAGACATAACTAAACTTTTTTACTTCTTTAAAAGATCGCGAATCTCCATCAACAGTTGCTGTTCCTTGGTAGGAGCAGGTGGTGAAGCAGGAGCAGCCGGTTCTTCTTTCTTCTTCATGTTATTGATTGCCTTAATAATCATAAACATGACAAGAGCGATTACGATGAAATCAATTATAGCTCCTATAAAAAGACCATACTTGATTTCTGCTTCTCCAACTTTGAAGGATAGCGTAGCGAAGTTTATGCCCTGCAGGAAAATTCCGATAATCGGCATCAGGATGTTATCAACCAATGATGCTACAATTTTTCCGAATGCCGCACCGATGATTACACCGATTGCAAGATCCATTACGTTGCCTTTCATGGCAAACTCTTTAAACTCTTTCATCATTCCCATGGCTTATTGGTTTAATATTGGTTTTATTGATGCGGCAAATGTAAATTAGTTATTGCGCTTCACAAATTTTGCTTCGTACCAACCACAAATTACTTTTGTTTTCATTTTGTAGTTTCGCGCCCCCTGAACATGAGAAGCCCAAACCGTCAACATGATAAATTTCTTTTCGGTATTTCACTTGCTGTTTTAGTTTTCGTTCCGCAATTTTCTTTTTCAGGAGAAAATTATTTTAAGAATAAATCAATCACCGCAAATTTTCACTATGGATATGTGTGGGCGCATCGCCCTCGCGTGGAACATTTGGTAAAGGGTCATACCACAGGTTTTGAACTTTCGCTTCAAACACAAGCTGATGGAAGTAAGTGGTGGCAGCGTGTACATGGCTATCCGCAAACGGGTGTGTCGCTCATGTATTTTGATCTGGCATATCCGCAGGTGCTTGGCAATGCAACAGCGATGATCGGGTATATTGATTTTCCATTTGTTAGAACAAGAAGTTTTCAGTTTTCACTACAGACAGGAGCGGGGCTTGGTTACCTCTCTAAAAGATTTGATCAGGAGACTGATCATAAAAACATGGCTGTCGGTTCGTACTTAAATGCTGCCATAAGGTTTATGCTTCAATCACGCTATCGTGTTTCAAAAAACATTTTCATGCAGTTGAATTATGGTATCACCCATTTTTCGAATACTTCATTTCGTTTGCCGAATCTTGGTTTGAATAATATTTCGCTCATGGGTGGTGTTTCGTATCAATTCAGCGAGCCGGAAAAGTATCTGAAACCGGAAATTCCGGAGCTGGATAAAAGATGGATCACCGAATTTGTGTATGGCGCAGGAGTAAAAGAAAATTTCCCGGCAGATGGAAAACAATATTTTGCACATACTTTTTATTTTCAATTTCTGAGACCGCTCAGCCATAAAAGTAAAATTGCAATTGGCGCTGATGCATTTTATGATTTAAGTTTGATGCGGTTTGTTTACGATGCTACTTCGACATCTGACAAAGAAATTAAAGTTATTCGCAGCGGCATTCATTTGGGATACGAAATGCAGGTCAATCATTTTACGCTGCTGTTTCACATGGGATATTATCTTCTCGATCATACAAAAGTTGACACAGCTTTCTACAATCGCTACGGTTTAAAATATGAAGTGGGAAAACATTTTTTCATTAATCTTTCTTTGAAAACACATTTCGCACGAGCAGATTATGCTGAGTTGGGATTAGGGTGGCGGATAAAAGTTTGAAATTAGAAACTAAGAATTGAAAATCAGGCGCACATTTATTGTTATAGTTTTTCTTGCGTCTCTCCTCTTTCAGGGATGCAAGAAGGAAAACATGTGCGATTGCGTAAAGAGCACAGGAGATGTTGTGAAAGTGAAAAGATCACTCAGCGATTTTGAAGAACTTGAAGTGAATAAAAATGTAATCGTAACTCTTTACCAGGATACAAGTAATTACACAGAAGTAGAAGCGGGAAGTCATCTCATTGATTTAATACGCACAGATGTTGATGGCGGAGTATTGAAAATTACAAATGACAATACCTGCAACTGGGTTCGCAGCTACGATATTGAAGTTCATGTTCGCGTTCATCTCAAAAAACTTTCAAAAATAACTCACTACGGCTCGGAACAAATAACAAGCGGAAATACAATTGTAACTCCATCAATTGAAGTATATGAAGACAACAGTGCCGACATTCACCTCACTCTTGAAAGTGATCGCGTTTCGGCATTGCAGATGGTTGGCGGAGGAGACATTTATCTCTCAGGTTATTGCCATTTTAATTATGATTTTGCTCAAAGCTTCGGATATATTTATGCAAAAGATTTGATGTGCGATTCAGCTTTGGTCGATCACCGCGGGTCTGGTGATATTCATGTGCATCCAAACGTTTGGACGAAAGTGAACATTAACGACCGCGGAAATGTTTACTACTCCGGACAGCCATCACATCTTGAATCTTACCTGAACAGCAGCGGAAAACTTTATCAGGAATAAATTTATTTGCAAATTACACAGTTATAATACATGATTACTCTACATAATTTCGATTTTGGTTTTGGCGGACGTTACCTTTTTCACGAAGCATCTTGGCAGATAAATCCGGGAGAAAAAATCGGACTCATCGGTGCAAACGGAACCGGCAAGTCAACGTTGCTGCGCATCATTAGTGGAGAATATAAAATTGATGGAGGAACTTTTACAAAACTCCGCGATCTCTCAATCGGTTTTCTTAACCAGGATTTGCTTTCCTTCTCAAGCGCAGAAAATATTCTGGATGTTGCAATGGGCGCGTTCGAGGCGGTGTTGAAACTTCATATTGAGATTGAAGAGATTTTAGAAAAGCTGAAGCACGATCACAGCGATGAACTGCTTCATCTCCTTCATGACAAGCAAACTCTTTTCGATCATGCAGATGGCTACACGATACAGCATAAGGCAGAAGCCATGCTTGAAGGTCTTGGGTTTTCAACAAAAGATTTATATCGTCCCTATGCAGAATTTTCCGGTGGATGGCGTATGCGCGTTATGCTTGCAAAAATAATGTTGCAGAAGCCCGATGTACTCATGCTCGATGAACCAACGAATCACCTTGACTTACCAAGTATTCAATGGATCGAAAATTATTTGCGCGAATATCAAGGCACAGTAATTCTCGTGTCTCATGACAGATATTTTCTCGACAACATTGTAAACAGAATTGTTGAAGTTGCCAATGAGAAGATCACCATTTATCCCGGAACGTATTCTTTCTACGTTGGAGAAAAAGCGCTTCGCAATGAGTTGCAGCAATCGCAATTTGAAAATCAGCAACAGTACATCAAAGAGCAGGAAAAGTTGATTGATCGTTTTCGTGCAAAGGCAAGCAAAGCAAAGATGGCTCAATCAAGAATTAAAAAACTTGACAAGCTAGAACGTGTTGAAGAGGTTAACAGCACAAATGCCGAAGTGAACATTCGGCTCATTCCCGATTCGCAACCAGGAAAAGTTTTAGAGACCATTAGTATTCAGGACAAGAGTTACGATACGCTGAATATTTTTCGCAATGCAGAAGGAATGATTAACCGCGGAGATAAAATTGCATTGATCGGTGCAAATGGAAAAGGAAAATCAACACTACTGAGAATGATCAGCGGCTCTGAATCTTTCGAAGGAAAGATTGAAGAAGGGTACAATGTGAAAAAATCTTTTTACGCGCAGCACCAATTGGAAGGTTTGAATATGAACAACAACATCATTCAGGAGTTGTCAGAAGCGGATACGAAGCAAACGGAAAATTATGTGCGCTCAGTTGCAGGTGCGTTTCTATTTGGTGGGGAAGATGCTTTCAAGCCGATAAAAGTTTTGTCAGGAGGAGAGAAGGCAAGAGTGGCGTTGGGAAAATTGGTTTTATCAAGAGCGAACTTTTTAATTCTTGACGAGCCCACCAATCACCTCGACATGCTTTCTGTGAATGTGTTGATACGGGTGCTTCAGGAATTTGAAGGAACATTCATCACTGTATCTCACGACCGTTTTTTTATTTCTGAAATTGCCAATAAAATATGGTGGATTGAAAATGGAGAAATAAAGGAATATCCCGGCACATATTCTGAGTATGAATACTGGCGAACTAATCAGGCCGTAAAACTCAAAGGAGAGAAAAAAGAAAAACAGGCAGAGAAACCCATAAAAGTAAAAGAGCAAAAACCTACAGAGGACACAGCTAAAATCACTCAGAAGAAAAAACTGAATCAAAAACTAAAGCAGTTGGAAGAAAAAATTGAAGCGTTGAAAAAGGAAAAGGAAGAAGGTGAACAGAAGTTATCGCTTCCTTCGGTGTATGGTGATCAGAAACTTTTTGCTGAGACTCTTGCTCAGTTTAACGCTGTAACTTCCAAACTTGAAACACTCAACAAAGAATGGGAAAAGGTGTTTGAAGACATTGAGATTATGGGCTAATTGTCGATTTTGGCAATATTACGCAAACTATTCACCCTTTTTTTTTGTCAGTTGGCGGCTATTTGACTCCGTTCACAAATCAATATTGGCTGTTCATCAAATTTTTTTTTGCATTTTGATTTCTCTCCATACATTTGACTTATCAAAAAAAAACAAACGTTATGATTACGCAAGTAACATCAGGAGTCAAGATCAGCGTTGAAACTTTTTATCGCCCTGATCAAAGTAATCCGGTGAACAACCAGCATGTTTTTGCTTACCGGATTACAATTACAAATAATAGCGACTATTCGGTTCAGTTAAAACGCAGGCATTGGTTTATTGTGGACAGTTGCTCTACCAACCGCGAAGTAGAAGGTGAAGGAGTAGTTGGCGAACAACCAACCATTGCAACAGGTGAATCATATCAGTACATTTCAGGATGCAATCTCGATTCAGAAATCGGAAAAATGTACGGAACGTATTTGTTTGAGAGGTTGATTGACAAAAAACAATTCTACGCACGCATCCCCGAGTTCATGCTCGTGGTTCCCTACAAAATGAATTAAGAAAGGAGGATAAATGTCTATGTGAGTCCCGACCTGCATGAAAGCAAGTCGGGATTTTTTCTTTTTACTTTGGAGCGTTTTTCAGTAAGCCGATTGCAACAAAAGAAAAAAGAATATTAGGCAACCATACGGCAATTATTGCAGGCATAATTCCACTTGTAGCAAACGTGTTGCTGATCTGCATAAACAAAATGTAGGTGAAGCTGAGACCAATTCCGAAACCAAGCTGAACACCGATGCCACCGCGAACCTTACGGCTAGAGAGCGATACACCGATAAGTGTAAGAATGAATGTTGCAATTGGGATTGAAACCCTTCGGTATTTTTCTACGAGATAAGTATTCACATTTGCACTCCCCTCCATCTTTTCTTCACTGATGAATTTATTCAGTGCAGGTGTATCCATAGCATCAATAATATTTATTCTGCGTTTGAAATCGGATGGATGAAAACTTAGAGCCGTATCCAAATGCAATCCACTTTTTATTTCTTCGTGCATTCCATTGATGTGACGCACGTAATAATTTTCGATACGCCATTTCTGGGAAGTGCTGTCCCAAACAATCCGCTCACTGTTTAAGAACATAGTGCGCTTGCCGTTTTCAATTCGCTCCAATGAAAAACGGAAGCCAATGTTTTCAATGTTGTTGTAGCTCTCTATATAAATAAAATTTCCGGGAGCAATCTGGCGATGAATATTTCGGTCATCAAATCGAACTGGATTTCTAATGTATGTATTTTCAAATGCAAGTTTCACTTGGTTGGAGTGGGGGATCACCCAACCATTAAAATAAAACGAAATCAGAGCGAGAATAGATGCCGCAATGAAGTAGGGGCGAAGCATTCTTCGGAAACTTACACCACTGCTGAGTATAGCAACAATCTCTGTATTTGCCGCAAGCCGTGCTGTAAAAAAAATTACAGAAATAAAAACAAATAATGGTGAAAATAAATTAGCGAAATAGGGAATGAAATTCAGGTAATAATCAAAAAGAATTGCTTTCAACGGTGCATGACGTTCCACAAAGTCATCTATTTTTTCTGAGATGTCGAAGATGATGGCAATGGCAATTATCAAGGCAAGTGAAAAGAAAAACGTTCCGAGAAATTTCCGGATGATGTAACGGTCAAGAATTTTTAATGCGGATTGATTCAAGTTTTCTTTTTTAGGTTATCAGATTCTATCACTCACCTTTCCAACCATCACGTTCTTCCATTCGCTAAACGTACCTTCCGTTATTTTATTTCTTGCTTCTGTAACGAGCCAAAGATAGAATGAAAGATTGTGAAGCGTTGCAATCTGAGAAGCAAGAATTTCTTTGCTGATAACAAGATGGCGCAAATATGCTTTTGAATAATAAGTATCCACAAACGAAGTCCCTTCTTCATCAAGAGGAGAAAAATCATTCTTCCATTTTTCGTTTCTGATGTTGATGATTCCTTTTTTAGTAAAAAGCATTCCGTTGCGTGCATTGCGTGTGGGCATTACACAGTCGAACATATCAATGCCGAGAGCAATACTTTCTAAAATATTTGCGGGCGTTCCCACTCCCATCAGATAGCGTGGCTTCTCAGACGGAAGAATTTTGCAAACCAGTTCTGTCATCTCGTACATCATCTCTGCAGGTTCGCCTACTGATAATCCACCTATGGCATTGCCTTCGCAATTTTGTTCCGCAATAAATTCAGCAGATTGTTTTCTTAAATCTGCAAACGTGCTTCCTTGCACAATCGGAAAGAAAGTTTGAGTGTGATTGTATTTCGGTTGAGTGGAATTAAAACGATCAATACATCGCGTAAGCCAGCGATGAGTCATCTCGATACTTTTTTTTGCGTAGCCGGGCTCGCAAGGATAGGGAGTACATTCATCAAAAGCCATGATGATGTCCGCACCAATGGTTCGCTGAATGTCAATTGCATTTTCGGGAGAGAAGAAATGCGTGGAACCGTCAATGTGAGAACGAAACTTTACCCCTTCTTCTTTTATCTTTCTGTTTTCAGAAAGTGAATACACCTGGTAGCCGCCACTGTCAGTTAGAATTGGCTTTTGCCAGTTCATGAACTTATGTAAGCCGCCCGCCTGCTCAATAGTTGAAAGCCCTGGGCGCAAGTAAAGATGATACGTGTTACCAAGAATAATTTGCGCTTTTACATCATCAACCAATTCCTGCTGATGAACCGCCTTCACAGATGCAGCAGTTCCTACCGGCATGAAGATGGGCGTTTGAATTTCTCCGTGATCAGTTACAATTGTTCCTGCGCGGGCTTTCGTTTTTGAATCGGTATGTGAGAGTGAAAATTTCAAAGTGTGCGAAGCTACAAAGGGAATTGGAAGAATGGAATGTTGGAATACCTTCAGAATGGAATGATGGAATACGTTAACTTAGTGCCTTCAATATTCAAGCTACATGGCTCGCACTCCATCCAATATGATTCCGCTGGGAACTCAACTTCCCGCATTTAATTTACCTGATGTTGTTTCAGGAAAGAGTTTTTCCTCTGATGATTTGAAAAACTCAAAAGCATCTGTGGTGATGTTTATCTGCAATCATTGTCCATTTGTAAAGTATGTGAATGACCAACTGGTAAAGCTTGGAAACGATTACCTGAACAGAGGAGTAAGGTTTGTTGCGATTAGTTCGAATGATGCGATCAATTATCCTGAGGACAGTCCTGAAAAAATGAAAGAGACAGCTCTCTATCTGAAATATCCTTTTCCGTATCTCTATGATGAAAGCCAGGAAGTGGCAAAAGAATTTGATGCTGCCTGCACGCCTGATTTTTACATTTTCGATTCGCAGCAAAAATTAGTTTACCGCGGACAGCTTGATGATTCGCGTCCGTCACTTGATCTTCCGGTTACAGGAAAAGATATTCGCGAAGCGCTCGATAATATTCTCTCGGGAAAACCGGTCAATGATTTTCAGAGACCGAGTTTGGGATGCAACATTAAGTGGAAAGTTCCTCAGGAATAAAGCGGGAATTTCTCCATCATCGTATTTACCTTCTTCTTCACCGCTTTCAGCCGTGTCTCGTTTTCGTTGTTCATAAGCACTTCGTCAATCAACGCAACAATTTTCTCCACATCTTTTTCTTTTACTCCACGTGTAGTCATTGCGGGTGTACCGATGCGCATGCCTGATGTAACAAACGGTGACTTGTCATCAAACGGAACCATGTTTTTATTTACGGTGATGTCGGCTTTCACTAATGTATTCTCTGCCAATTTACCTGTAAGATTTTTTGAGCGCAAGTCAATCAGCATAGAATGATTGTCCGTGCCGCCTGAAATTATTTTGTATCCTTTCGCAACAAATGCTTTTGCCATTGCTTTTGCATTTTTCACCATCTGCACACAGTAAGCAAGATATTCATCTGATAAATCTTCCTCGAATGCAATTGCTTTTGCAGCGATCACGTGTTCAAGCGGTCCGCCTTGTGTACCGGGGAATACAGCACTATCCATGATTGCAGTCATCATCCTCGTTTCTCCTTTCGGAGTTTTCAATCCCCATGGATTTTCAAAATCTTTTCCCATCATAATCATTCCACCTCTTGGTCCGCGCAATGTTTTATGAGTTGTTGTTGAAACAACATGGCAGTGTGGAAGAGCATCGCTTAGCAAACCTCTTGCAATTAATCCGGCAGGATGTGCTATGTCGGCAAAAAGAAATGCGCCTACTTCGTCAGCAATTTTTCTCATCCGTGGAAAATCCCAGTCGCGTGAGTAGGAGGAAGCGCCTGCAATAATCATCTTCGGCATTTCAGCGCGCGCAATATCTTCCATCTTGTCGTAGTCAACAATGCCCGTATCATGATGAACTCCGTAATGAACAGCTTTGTAAAGCTTTCCAGAGAAATTTACAGGCGAACCATGAGTAAGATGTCCGCCATGCGAAAGATCAAAACCCAGAACTGTATCGCCCGGTTTTACTAACGCGAGAAATACTGCAGCATTTGCCTGCGCACCTGAGTGCGGTTGCACATTTGCCCACGCTGCACCAAATAAAGTTTTCGCTCGGTCGATAGCAAGTTGTTCAACTTCATCAACTACTTCGCAACCTCCATAATATCTTTTGCCGGGAAGTCCTTCAGCATATTTATTAGTGAGGCATGTACCCATTGCCTGCATTACCTGCTTGCTCACAAAATTTTCTGAAGCGATAAGCTCGATGCCATGTTCCTGGCGGGCTTGTTCTTTTTTAATGAGGTCGAAGATTGCTTTGTCTTTTTGCATATAAAGTTTTCGGTTTGAGGTCTGAAGTTTTGGGATGGTTCAGTTCAGGAGAAATCAATCTCCGTTGAGTCACCCAGGTTAAGTGATTGACTTAATCCGTGCAAGCTCGCATCACTGCCGATTACGGAATGGTGCAGCACGGCATTGGTAATTTCAGAATACGATCCGATGATGGCGTCTTTAAGTATTGAATAATTCACGATGGTTTTATCACCGATGCTCACATTCGGCCCGATTATGCTGTTACTGATCTTGCAATTCGCGGCAATGTTTACAGGAGGAATGATGATGGTGTTTTCAAACGAATATTTTTTTCCGTTTTCGGAATTCTTCTTTAAGAGCACGGCATTTGTTTCGAGGAGCCGGTCACGGCTGCCGCAGTCGTACCAGTTCTCGACAGAGAAGGTTTTCATTTTTACTCCGTCACCAATCAGTTTGTTGATGCCATCAGTAAGATGAAACTCGTTCTGAGTACGAACGTTGTTCTTGATGTTCTCCGCGAGCGCATTCATGAGTTGCTTCGCTTCCTTGATGCGGTATAAACCCACCAGCGCCATGTTCGATTTTGGGATGGATGGCTTCTCAACAACACTTTTTATAAAACCGCTTTCATCTGTCTCCACCACACCAAAGTTTCGTGGATCATCCACCTTCTTTACTCCTAATGATGATTGCTTTTGTTGAATGATTTCTTTGAGGTCAATATCAAACACCGTATCGCCAAGGGCAATGATGATGTCATCATCCTGAGAAATAAAATCTCTTGCAAGCCAAACGGCTTGCCCTGTTCCTTCGCGCGGCTCCTGCACAATAAATTTTGCCTGAATATCAGGATAACACGTCTTAATATAGTCCTCAATCTTATCACCAAGATAGCCAAGGATGAAAATAAAATCTTTGATACCCGCATTGATGAGGTTGTCAACAATGTGGGAAAGGATGGGCTTGCCGGCCACCGGCACAAGCGCCTTGGGTTGAGTGTGTGTATGTGGTCGTAACCGGCTGCCAATGCCTGCTACGGGAATGATTACTTTCAAATCAGTTCGAGGTTTCTGGTTAAGGTCTGAGATTCCGAGTTTGCATGAATTTCAAACTGTCGGCTAAAGTAATTCATTTTGAGAAATGAATTTCTTTCTTTGCAGAAGCGTTATTCAACGGTTAACTTTAATTACTAATGCAAAACAGACTCACAAAACTTTTCGGAATAGATTACCCGATCAACCAGGCAGGCATGATCTGGTGCAGCGGTTGGGAACTTGCAAGTGCGGTAAGCAATGCGGGTGCACTTGGGCTTATCGGTTCAGCCAGCATGTATCCTGATATTCTTCGTGAGCATGTCAGAAAGTGCAAGGCAGCAACGTCAAAACCTTTTGGTGTGAACGTGGCGTTGCTTTATCCTGATGTAGAGAAGCACATGCAGATTATTATAGATGAAGGTGTGAAGATTGTTTTCACATCCGCAGGCAATCCTAAAACGTGGACTTCCGTTCTCAAAGAAAAAGGAATTACAGTTGTACACGTGATTGCGAATACAAAGTTTGCAAAGAAGGCAGAGGAAGCGGGTGTTGATGCCCTCGTTGCTGAAGGCTTTGAAGCAGGCGGACATAACGGGCGGGAAGAGACAACTACCATGTGTTTGATTCCGATTATCCGCGAGGCAACTAATCTTCCTCTCATTGCTGCTGGAGGAATTGCAAACGGAACTGCCATGCTTGCTGCCTTTGCGCTTGGTGCGGAAGGAGTGCAGATGGGTACGCGCTTTGTTGCTTCGAATGAATCGAGTGGCCACATCAACTTCAAAAATAAATTAGTGGAAACGCAGGAAGGCGATACGTTGCTTACTTTGAAACAACTAACTCCTGTACGCATGATCAAAAATAAATTCTACAAAGAAGTGGAAGCTGCCGAACTGCGCGGAGCAAATGCTGATGAACTGAAAACATTGCTCGGTCGCGCGCGCGCGAAGAAGGGAATGTTTGAAGGCGATCTTGAAGAAGGTGAATTAGAAGTGGGACAGATTTCTGCTTTTATAAAAGACATTAAGCCAGCAGGAGAAATTGTGAACGATGTTTGGAAGGAGTTTGTGGAGGCGAAGAGAAAACTTTGCGAATTATCTTCCTGAACCAGTAATAAGGTTATTCAATCCTGTTGCGAACGTTTGTACTAAGGTTGAAAAAATTCACGATGCAAACCTTGGTAGAATATTGAATCCGGCTTCCGGACAATCTTATTCTCTTTTCCTGAAAACTCTAAGGATAAACTTGCGGTAAACAATTTCCTTCCGGAAGCCGCATCAGTATCTTTTTCCTTTTATACCTTTGTTCCATCACTCTAATACATTCATCATGGAAGAAAACAACGATCTCCATTCGGAAATAGTGCGTCTTAATCGAATTATCTCTGGGTTGCTTGATTTGATTGAGGTTCTTCGATCAGAGAACGACAATTTACGGAATAGAAAGAGAAAAAAGGGAGAGAATACTTCCTCCAACAGTTCTGAAGGGGAAAATATTCTTAACAATCTCGCCTCAAACAGTCCTGTAGACGGTCAGAATCTTAAGAATGTTACCCCATACAGTCCTGTAGAGGGAAATAATCTTAAGAATGTTACCCCATACAGTCCTGTATATGGTCAGAATCTTAAGAATGTTACCCCATACAGTCCTGTAGAGGGAAATAATCTTAAGAATGTTACCCCATACAGTCCTGTATATGGTCAGAATCTTAAGAATATTACCTCAAACAGTCCTATAGACGGAGAGATTCTTAAGAATATTGCCTCCGCCAGTTCTGCAAACGCGCCTGCAACAACCAATACAGTGTCTTTAGTAGCGCCAGATCAGATTGAATTAAGCGATATTAACGCCCAAAGGCTTGGTAACAGGCTAAAGAAGTATTTTTCTAAAGTATCAAGAAAGGAAGATATGTATCCGCGCTTTGGGAGCCAGCTTTTGTTTATGCACAACAACGGAACGGCAACAACTAAGGAACTGCGAAAACTAATAGGGCTATCTGAATCCGGGTTTGCAAAACATTTTCCCCGGCTCAAGAAAAAGAATTTTGTTTACAAGCAGGCGCCTTACAAGTATGCACTCACTCAGCTTTCAAAAGATATTATTAACGAAGTGTTCGGGGTGGCTCAATAATCCGTTCGGGTATGAAATAAAAAGTCGCAACCGGTTTCACACAAAAACTTTTCCCTACTTTCGTTTCATCATTTTTAAATCTTTATCATTATGAAAACCTTTAAACCTTTACTCACATCAATTTTCTTTTTTCTTCTTCTCACAAAAATTTCTTTGGCGCAATGTCCAGATGGGTTGGTGGCAAGTTTCACTACATCAGGTCCCTCTTCATGTGCTTCATGCTATTTAGCTCAGCCAATTGGAGGAGTACCTCCTTATAATTTTCTTTGGAGTACTTCAGAGGTATCTAATGGTTTGTGCAACCTGGAACCAGGTACTTATTCGCTAACAATAACAGATGGCAACGGATGTTTTGATGATACTAATTTTACAGTTGCAAATGGCTTTTACCTGAATGTAACTTCCACTCCTGGAAGTTGCAGAAACGGGACAGCGACCGCTTCAGTGTCTCTTGGTGCGCCACCTTTTCAATTCAATTGGCACACTGTTCCAATACAAACGGACTCAATCGCTACAGGTCTTCAGGCAGGTCAAATGTATAGCGTTACTGTGAGTGATGATTCGGGTTGCGTGCAAATCGGATATATTACGATTGCAACTACCAGCAATCTCAGCAGCGGAATTTCTTTTAATCCTGATACATGTAGCCATGGTGTGGGTGCGGCTACGGGCTATGCAGTGTCGGGCGTTCCGCCTTATTCTTATTTATGGAATACAAATGATACCGTTACATCACTCACCAATCTGAACGCGGGCTATTATACATTTAGTGTTACTGATGACAGTGGATGTGTGAGCACTTCATATCAATCGCTGATAAATTTTTCTCCCGTTCAGGTTACTCATTCTGAAGTGCAGCCATCGTGTACCAATAACACAGGAAGCATTACGCTGATTGCAACCGGAGGAACTACACCTTACAATTATTTTTGGAACACAATACCACCGCAGGGAACTAACGTGGCAAGCAATCTCTCGCTCGGATATTATACATGCCTCATTACAGATATGCAGGGATGCACTGCAAATGTGGGAGTGCAGTTAATTGATAATTCCAATCTCTCCGTAACTGCCAACGCTGTGCCCGACACCTGCAATCGAGGAGTGGGAGTTGCAACTGCATATCCGCAAAACGGTGTGCCGCCTTACATGTATAAGTGGAATCAACTGGCGCCTTCAGCAAGCCCTCCGCTTGCAAATCTTTATCAGGGATGGAATACCTGTTGGGTTACGGATGATTCCGGTTGCGTGCGCAAAGCATTAACGTATGTAGGATATTTTTCTCCGCTCAATGTTTCTGCATCCTCACAAAACGCAACGTGTATTTTTACTGCGGATGGAACTGCTTCTGCAATTGCAACAGGCGGCACTCAACCATATGCTTATACATGGACGAATGGATCAAGTGGCTCAACGGCTTCCGGTTTTCTGCCAGGTCAGTACAGCGTGTATGTTACCGATGCGCAGGGATGTGCTGACTATGCAATATTTCCCATCGGCTACGATTCTATTGCTCCGTGTGCTGTTACCATTCAGGGAACTGTGTACAACGACACAAGCATGAACTGCGTGAAAGATCCCGGAGAAACTCCCATTGAAAATGTGATGATCTCCTGTCTTCCAATTGGTGGTTACAAATGGACAGACTTCAATGGCTACTACAACTTTTATTTGCCGCCCGGCACTTACACCGTTTCGCAGATGCTTCCACCGTGGCACACGCAGCTTTGTCCTTCTGTAAATTATGTAGATACACTGCCTGTGGTCGGCATGGTTGATACAAAAGATTTTGCTGATGTAGGAAATGCCGTTGACCTCGATATAAATTGCTTCGGCATCAATCAGCCGATTCCCGGCTTCGATTATCATCAATCACTTTACTACCGCAACCAGGGAAGTGAAACGGTAAACAATACCTTCATCACCGTTCAGCACGATCCGCGAATCGTTTTTCTTTATTCTCAACCACCGGCAAGTAATTACAATGCAGCAACAAGCACTATTACAATTCCTGTCGGCACTCTTGCACCGTTCGGAACATACCTTACGTACCAGGGACAGGTTGTTGTTCATTATCACGTGCCCGACACGCTCATCATAGGCAGCTTGCTTTCATTCCGCGATACTGTTTTCCCAACTGTTGGTGATACTGTTCCTTTAAATAATTCTGACAATTGTTTTGCAACTGTTGTTGGTTCTTATGATCCGAACTCAATTGTTGCTTCTCCTAAGGGCGATGGCTACAATGGTTACATAAGCCGCGATGATTCCATTCTTACTTACACCGTGCGTTTTCAAAACACAGGCAACTGGACTGCAACAAACATAGTAGTAGAAGTTCAGCTTGACAATGATCTCGATCTTTCCACTTTCGAAATGCTCGGGCAAAGTTTTCAATGCTCAAAAGAAATTTCTGCTTCGGGGCTTTTGAAAGTTTCGTTTTTCGGAATCAATCTTTCTGATAGCAATTACAATGAATCCCAAAGTCATGGCTACTTTGCTTTCAGCATAAAACAAAAGCCAAATCTCGCTGAGAACACTCAGATCATTGCAAGCGCAAATATTTATTTCGATTTCAATTACCCTGTTGCTACCAACGATGCGCTGAATACAATTACTTCTGTGGCTGATGCAGCATTGCTTCCCGCGCAGCTTTCTGTATCGCCAAATCCATCTCATGATTTTTTCAACCTGAACATTGAGTTGAAGAAATCATCCGATATTAGCATTGAACTGTATGATGCTCTCGGAAATCTTCTGATGAAGAATGAAAAAGAAAAGCTTCAGCAAGGAACCTCTATACGCGAGATCAACACATCATCCCTTTCAACAGGAATTTATTTTGTGAAAGTGAATACCGATGAAGGAATGATTTCGGGCAAGGTCATCAAATATTAATTTCTTTACTTTGTGCCATCAAACTTCAAAACAAAAAATTATGAAAAAGAAATTAGCTCTTATTACCATGATGATTGCTGCCTTTGCAATCACAACTGTAAAAGCTCAAACTCCGGTAACTACGCAAGCCGACTGGAAAGAAAAAAATGACTTTCATGTTGTGATGGCGCAAACATTTCATCCTTCAGAGAAAGGCAACTATGAGCCCATTCGCACACGGATTGGTGAGATGTATGACAAAGCCATAGCATGGGCAAACTCAACTCCCCCAAAAGAATTCGATTCTCCACAACTGAAGTCAACATTAAAAGAATTGGTTGGTCAGATTATGAGTTTAAAAGGAATGATTACAAACAAAGCTACCAACGATGAATTGAAACCCAAGCTGGAGGCACTTCACGAAACGTTTCATAAAATTGTAGGCATGTGTTCAAAAGAAGAACACACGGAAGATCGCAAAACTGATCCGGCAAAAAAAGATAAGGAATAAGCAATTCTTTTCTCACCAAAATCCCTGAAGCACGAAGAGTTCTTCAGGGATTTGTTTTTAATATCTTCGCCAACCGTTTTTCACATACCTCAATCACATCTATTTTGATTTCATTCAATAAGACCAAACTCTCCAACGGACTTACCGTCATCGTTCACGAAGATAAAACCACTCCGCTTGCAACCATCAATATACTTTACAAAGTAGGAGCAAAGAACGAAGATCCGAACCGCACGGGCTTCGCGCATCTGTTTGAACATCTCATGTTTGGCGGCAGCGTAAACATTCCTGAGTATGACAGCCCTCTTCAACTTGCAGGTGGCGACAACAACGCATTCACCAATAACGACATCACAAATTATTACCTCACACTGCCAGCGCAAAACATCAGCACAGGTTTCTGGTTAGAGAGCGACCGCATGTTGTCGCTAGCATTCTCTCCGAAAAGTTTGGATGTACAACGTCAGGTTGTCATTGAAGAATTTAAGCAGCGCTACCTCAATCAGCCGTATGGTGATGTCTGGTTGCTTCTTCGTCCACTGGCTTACAAGGTTCATCCGTATAAGTGGGCGACAATCGGAAAAGAAATTTCTCACATCGAAAATGCTTCGCTTGATGATGTAAAGAATTTCTTTTTCAAATATTACTCTCCTGAAAATGCAATCATGACCGTTGCCGGAAATGTAAAGAGTGTAGAGATTTTTAAACTAGCTGAAGAATGGTTTGGAGAAATAAAAAGAAGCTATACCAACGGACAAAAAATTCCTGTCGAACCAAAACAAACTGAAAAACGCGAACTTACTGTCGAACGAAACATTCCGTTCGATTCAATTTACAAAGCGTATCACTCTTCTGCTCGTATGGATAGAGAGTTTTATTCGCTTGATCTTATGACTGATATTTTATCGAGTGGAAAATCTTCTCGCCTTTACAATTCTCTCGTGAAAGGGAAAAAACTCTTCAGTGATGTTAATTGCTACTCCACGGGTGATTTCGACAAAGGGCTCATCGTTGCCGAAGGAAAATTAGTGAAAGGAGTTTCGATGAAGGAAGCAGAAGCAGCGTTGGATGAGGAGTTAAAAAAAATTACCTCCGAACTAGTAACTGATGAAGAACTCAATAAAGTAAAGAACAAAGTAGAAAGCACCATGGTGTTTTCTGAAATTGATCTTTCAGGGAGGGCGCTGAACCTTGCCATTGCAGAATACATGGGCGATGCAAACCTTATCAATACTGAAATTGAACAGTACCGTTCAGTAACTGCTGACAACATTCAGAAAAATGCTGCGGATCTTTTTACTGAAAATAATTCCTCAGTACTTTATTATCTCTCAAAGAAAAAAAACTGATTGTTTCTTTTCTATACCTTAACCTTAAACGGTAAACCTTAAACTTTAAACTTCGGATATGTCTTCAAATATTTCTCCCGCTATTGACAGAACCACTCCACCGCCCACTACTGACATTGGTGAATTTGTTTTGCTGCCGGTAAAAACGCACAAACTTGATAACGGAATTCCTGTTTACACTGTGGATGGCAGCATGCAGGATGTAGTGAAAGTAGAATTGATTTTTATGAATCCGGAATTTAATCAAGGTCAACCTCTTTTACATTCATCGGTAAATCGTTTGTTGAGCGAAGGAACTTCTCAACATACTGCGCAGCAACTGGCAGAGATGATTGATTATTTCGGGTCGTTTTACGAAACGGAACAAACAACGGATTATTGTTCGGTGATGCTGCACACACTCAACAAGCATCTTGAAAGCACACTTCCCATCGTACATGAAATAATAACAGGAGCAATATTTCCTGAAAAGGAATTATTAGTGTTCAAACAAAACAACAAACAGCGACTAACGGTGGAGAATGAGAAAGTTGCTTCCGTTGCACGAAGAAAATTTTCTGAAATCATTTTCGGTGCGAGCCATAAGTATGGATACTTCGTTGCACCTGATGACTACGATAGAATTACACGGGAATCATTGCAAAGTTTCCATCGAGCCCATTACGTAAGTAATCATTGCACAATTATTGTTTCTGGAAAAGTAAATGAGCATACCATTCAATTGCTGAATAAAATTTTTGGCAGAGCAGATTGGGCAAAAGGAAACGGTGCAGCAGATGCTGTATCAGTTTTCCAACCTTCCCCGCAAAAAATGAATTATATCGAAAAAGAAAATGCTGTTCAATCAGCAATCAGAATTGGAAAACCGATGTTTACAAAAACGCATCCTGACTATGCGGGAATGCAGGTGCTCAATACAATTCTTGGCGGATACTTCGGTTCTCGACTGATGGCAAACATTAGGGAGGATAAGGGCTACACGTACGGAATCGGTTCAGCCGTTGCTTCCATGATGCAGGGCGGATACTTTTTCGTTGCATCGGAAGTAGGCACTGATGTCTGTACAAAAGCCATTGACGAGATTTACAAAGAGATTGAATTGCTCAAACATGAACTTGTAGCCAATGATGAGTTGCAGATGGTAAAGAACTACATGCTTGGTTCTTTTTTGAAAGGCATTGATGGAGCATTCAACATTGCAGACCGCTGGAAAGGTTTACTGTTTTACAACCTCGGATTTGAATACTATGAAAGTTTTGTAAATACCGTGAAAACAATTTCTCCTGAAGAAATCATGCATCTTGCCGATAAATATTTTGCCAGAGACTCGTTTTATGAGTTGGTGGTTGGAAAAAAGATGTAATTGCATTATCGAATAGCAAATAGCGAATTCTTTCTTTTTTCCGAATAACGAGTAACAAATAACGTTTAACGTGAAGTCATTTGCTTCGCAACCGCAGTTGATTTACTTTTGTAAGAGATGAAACGTTTTAGTGTTTGCGCACTTCTGTTGTTTGCTTCTGCATTTGCGCGGAGCGCAATTCAGATGAAATGCGTCTCGGTGGGATCTACAGGAGATGCAACAATCGTCTGGAAGAATACAAATTCATCAACGGGCTTTCGTTCATATCATATCTTTCATTCTACTGCAAGTGCAGGTCCTTATATTCTTATCGACAGTGTCAACGTATACGCAACGCAAATGTATTCTGATGTGAACGCTAACGCTAATAGCTTCAATGCTTTTTATTATGTCGAATTGCAAAACACAAATGGCACAACTATTTCGGGGGATACTATTCAGGCAATGCGATTGCATGTAATTGATCCAGGAGATGGGTATGCTTCTTTGCAATGGAACACAACTCATACACCTGTGATTGCAACCAACTCTCCTTACTATTTAGTTTATCGTGAATATCCTGTAGGAGTTTTTACGCTTATTGATTCGGTTGACATTCGTACATCTTCCCCGCACTATCTCGATGAAATAACAATTTGCGGTGATACTGTTAAGTATCGCATTGAAGTAAATGATGGAACAGGCTGCACTTCTGTTTCTTCTGTTGATGGGGATTATTTTATTGACCGCATCGGACCAATTGTTCCTGAAATGGATTCAGTAAGTGTTGATGCTTCTGGCAATGCAGTTATCGGGTGGGATCAGAATTCTTCCAGTGATACATATGCGTATGTAGTTTTTCTTATTAACGGAAACACGGTTACAGTGGTTGATACCGTTTTCGGAATTTCAAATACTTTTTATCAATCATCAATTAACGCAACTTCCGGCTCACAGGTATTCCGGCTTCTTGCTATTGACAATTGCGGTAATCCCTGCGGTGCCGGTTTGCAGCAGCAAACTATTTTTCTTTCAGGAGTAGTTAATCCTTGTACACGCTCTATCCAACTAAATTGGAATTCGTATGTGAATTCTCCTGCAACACCCTTTTACAAGATCGTGATGAATGAAAATGTCGGAGCTGACGTTATTGTTGGTTTGTCCAATTCAACAAGCTTTACGGTGAATAATTTGGTCGCTGACACTTCGTACTGTTTCAGAATAGTAGCTTTATTGAATGGTGTAACTGTTACTTCAACTTCAAACTCTTTTTGCGTAACGCCTAACCTTCCTGTTGTTCCACAATTCTCTTACATCAGAAGTGTTTCCGTTTTTCCGAATGATGTGGTCACTGTCACAGCGTACGTTGATCCGCTTGCTGATGTAAAGGAATATCACCTCGAACGGGCAAATTCACCGACAGGAAACTTTACAACGCTTCAAGCTCTTCCCTTCACGGCAAGTTCAACAATTGTTTTTAATGACAACATCAGCACGAACCGCGTTTATTATTACCGTGTTTCATCTGTTGACAGTTGTGGAAATGATGCATTGCCCTCTCAAGTTTGCCGGAACTTAAAGGTGGATACTTCTTTGATTGATGATTTTACAAATGAGCTTTCATGGAATAGTTATCAAACATGGTTCAGTGGAACTTCTGAATATCATATCTACCGGAGCATTAATGGAGTTCCTGAATCATCACCTTTTAAAGTTATTTATTCAGGAGACAGTACCTTCATTGATGATGTACGCGATCAGTTTTTCTCGCAGGGAGAATTTTGTTATTTCATTGTTGCAGTTGAAGCGCCCGGAAATCAATATGGTTTTTTGGATTCATCACTCTCTAACGAAATTTGCCTTACTCCCAAGTCAGCCGTTTATATTCCGAACGCATTTCATCCAGGTGGATTGAATAACACATTTAATCCTGCAGAAGCATTCATCGGGCTTGAAGGATATTCGCTTGAAGTTTATGATCGTTTCGGAGAGCAAATTTTTATGACTAAGAATCCATCCGAAGGATGGGATGGAACTTTAGACAGTCATCATTGTGATGAGGGCGTATATATTTATTTTCTAAAAGCGCGCAATGAAAAAGGAATAGCGATTGAAAAAATTGGAATGGTTACACTCGTGAGATAGTGAGAAACAATTTTTCCAAACAATTTCCGTTTTGTTTTTTTTCCGATGATTGCATTGTAATTATAAAGATGAAGCAAAAGCTAACAATATTAACAGAGAATGCGACCACTGACACGCGTAGTCCTATACTAGATGGTTACAACTCTGGATTTTATTTTGATCAAAAGGAAGATAAGAGTGTATTGACACAGGTTGATAAAAATGCTTTTCCTACCATTCATACGATTTTATCTGACACTTCAATTCCTGTTTTAAGAGAAGAAGGAGAAATGATTTCCTGTGATGAAAGAAAAAATGGATAAACTCTAGATGGTTAACCCTCTTGACGGCACCGAGGAATTTAGCAAACATAACGGTGAAAGCAGCGGGCAAAAATGTTTTTGCAAATTCAAGAGGGGGAAGAACTTCGTTACAACAAATCAAAACTCCTCAATGATTGGTTTATTGCGCGATAATCTGAAAGGGTGGATCCTGCGTTTCAAAAACGATGAATCATTCCGGCATCTTGTGTGCACAAGTTTTTTTTCGCTACTCATTCGTGGAGTCGGGCTTGCAACTGGTTTTTTTGTTACGCTCATTACTTCGAGATTTTACGGAGCTGATGCACTGGGAATTGTTTCCATCTGTATTGCCATTTTAAGTTTTGCTTCCATCATCGGAAAACTTGGAATGGACGTGGCATTGATGCGCTATATCGCTGAGTTTTTTTCGCGTCAAAATTTTTCTGCCATCAAACATGTTTACCTGAGAGCATTGCGATTCATTGTTCCGGCTTGCATCGCCATTACAGTGTTGCTTTTTTTCTCATCGTCATTTCTTGCCAGACATTTATTTCACAAACCAGATCTCAATAATTTGCTTCAGATAAATTCACTTTTTGTGCTTCCGCTTGTCGTTCTTCTTTTAAATGGTGAGTGCATTCGCGGCCTAGAAAAAATAAGAACTTACACGTTTCTTCAAACATCTGCTGTTTCAATTCTTGCTACACTGTTTTTGATTGTGGTATTGTTTTTTGAAACAGAGAAATTTATTCCGGTCACTATTCAGTTTATCAGCATCGTTGTTGCTGCAATGATCAGTTTGATAATGCTAAGAAAATACAGTCATTGGAATCAACATAAAAGTTTCGGAATTATTGATTCAAAAAAATTATTGCGTACTTCTTCCCCCATGTTTATCACTACACTAATGCAAATGATAATGACATGGGCAGGCACGTTGATCATGGCTTCGTATTACAGCGAAACAGAAGTGGGAGTTTATAATGCTATCGTGCGTATTTCGACTTTTACAAACATTTCAGTGCTTGCCATTAATAGTGTTGCATCTCCGCGGCTCGCTGCTGCATTTGCTTCCGGCAAAACAAAAGAGTTGAAAAAACTTTCAAGAGAATCTGCTCAATTGATTTTTGTTTCTTCAGTGTTTGTCTTTCTTCCGCTATTTTTATTTCCGGATTCTATTCTCGCGGTCTTTGGGAAAGATTTTTCAGGAAATGAATTAGCGCTTAAACTTCTTTTGGGGGGCCAATTGTTCGTTGCGTTTGCCGGACTTCCATCGCAAATATTAAACATGGCTGATCGTGAAAGAAATCTTCGAAACAACGCAATCATTTCTGCTATTCTCAATGTTATGGCTTGTATTATTTTAATTCCACTTTATGGAATTCTCGGTGCTTCCATTGCACAGGTTGTTGGAATGATAGCATGGAACGTACTTTGCATTTTCAGCGTGAAGAGAGAGTTTGGTTTCTCGACTTTCTTTTCATTCGGAATTAAGCGCTGATCTTTTTCAAAGTTGTTCGCTTATCTTTGACTTTTATGAGCGGAACGGCAATACAGGGCAAAGCATTTTCTCCTTTTCTTTCTTACTTCATTCTGTTTTTGATTTACACGTCAACCTTCAGAATTTTTGCGACACTTCCACTTGAAACATTGCATCAAACACTTTCCACATTCTCAATCATCGTACTTGCGGTTTTCTACTTATTTCACATTTTCACGAACTTAAAAAAATTCTACATCACAAAACTTGATGTATTGATGTGGATGGTCGTCCTTGTAAATTTTTTTGCTGCTCATCAAGGTCATATTGTTTTTAAGCAGCCCTATTATTTCGGAATTATGGCCCAACGATCTGTCATTCTATCTTTCTCCGGAATCTTACTCATCACGCTTTTAAATAAAGGGTACATTACACTTGGGCAAGTAGAAAATTCATTTGTTGCAATTTCGGTTGGGCTGTTGGTTATTTTTTATTTTTTCTTTCTGTTTGTTAATCCTGTTCGTTTTATTGATCAGGAGTTTGTTGTATATAGTCCAATCCGTGGATACCGTTACCGTTTCCAATTCGGGATTGTAATGATGCTTTTGTTTTATTCGCTTTTTAAAATTTCTGAAGAGAAGAAAAACCGCTTTTACATTCCAGTTGCTCTAATTTTGTTTTATCTCATTTTCTTTTTGCAATCGCGTACCACGCTTGTAGTTGTTACGATCACAATGATGATTTATTTTATCAGGAATTTTACACTGAAAGAAAAATTGCGCAACATTTTGATATGGGTTCCTGTTATTCTTTTTGCGCTCATTCTTTTATTCTCTCTTGGATATACTTCGCTGTTTGAAAAGTATCAATTGCTGTATCAAAATGTGTTTAGTGTCTTCATTGGCGAATCAACAGATGAAGCATCCTCAGCTGTTCGGTTCTCGGAATTTAATACCGCTTTGTCGTACATTGAAAAGAATCCGATTCTGGGAAACGGATTTATAAGCAACCAATGGAATGGAGGATGGCGGGATCTACTTGGATACTTTTATCCTGTCGATATCGGCATTCTAGGAAACATTTTTGTGTTTGGGGCATTGGGAACATTTTTGATATACCTTCCTTTCCTGTTTTCTCTGAGTATTTCTAGGTATGTGAGCTCAAAAAATATTTTTTTTAAAACGTGCGAGTATATGACATTGTTTTTTTTTCTTAGTATGTTTTTTACAGCTGTTAATATTCGCGACACGAGCAGCATCATGTTTATCGTTTGCTTGCTCTATTATTTCCGATATTATCATTTCAACGATTCGGCTACTTTTGTTGAACACAAATAGCACATGCGCACTCTGGATTTTTTAGTTGTTGGAACTGCTAGAGCAGGAACTACTGCACTTCATTCGTATTTGTCACAGCATGGGGAACTATTTTTGCCTCGTTTGAAGGAACCTTGTTTTTTTGCTTTTGAGAAGGATAAAGGAAAGTATGTGAATGGAAAATTTGCTTTTGCGATTAGATGTTATTCAGATTATGAAAGGTTGTTTTTGAATGTGGATAAGCGGGTTAAAATAGGAGAAATGAGTACTCCTTATTTGTACTTGTATGACAAAACAATCTCAAGCATTAAAAAACATTTTTCTGATTATCGCAAAATTAGAATTGTGATATTTCTGCGCAATCCAGTTGACCGCGCATTCTCACAATACAAGTGGCGGGTGCGGGATGGAAGAGAAGATCTTTCGTTTGCGGAGGCAATCAATGCAGAGAAGGAACGAATGAATCAAAATTACAGCTTCGATTATTTTTATGTTGACCGAAGTTTTTACTTCCGGCAAGTAGAGGCCTACATTGAAAATTTTGATCACGTTCATGTCGTACTTTTTGATGATTTCCAAAATGACCCGAATTCGGTACTGAAGAAGTTATGCAGGTTTCTTGAGGTCAGCGAAAATTTTTCTTTCGCAAGGGAAAAGAGGCAGAATGAGTCTTTAGAGTCGAAATCGAAATTTTTGAGTCGACTGGTTACTTCTGAAAGCTGGATTAAGTTTAAACTTCTGTATCTGCTTCCTGATTGGTTAAGAAAAAAAATGAGACTTTTATTTTTCCGTTTCAATGTGAGTAAAAACAGAAGGATTGAATTGAATAAAGGGATGAGAGAAAAGTTAATGGAAATTTATCGTGAAGATATATTGTCTCTTCAGAAACTGCTGAATCTTGATTTATCCGATTGGCTAAAGTAAAGTATGAGTGAAGTGAAAGTTGCCATCATTGATCATGTCGGTTTGAAAGCTGGAATGGAATGTTATGACATAGAGTTGTACTTTGCGCTTAAGAAAGCAGATTGCACCTCGATTGTTTATTCTAATTTCCCTACCCCAGCTTCTGATGAAAATATTTTTTCGGTTTTCAAATTCAGGATAAGAGAAAATATATTTTCTTTTTTGAAGGTGTTAAGAGTTTATTTCGCTTTGAAAAGGGAAATGGAGGTAAGAGGAATTGACCGTTGTATTCTTCACGCGTTCAGGTTCGGAATGGCAGAATGGATAATTATGAACGTGATAAAAAAAATGTCAATAAAGATTTATCTGATAGTTCATGACTCAGACAGTTTGTTAGGTAATTCCTCTTCTCGAAAATGGAGAAGTAAAATTTTTCAAATGTCTGAGAAGTTGATAGTACACAACAAATATTGTTATCGGGAATTGATGGAGAGTTTGGATAGAGAAGAGAAGAATAAACTAGCAATTATCCCTCATGGAAATTTTATAAGTTCTGTTGAACATAAAACTGATGTAAAAAAAATGAAACGCAAGTTCGAATTTGAATTTAACAGAAAGTTTCTTCTTTTTTTTGGGCAGATTAAGAAATCGAAGGGACTGGACTTGCTTCTTGAAGCGCTTGCTATGACGGATGCTTCAATAGAACTTATAATTGCCGGGCGAATGAGGAAACATTCATTTGCTGAATATCAAACATTGATTGAGAAATACGCACTGGAGAGAAGAGTGAAATTGTTTGTGCAATATATTTCACCCGCAATGAGAGATATTCTGTTTCAAATTTCAGATGCAGTTGTAATTCCTTATCGAAAAGTGTTTCAAAGCGGAGTAATGATTATGGCGATGAGTTATAACAAAGCAATCATCGCATCTGATCTTCCCGCTAATATGGAAATGATTACGCATGAACAAAACGGAATTCTCTTTCAAAGCGGAAATAGAGAGGAACTTGCGGAAGCAATAAACAGGGTAATGAAGAATGACAGAGAGCGTGGAGAAATTGCAGAGAGTGGTTTTCAATATGTGAATGCAAAACATGACTGGAACGAGATTGCGAAACAATGGATAAAACTTTTTACTTCATGAAAATTGCGATTATCGGATCTCGAGGAATTCCAGCCGCTTACGGTGGCTTTGAAACTTTTGCAGAAGAACTTTCTGTTCGATTGGTTGAAAGTGGAGTTGAAACAATTGTTATTTGTCAAAAGTCAATTGAACAGAATGATAAATTCAAAGGGGTACAACTTTTGTATTCAAAATATTCAAAGGCCCAGAATCCAATAAAGTTTTATTTCGATTCACTAAAGCTTGCTATAAGGGATTCAGATCTAATTTTGGTTTGTGGAGTAGGCGGAGCAATTTTTTATCCATTTTTGAAAACTAAGGGTAAAATATTGATATCACACCTGGATGGCAGAGAAGAGTTGCGAGGAAGATATTCTTTTTTGAAGAAGCTATATGTAAAAATTGCAAATGGTTTTGCGAAAAAATATTCTGATCATTTAATTGCTGATAGTTTCTCTGTATTAAATCATTGGAAAAAGTTTTACCAAGTTTCTGAAGGCAAAATTTCTGCAATTGAATTTGGAGCAAATATTGAGCAAACAGAAGATAATTCTGTTCTCCGAGAATTATCTGTTTTTTTAGGTGCATATTTTCTCATTGTGTGTAGAATGGTCCCTGAGAATAATATACAGATGATTATCGATGGGTTTTTAGAGTCGGAAAGCTCGAAAAAGTTAGTTCTTGTTGGAGACATTTCTGAGTCATTTCGATTTGGACTGAGAAATATTACTCAGTCAAAAATTATTTTCAGCGAAGGAATTTATGATAGGAGAAGACTATTTTCAATAAGGAAAAATTGTTTTGCATATGTTCATGGTCATACAGTTGGAGGAACGAATCCTTCGCTGCTTGAGGCAATGGCAGCGGGTAACATTTGCATTTGTCACGACAATGAGTTTAATCATGAAACAACTAAAAGCAAAATGTTTTATTTTAAAAATGTAGATGAGCTTGCAAAATGTATTAGACAAGTGGAATCTTTATCAGGTAATGAACGTCAGAGCTATTCGTTGATTGCCGAGAGCCATATTGTAAATTATTATAACTGGAAAAGAATTACCAATGAATATTTAGAATTGTTTAAGCGACTTAAACATGGTTGAACCAATTCAAATTATCGCTTACTCTTCGCGAAAGATAATCACTCTTACTAAACTCGCAAAGGAGGAGTACGGTGAAACAGATATTTCGAATGAAAAATATTTGCAATGGCTGTATTATAAAAACCCGTTTGGAGATGCATTAATTACTGTTGCTCTGGATGAAAGTGAAAAATTAGCAGGTCAGTATATAGTTCTTCCAATCCAGTTTTTTTTTCAAGGAAAAATAATTGAAGGATCGCTTTCTCTCAATACATTGATCAAGGCTGAGTACAGAGGAAAGGGGCTTTTTAAGAAAGCTGCAGAGAGAACTTATCAGCGATGCGATGATGTGGATATTTTATTTACGGTCGGAGTTCCCAATAAAAATTCCTTTAAAGGATTTATAAATAAATTAAACTTTAAACATGTAGGTAATTTAACCTTGATGATAAAACCGCTTCGAATGATTCGAATTTTGAAATCGCTTTTTAATTTAGCGAAGAAGAAAAAAGGAGCAGAAATTGAGTTTACAATTGAGCAAAAGAGCCGGAGTGGGAATTATTTTTCGGTTTTTAGCCCTGAACTAGATAAAACTAATTACCTGAAATTTCTGAACCGATGGGAAGGTGAAAAAAATATTTTCGTTCACCGCTCACTGGAATATTTGAATTGGAGATACATAAACAATCCTGTTAGAAAATATTATTTGTTTAAGTGGACTGAGAATGAGGAGATGAAAGCGTTTGCTGTAATCCGTGCTTTGAATGTCTATGGTTTACGGGCAGGGGTAATCATGGAGTTTTGTTGCCTGAATAATTTTTCGGCAAAGAAATTCCTGAAGTCTATAGAGGATGAGTTTAGTGAAAAGAGGATTGATGTTCTAATGACTGTTTTAGCAGGCAAGAATTGTGAACATAAAGAATTAAGTAAAGCAGGGTTTTTAGCAGTACCGAAGATGATGTTGCTACAGAAACTTCCATTCATTATAAAAGTTCACAAGCCATTTCAAGATTCAGATTCATTTTTAAAAGGCTCGAACTGGCATTTCTCTTTTGGCGATTATGACATCTTCTGATTATTTTGTAACGATGAATATTCTGACCATTGATTTAGAAGATTGGTTTCATATTCTTGCTCATGAGGAAACATCCTTCCCTGAGCAGTGGGGGAAATTCGAATCGAGAGTAGAACAAAGTACTGATTGGATTCTTGAAGCATTGGTGAGAAATAAGCAGCGCGCTACTTTCTTTTGCCTTGGTTGGATTGCAAATCGTTATCCTGATCTGATAAAAAGAATAGTTGCGGATGGACACGAGATAGCCTGCCACTCAATGAATCATCAGTTGATCAAGTCGCAAACTCCTGATGAATTCAAAGGGGACTTAACGGAGTGCATTCGTTTGCTTGAAGATATTTCACAGCAAAAAATAAGAACCTACCGCGCCCCTGGGTTTTCATTGACTGAAAACACAAAATGGATATTTGAAATTCTTATTGAGAATGGAGTCGAAAATGATTGCTCTGTTTTTCCTGCCATGCGTAATCATGGAGGTTTCAAAAACTTCCCATCAAATAAACCCAATTTGATTTCTGTAAATGGCAAGTGCATTAACGAATTTCCTTTGAACACAGCAAGTTTTTGGGGCGAGAATTTTGTTTTCTCCGGTGGTGGATACTTTCGTTTACTTCCATATTCAATAGTTAGAAACCTGATGACGAAAGGAGATTATGTCATGACTTATTTTCACCCACGCGATTTCGATTCGGATCAGCCGGTTCTTTCCTCGCTTTCGATGAAAAGAAAGTTTATGTCGTATGTAGGAGTGAAGGGAGCAAAAGCGAAATTTGAAAAGTTGCTTTCTGAATTTGTATTTATGAACGTACGTGATGCATCTGCACAATTCGATTGGGACTCTGCCAAAAAGGTAAAGATTGATTAAAGTATATTTTGTTTCTTTACGAAGATGAATCAAGCATATATGTTTAAGCGAAAATATTTTGTCCATTTCTGCATTCTGCTCGTTGCTCTTTGCATTTTTAATTCCGCTTCTGCGCAGGAATTCCTTTTCCCTCTTAACCGCGATGTATACAACCGCGTTGAACCCTACATTCATAATGATTCGCTTCATTTTTACTCGTCTCTCAAACCATTCAATTACGAATACATAAAAAAATTCGCTCCAGTTGATTCTGTTTTTTCTCCAATTGGAAAGGAAGAGAAGTTCTTCAAGACGCTGATCGGAAGAAAAGTTTTCAGAGAGCACCTACTTGAAGTCGATGAAGATGATATTCATCTTTGTGTCGACCCGATACTGAACACCCAACTGGGGCATGATTTTCAAGATGGTAACAATGTGTACGTTAATACTCGTGGATTGCTCGTGCAGGCAGATATGAAGCACAAATTTTATTTCTACTCTGGGGTGCACGAAAATCAGGCACAGTATGTTGGCTATGTAAACGAGTTTGTAAATAAGGAACATGTTGTGCCGGGACAGGGAACAGTAAAAACAAATTCTGCCGGAACTTTCGACTTTAACAATGCTACGGGTGGAATTGGGTATTCGCCAAGCAAGCATTTTGATTTTCTTCTTGCTCACGATAAAAATTTTATTGGTGATGGTTATCGTTCTCTCTTGCTGAGTGACAATTCTTTTCAGTATCCGTTTCTAAGGCTTAGCATGAAGTTTTGGCGCTTCAAGTATTCCGTTATTTACGCTATGATGCAAAATCTGAAGGAGGATCACTATTACGACACTGGTTTCAAAAAGAAATTCATGCGAGCCAATTACCTCGATCTTGCTATCGGAAAAAAGGATTGGCTCACCTTTAGTTTGTTTGAGGCAGTCGTATGGCGGCATGATTCTTACAGAGACTTTGATTTTAATTATGTGAATCCTGTTATTTTTCTTCGGCCTGTCGAAGGTTCTTTGGGCTCGCCTGACAATGAGTTGCTGGGCGGAAATCTAAAATTCAAAATCAATCCGAGGAATATTATTTATGGACAAGTACTGCTTGATGAGTTTCTTCTCAACGAGGTGCGCGCAGGCAACGGTTGGTGGGGAAACAAGCAGGCGCTTCAACTTGGGTATAAATCATACTCCGTTTTAAAAATTAGAAATTTGAATTTGCAGACGGAGTTTAATTATGTTCGCCCTTACACTTATCAGCATAGAACAAATGGCCAGAACTTCGGACAATACAACCAACCACTTGCCGATCCTTTAGGAGCTAATTTTTATGAATCAATTTCTTTTCTGAGTTACCGTTGGCGAAATTTTTTCTTTGAAGCAAAGTTCAATTATGCTGAGATCGGAAAAGACCGCCCGAGTATGAATGACGGCAATTACATTTTCTTTAGTTATGATACGCGTCCGTCAGAGTATGGGCACTACGTTGGAACAGGGCTGAAGACAAAGCTTGTTTACAAAGAATTTCGCCTTGAATATCTGGTGAATCCGAAAACGAACATGAATATTGAACTTGGAATCACAGATCGTACTTATACAAACGATATTGATAGAAAATATTCCAGATTGGTTTACTTTGGATTGCGGATGGCTCTCGAAAATTATTATTTCGATTTTTGATCATTGGAAGTTTTTTCTCTCAAGCAATAGAGTGAATAGGCAATCCACAAGCCAATAACCGGAATTAGAATGTAAAACATTCTGTCGTATGCACTCAGAAGCGATGAGGCAAGTAAATAAATTCCTGCAATAATTAGAAGAAATTTGAGAGCCAAAGGAAGTTTCTTCCTGTTTCTGAATGTTAGCAAAGTTGAATAAATCATCATCATGAGAACCGGAATATTTCCAATCATGTTTCCAATGGTGCTCCATCGGAATGAAAAATATCCGGCAGGATAATTAAAAAACATCCGGCTCCAGTTTGCCATCCAGTTTACGAAAAACTGTCCCGGATTTTCTTTTATATTTCTGATCGCATATTCTTTAAATTTTTCATCCCGCTCAATACCCGTAAACTTATGAATCGCATCATTCTCCAATTGATGATTTAATTTTAATTTCTCCGTTGCACCCTGTTCTCTTGTTGTGGAGATGAGTGAGTCATTATGCCATTCGCCCCATTCTCCTTTTGCGGGATTGCTCATCCAATACAAACTCATTCCACCTGCATTGCTCCAATAGAATGTTTTTCCTGTGAGTGAATAGGTGTAAAACAAGTAGGGCAAACACACCAGTAAGGACCAGGTGAGAAGTATTGCCGCTCTCTTGTAAAAAATATTCTTTGTGAAGAGAAAAAGAAAAGAGAAACTAATGCCGGCAAGAAGATAGACTTGCCCAAACATCACTTTGGTAAGTGCGAGAAATGCCAATACAAATGCAAGCCGGAGTGTTTGAAAAATATTTTTTCGTTTTTCTTCTCCTGAAAAATATTCTGTGCTAAGATAGGTTACGAGTGTGATGAGAAAGATGACAAAAACTTCCGAGAGAATATGTGGTAAACTTTTATAAGGCATATAGTACAATCCGAATACAACTGAAGCCAGGAGCGATTTTTTCGCATCGAGAAATTTACGGAGCGTTTTGTGAAATAGAAGGAGGGATGAGAAGTAAAGAATGGCATTGAAAAGTTTTATTGCAATATGCGGAATGTGCAATGCAAGAAAGGGCAAAAGATAAATCGGAAACCCCGGGCCATTCCAAAGATTGATGTTTGGTGGAGGTGGGGAGTAGAACCCGTGCAAAATATTTTCGGCAAACTGAAGATACCTTCCCTCGTCTCCAAATAGTACATCAGAACTGTTTAACAGAACGATGAGTAAATACAAAAAAAGAAATGGAAGTAAAACAATGAAAGATTTCTCAAAAAGTTTCTTCTGCATGATTCTTACTTAAAGAATTGTCCAAAGTACAAAATTCGTAATTTGGAGAGAGGTAATGATTGAAGTGCAATTGCAGGATGTGAAAAACAAAAATCCCCGCCATGAACAAATTCACGACAGGGATTTTTCTTAATCCTTCGGTAGTCAGCTTATCTTACCTTAGAAGCTAACTCGGCACCTGCTTTAAACTTTGCTACTTTCTTAGCAGCAATTTTAATAGGTTTTCCGGTTTGCGGATTGCGCCCGTTGCGCGCAGCACGCTTAGCAACAGAGAATGTTCCGAAACCAACTAATGCAACACGGTCGCCTTTTTTCAACGACTTGGTGGTTGCATTCATGAATGCATCCAATGCACGGTTTGCATCGGCTTTGGTGATCTTTGCTTCTGATGAGATCGCATCAATTAATCCTGCTTTGTTCATTTGGAATAATTTTTAGAGATTATTTGAATAAATGATTTATGATTCGAAAGTAGCTACTACATTTACTTGCATTGCATTATTGACCTGTTTTGTTGATAAATAGTGGCGTTTGTTGAAAACTTATTCTTGAAATGAGCCACGGCAGATGATTTCAGGACAACGGGCAATAAAAAAGTCATCCCGCTTAAAGTGGAACGACTCTTTTGAAAAGAAATTTTCAGAATTAATTTTTACCGTAAGCAGGAATTTTTCCTTCTTTAATAAGCAATTGCGTTTTTTCCTTGTGCGCTTTAAAGTCGCCAAAGCAAAGAGCGCTTAACATATCCTCGCGGCTCATTTTTGGATCGCCAAGTTTTTTCTTGATCTCATCTCCGCAACGGTCAACATATTTTTCAAAACGCTCAGGCGCCCAGATGTATTCTTTCTTCTGCCAATCAGGTATGCTGCGGTCAACAGTAAACTCAACAGGAAGATCGCCAGAGACCACTGCTTTTACATCCAGCCCTTCAAAAATTTTCGGTAGCAGGCGGTTGTCGAACAGCAACGGACGGCTGATGTCTATTACATGCTTTTTGCGCTTGGGATCACTCATCTTTAGTCCGTTTACCCGCAATCCTTTTTTCTTGAGGTGTGCGAATTTTTTTTCAAAACGTTCGAGCGTGTCGTATAATAACATGATTTTTGATTTTTAGAATGGTTTAAAATCTATACTGAATAACAATGTTATCTGACCGATGTTTCGCGAAATGTGTGTGTGGGAATAGCTTAACCGGAAATACTGAGCAAATATAGCAAAAAGTATTGTAATGTCAATATTTATTTTAACTGCGCCAGTTTAAGCCACCACTGCATGGTTGAGTAAGAATGACTTAGGTGCTTTATCTCTGCAAAAGATTATTGGAGTGAAAAAGGCGGCTTCCTGATACTGAACTGTCCCATCATTCGCGTTTAAGATTCGCCTCTTTTTTCTACACTTGTCCATGAAAAAAATTGCAATCTCAGGTATTGGTGGTGTAGGTGGTTACTTTGGCGGGCTGCTTGCAAAGAAGTGCGCTAACTCTTCTCAAACCGAAATTTTTTTTATAGCCCGTGGAGAAAATGAAAAGACAATTTGCCAAAATGGGTTGAGGATGGAAACAACTTCAGGAAACCTTACTGTTCATCCCAAGATGGTTACTTCGGATGCAGGGATGATTGGAGTGGTTGATCTTCTCATCTGTTCTTCTAAAGGATACGATCTTCAGAAGATGGTTTCGGCTTGCAAGCCTTGCATAGGAAAGGATACTGTGCTGCTTCCGCTACTAAATGGCGTGGACGCGAAAGAGAAGATACAAACGATATTTCCTGAGAACGAAATATGGGATGGATGCGTGTATCTTGTTTCGCGGTTGGCAGAACCGGGGGTGATAAAAGAAACAGGCAACGTTCGTAAATTATTTTTCGGTTCGGCAACGGGAACGAAAAAGAAAATGATTTCAGTAGAAAAAATTTTTACTGATGCGGGAATTGAAGCAATACTATCAAACAATATTCTGGAAACCATATGGGAGAAATTTCTTTTCATTTCTCCCATTGCAACGCTTACCTCTTATCTTGATAAAACTATCGGTGAAGTATTTGCTGATGAGGAAGCAAGAAGACTTCTTCAACTTCTTTTAGTAGAAATACAAAGGGTGGCTGATGTCAAAGGAATTACTCTTGCGAAGGACATCACAAAGAAGAACATTGAGAAAATGACAGCATTGCCTTTCGATGCTACTACTTCCATGCACAGTGATTTCAGAAAGGGCGGTGCTACGGAACTTGAATCGCTGACGGGCTATGTGATGAGGTGTGCAAGGGAGTTGAGGGTTGAGGTGCCGACTTATGAGATGATGCATGAGGAGTTGAAACGCAAATAGAGAATTCTGAAGTTCAAGAAAACTTAGAATAGTTTTGAAGCCCGCATTATAGTTTTTAACCAAATATTTAAGGGTGTAGACAAAATCTCTACTGATTTGAAAGGAATCCTTACAGGAATGAAAGGAACTGTTACTAGTTTGAAAGGAATATCTAAAGGAATGAACCAACCATTGGAAGGTTGGAAAGGAACATCGAAGGGAATGAGCCGACCATTCGAAGGTTTGAAAGGAAGTTCGAAGGGAATGAGCCGACCATTCGAAGGTTTGAAAGGAATATCGAAAGGAATGAACCAACCATTCGAAGGTTTAAAAGGAATATCGAAGGGAATGAACCAACCATTCGAAGGTTTGAAAGGAAGTTCGAAGGGAATGAACCAACCATTCGAAGGTTTTAAAGGAAGTTCGAAGGGAATGAACCAACCTTTCGAAGGTTTTAAAGGAAGTTCGAAGGGATTGAACGAAACCTTCGATATTTGACTTTAAACAAGGAATGCAGAAAAGATTTTGAATTTAAACAGAAAAGGTCATTTTTCAACTTGCCTCACTATTTTTAGTATGTAATTCAAAAGGAGGGAAGAGAGTACAGAAGGAAAGTGGAGGGGTACTAAAAAACGTCTGGCCCTTCAATTTTTAATTCCTAATTTTTAATTTCAAATTATTCTTTACACGCCACTAGTGTAAGCACCGTTTCGATGGCAACAATTTCTGCGCGCTGGTTTTTTACTTCTACATACCACTCCACCACGCCTTGCGGAATTTGTCCTTCTTTATTTTCTTTTTTCGTTTTGGTTTTGCAGGTGAGATAAACCTGTATCGTATCGCCCACATAAACGGGTTGAGTGAAACGTAAATTATCGAGACCGTAATTGGCAAGCACTGGCCCTTTCTTTGGATCAACAAAAAGCCCGGCTGCAGCAGCGATAATAAAATATCCGTGGGCAACGCGTCTCTCAAAGATGGAACCTTCAAGCGATGTTTCATCGGTGTGCGCGTAGAAAAAATCTCCACTGATGCCTGCAAAATTTACAATGTCGGCTTCGGTAACGGTTCGTTTGTGAGTGATGAGCGAGTCGCCAATATTTATTTCTTCAAAATATTTCCGGAACGGATGAATGACGTCTTCTTTTCTTTCCGCACCCGGCAAATAGGTGTTCATTATTTTAGTGAGTGTCGTGGGCGATCCCTGCAAGGCCGTTCGCTGCATGTAATGTTTCACTCCACGAATGCCGCCCATCTCTTCTCCACCGCCCGCACGACCGGGACCGCCATGCACAAGGTGTGCAAGCGGAGAACCATGACCGGTGCTTTCACCAGCGCAATGCCTGTTGATGATAACTATGCGCCCGTGCATGCAGGCAGAGCCGAGAACAAATTCACTTGCAAAATTATCATCGGCAGTAATCACCGAACCGACCAAGCTGCCGCGCCCCATCTTTGCAAGTTCAATGGCTTCTTCAACATTTTTATAAGGCATCAATGTACTGACAGGACCGAACGCTTCTACATCATGCGGCTGGCGCTTAGCGAGAGGTTCGTTGCAATACAACAACATGCTCGACATAAATGCACCGCGTTCGCTGTCGGCTCCGGTTGTTTCTACTTTATTCAGATCGCCATACATTACTTCGCACACGCTCATCAACTCTTTCACTTTATTTTTCACATCTATCACTTGCATTTTGCTTGCAAGCGGACCCATGCGTACGCCTTCCAGTGCGGGATCGCCAATGATGTTTTTCCTAAGCCGCTCTTTCAGTTCGTTACTTACTGCTTCAACTAAATTATACGGAACAATTATTCTACGGATGGCAGTGCACTTTTGCCCTGCCTTCACTGTCATCTCTCTTGTAACTTCTTTGATGAAGAGTTTGAATTCTTCAGTGTCAGGAGTGCAATCAGTTCCGAGTACGGAGCAGTTCAGTGAATCGGCTTCCATATTGAAACGAACAGAATTTTCGATAACGGCAGGATGCGTCTTCAGCATCTTTCCTGTTTGCGCAGAACCGGTGAAGGTTACGATGTCCTGCGATGTAACATGATCGAGAAGATCACCAACACTTCCACACAACAACTGCAGCGCACCTTCGGGTAATATTTTTGAAGCGATGATTTCTTTCGTTACCATTTCCGTTAGGAAAGATGTTACAGTTGCGGGTTTCACAATGGCAGGAACTCCTGCAAGAAGATTGACGGCAATTTTTTCCAACATACCCCATACCGGAAAATTAAATGCGTTGATGTGAATGGCTACTCCTTCCATCGGCACGCAGATATGATGTCCGACAAATGTTCCACCCTTGGAGATGTTTTCCATATTGCCGTCAACAGAAAACGGTTGATCAGGAAGTTCGCGTCTGCCTTTGCTTGCATAGACAAAAAGATTTCCGATGCCTCCGTCAATGTCAATCCATGAGTCCGCTTTGGTTGCACCGGTTGCAGCACTCAACGCATAAAAATCTTTTTTCTTCTCGTTCAGATGCAGTGCAAGTGCTTTCAACATTCGTGCGCGCTCGTGAAAAGTCATTTTGCGAAGCGCGCTACCTTTTGTTCTTCCGTAAGCAAGCATTGCTTTGAAATCAATACCTTTTGTAGAAGCATTGAAAAGATGCTCGCCCGTTACTGCGTGATACAAAGCAGTTCCTTTATCGCTGCCTTCTGTCCATTCACCGTTCGTATAATTCTTTAGTTTGATAGCCATGATTATTTTTGAAAAATGAAAGGCAAAGATAAACGAGAAGTTTAAGTTTAAAGTTTAATGTCTGAAGTTTAGCGCTCAAAAGATATAAATTTCAATTTGTTTGTTGAATCATGGCACATCCCAAGCTGATTTTTTAAAAAGTCCTACTTTCACATCCTTGAAAACGAAGATCAACTATTTGTTTTTATTCCTAACAGGATCGTGCTTGTACCGATTTTTTTGGGCAGCACCTGTAAGGTGGCTTTTGAAATTTGTCCTCATTTTTCTTTTCTGCTTTTCTTTTTTCACATCTTCAGCAAAAGATAAAATTGCTTATGGTTATGAACGGCTTGCCGTTTATGACTACTTTCAGGCGCGCGAAAGCTTTTTAGCGCGTGCCGGCAAGCAGCCGGTTCCTGCTTACTACGGATTAAGCATCATTGCTTCCAGTCACGACAATCCGTTTTACAATCTCGACACCGCCCGCATTTATATTCTTATTGCTGATTCTCTTTTCGGTCATCTAACAGCAGAAGAAGAAATTGATTTGAAAGATAAATATCACATTAGCGCGTATCAAATTTCATCACGTAAAGATTCCATTGCAGCCATTGCTTATCGTGAAGTATCTTCTAAAAACAATGTTGATATGTGGAATGATTACATCGGTAAGTATTCATGGTCTTCGTTTTCTGATAGCGCTTCACAGCAGCGAAGTAATCTTGCGTTCTCCATTGCGAAAGCTGAGAACAGGAGTAAGAGTTACCATGATTATTTTACAAACTATCCTTACACCATGCAAACTGCTGAAGCGCGAAGGCGTTATGAGGATTGTCTTTTCCGCGAGCAGGTTGCATCGCGAACGGAGAAAAGCTATGCTGCTTTCATCAACACCTATCCTGAAAGCCCATATCGAATGCAGGCAGAGGATTCTCTCTTTGCAATTGCAACAAAGCAGAAATCTCCCGAAGAATATTATGCCTTCGCAAAGAAATATTCTTCAAATAAAAATGCTCCCTCTGCTTGGATGAAATTGTATCACCGCTACCTTGAACTCTACAGTGTTCAGAACCTGGATGACTTTTTCAAAAACTATCCCGACTTTAAATACAGCAAGCAGGTGGAAGAAGATTTCCGTCTTGAAAATGTAACACTGCTCCCTGTTCGAAAAAACAATCACTTCACTTTTATTTCTGATGAAGGAAAACAAGTGATGCCGAACCTGTACGATGATGTGGACGAATTCTCTGAAGGGCTTTGTGCAGTGAGCAAGAACGGTAAATATGGATACATCAGCAAGAGCGGCAAAATTGAAATTGATTTTCTTTTTGATGAAGCCGACCCTTTTGAAAATGGTTTTGCATTAGTAAAGATGAATGGCAAAGCAACTGTGATAAACCGCGATGGCGAAACACTTTTCCCGGCAATTTATGAGGAAGTAGGCGCCCCACATGACGATAGAATTTTTTTTCTAGATTCACTGAAGTATGGTTACTTGGATACGCATGGAAAAATAATTATCAAACCACAGTTTGAATCTGCTGCTGATTTTGTGAATGGCATGGCTGTAGTTGGAAAAGAAGATGCGCTCGGCATCATTGACAGCAAAGGCAATTTAATTATTGCACAGAAATATTCTTCCATTGAGATAGAAGAAAACGGATTGATAAAAGCCGAAAAGGATGAAGTGTTTGGTTTTCTTAACCGTATTGGCGATGAAGTGCTGCCTGTTACTTATGATGCCATCGGAAAATTTTCTTCAGGCCTTGCATTGATTGCGAAAGACGACAAATGCGGATATGCAGATGCAAACGGAAACATTTCCATTCCGCTCATTTACGATTTCGATAAGCAGGCAATTGACAAAAGTGAATTCATGGACGGCTTTGCTGTAGTGAAACAAAAAGCGAAAGCATCCATCATTGACAGCACCGGAAATAAAATTATTCCTTCTCTATATGACGATCTTCATTTTTATAAAAGCGATCTTCCGGTTGCCGCACGAAGAAAAGGAAAGTGGGGATACATTGATCTTGACAACAAAACGCTTGTTCCTTTTAAGTATGATATGGTGAATCAGTTTTCAGAAGGTGCAGCAGCAGTGAAACTCAAAAACTCCTTCGGAGTGATTGACATTACCGGAAAAATAAATATCCCTTTCAATTACGTTTTTATTTCTGCCTTTAAGAAAGATGTTGCCTTGATTAAAAGAGGGTCGCGTTTCGGTCTTATCTCAAAAGGAGGAAGTGTTTTGATAGTTCCGGAGTTTGAAAAATATCAATGGGTAACTGATGATGTCATCCGCTTCAATAATGGCAATCTTTATGGGTATTACAACGCAGAGAAGAGGGATTGGATATGGAGGGAAGACGGGTTGTGATTAGCGCTAATTCTCTTTATCTTTTTCTAATACAACAAATCTCCGCTGACTAAATGATACACCTTTTTTGCAAAGTAATGGTTTCTATTTAGGTATTTGAAGGGCAATATGAAATCAAAAATGGAATGCGATTATTATTTCTTCACCGGATAACCACGTTCTTTCGCCATTTTTTCCAGCCGCTGTTGGAATCCTGATTTCTTAACCACTTTCTTTTTGTTTTCCTGAATCTGTCGGTGAATGGATTCTTCATCAATAAATGCTTTGAAAAGATATTGCTGACCAAGGCCGAAAATATTACTGAGGAAATAATAGTAGCTCAATCCGGCAGAATAATTATTGAAGACACCGAGAAACATTACCGGCATGATGTACATCATCCATTTCATTTGCGGATTGCTGGCGCTCGTCATCTGCATATTCAGCTTTGTAAAAAGCAATGTGGAAACCGTCATCAGCAAAGTGAATAAGCTGACATGGTCTCCGTAAAAAGGAATGTTGAAGCCGAGATCGAGAACTGAATCGTATGTGGATAAATCTTTTGCCCACAAAAAACTTTCACCACGAAGCTCAATAGAAGTTGGGAAGAACCTGAACATGGCAATGAGTATCGGCATCTGGAGCAAGCCCGGAATGCAGCCGCCCAGCGGGTTTACACCGGCTTTCTTGTAAAGCGCCATCGTTTCCTGTTGCTTCTTCATGGCATCATCCTTATGCTTTTCATTGATCTCAGCCATCTCGGGCGCAAGCACTTTTATTTTTGCCTGACTCTTGAACGAACCAAACGTGAGAGGCAGTAAAACAATACGGATAATGATTGTGAGAATTAAAATGATGATTCCGAAATTAATATTGAAGCTGCTCAGGAAATTAAAAATCGGGATGACAAGAAATTTATTTACATAACCAAAGATTCCCCATCCAAGGTCAATTTGTTTTTCAAGATCAAGTCCTTCAATCTTCTTCAACGTCTGGTAATGGTTCGGACCGAAATAAAATTTCATCCCGTAACTTTCATCACTTTTATGATCATAAGGTAAAGCAAAAGAAGCGGAGAGGTTTTTTACATATTTGTCGTTGCCTGCATCGGTGCGGGTTTCAACAACCGGAGAATCGAATGCATTGTCGGCAATTAAAACGGAAGTGAAAAACTGCTGCTTGAAAGCAATCCATTTTACTTTTGTTTTGAGCGATTGCTGTTCATCTTTCGCGGGGCTTATTTTGTCAACTTCTTCCTCTATGAAATGGTAATAAACTGTCGTAGCAGCACGTTCGCTCTTAATGCTTTTTTCCTGCGGACGAATATGATCCTTCCAATCGAATGCAAGGTAGGTTGCATTTGGGGCAATCACATCATTCAGATTCGTAACATTTACTTTGAATCCAACGAGGTAACTTCCATCAGTCATAGAGTAATTGTATTCAACAAATTTATTTTCGCCCGCATTCAACTTTAGCGAAAGTATTTTCACTGATCCTTTAGCAATTATTCCTGCAGAAGAAAAGAAAAGATCGGTTGAGTTAATGGAACGATTTTGTGAAGGAAAGGAAAGGTTAAAGGAAGACGAATCTCCGCTCAAAAGTGTGACTGGCTTTCCGTCATATGACTTATAGTTTTTTAATTCAACAGCTTTGACACATGCGCCTTTTGAAGAAATGGATATTTTCATCAGGTCATTTTCTAAAGTGTAAATCTGTTCGGTGCCCGTAGCCGAAGCAGAGAAAATCCCGAATTGCTGATGTGACATTTCTGATTTTACAGAATCGGTAATTACAGAATCGGCAACAGCAACGGAATTGTCCTTGAAAGTTTTTTGATTTGCTGCGAGTTGTTGTTCAGCTTTTCTTACTGCCTGAATGGAATCAGCAGTATGCTGCATTGTTTTACGATCAGCTTCGGAAGGTTGCGTGTAAATGGAATACCCAATAATGAGAATGCCGATAAGAATAATTCCGATGATCGAGTTTCTGTCCATTTATTTTTTTTAAGCGCGCAAAGATAGAAATTCTGAGAACTGTTTAAGAGAAGGGGAAAGGGGTAGAAATAAAAAATGCCAGAAAAAATTTCCGGCATCTCAATGAGAGAAAATATTTGTCAATATTTCAGGAACTTAAC
Source organism: Bacteroidia bacterium (assembly GCA_038230515.1). Lineage (GTDB taxonomy): Bacteria > Bacteroidota > Bacteroidia > AKYH767-A > 2013-40CM-41-45 > JAPLDB01. The sequence goes on along the minus strand of JBBRND010000007.1, from coordinate 104,793 downwards.
TTGTCTTGTTGCTTCGTTACCTATATCAGTGTTCCTAAAGCGCAAATAATAAAAGCCATTTGACAATTGATCAATTTTCATTTCCACGTTATTCAAATCCTTCTTCACTGCGAACAACGAAGATGAAACAACATTGCCGAACATATCAAGAATATCAATGGTCACCTTGCTGTCGGCAGTTTCGAAGAAGCCAATATTGATTTTTGTATTAGATGGATTTGGAAATACTGAAACTAAATCATCCTTATTGCGGCAACGAACTGCTACTACGTTACTATAAGTGAAGCGTCCATCAATATCAACTTGTCTGATGCGATAATAGTTTATACCGTTGCATTGGTCTTGATCACGTAATGTATAGTAGTGATTATTTGTAGTAGTGCCTGCACCAAATCCTTTTACGGTTCCAATATTTTTGAAATTATCATTGCCATTTACGCTTCGCTCCACTTCAAAATGATCGTTGTTGATTTCAGTAGCAGTTGCCCATGAGGAAAGAACAGTTCCATCTAAGTCCTGATCTGCTTCAAAACTCAAAAGTTCAATCGGCAGCGGAGAAGTGTATTGAACAACACCGAAATCAGAAAAAGAATTTAATGCCGTTCTGGAAACAGGAGCAACACCCATTCCCGGGGTTACGCATGTTCCCTGCATTACCCATGCCCCTAAGCCATTATTGGAAGGCGATTTCATAATGGAGTATCCGTTTGGTGCACCTCCGATATCATTCGTTACATTTAGCGGGTAGGCATTGGCAGTGTAGGTTCCCCAGCCCGATACGCTGCTTGCGTCCATCGTCCAGTAACCATTATCATAAGGCGCACAGCAACTGTAGTTGGCAGAAATACATTCTGTCACATTTGGTCCAGCAGCTGGCAATGGAGACCAGAGTCGGAATTTTCCTGTAAGGGAATACACTGTGGTGGGTGCTGTTGTATATTGCAGCGAGAATCGTTGGTATCCTTTCGAAGTGATTCCGAGAGGGAACTCGTACACTCCGAGAGCTAGAGGAATAGCACGCCTCAAAACATTTTCAACATAACTAGTAGCATTACCGGCAGTAACAGCAGCAGCTGTAGAGTTTGTAACATCAACTTTTTGTGCTGCTCCGGTGTTGATAATCCCCAAAGTAAGCGTTAGCAGTCCACCTGTTCCAAGAATCATATCGTTGAAAGCTCCCGCAGCAAGCACAACTGTTGAAGCAGTGGTCTGATTCATTGTAACATTATTGAGGGTAAGATTACTAACAAGATTTGTATAATTCTGAGGAGCAGCACCGGTAAAGTTTAAAGTACTTCCTCCTGCACCAACGCCCATATTCGTAAAACTCGCTGCCCCACTATAGTTATAGAAATTTCCTTTAAGAAATGTATTTTTTAGATTATTGTCAACTATTCCGCCAATGATTGAATCATTTCCATTTATGTAAATATTAGTATTCAACTTAACCCAGCCGCTGCCTTTCTGCACAGTGAAATGATTGAATGCATTTCCGATACCAAAGGTTCCGTTGATATTTTGATTTGCAATTCCGACAAAACGTATCGTTGAATTAGCAGCACAAACAAGCGTTCCGTTGTTCGTGAAATCCCCGCACACATCAACATTGACTCCAATCCCAATTGTCAGAGTAGCACCCAGATTAATAGTAATATCTTTTACCGAAGTATTTGCTGAAATAACAGGAGCAACACCGACATTTGTTATGACGGCTGCAATTCCATTTGTATAGCAATCAGGAACGCCACCGCAAGTTGGAGTCCAGTTTACATTGTTTGTCCAAACATTATCAATGCTGTTCTGCCAATAACGAACAGGGGGCGTACCGCTGATCGGAGTACCCAACCAGTCAAGTGTAAAACCCGAGGTATTGTTTGTCCAGTTACTGAGATATAACAAAAATGTTTCTCCACCTGTGACAGTGTATGCAGGATGGAAAGCCGGGCCAATTGCTCCAGTACAAACATTAGCCGCACTTGTTCCTGCAATTGCATTCGACATTCCGGTGGGACCATAAGTGTCTGTCCAGCTGCAAGAGTAAAACGGGAAAGCTGCAAGATTTCCTGCTGCAAGCTGAGCACAAGGGTTGGCAACTCCATCTATTCTGAAAAGGAAAAAATCGTAATCTGTACTGTTAAAAGGATTTATAGAGAACTGTACCAAGCCACCCGGAGCAGCAATTGAAAAGATATACCATGCTGATGCTTTTTCGCCACTTGCAATACAACTTGTTGGTGCGGCAACGTCACAATAATTTCCGATGCCCTGATAACCGGGATCAGCAACTGTGAATGTTGAATTCGAACAAATTGTCTGTGCGAGTGCACAATCTTGTACAGGAACAGGAGGGAAACTAGAAGTTCCATCAATTGCAATTATTTCAAATGAACCGGTGTTTGAACCTCTGCCATCAACAGCAATGTAGTAAATATTTCCGGGTATTAATGCAGGGCTTGTAATTTGAGAATAACGATATGAAAACAAATATCCACCACATCCGGCAACCACATCATTGTTACATGCAATTTCAACTAGTGCCGGGCCACAGGCACCGCTGAACAATGCAATTTGCGAATCAAACAAAGTAAATAACCGAGTTCGAATGATAACACTTCCTGATGCCGGAGCCGTAAATTTATACCAAACTGTATTTATAGCATTAGCAGCACCACCCCAACATGAAGCACCTCCCACTATTGCCGGTTCACCTGCTCCTGAGGAGCAGCCGTTATCCCCATTAACAGGTACGCCTAAAGTAAGATTCACAGCACTGCATGGTAAATCATTTGCTGGAGTGCAGCCAACGATAGCACAAATATTAAAGTTTCCGGGTTGGGTTCCGTCATTAGACCAAACTCTCACATAGTAAGTAGTGGCAGGTCCCACAGGAGGAACTACAGTTAAAGAAGGCATCGAAAAGCCACCTGAATTATCATCGCAGTTTACTAATGTAAATGGTCCAGCGCAGGAAGGCGCTGTATAAACTGCCATCGCTAAATCCTGGGCAGTCGGAGAACCCGGATTTACATTGATTTGATGCGGGGAAGTAGTGCCATTTGAAACAACAGTAAACCACACATCAGGTGTAACTCCATCCGTAAATGCTCCACATCCCGGTAAAGGAATTCCGGCTGCAGAAGGAGTAGCACAACTGTTATTGTAATTTGTAACCCCCGTACAAGAAGACACTGCCGAAACGTTTACTGGAATTACAGGCGCACTTGCACACAAATCATTGCCTGGCGCGCTCGTGAGACTTGTGCTAATACTGAAGTCGAACATACTGAGGCAAGTAGTGAAGTTTGAACTATCGTAATCAACCACAAAGTAATAAGGAACTCCGGCACTCAGTGTAAAGTTACTAAAGATAAGATTGGTTCCTCCTAATCCGGTTACAATACCAAGGCAACTGGACACGTTAGGGCAGCCATCATAAATAAATAATCCAGGAAAAGAATTGGGCGGTGTATTGTTCAAATGAAAGTCTACACATTGTGAAACAGGAGGAGTGTAGGTAAACACATAGTCCTCTCCTTTTTGAAAGGAATGATGACAGAGCGAGTTTATACTATCGTAATCGTTGGCGAAGCCGCAGGTAGATAAGCCAGCAGGTGCAGTGTAAGGAATACCGCAAGGAGTTATATTGGTTGCAAAAGCACAATCTCTTCCCGGTGGACGGATGTAGAACCTAAAATACCCTTTGTAAGTTGTATCAGTAGCAACTCTCACCCAATACTGCTGCGAAGCACAGGGAACTCCAAAAGAAGCATTAGTCATATTGAGATAGGAAGATGCAGTACCCGAAGGTCCCGCGCTTCCGAAATTACATGCTACAGGTGCACCACCACAGGAAGTGTAAACTTCGATTCCTGTTTTGTAATTAGGACCTCTGCAATCTAAACTGTCTGTAAATATTTCAAAGTTAGTAATGCCTGCTGGTTTCGTAAAAGTAAACCACACATCTGCAGCATTTGTAATCGGAGCACCCCAGCATCCTGCCGGGGCAGCAGATATGGTAGAGTGAAGAGTAGTTCCAGGAGTTGGAATGAGAAACGATGCCGGATTAAAGACAATTGCCTGCGCACTTGCGCAATTGTCGTTTGGATGAACATTGGGAGTGAGACGATAGAAAAATGTTGTAGATGGATGAGATGCAAGGGTAGTATTTTCAGCTGTTTTCACTGGAGCTCCGGCTCCGGGAACAGAAGCATAGCTATAAAAGTCTCCTGAGCAAAAACCTGACAAACCAACTGAGGCACCACTTGATGCATTATTAATATTCGCGATTCCGGCTCCATTGTTCAGATATTTTATGTCGATAACATTTGCAAGAACTGCCGTCTTTTCCCATATGGTTACCTGCATAGTAATTGCCTGAACAGCGGCACCTTTATCCCAAAGCATCTGGTTCCATTCAACAACTAATTTTCTGTTGGGGGATCCTCCCCCCACAATTCTCCAATTAATATTTCCGGCAGGGGCAACTGCCAGATCATCCCAAAGGGGAGCGATCACTGCATAAGGGCTGGTAGCTAGGCTATTGGTTGGTATTGAAGATCCAGGATTTATGAATGACATAAAACCATTTGAAGAAATATAAATTGGTTGTCCTGGAGGAAAATAAGTGCTTCCGAAAAAGAATCCATTCCATTGATTTGCACCTACTCCTGGAGGAGGGGTAATTGTAAAAAGAGTATTATCTGCACCTGGACTACCAGCAATTACAGCACCTCCATTTGCAGCCCATGCACCGTATGCTTGAGTAGAGTAAGTATAATTTATTCCCGTTGATTGTGAATAAGAAAAACTTTGCTGAAGTAAAATAAATACTCCCGCAAATAAAAATCTAGCGAAGGTTGTAGGGAAAGTTTTCATGCGAATTATTTTTTGCAAGTTAAACGATTTTGAGCAAATGATTTCAATAAGAAAAAATATGCAACTGAAAAAATTTCAGTAGAAAATAAAAATCTGAAAAGGAAATGAGAAAGATAAAATCTTCTCATGAAAATTGTTGTTTAAATTAGCACGCTAAAAGTACTATTTTTTTTGAATATACAAACTAAATAAAATGAAAATTGCCGACCTGTCAGATCAGCAATTTTCATTAAGATCATTCCATCGTCAATATTTCAGAAACTTTATCTGCCTTGCTACTTCATCCGGTTGGTTGTCTCGGTTTAAAATCTTAAGGTAGTAAACACCATTTGGCAAAGAAGCGATATCAACATTTTGGTCGTTAAATCCTTTTTCTACATTATAAGATTGACGAATCACAATCTGTCCAATCATATCAGAAACTTCAACTGTTACCATCCCTGTTTGCGGTTCGAAGAAGTTTAGATTGATATTCGTTCTGGCGGGGTTTGGTGCAAGATTTACGAGCGAGTTTTTACAATTAACCGCAACCACATCGCTGTAAGTGAAAGTACCATTTATATCCGTTTGTTTTAAACGGTAGTAAAGAGTACCTGTGCAAAGTTCATTGTCATCAAACGAATAAGATAAGTTCTGAGTTGAAACTCCGGAGCCAAATCCTTTAACCTGACCGATTGCTTTAAATGTATAGGCATCCTTACTTCTCTCAATATCGAAATGATCGTTGTTGATTTCCGTTGCAGTTACCCACTTGCAATGCACACCTACATTTAATGGTGATGCGTCAAAAGATAACAATTCAATCGGGAGTGGGGTTTGAGATTGAACAGTGGCAAAATCAGAGAAACCGTTTAAGGCATCTCTTCGTGTGGCTCCTGCTGTACTTCCTACAAAGCAAGCACCGGATAAAGCAAAAGCGCAGGAACCTGAAGTAGCTTTAACAACAGTCCATCCCATGCCTGTATTATTTCCAACAGTATTATTATAGAGCGTTGCCGTGTAGGTTCCGGTTGGTGCACCAATACTTGCATCAATATTCCAATATCCATGATCGAAATAAGGAAGTGCAGAATATGTTGCAGTTACACATTCACTTGCTACAGGGCCTGCACCGGGAGGTCCTGCGCAGTTTGCGCCACCCCAGGTTTTAAACTGCGCTAACAAATTATACGCTCCCGTTGTGGCAGCAGTATAAGTAATATTTGCGCGTTGATATAACTTTGTTGCTTCGCCAACAGGAAAATCAAAAGAGGCAAGTGATGCTGCGCCATTCGGAATTGCTCTCCTTAATTTACCTTGCACATAGCTTGAAGCACATCCGGCATTGCAGGCAGCCGCAGCACTGTTCAACACATTTACTTCTCTTGCAGTGCCTACAGGAGTAACAATTACACCATTTTGGCCAAAGCCCCCTGTACCCAACGACAAGACACCATTTGCACCGATAATCAAGTCACTTGTTGCATTCGCATTAAGGGTAAGAGTACCGGCAATTAATGTTCGCATACTCACATTATTGAGCGTGAGATTTGCACCGTCATTCTGGTAAGTCTCATTTACGGCACTCCGTCTAGTAAATGCAATGGTACTGTTTGCTAAACCAGTTAAACTTGTATTGCCATTGTAGTTGTAAAAATTTCCACCTACTTCAAGGTTCTTACTGTTAATATTTACAATTCCGTTAGGTCCTGTAACTGTAAAATTACCCTGACAATAAATATTGGTATTGAAAGTAAGCGTATTGGCTCCTTTGTTGACTGTGAGATTGTAAAACTGGTTAGATGCAGCAGCGAAGATTCCGCTAATTGACTGATTAAGGTTTCCTATAAATGTGATAGTACTTAATGGATTGCAAGTCAATGTTCCATTATTGGTAAAATTACCACATATTGAAAGTACAGTTGCAGCACCGGTTATAGTGAGTGTCGCACCTGCATTAATGGTAAGATCTTTAACAGTAGTTGAAGCAATAATATTTGGCATTTGGCTGCCACCGGTTCCGATAAAGGCAGGGATTCCATTAGTAACACAGTCAGGAACTTGTCCACAGGTCGGAGACCAATTGGCTAATGTACCCCAAGTAGTAGTGGAACCTTGCCAGATCATACTTGGAGGATTGCCATTTATCGGAGTTCCCTGCCAGTTAATACTAAAACCTGCAGTAGATGTGGTATAGTTACTTGTTTGCAACAAGAAGGTTCCTGTCACTCCAGGAGGTAAATGAATAGCAGGTGCTAGGCAAGGAGCCCCACCACCACCCTGATAGTAAGAACCGGCCGTTCCGGTAATAGTCAAAGTACCCGCTGAAGCATTACATCCTGTATTTCCGCAGGCAGACCAGTTGCATGAAACAGCAGGAAACGCAGCGGAAGTGCTTAATGAATTACAGTAGTTAGCAACTGCGGGAACACCATCGCCACCGGGATTTCCATTCATCATAGAAGTAGTATCAACCAGGTATAAAATAAAGTCATAATCGTTCGGAGAATTTGGGGAGATTAAAAAATTCATATCAGTACCGGTTCCTGCAGCGCCCGTAACAGACCATGTGTACCATGCTGATCCCCGCTCACCTGATGCCATGCATGTAGTTCCACCGTTGTTCGCCATGTCACAAATATTTCCGGTACCCTGAAAACCCGGATCGGCAACAGTAAAACCTGCGTTTCCGCAAATACTTTGAGCCAATGCACAATCCTGAGTATTGATCGGAGGATATGGATTGACTCCGTCTTCAAGAGTTAGTTCAAAAGTACCTGTATTTGCATTTACTCCATCCACACGAAGAAAATAAGTATTACCGACAGTTAAACCGGTAGCTGTAATTTCCGACCACCTGATAGTACCACCAGCACCGCAGGTATTTGGACCGTTATCATTACAAAAAATTTGAGCGAAAGTGCCTGCACATGTGTTAGCCCCCGCACCGGTAGAAGAATAAAGCGCCATTTGAGAATCGAACATTGTGAGAAGACGAAGGCGGATTCTCATTTGTGCATTAATAGCAATAAAATTGTACCAAACAGTTTGAATCTGACCTGCACCACCAGTGTTTGTCCAGCAGCCAGCACTAACACCGGAAAAAGGTTCGGCAGTCCCTGTAGAGCAGCCATTATCTCCTTGTAAGGGTTGACCAACATTTAAGGTAATTACACCAGAGCATAAGTCGTTAGTAGGAGTACAACCCTGAACAGCACAAATTGTGAATTGACCTGGTTTGGTTCCATTGTTTGACCAGATTCTTACATAGTAAACAACACCTACACCTGTAGGTACGATGGAAAGCGAAGGCATCAAGCCATTACTGTTGTCGTCACAAGCCCCTGCAAGTAAGACAAGACCACCACAACCGCCAGTGTATATTTGCATGGCAAGATCCTGAGCGGGAGTACCACCGGCAGGGTTTACATTAATCTGATGCGGCTGAATGGAAAGAGAAGTAAAAGTAAACCAAACATCAGGCGTGATACCATCCGTAAAGCTGCCACAGCCCGGAACCGGTACTGTTCCTGCTGCAGAAGGTGTGGCGCAACTGTTATCCCCGGCTGTTCCTCCCACGCAATTTGCAGCAACTGTTACAGGGAAACTTGTAGCTCCACTACAGGGATCATTCAAGGGTGTGCCTGAACCGGAAATTGTTATATTGAGATTAAAAAGAGGTAAAGAAGGGTTAGCACCGGAACTGTCATTATCTACAACAAAGTAATATGTCTGACCGGCAGTAAGAGTAACGCTGTTAAAACTTAACGGGGCACCACCTGCAGAAGTAACGCTTCCGTAACAAACTTCACTTCCTGTTGGACCTGCGTTAGGCGAGGGGCAACCATTTGCATAAATAAATAAACCGGGGTTTGAGTTAGCAGGCGTGTTTACAAGTTGAAAATTTACACATTGCGTGGCTGCAGGCGTGTAAGAGAAAACATAATCTTCTCCATGCTCTACGCGACTGTGGCAGGCAGGATATAAACTGTCGTAATCATTTGTGAAATTGAGGGCGGATAAAGGGGGGGAATTATAAGGGAGTCCACATCCAGTAATATCATTTGAATACGCACAGGTTCTTCCGGGCGGTCGAATGTTGAAACGAAAATAGCTTCGATAAAGAGTGTCAGAGGAAAATACCCGCACAAGATATGGTGTGGAAGCACATGGAAGATTTGTAAGGTTAAGATAAGATGATGCATTTGTTCCTGCAGGTCCAGCAGCTCCGAAATTACATCCACCGGCAAGTGCAGTGCCGCAGGCAGTGAAAACCTCAATGCCTGTTGTGTAATTTACCCCTCTGCAATCAAGAGAGTCAGTAAAGAGTTCGAAGTTTGTAATGTTTGCTGGCTTGGTAAATGAAAACCATACATCACTAAAGTTCGTTGCTGTTGCTCCACAACCCGGAGTTGGAAGTGCTGCAGATAATGTAGAATGAAGTAAGGTTCCCAAGGATGAAATGAGAGGGAGACCTGGATTAAAAACCATGGCATAAGGTGCAGCGCAATCATCATTTGGATGTGCAACTGGCGTAAATCTATAGCTTGCAGGATCAGATGGTTTTGTTGCTACAATGGCCTCAGGGACAGTTTTACTGATAGTTGCACCAGAGGCATTTGTCCACGCTTCAATATCGTTCGCACAAAATCCGCTTAAGCCGATTGAAGCAGATGGAGTAACACTTAATCCATATGTGGAAGTTCCGTTTCTTTTATACCTGAATTCAATTCCATCACGATTTGCAGCAATAGTTTGTTGATGATCATAAATACGAACCTGAAAAGAAATTGCAGTGTCAGCCCCCGTTTTGTCCCAGTATACACCTCTCCATTCTACAATTAAAACTCTGGTTGTGGGTGTACCTGTCACTTTCCATGTAACCCCTCCCCCCGTTGCATGAAGTTTTAAATCATCCCATAAAGGTGCGATAATGCGGTATGGATTTCCAGCAAGGTCATTTACAGGAAGGGAACTCGGTGGTATGGGATCACCGGGCTTTGCAACGGACATCCAACCATTTGATGATACATAAAATGTGGTTGTTGCCTGTGGATACCAAACACCTCCATAATAAAATCCGCCCCATGTAGCCGGAGGGGTAAATGAGGCGAGCACATCATCAGCTCCGTTAAGTGTGGCCAGAGCTGTAGCTGCACTATTCCAAGTAAGAGCCCCGGCAGGTTGTGATGGGACATAATTAATCCCGATGGTTTGTCCAAACCCTTGCTGAGCAAAGCAAAGAAGGAACAGTGAAAAAATTAAAACTCGGATTGCTGATTGTGTAGAGTTTAATTTCATTTTGATAATTTTTTTTTATTGGTTACTTGAGAAAGACGAATTCAGAATTAAATTGCTATTAAATTTTCATTCCAAACAGACGGGTTTGGATTTTGCCTTGTGAATTTGGATGCTAAGATAGATAAATTTTATATACACTTCAACAAAAGCCGTGCTGATTTTTGAAGATTTTTTGTTAACGTATCAAAAGTTGGGATGAATGAACCAAAAGGTTAGGTGAATGAATGAACTTTTTTTTAACAGAATCAGTTTTTACGCATGAAATTCTAAAAAGTGTCAATATTTGTTTTGCTTTCTGTAAGAAATATGTTTTATCTTGCGCACTCAAAACCTTAAAAAGATAAATGAAAAAAACATCTCTACTCAGTTTGCTTATTTCAATATTTGCTTTTAATTTATTTGCTCAGCCAACAATTACATCAAGCTACAATCCGATTTATGCGGACACGTTTGCTTACAAAATTGTGGTTGATACCGCTGCGATGCAGCCGGGGTCTGCCGGAGCTGGGGTTGTGTGGAATTTGTCTTCTCTGCCCAGTACATTAAACACAAGGGAGTTTAACTTTATGCAGCCACAGTTTACAAATTACGCTACTGTTTTCCCAACGGCAAACATGGCAGCAGAAATTGTGGATGTTACGCAAGGAGGGACAACCTATGAGTTTTATAATACTTCAACCACCTCCTATAAAGAAGTTGGCACTGTGGTTTTCAGCGCCCAGGATAATTTCACTAACGGATTCAGGATTTTTGCTTATCCGTTCACATTTGGTCAATCCTACTCCGACAGCGTAACCGGGTCAAATGGTGTTGCAAATATTACGGGCGTGGTAACGACTACATATGATGCATACGGCACTTTGAATTTGCCGGCTCAATCAGGTGGTGTATTTAATAATGTTGGCAGAATAAAAATTGATGAAGTCCTTGTTTACAATTACGGAGCAGGGCTTGACATTGTTTCTCACATTGTAACTTACTTGTGGATGGATAATACACCGAACAACATGAAAAAGCAACCCATCCTTTACATGTCAACAAAAGATTTGAGCGGACTGCAGACAGATCATAAAAAATCTGCAGGCATTCGTCAGATTCTTTTTACAAATTCGGTTCCTCAACTCAACTTTAATTCTGCCAACGTGAGCGTTTATCCAAATCCATTTCATGATAAAATTGCTCTCTCTCTTACAAAATTGAATACTAAAGTTACTGTTCAGATTTCTGATATGACAGGAAAAATTGTGAAGGAAATCTGTTTGGAAAAATCTGTTGCTGAAGAAACATTGTATCTTAATGATCTTCGCGAAGGAGTTTATTTTGCAAAAATTTCTTCGGAAAAAGGATCAGTAATAAAACGAATTGTGAAAGAGTGATCAGATAAGCATTAAAAAATCAGCCGTGGATATGTAGATTTTTTTAATTCTCCTAGTCTGCGTTTTTTTTCGCAGAGACAATCTTACAAAAAGTGAAATTTATTACTTCGATTTTTCCAGTGCTGCTCTCACAAATTTTACAAAAAGCGGATGTGGATTTTCAACCGTGCTTTTGTATTCGGGATGATATTGTACACCGATAAACCACGGATGGTTTTTCAGTTCAATGATCTCGACTAAATTCAAATCGGGGTTTATTCCTGCTGCAATCATTCCTGCTTCCTCGTAAGAAGGAAGAAATTTACTGTTGAATTCGAAACGATGGCGATGACGTTCACCGATTTTTGTCTTTCCGTAGATGGTTGCAACTTTTGTTCCCTTGGTGAGCATGCAGGAATATTCTCCAAGCCGCATAGTGCCTCCTTTACGAGTGATGCTTTTCTGATCTTCCATCATGTGAATGACTGGATGCTTCGTTTCAGGATTCATTTCTGTTGAGTGTGCATCTTTCCATCCGAGAACATTTCTTCCGAATTCGATCATGGCGCATTGCATGCCGAGACAGATTCCAAAAAAAGGAATATTGTTTTCGCGAACGTATTTTATGGCAGCTATTTTTCCTTCAATGCCTCTGTCGCCAAAGCCGGGTGCAACAAGCACTCCGTGAAGTCCGCTTAGTTTGCTTTCAAAATTGTCAGCATTGAGTTTGTCTGAATGAATCCATTCTACATTTACCCGACATTCGTTTGCGACACCGGCATGAATGAATGATTCAGCGATTGATTTGTAAGCATCTTTCAGCTCAATGTATTTTCCAACGAGACCAATTCGTACTTCATTGACCGGGTTTTTTAATTTGCCGAGGAATGCTTTCCATTGTTCAAGTTCGGGTTCGTGCTGGAGAGGGAGTTTTAATTTTGCGAGAACAACTTTGTCGAGTTGTTCTTTGTACATTAATAAAGGTACGTCATAAATGGTATCAACATCAATGGACTCGATAACTGCATTTACATTCACGTTGCAGAAGAGTGCAATTTTTCTCCGAAGGTCTGTATTGAGTGAATGTTCGGTGCGGCAAACCAGAATATCGGGTTGTACTCCGAGTTCGAGCAATGCTTTTACTGAGTGTTGGGTGGGTTTTGTTTTCAATTCGCCTGCGGCTGCGAGAAAAGGTACAAGCGTGAGATGAATTACCATTGCAGAACTTCCGAGTTCCCATTTCAACTGACGAACTGTTTCAACATAAGGCAGTGATTCGATATCGCCAACGGTGCCACCGATTTCCGTAATGATGATTTCAAATTCTCCTGACTCGCCAAGCAAGGTCATCCTTCTTTTTATCTCATCTGTGATGTGGGGAATGATTTGTACTGTTTTTCCGAGGTAGGCGCCTTCGCGTTCTTTGTTGATTACGGTTTGATAAATGCGCCCGGTGGTTACGTTGTTGGCTTGAGATGTGGGTACATTCAGGAATCGTTCGTAGTGACCGAGGTCAAGATCGGTTTCTGCACCGTCATTGGTTACATAACATTCTCCATGTTCGTAAGGATTTAGTGTGCCGGGATCAACATTGATGTAGGGATCAAATTTTTGAATGGTGACTTTGTATCCGCGTGCCTGCAAAAGCTTTGCAAGCGATGCGGAAATGATTCCTTTGCCGAGCGATGACGTAACTCCGCCTGTAACGAAAATGTATTTTGTTGTGGACACCGTAAGTAAGAATTAAAAATTAAGAATTAGTTATGAGAAGAAAGATTCTCAATCGTTATTTCTTCACGGGGTGCAAACATACTTGAAATAGTAGAACGGGAAAAAGAAGTTGAAAAGTTTTAATAAAATATTTTCACCTTCGCGCGGTGCGAACATCGAATAGGTACTGATTACAAATGCGGAAATTTTTTTTCCTTTTCATCATCATTCTCTTAAGCAGGGCAGAAATGTGCAGCGCATTGGCTGATTCTTCCGTTTCTATTTGTAAATTTCTGAAGCGCGATTCGGTTTTGTCTCTCCGATCGCACAATGGATATTTGCCTTCGCTGGTTCATGATTTCGGTGAGCAGTTTGTTTCTCCCATTCACATGAAAGCGAGGGATTGGTTTTGGGCTGCGGGCGTGGCGGGGGCTACGGTGGTGCTTTTTAAATACGATTATGCGATTGATGAAAACATGCGCTACCTTAAAAGCAAGAATAGTTTTGTTAATTTCACTTCGCCTATCGTTACTGAATTCGGAAGCACGTATGGCATTGGTGTAATTTCCGTGTGCGGGGTGTATGGATTGTTTACTAAGAATAAAAAACTTTTTCAAACCTCGCTGCTTGCTTCTCAGGCGGCAATTACTTCCGGTGTGTGGGTGCGGGTTGTAAAATATTGCACTTCGCGAGAGCGCCCTTCTGCATCTTATACTTCTGCTTATGGTAAAGGTCACCGGGGTGGATACTGGTATGGCTTCTTCAAGCAGTATGATCCTTCTATTACTTCAATCGGAAGAGATGTTTCTTACTTCGATGCCTTTCCTTCCGGCCATACTTCTACTGCATTTGCAATTGCAACGGTGTTTGCTATGCAGTATAGCGATACAAAAGCGGTGGGCATCGTTGCTTATTCGCTGGCGGGTTTGGTTGGCATTTCCCGAATGGTTGAACACACGCATTGGGCTTCTGATGTTTTGGTGGGTGGCATGGCGGGCTATCTTTGTGCGAAGCAAGTGGTGCATCATCATCGTAAAATTGATGCGAATGAAAGTTTTTCTTCTCTCACCAAAAAGAAAAAAACTGAATTGTTTTTTTCTATGGCCGATAGTTTTGCGGGAGTGAAGTGCAGATTGATTTTTTAACTCCTGTATTTCTTTGCTTCTTCGGATAATAGCCATTTCCTTTCGTCAATAGTAAATTTTTCTTCCACAAACGGCTTTAGATGTCCATAAATACGGCATCAATTAATCGTAATTCTCAAAAAATTAATCGTAAATATGCAAAAACTAATCGTTATTCGTCAAAAACTAATCGTAAATCTGCAAAAACTAATCGTTATTCGTCAAAAACTAATCGTAAATCAGGATAAACTAATCGTGAATTGCCAAAAACTAACCGTAATTCTATCTAAACTAACCGTAAATAAGTAAAAACTAACCGTGATTCATATAAAATCATTCAAATTAATCAAATTTTTAGGATATTTGTTTTGATTATCAGGAAGAATATGGCATTTTTCGTCCTCAGGAATGGCTTTTCAGGCAGAAAAATGGCTTTTACGGAGAATGAAAAGGTAAATTTCCGGAATATGGATGCTAAACCGGAGCTAAAAAGTCAAACTCAATCCAAAACTTGGGAGCACAGGCAGTTGATAAACCCGCTCGTTGGTAACGCGGTTCACATAAAAAATATTGTTGCGGTCATAAGCATTGGTAACGCTGACAGTTGCTTCCAGTTTCGAGTTTTTTGAAACCTGAAATCCGCGCTTCACCGAGAAATCGAGGCGATGATAGTAGCTCAATCGCCCTTTGTTGAGATCGTCATAATAAATTCCCAGATTTCCGTTTTGATGCGTAACATCAGTACCCACTCCTTGATTAAAAGTTAGCTGCTCATAAAACCCTTGAGTGAGGGTAAACGGAAATGGCGAGCCGAAATTCCAACGCACGTTTGCTTCCCATAATTTTTTCTTCCCGAATTTGTAAGCCGTTACCACATTCAGGTTATGCCTGCGGTCGAAGAAGGGATAATACTCCTGCACCCCATCATTTCGCGTAACCCACGACAGCGTGTAAGCCACCCACACGTATAAATCATGACGGTCGTACGTAAGCAATGCCTCTGCGCCATAGGCCTTTCCACTTTCGATGATGAAATCTTTTTTCTGATTGTCTGGTTTATCGTAATTGGCATTATTGTCCTCAAAAATTTTGTCGCGATTTACATTTTCAATCTGTCTGAAGTTCTTGTAATACCCTTCGAGGTTGAGAGAAAGATGTTTCGGAAGATCAACTTCGAACCCTACCACAGCATGTTCTGCCTTCTGAAGCTTGGAAGTAATCGTAGCACCGTTAAATTTATCAGGCAGTTCATTCGATCCGGTAAGAAATCCATAAAATAAATTCACAACATCCCTGTCGCTTGTTGCAGCCAAAAGGTTTTGCGAATATTCACCGCCTGCTGCCTTAAAGCGAAGGAAATCCGTGATGTTGTATTTCAATCCAAGCCGCGGTTCAAAAGAAAATTCGGGAAACGATGGATAGTAACTGATGCGGAGCCCCGGCTCAATTACAAAACCTGCCACCACTTTTTTATATTTCAGAAAACCACCAATGTCACTCGTGTTTTGTATATCTGAAATTCGGAGTTTCACCGGGTTTATCAAACTGTAATCAGTTCGCGTGCCCAGTACTTCAATGCCATATTTGAATTCATCAGTGCCCAGGAAGTAAGTAAAGTTGAGTCCGCCATTAAAACCGGCTATCTCGCTTGTGCGCGGCAATCCATCTGTTTCTTCAAGCGCAATATTATATTTAGAATAGGCAAAGTTCCCTTCAATGAGGGCAGAGTTCGCACCCGGAATAACAACAAAGTTTGAACCGAAGCCCACATTCTCCCAATGCAGATCAGCAATATGCTGATACTTTACTCTATCAGCAAAGCGGAAGCCGAAAAAATTAACCTTGCTGCCATTTGCACTGTTGAAAGAAATTTTTCCATAAAAATCATTGAACGAAAACGGAAGACCGGCAGAATCAGCATAAGAATAAAGCGACTTTGATGTCTGATCGAGATAAGAAGTTTTACCTTGAAGAAGAAAAGAAGAACTCCCACCACCTTCATCGTCCTGTTTCTTCAGCGGCCCCTCAATAATTACCTTGGATGTAAACGTTGTGGCCGAAACTTTCCCCGAAACTCTTTTCTTGTTTCCATCGCGCGTGGTTACATCCATGATGGAAGAAATACGTCCGCCATATTCAGCATTAAATCCTCCCGTGTAAACATCCACACCTCTTATAATATCCGGATCGAACACAGAAAAAAAGCCGATGGAGTGAAACGGATTGTAAATAACCATACCATCAAGCAACACTTTATTCTGAATAGGCGATCCGCCCCGAATGTAAAGCTGCCCACCCTGATCGCCAGAGGTAATTACCCCCGGAAGTATTTGCAGATACTGCGCAAGATCGGGCTCACCACCAATGGTAGGAACCTGCCGAATATCTTTCGCAGTAATTTTCACAACTGATACCTGCACTTCTGTTTTCTTCTCTTCTTTTTCCGCACTCACTTCCACTTCGCGAAAAAGGATTACAGATTTTTTCAGAAAAAATTTCTTGTTGATGAAATCCCCCTTGCTCAGTTTAATCGCCTGGCTGATGGTATCAAAACCAATAGAAGTAACCATGATCTGATAATCGCCTGCGGGAATTTTGCTGAGTGAAAAAAATCCATCAAGATTTGTTTGAGAAACCATTTGCGTTCCTTTCAGAAACACACTCACGTAAGGCGCTGGCTCACTCGTTTCCTGTTCGTAAACAAAGCCGCGTATGTCCCCCGTTTGTGCAAGCGATGTAAGAGAAATAAAAATTAAAGTAACAACAAAAGAAAAATTCTTGATCATAAATTTTCTAAAAAGGTCGGCAAATGTAGAAAACTGAACGACTCTGTAAAGTTAAAGTTGAATGATGAAACAGGTTCAACGAACTATCAACACCGGCACCTTCACTCTATGCCGCACCGCATCCACTGTAGTGCCGAAAATCAAATCTTTCAACCCGCGATGGCCATGTGCACCCATCACTAAAAGATCAGTTCCAAACTCATTCACCAATTCAGGGATTGCGCGCTTCGGATTTCCGTATCCGATTTTCAGTTCGCAGTTGTATCCTTTCTGCTTCAACTCATCGCGATACTTTTCAAGGTTTGCGAAATCACTTCCGGTTTCAAAATCTTTAATATCGCTGCCCATTATCAATGCACCAGCTGTTTCCACAATGTGAATGAGAAGATAATGCGCATCACTTCCTCCCTGCGCAAGCGCATGGCTGATGTTGGTGTTATCGGTTCTCGAAAAATCTATCGCAACAGCGATGCGTTTGTAGTGATTCACTTTCAGATTTTTTAAATGCTCAAGAGCAACGTGGGCAAGTTGCGGTGTTCGCACTTTCCGATTGCTGATCAGCGGATGGAAAGTTATGTATAATAATAATATGGCGGCTGCAATTACAAACGGCACTACCGTAATCCAAAGAAGAAAAGGATTTTCTGAAGCATTCAACCACATACCGATTTGTTCAAACACCAGTTTAACGTTTAATCCGACAATGATTGCAGCGCTAAGCCATGCAAGAAGTTTTACATAAGCAGGAATTGTAAATTCTCCCATCTTTTTTTTGTCACTCACAAAATGAATGAGAGGAATAATTGCAAAACCCAATTGCAAACTGAGAATTACCTGAGACAGCACCAGGAGTTCACCTGTAGCCGATTCACCATAAAGAAAAATAACAATGAATGCAGGAATGATTGCGAGCAATCTTGTAATTAGTCTCCTTATCCATGGAGCAATACGGAGATTGAGATAACCCTCCATCACAATTTGCCCTGCAAGTGTTCCGGTGAGAGTTGAACTTTGTCCTGCACAGATCAATGCAATGGCGAAAAATTTTGGTGCCCATTGCGAACCGAGAAGCGGAGCAAGAAATTTATGCGCATCCTGAATTTCTGAAACTTCAAATAATCCGTTTCTAAAAAATGTTGAGGCGGCAAGAATGAGAATTGCTGAGTTCACAAAGAAGGCAAGATTGAGCGCAATGGTAGAATCAAAAATATTAAAACGGATGGCTCTTCGTAAGTCCTTCGGTAATGTTCCGAATTTTCTTGTTTGCACGAGTGAAGAATGTAAATATAAATTATGCGGCATCACCGTAGCGCCAATAATTCCGATTGCTATGTACAGTGCTTCATCATTCGGAATAGAAGGAAGAAATCCCTTCACAACTTCGCCAAGATTTGGCTTTGCAAACATCATCTCTGCAAAAAATGCCATGCCGATAATAGAGATTAGTCCCAGAATGAATGCTTCCATTTTTCGCATTCCAAAGTTGATCAGAAAGAGAAGAAGAAAAGTATCAAGTATTGTGATGCACACCGCCCACAATAATGGAATTCCGAAAAGCAAATTCAATCCGATTGCCATACCGAGCACTTCAGCAAGGTCACATGCTGCGATTGCAATTTCTGCAAGAACATAGAGAGAAATATTTACCGGCTTTGAAAATGTTTCGCGCGATGCTTGTGCTAAATCCCTTCCTTGAACAATTCCTAAACGCGCACTTAAACTTTGAAGAAGCAGCGCAATTAAATTTGACATCAGCAATACCCAGATGAGTGAGTAACCGAATTTACTTCCTCCCGCAATGTCAGTTGCCCAATTGCCGGGATCCATATAACCCACGCTTATAAGATAAGCGGGACCCATGAACGCGAACATTCGTCTCCATCCTTTTCTATTTGAAGTGTCAACGGAAGAATGAACTTCACTCAACGATGCAGTTGATATTTTTTCCTTTAGAATCATAGCGTAACTAAAATATTTTTTGCCACATCGTAGCTGATGTGAACGCTGACTTTGGAATTGCTGATCGAGATGTTCATGCTTTTGTCGTAGTCAGTTGTTTCACGAACCTTAATTTTTTTTCCGAGAGAAAGTCCGCTCTTGACCAAGTACTGAAGGAAAGAGGGATGATGATCTACAACACCTGTTATCGTAACAACATGCAAGTCTTTTATTTCACTGAGAAGAAAAGTTTTTTGTGAAAAAAAATTCCCCTTCTCGTCAGGAATCGGATCGCCATGCGGATCGAATTTTGGTTTGCCTAAAAACTGATAGAGACGTTGCACTAATTTTTCTGATTGAATATGTTCCAACTGCTCAGCAAGATCATGCACTTCATCCCATTTGAACCTGAGTTTGGTAACTAGAAATAACTCCCACAACCGATGTTTTCTAATAATGTTCAGTGCAACTTTTTTTCCGGAAACCGTAAGAGATACTCCCTTGTACTTTGCATAATGAATCATTTTCTTGTCAGAAAGTTTTTTCAACATATCGGTTACAGATGCGGGCGCTGTATTCACTGCATCTGCAATTTCGTTGGTGCTTACTTTGCCGTCACCTTGTCCCATCAGTTTGTAGATTGCCTTCAGGTAATTTTCTTCAGTGAACGAATTCATTTCAATTTTTTTTTGCAAATCTAACA
Source organism: Bacteroidia bacterium (assembly GCA_038230515.1). GTDB lineage: Bacteria > Bacteroidota > Bacteroidia > AKYH767-A > 2013-40CM-41-45 > JAPLDB01. Next base: position 85,022 of record JBBRND010000007.1, on the reverse strand, counting down.
TTAAATTTAGACTTATCTAAAAAAATGGATACTTTGATTTCATCTTTAGGTCACTTCCAATGCTTTAACCTTGCCGTTTAATTTGATGAAGAAATTTTATTTAGCATTCTTACTTTTTTTACCCTTGCTTCTAAAAGCACAAGTTAATGATGCCCAGTTGTGGGAGAATGTTTCAGTTAATAAAAAGATTACTCATTTGTGGGATTTCCACTTTAATCATGAAGGTCGCATCTCTGACAACATCACACATTTTAATTATGCATACGGTGACTTTGGATTAAGTTATAAACTCACCAAGTGGTTTAAACTTTCAGGTGACTATGTGTTGCTTTGGAAAAAAGGAACATCTAGAGAATCCATCAAGCACCAATGGTATTTTGATTATGCAATCAAATTGAAACTTAAACCTTTTGAATTTGAATGGCGGAATATGCTTCAGCAGGAGGTTCAAAATGTTTATTCGAGTAGTGTTGGAAAAGTAATCACGAATTATCTCCGCAATAAATTTACGATAAAATATCATCCCGAAAAATATCCATGGTATAGGTTTGCTCCATATCTCGCGGTTGAAGCGTACTATCACCTTGATAACAATGATAAGTACGGCAGGCAGTTCGACCGCATTCGTTATTTTGCAGGTGTGTTCTACATCTTCAATAAAAAAACGGAGATGGAACTCTACTACCTTTACGAAGATAATTTTAATACGAACAATCCGGCTAAAAATTTTGTTTATGGAATTGGATTCTCCCGCGAACTATAATTTTGCGTCATGAAAATTCTTCTCGTTGAAGACGAACCTAAGGTTGCTGCGTTCATCAAAAAAGGGTTAGAGGAACAACAGCACGAAATTACTGAGGCATATGATGGCTTGATGGGAAAACGTTTTGCATTTGAAAGCGATTTCGATTTGATTGTCCTCGACATAAATCTTCCGTTGCTGAATGGAATTGAGTTGTGCCGCCTGATACGGAAGGAAAATAATTCTATTCCGATTCTTATGCTTACTGCGCTTGGCACAACAGACGATAAAGTAATAGGATTTAATGCAGGTGCTGATGATTACCTCGTGAAACCATTTCAGTTTCGCGAATTGATTGCAAGAGTGAATGCATTGGGGAGAAGAAAAAATCTGAAGCAGGAGGAAACAATCATTTCTGTTGCTGATCTCTCTGTCAATCTTCAAACGATGGAAGTAAAGCGCAGCAATGTGTTAATTAAATTGACCGCAAAGGAATTTAGGTTGTTGGAATTTTTTTTACGAAACAAAGGAAGGGTACTTAGCCGTATAGATATTTCGGAAGCAATTTGGGACGAGCAGTTTGAGAGTGGAAGCAACGTGATTGATGTATATGTAAATTATCTTCGAAATAAAATTGACAAAAATTTTTCTCCCAAACTCATTCACACTATAGTTGGATTGGGTTACGCTTTCAAAGTGGAGTCATGAGAATTCGCGACCGGCTTACGATTCAGTTTACCGTATTGGCAGGAATTATTTTACTTGCTGTGTTAGCCGTTATTTATTTCGTAACAGTCATTATAACGCACAATGAATTTTACGATCGCCTTAAAGAGCGCGCTGACATTGCTGCGCAGATTTATCTTGATCAGGATGAATTAAGCAAGAACAGTTACCAACTTGTGCAGCAAAAATTCTTAAAGACACTGCCCGACGAAATCATCCAGATTTTTAATGCCTCTGATAGAAGACAATTTATCGAAAATAATCCCCGTACCTTTTTTTCACCGTCTCTTATCGAAAAAGTACGGAACCAAAATGAATTAACGTATTCAGAAAATGAGCATCTCATTATTGGAAAATATTTTCATGACAACCAGGGCGACTTTGTAATTTTTGTTTCTGCTTTGGACACTTACGGAAATGAAAGGCTACGAAGCTTACTGTGGCTGATGATCAGTTCCTACATTCTTGCTCTTGTAATTCTTTATTTAAGCGGAAGAATTTTTTCAGGACGCGCCATGTCTCCGATGCAGCGTGTAGTGGGACGAGTGAAGCAGATAACGGCTTCCAATCTCCATTTAAGAGTTCAAGAGGGAAGATTTAAAGATGAGATCAACGAGTTGATAAATACGTTTAACAATATGCTTGTCCGCCTGGAATCGTCTTTTGAAATTCAACGCACGTTTGTTAGCAATGCTTCGCATGAGTTGCGTACACCTCTCACAAGTATGATTGGTGAGTTGGAAGTTTTTTTAGCGAAGGATCGCTCACAAGAAGAATATAAAGAAGCACTAGAATCCGTTTTAAATGATGCGCATCAATTGAAAGAACTCATCAATGGCTTGCTTAACATTGCGCAGACAGGCAGCGATGAAAAACAAATTTCATTTGAAGAAATTCGGCTCGATGAATTGATTGAGGAACTGAAAGAAGAAGCTGAACGAAATCACAAAGGAGCAATTTTTCAATTGAAGTTTCAGAACATGCCTGAAGATTTTTCCTTGCTCTTGATTAAAGGAAATCGAATGATGTTGAGTATTGCAATCGGGAACCTGTTAAGCAATGCAATAAAATTTTCAGGCAATAAACCTGTTCATTTGAAATTTGGAATAATTAATGGTCATGTTAAATTATCAATTACCGATGCAGGAATCGGAATTTCTGAAACTGATTTGAAAAATATTTTTCAGCCTTTTTACCGAGGAGAAAACGCAAAAAGTTTTGCAGGACATGGAATCGGGCTTGCTTTAACTGAGAAGATTCTTGCACTTCATCAAATCTCCATTCATGTTGAAAGCGCTTTGAAAAAAGGCACCACGGTAGTTTTGCGCTTTTGAGTTCCAGCCGGTTACATTTTCTAAAATTTGTTTTGCAATTTTTCTTACGGATTATTTTTTCATTCTAACCCTGTTTTAATGTGGTTCTAATTTCATTCTAATGACGCAGCCGTTTCTTTGATGCGTGAATAGAAAAACAAAACTGATTTTATATTTTGCATTTGGATTTTTTTTGAGTACAAAGTTGTTCGCTGAAAAAAATCTCCGCGATACTTTTCAGTTATCTTTGCCAGAGGCGGAGAAGATTTTTATTCAAAATAATTTATTGCTGCTCACTTCAAAATATGATGTTGATGTTGCAAAGTTGGAGGTGCTTGATTCAAAACTCTGGTACAATCCCGAAGTGAGTTACAGTCAGGAGTTTTACAATCACGATTCAAAAAAATATTTTCTTTCCAAAGATCAGGTTGATGTGCAGGTGAGCCAGTTGATTAGCATTGCAGGCAAGCACACGAATACGGTAAAACTTGCCCGGCTGAATAATGAAAAAGCAGAGTGGCAGTTCAAAGAAATTCTGCGCGGCTTAAAGTTTGAATTATGGTCACGCTATTCAGCACTTTCTTCAGCACAACAAAAACAAAGACTTTTTGATTACGAAGTGGAAAAACTGAGAGCACTGATGCAAGGCGAACAACAGAAACTTGCTCTCGGTGCAATTTCCAAAAATGATGTGCTTCGTTTACAAACGGAAATTAACGATCTGGTCAATGATGCTCTTCTCAACTATGACGAGTTGGAAAGTGCAGAGCAGGATTTGAACGTACTGCTCAACCTTGATGAACCCACTTTTATTGTGACAAAGGATAACAGTACCTCAGCAGCATCTGTCCCCGTGCTTGCATCGCTGATTGAGACAGCAGAAAAAAATCGTCCCGATCTTCAACTTTTAGAAACAGATATTTCATATCTCAAGCAAAATATAAAACTTCAACGCTCACTCGCAGTTCCCGATTTGCAATTTACGGGTGAGTACGACAAAGCTAGCAGTTTCACTCGGAACTATACGGGCATTGGTGTTGCGCTTCCCCTTCCAATTTTCAATCGCAACCAACATCAGATTGGCATTGCAAAAACGTTGCTTGACCAGTCGCTCATGAATGACAGCATGCAGGAAAATGTTGTTCGCAATGAGGTAACTAATGCATATTTCAGTTTTCAAAAAGTAAATGACAGCTTTAAAAGTAACAATGGTGATTTTGAAAATTCTTTGAACGAGATGAATCAGTACGCGCTCGAAAATTATTCGAAGCATAATATCAACCTCATTGATTTTCTCGATCAGGTTCGAACGTACACTCAATCGAAATTAAAAATTATTGATCTCAAAGAGCAATTAAATATTGCAAAACACACAATCAATTTTGTTACTTCATCTCAAATAATAAAATGAAAAAGTATTTCCTTAATCTTCTAATTGCATCCGCCTCATGCGGGCTATTTATCTTTTCTTCTTGTAGTAAGGATTCCGAAGCATCCTCTCAGGAAAAATCCGACAACTTGATCAGCATTTCTACTGATCAATTGAAGCACATTTCTCTCGATACAGCCAAAGCAGTCAATCAGGAATCTGATTTAATTCTCACAGGTAAAGTTGCCTTTGATGAAGACAAAGTGGCGAAAGTTTTTCCGCTTGTAAGTGGAAATGTATTGAAGGTGAATGTTTCGCTTGGTGATCCTGTGAAGAAAGGTGACGTACTTGCTGTAATCCGGAGCGGTGATGTGAGCGATTTGCAGAATAAATATCAGGTAGCGCAATCGGGATGGCTGATGGCGAAGAAAAATCTGGATGTTGCCGAAGAACTTCTCAAAACAAGTGTGAATTCAGAAAAAGATGTTCTCAACGCTCAGAACGAATTCAAGAAAGTGCAAGGTGAAGTGAATAGTTTGAAAGAGCAGCTTTCAATTCTCGGTGCCAGCGCGAGTGAAACCAATGCAGAGTATAAAGTGGTTGCGCCTGTTGATGGATATGTAGTTGAGAAGAACATCAGCGAGAATATGGAAATACGTTCTGACAATTCAGCAAACATTTTTACAGTGTCATCTCTCGATAAAGTATGGGTACTTGCTGACGTATATGAAAGTGATTTATCAAAAATAAAAACCGGTGATGAGGTGGAAATAAATACCATAGCTTACGAAGGAAAAGTTTTTAAAGGAGCCGTAAGCCAGATTGCGAACATGCTCGATCCGCAAACCAAAACATTGAAGGCAAGAATTGTGATGGACAACAGAGATGCTTTGCTTAAACCGGAAATGTTTGCAACAGTAAAAGTTCATTTACTGAATCCAGGAAAAATTATTGAGGTTCCTTCGATGGCTGTAGTGTTTGAAAACAATCATTACTTCGTGATGGTGAAGCACGATGAGAACACATACGAAAGGCGTGAAGTGCAACCCGGTGAACACAGTGATGCATACACTTATATTCATGCCGGAATAAAGGAAGGCGAAATAGTAGTTTCAAGCGGAAGTTTACTCGCAGCCAATAATAATTTTTGAAGTTGAAAGAATGAACAACTTAATGAAGAATATTATTGCGTTCTCGTTGAAGAACAAACTTTTTATTTTGTTCATGACAGCGTTGGTTGCAGTTGTTGGAATAATCAGCTATTTGAATACACCGGTAGAAGCATTTCCTGACGTAACTAATACGCAGATTGAAATCATCACCCTATGGCCCGGCAGAAGTTGTTCGGAGATAGAGAAGTTCGTAACGATTCCAATTGAGATCGCGATGAACTCGGTGCAAAAGAGAATCATCATCCGGTCTATTTCTATGTATGGACTCTCTGATGTCATCATTATTTTTGAAGATGGCATTGATGATCCGTTTGCAAGGCAACAGGTAAATAATTTAATTCATGGAGTCGAACTTCCGGATCAGATCGAGCCCGAAGTGCTTCCTCCGGGCGGACCGACAGGAGAAGTTTTCAGATACACTGTTCAGAGCGCGGGAAACAGAAGCATCAAAGAACTAACAACATTTCAAAATTGGGACATTGACCGTAATCTGCGCGCAGTGCCGGGTTTAGCAGATGTGGTTACGTTTGGCGGAGATGTGAAAACATACGAGATACAGGTTGATCCGAACTTACTTACCAAATATGATTTAAGTCCGCTTGAAGTTTACGATGCCGTGAGTAAGAGCAACATCAATGTTGGTGGCGACATAATTGAAAAAAATGAGCAGTCGTATGTGGTGCGCGGAATCGGTTTGTTGTCGAACATCCGCGACATTGAAAATATCATTATCAAAAATAATAACGGTACTCCCATCACTGTAAAAAATGTTGCAACGGTTGTTGAGGCAGCGTTACCTCGACTTGGTTCGGTTGCGTTGAATCATCAGAACGATGTAGTGGAAGGAGTTGTGATTATGCGCAAGGGTGAAAATCCGGGAGAGTTTTTGCACAACCTGAAAGACAGAATCAAGTACATCAATGAAAAAATTCTCCCGAAGGATGTAAAGATTGTTCCCTTCTACGATCGTGATAAGCTGATTGGTTTTTGCACGCACACTGTTCTTCACAATTTGTTTGAGGGGATTATTTTAGTAACGCTTGTTGTTTTTCTTTTCATGGCTGAATGGCGCACTACGGTTACTGTTGCCATGATTGTGCCGATGGCATTGTTGTTTTCATTCATCTGCCTTCGCATCATGGGAATGACAGCGAACCTATTGAGCATGGGTGCTATTGATTTTGGAATTATCATTGACGGTGCAGTGGTAATGGTGGAAGGAGTTTATGTAGCGCTTGATCATCTTGCTCATAAAGTTGGAATGGAAAAGTTCAACAAACTTTCAAAGCTCGGGCTTATAAAAAATAAAGGTGCAGAAATGGGGAAAGCAATTTTGTTTTCAAAAATAATTATTCTCACTGCGCTTATTCCTATTTTTTCTTTTCAGAAAGTGGAGGGAAAAATGTTTTCCCCTCTCGCCTTTACACTTGGATTTGCGTTGCTTGGGGCATTGCTCTTCACGCTCACTCTTGTGCCAGTGATGTCGAGCATTCTGTTGAAGAAAAATGTAAAGGAAAAAAATAACCCTTTTACGAACTTTATTTCGAATGGATTCATAAAAATGTTCAATGCTGCGCATGGCAGAAAAAATTTCAGTTTGATTTTGTCTTTTATCATTCTTGGTTTCAGTATTTTCAGTTTTCGTTTTCTTGGAACAGAATTTTTACCTGAGCTCAATGAAGGTGCTTTATGGGTAGAGTCGAGCTTGCCACTGAGCGTTTCTCTTTCTGAATCGAGAAAGATTGCAAATCAGATGCGCGAAATACTGATGAAGTTTGACGAAGTAGATGGAGTGCTTTCACAAACAGGCCGCCCTGCAGATGGGACAGACCCCGATGGGTTTTACAGCATTCAGTGTCAGGTTAACCTAAAACCGAAAGAAGAATGGAAAGAAAAAATTTCAACTGATGAATTGATTGATCGTATGGACGACCAGCTTAAGCAACTTCCGGGAATTATTTTCAACTACTCACAACCAATCATTGACAATGTTCATGAAGCAGTTGCAGGAATGAATGCGGACAATGCCGTAAAAGTTTATGGACCCGATCTCACCACAATTGATTCCATCGGAAGACAAATTATTCCTATCATGAAAACGGTTCGTGGCATTGATGATATTGGACTGCTGAAGACAATCGGGCAGCCGGAGTTGATAATTGCGCTGGATGAATCGCGAATGAAAGCGTACGGTGTAAATAAAGGCGACTGCCAGGCAGTGGTTGAATTGGCAATTGGTGGAAAGGCAGCTACTCAACTTTATGAGGGAGATAAACATTTTGATATTCGCTTACGATACAAACCAGAATTCAGATCGGATGAAACCGTGATCGGAACTCTTTTAGTGCCGACTATCAACGGAAGTAAAATTCCACTCAAGGCAATTGCCGATATAAAATTAAGAATGGGAGACATTCGCATCAGCCGAGATAACAATACTCGCTTTGGCGGAGTAAAATTTACCACGCGTGACCGCGACATGGGAAGTTCCATCAAAGAAGCCCAGGATAAAATTGAAGCGGGTGTTGTGCTTCCAGCAGGTTATTACGTTGAGTGGGCAGGAGAGTATGAAAATCAAATCCGCGCAACCAAGCGGCTTACGCAGGTTGTGCCCATCAGTTTAATTATCATATTTATTATTTTATTTTTCACGTTCGGAGATATTAAAGACGCAGTCATCGTAATTGCAACAGTTCCGTTTGCATTGATCGGTGGAATTTTTGCGTTGCTGATTACGAATACAATCTTCGGAATATCAGCAGGCATCGGTTTCATTGCATTGTTTGGTGTGTGCGTGCAAAACGGAGTGATCCTTATTTCTGTTTTCAAAAAAAATCTTTCTGATAAAATGATGTTGACCGAAGCGATTGCAAGAGGAGTTGCCTCGCGTGTGAGACCTGTGGTGATGACGGCAATGATGGCAGCGATCGGATTATTGCCGGCTGCAATTTCTACTGGCATTGGCTCTGAGACGCAGAAACCATTGGCGATTGTAATTATCGGTGGGTTGATAACTGCAACATTCTTTACGCTTCTGGTTCTTCCGATTATTTTTGAGAAAGCATATAAACGAAAACATTCTGAGTTGGGAATATAAAAAACTTTGAAAAGATTGTTTTGGGGTTAGCCGGTTTCACATTTATCTTTGGCAGCAATGTCAATGTATAAAGGAGTTGTGAAGCCGGTTCTTTTTTTACTTAACCCGGAGCGTGCACATCATGTCACTTTTTCTTTACTGAAACTTATTCTGAAGATTCCTTGGATGAAATTTTTATTCCGTTCAATTTTCGTAGTTGAAAATCCCAAACTCGAAAGAGTGATTGCGGGAATTCGTTTTCCAAATCCCGTGGGACTTGCAGCTGGATTGGACAAGGATGCAAAAATGGCAGATGATTTTTCTGCTCTCGGTTTTGGTTATGTTGAGATAGGAACTGTTACTCCTCTTGCTCAATCAGGAAATGAAAAGCCAAGATTGTTTCGCTTGCCGAAGGACGAAGCGCTCATTAACCGAATGGGTTTTAATAATGAAGGAGCAAAAGCAGCAGCGGGAAGATTGAAGAAGAAAAAATCTAACATCATAATTGGAGGAAATATCGGTAAGAATAAAATTACATCTAACGAAAATGCCGGAGATGATTACTCAACATGTTTTCGTGAGTTGTATGATGTGGTGGATTATTTTGTGGTGAATGTAAGTTCTCCGAACACGCCCGGCTTAAGGGAACTTCAGGAAAGGGAGCCATTAAAAAAAATTCTTCTCAGGTTGCAGAAAATAAATTCGGAGCTGTCTCCCCTATCCAAAGGAGGGGGGACGGGGGCGAAGCGCAAACCAATTTTTCTAAAGATTGCACCTGATCTCACGAACTCTCAACTTGATGAAATAATTGAGGTGGTAAATGAATCCGGCATTGATGGAATTGTGGCGACTAACACAACCATTAATCGTGAACAACTTAAAACTTCAAACCTCAAGCTTCAAAACATTGGCTATGGTGGACTAAGCGGCAAACCACTCTCGGATCGTTCCACCGAAGTAATCCGCTACCTACACCAAATGTCGGGAGGAAAAATTCCAATCATTGGGATAGGAGGGATTCACACCGCACAAGATGCTATAGAAAAATTAAATGCTGGCGCTTCCCTCGTTCAACTTTATACTGGACTTATCTATGAAGGTCCTGGGCTGGTAAAGAAAATCAACAGAGCATTGCTTCAAAAATAAATCATGCTGAAGGGAAGAAAAATTATTCTCGGTTCTGCATCTCCACGCAGGCAACAACTTTTACAGGAGCTATTTGATAATGTTGAAGTACGGGTAAAAAATGTGAATGAAGATTTTCCTTCCTCATTACTTGAAGCGGGAATTCCACTTTTTCTTTCTCAACAAAAAGCCAATGCATTTAATGGCGAGTTGAAGGAGAATGAGATTCTCATTGCTGCTGATACGATTGTTTGGTTTGACAGTCATGTACTGAACAAACCTGCTGATCGTGATGAAGCAATTGAAATGCTGAACAAGCTTTCAGGAAATTCGCATAAAGTGTTTACAGGAGTTTGTATTTCAACGCCATTGTCAAAAAAAATATTCAGCGTAGAATCATCTGTTCAATTCAAAAGAAATTCTGAAAGAAATTTGCTTGAATACATTGATCAATACAAACCTTTTGACAAAGCAGGTTCTTACGGAGCGCAGGAATGTTTGCCGGAAGGAATGAATCCTCTATCTGAAAAAGAAAAAATGTTTTTATCACAAATCGGTAAGCCGGATTTATTTGAAAAATCTCTGGCCATAAAAGATCATGCACGCGTTCCGCTCATTGAAAAAATTGAAGGAAGTTATTTTAATGTGATGGGTTTGCCGGTTGCCGAATTGTTTGATATTTTAGAAAAGGAATTTCAATAATCGTATTTTTCTTTCCAGAATCTTTTCAGCATTTCTCTCATTTCATTTTCCCTCGCATTATTTCCCGGATCGTAAATTTTTGTCCCTGAAATTTTTTCCGGAAGAAATTCTTCGTCAACAAAATTTTCTTTGAAAGAATGTGCGTACTTATATTCTTTTCCGTAGTCGAGTTCTTTCATGAGTTTGGTAGGCGCATTGCGAAGATGCAATGGAACAGGTTGATCACCGCTTTCATCTACAAGTTTCAATGCATCTTCGATAGCGGAATAACTTGCATTGCTCTTTGGAGATGAAGCAAGATAAATTACCGCTTGCGATAATATAATTCTGCATTCAGGATAACCGATTTTGCCGCAGGCATCAAAACATGCATTTGCAATTACGAGCGCAGTGGGGTTTGCATTGCCGATATCTTCGCTTGCGAGAATTACCATTCGCCTTGCAATGAAGAGCGGATCTTCACCGCCACGAATCATTCGCGCCAACCAATACACTGCCGCATTTGGATCGCTGCCGCGCATTGATTTTATGAAAGCAGAAATAATATCGTAATGCTGCTCTCCTCCTTTGTCATAGAGTGCAATTTTTTCCTGCGCAATCTTCAAGACCATTTCATCGGTAACGATGACTCTATTTTTGGATTCGTCAGAAGAAGAAACAAGTTCAAGCAGATTCAAAAGTTTACGTGCATCGCCACCTGACAAACGAAGCATTGCTTCTGTTTCTTTCAGCTCGATTTTTTTTCTCTTCAGCGTTTCATCTTTTTCGATTGCCTGGTCAAGGAGAGAAAGTAAATTTTCTTTCGATAAACTTTTGAGCACATAAACCTGGCATCGGGAAAGCAACGCAGAGATTACTTCGAAGGATGGGTTCTCAGTGGTTGCACCAATCAATGTTACGATTCCTTTCTCCACGGCACCAAGCAACGAATCCTGTTGGGATTTGCTGAAACGATGAATTTCATCAATGAAAAGAATCGGGCTGCCGGGAACTTCTTTCAACTCGCCTGCATAGCGCGTAGCTTTCTCAATAATCTCCCGCACGTCTTTAACTCCTGAACTTATTGCACTCAAGGTATAGAACGGGCGCTTTAATTCTTTCGCAATAATAAAAGCAAGCGTGGTTTTTCCAACTCCGGGCGGCCCCCAGAAAATCATGGAAGGAATTAGTTGACGTTCGATGGCATTGCGTAATACCGATCCTTCTCCAACAAGATGTTCCTGTCCGATGTAATCCGATAAGGTTTGTGGCCGTAATCTTTCTGCTAATGGAATCACGAAGCAAAGGTATGCTTAGTTGACGAAGTTGATAGAGTGCAATCTGCATTCCTTTACTACATTCGCGCTCTTCAAAAAAATATGGACAAGGTAAAAATTCACGATAAGGAATTCAGGATTTCAATCAGTGCAGAAAAGATTCAGAGCCGCATTGCTGAGTTGGGAAAGCAAGTGAGTGCTGAGATGAAAGGAAGTAAACCGTTGTTCGTTGCTGTTCTCAATGGTGCATTTCTTTTTGCCGCGGATCTCTTGAAAAATGTTTCCTGCGAGTGTGAAATTACTTTTGTGCGTGTGTCTTCTTACGCAGGAACTCAGTCAACCGGACAGGTAAGAAACCTGATCGGGCTGAATGAAAATATTGAAGGAAGAACGATCATCATCATTGAAGATATTGTGGACACGGGCGATACAGCGATCTATCTTCTCAAAGAATTACAGAAGCAACATCCGCAGGAAATAAAAATTGCGAGTTTACTTTTGAAACCAAAAGCATTGAAGCACGAACTGAAAGTTGATTACATCGGTTTTGAAGTGCCGAATGATTTTCTTGTTGGATATGGATTGGATTATGACGGATTGGGAAGAAACCTGAACGACATTTATACATTAGTTTAAATCTAAAAAGTAAAACAGATGCTGAACATTGTTTTATTCGGTCCTCCCGGTGCGGGAAAGGGAACTCAATCAGAAAAACTGATTGCAAGATATCAGCTTGTGCATTTAAGCACGGGGGATATTCTTCGGAATGAAATTGCAAACGCGACTCCGCTTGGCATGGAAGCAAAAAAGCTGATGGATCAAGGGATACTTGTTCCTGATGAAGTGGTGATCGGGATGATTGATTCGCGCATTGATGCGAACCGAAATGCAAAGGGTTTTATCTTCGATGGTTTTCCGCGCACTGCAGCGCAGGCAAGTGCGCTCGATAAATTACTTGCTCAGAAAAAATCTTCCATCACCATGATGCTTGCTTTGGAAGTTCCGAAAGAAGAATTGATAAAACGCTTATTGAACAGGGGTAAAGAAAGCGGCAGACCTGATGACAGCAACGAAGCCGTGATTGAAAAAAGAATAATGGAATACAATACCAAGACTGCTCCTCTTAAAGATTATTATTCGGAGCAGAATAAATTTTTCGGAATAGATGGCGTTGGAAGTGTGGATGAGATTTTTGGTTTGCTCTGCGAGAGGATTGAAAAGAAATGAGTGAAAGTAATTTTGTTGATTACGTAAAGATAATGTGCCGCAGTGGTGCAGGCGGTCCGGGCGCAATACATTTTCATCGCGATAAATTTACTGCCAAAGGCGGACCCGATGGTGGCGATGGTGGCAGAGGTGGTCACATTATCGTTCGTGGCAACAAACAACTCTGGACTCTTCTCCATCTAAAATACCGCAAGCACGTAATTGCGGAACCGGGCGGCAAAGGTGCAGATGCATTGAAGACAGGTGCTGACGGCAAGGATGAAATTCTCGAAGTTCCTATCGGAACTATTGCAAAAGATTTTGATACCGGGGCAACTCTTTTCGAAATTACTGAAGAAGGTCAGGAAGTAATTATTGCTGATGGTGGAAGAGGAGGGAAGGGCAATCATTTTTTCAAATCGTCCACGCAGCAAACGCCACGCTTTGCACAGCCGGGCGATCCGGGGAAGGAAGAATGGAAAATTCTTGAGCTGAAAATTCTTGCTGATGTGGGATTGGTTGGTTTTCCGAATGCGGGCAAGAGTACCTTGCTTTCTGTGGTGAGCGCTGCAAAGCCGGAAATTGCAGATTATCCTTTCACTACGCTTGTGCCTAATCTGGGAGTAGTTGGTTATCGCGGAAATAAAAGTTTTGTGATGGCAGATATTCCCGGCATCATTGAAGGTGCGCATCTGGGCAAGGGGCTCGGTCATCGTTTTCTCCGCCATATCGAGCGCAATTCAATTTTGCTTTTCATGATTCCGTGCGACACGAAGGATGTGGGTGTTGAATACAAAATTCTTCTCAACGAATTGGATCAATACAATCCTGAGTTGCTGAACAAGCAGCGGGTAATTGCAATTACAAAGATTGATATGCTTGACGATGAGCTGATGGTGGACATGAAAAAGGAAGCAAAGAAAAAATTGCCGAAAACTATTCCGCTTGTTTTTATTTCTGCCGTTGCTACGAAGGGTTTGGAGGAGTTGAAAGATGTTTTGTGGGAGGAGATGAATAAAGAGTAGGGAGTTGTTAACCGTCAGTGATTATTCAGAAAAGAAATTGCTTTGAAAGTTTTTCAATATTCTTTTTCAACACAACTTTTTTCTCACTTCAATCATTTTTACATTTGCCTTGCGCGCGTTTGGTTATTCTTCTCAACCCCAAAATAAAAATGCATGGCTCGTTTATCTTTCCCTACATCGTTTCCGAAATTACTGAAGCTGTTTGGCAGTGTGCTTGCAAAAGATACGGCTGACGGGGCTTCCAGCGTCATCCGTCCGTTGCTTGCGCAGCAGGATATTGTGCTGGCTGATGATGATGCGGCTTGCGCGGATGCTTCGGCTGCTCATGATAATGGGGAGAAGTTCTCGAAAAGTGCGGAGAAGTTAAGGCAAGACCGCGACAATTTATTCCGAACTCCGTTTAAGAATTACAAAAATTGTGTGCAGTTTCTCAAACGCTTGTTCATTGATAACCCGCGCCAGTTGGGCGATTGGGGAGTTACCGTAAATAACCGGCATCGCGTTGTGCATGGTGTTGGTTTCATTGCGCGCAAAATGCAGGTGGGCAATTTTATCAGCAAACATGAATTGTATGCACCGGGCACCAGTCCGCTGCAAAGTTTTTTGGATGAAAATAATATTGATCTCGCTTCGGATAAATCGGATGCGAACGATGCGGAAACATTTCACTCCGATCTTGAGCAGGCAAATAAAAATAAGGAAACCGAATTTGGAAATCGCGATTTGAAATTTAGAGCGGTGAAAAAAAATCTGCGCACTATCGGCAGCTATCTTGTAAAATTTTTTCCGAAAAATCCGCACAAGGCAGGCGATTGGGGTTATGTTATTGACAGCAGCAAACGCGCGCCACGAATTTATCGCGGCAAGCTGGGGCAGGGGCAGAAAAAAACGCTGCAACATTTGGTGAAAGGCAGCGAACTGGCAAACATTAGCAGCATGCCGTTCAAAATTTTTCGTGGAAAGAATGCAATTGGGACTTTTGAAACTGTTCTTCCTTCTGAGAGCTTTATTATCGCTCATGGCTACGGCACTCTCACGCTTCTAAACGAAAGCAAGACCGCAGAAATTAAATACGAGGCTCGGTTTAACAATTAAATTTTTCTTGTTTTCAGCTTAAATTTGCGATTTTATGCGGAATTACGGTTAATTTTTGCCGATTTACGGTTAGTTTTTATAGAATTACGATTAGTTTATAGATATTTACGGTTAGTTTTACTAAAATTACGATTAGTTTATGATGATTTACGATTAGTTTTACTTAAATTACGATTAGTTTTTATAGAATTACGATTAGTTTTTTCTGAATTACGGTTAAAATACGTATAAAAAAAAAGTGACAGAGTAGGCATATGCCTACTTGACACATAGCTAAATTATATTATGGCGCCCCCCTTTGCAATTGACATTTTTTCTCCTGAAAATTTTGTGTGAAAAGAAAATCAGCGATCAAAAAAATATTTTTGCTGATGAAATTTTTTGTGCGTTCACAACCCATTTATCGCGAAGCAAAATAAGTTACCGCTTCTTTTACCTTTGCGCGCTTGCTTTCCCTGCTCACTTCTCTCGATCAAAAACTTTTTCTCTTCCTGAACGGAAAGCACAACGCCTTTTTCGATTTCATTATGTACTGGGCAAGCAACCGTTTCGTGTGGGTTCCATTTTATGCAGTGCTGCTTTATTTAATCATCCGTCATTTTAAGCACAAAGCAATTTTAATTGTGGTGATGATTGCTTTAATGATAACCGTGAGCGATCAAATATCATCAGGCCTTGTAAAAAATTGGGTGCACAGGTTGCGCCCCTGCCATAATCCCGATCTTATCTCGCAAATACATTTGGTAAATGGAGAATGTGGCGGCTCGTTCGGATTTTTTTCCTCTCATGCATCAAACTCTTTTGCCCTTTCCGTTTTTCTTATTCTCATTGCGGGAAGAAGAGTCAGAAGATTGGGATTGATACTGATGAGTTATTGCATTCTTGTTTCATACAGCCGCATTTATCTCGGCTGTCATTACCCCTTAGATGTTATTGCAGGAATAATTTTTGGTTCCGTACTAAGTTATATTTTCGCGCGCATCTATTTTATGTATGAAGCCCGGTTCGATCTGAAAAAAATAAAACCCAACTCACCATAATAAACCATCAATGACCAAAAATATTTCGAAAAGAATTTTAATTTCTCTTCTCTCAGCATTTATTATTTCAATCTCCGCCTCAGCACAAGTCAAGCAAAAGAGCTACCATGCCCGCGTGCAGGCAGCGCCCACACACCCAACTGTAAATCCTGCCGCAATATCGCCCCTAGCCACCGTTGCAACTCCTGCTGCAAAACCAAAACTCGTAGTCGGCATCGTAGTTGACCAAATGCGTTATGATTATCTTTTTCGTTTTGAAAAAAGATATTCTGAAGGAGGATTCAAGCGGCTCATCCGCGAAGGATTTCTTTTTGAAAACGCCAATTACAACTACGTTCCCACCTACACAGCGCCAGGTCACGCATGTATTTACACCGGCACCACCCCATCACACAACGGAATTATTTCAAACGAGTGGTTCGATAGAAAAGAAAACAAAACAATTTACTGCGTAGGCGACTCCACCATGAACCCGGTAGGCACAACCTCCATCTCCGGAAAAATGTCTCCAAAAAATCTGCTCACCACCACCATCTGCGATGAATTGCGCATCACTACCAACTTCAAATCAAAAGTAATCAGTCTTTCATTAAAAGATCGCGGAGCCATACTTCCCGCAGGACGCTCTGCCAATGCCGCCTACTGGCACGATCCCTTCACAAACAACTGGGTAACCAGCACCTGGTACATGCCCAGCTTACCAAAATGGGTAACAGATTTCAATGATAAGAAACTTGTTGACGTTCTTCTTTCCGAACCCTGGAACACTTTCAAATATCCCGACTCGTATGTAGAAAGCACAGCCGATGATAATCCGTACGAAGGATTATTTAAAGGAGAAACCAGCCCCGTGTTCCCTCACGACCTCCCTAAAATAAAACCGCTCGATGAAGAACTGATTCGCAAAACACCATTCGGAAACACATTCACCGCTATGTTTGCAAAAGCAGCCATTGAAGGAGAAAAATTAGGCAAAGGAGATTACACAGACTTTCTTGCCATCAGCTTTTCATCCACCGATTACGTTGGGCACATGTACGGCACCAATGCCATCGAGCTTGAAGACACCTACATCCGCCTCGACCTCGATCTTGCCGACCTGCTTACATATCTCGACAACACAATAGGAAAAAATAATTACCTCTTATTCCTTACTGCCGATCATGGCGCAGCCACCAACCCAATTTACAACCACGACCACAACCTGCCGGGAGAAAACTTCAGATCCGATACCATGGTAGCCGCACTAAAAGCTTACCTGAACACAGAATATGGCGCTGATGAATACCTGAAACACGCCAATGCACACGATATTTATCTCAACCGGAAATTACTTGAAGAGAAAAAAATAAACGCAAAAGAAATGCGCGACAAGTGCGCGCAGTTTGTAAAGCAATTTGATGGAGTAGCAGAAGTTGCTACCTGCGATGAACTTCAGCATCAAACAAACCGCACCGGAATTTTTTCTTTTTTGCAAAACGGTTACAACGATACCCGCTCAGCCGATTTAATGATAGAACTAAAACCGGGTTGGATTGACTGGATTTCAAAAACAGGAACCACCCACGGATCATCTTACAGTTACGATACCCATGTGCCCTTAATATTTTTCGGAACAAATATCCCCCACGGGCAATCTCCAAGCTCAGTTGTTATTGCAGATGTAGCTCCAACATTGGCAGCACTTCTAAACATCGAAAGCCCGAGCGGATCAACAGGCAAGCCGTTAAAAGAAATACTGAAATAATATTTTTTTGAAAAGAGAAAAGATATTTTCCACAACCGTCATCCTACTCTCGCTGGTAAGTCTATTCAACGACATCAGCAGCGAGATGTTAATTCCTATTCTTCCAGTTTACCTTACAACAATTGGCTTCACTGCATTTTACATCGGAGTGCTGGAAGGACTAGCGGAAGCAGTTTCCGGCTTAACCAAAGCATACTTCGGAAAACTTTCAGATAATTTTCAAAACAGAATAGGATTTGTGAGATGGGGATATTCAATGAGCGCAGTTTCAAAATCAATGATGGCGCTTTTCACTCTTCCCATTTGGGTTTTCTTTTCAAGAACTCTTGATCGTCTCGGAAAAGGAGTACGCACCGGAGCGCGTGATGCCCTGCTTGCCGATGAATCACTTCCCGAGCATCGCGGAAAAATTTTCGGACTCAACAAAGCGATGGATACAACGGGGGCTGTGCTTGGAGTAATTGCAGCAGCAGTGTATTTGCACTTCTTTCCCGGCAATTACAGAAATTTATTTTTCATCGCCTTCATTCCAGCAATAGTTGCTGTATCACTTATCTGGATTATAAAGGAGAATAAGAAAATTCACACGAAGAAAAAAAATGTTCCTGGAATAATTGCTTCGTTCAGCTACTGGAAAAAATCTTCTCCTGAATATCGAAAGCTTGTAATTGGATTTTTACTCTTCGCACTTTTCAATTCTTCCGATGCGTTCATCTTTCTGGTAGGAAAGAATTGCAGACTGAATGACACTACTATCCTCACGGCATATATTTTATACAACATCGTGTTTGCATTAGCCGCACTTCCCTTCGGACATTTAGCAGATAAGTTCGGAATGAAATTTTCTTACCTCATCGGAACATTATTTTTCGCAATCGCCTATTTCATTTTCCCCAATTCAAATTCTCCTTTCATCTTCTTTATCGCATTTTTAGTTTACGGAATTTTTGCAGCGTGCTCTGATGGAATTTCAAAAGCATGGATCAGCAAAAGTTGTCGCGTTGACGAGAAAGCAACGGCACTTGGCTTCTATTCAGGGATGCAGAGTATCGTAATTTTGTTGTCAAATGTTGCAGCCGGAATTCTTTGGACGAAGACATCTCCATTGTTTTTATTTTATGTTTCAGCAAGCGGTGCAGTGGTCGTTTTACTCTACTTTTTATTCCATTCACCAGTTGAAAACGTAGGTTCATCAATAGAATTAACAATTTCAGCAAAAAAAACCTGATTTCCAGTTGAAAAAAGTTAGCTTTGAGGAGTTAAATAATTCTTGCAGAACTAAAATAATTCCTATTTTTACGAAGTCAATTTCAAAATTTTATTTCTAACAGATTCTTAAAACTAAAACATCGTGCTATGAATAAGAAATTATTCTACTTTCAATTTATTTTCTGTGTTGTTATTCTTCTTTGTTCATCCGTAAAGGAAACTTATGCAAGCCATGCGGTAGGTGCTGACTTGACTTACTCCTGCCTTGGCGGAAACAATTATCGTTTCTTTTTCACTCTCTACAGAGATTGCGCAGGAATTCCGGTTAACGTATCATACACCATTGCAGGAACTTCCCCTTGTGGAGGAAGTTTAAGTATTACAGTGAATAAAGATTCAACGAATGAAATAGCTCATACCTGTTCAACCGCAGTTACAAGGTGTGCCAGTGCTGCAAGCGCCATCATGGGTATTGAAGCAAACTATTATCACGGGGATATAACTTTACCTTACGTATGTAATCACTGGACTTTTGGAATGAGCCCTGCAATATGTAACCGCAATTCTGCCATCACCAATATCCCTACAGCTTCTTCTTACTGTTTGTATGTGCAGGCAACCCTGAACAATGCAGCCGTACAATGTGATAATTCTCCGACCTTTACAAATATGCCTGTTGCGTTTTTATGTGCCGGACAGGTTCAGTTTTTCAATCACGGTGCGTACGATCCCGATGGTGACTCGCTCGCTTTTACAATGTACACCCCGCACTCTGATGCGTTAAATGATGTTACTTACATTGCAGGTTTGTCAGCAACCCAACCTGTAACTTATACCGCTCCCGATTCTACCAGGTTTAACACTGCGACTGGCGACATTCGCATTTTAGCAAACGCAGCCCAAATAACAGTTATTGCTGTAAGAGCAGATGAATATAGAAACGGAGTGTTGATAGGAAGTGTTGAGCGCGACATACAGATCATCGTTGAAGCTTGTACCGATCAACCACCAACCCTCACAGGAATAAATGGTGGAATTGGATTTATTTATACTGCTTGTTCCAACGCTCCGTTTTGCTTTACTGTAAGGTCAGCAGATTTGGATGCTGCCGATAACACTACGATAACATGGAATGGCGGAATTCCTGGAGGAACGCTCACAACTACGAGTACCCATCGTGACACTGCTCACTTTTGTTGGTCACCAACGGATGCTGATACACTCACCAATCCTCATGTGTTTACAGCAACCGTTACTGACAATGCCTGTCCTACTTTCCAGAGTAATATTTATACTTACATAATAAATGTTCACGGAGTCATTGCCAATGCAGGTCCTGATCAAACTGTGTTGTGTGGTGGAACCGCAAATCTTCATGCAATCGGATTGGGTGCAATGGGTGGACCTTATACATACACTTGGTTACCGGGCGGAACTGTCGGACAGGATTTACTCGGAGTCGGAGTTGGAAATTATCAGGTTGTCGTGTCATCACAGGTTTCTACCAATCCGAATTTGTCTTGTACAGATACTGATGAGGTAGTAGTTAATGCAGGTGCGGGTGCCCCCAATGTTACTTTCAATTCTGCAATGGCGGCAGTATGTAGTCGCACGTTTAATTTTACAGATGGCTCTACTGTAAATGGTGGAGGTTCTATTCTTTCGTGGGCTTGGGATTTCGGTGATCCTGCAAGCGGAGCCAACAACACATCTACATCACAAAACCCTGCGCATACGTTTTCCGGTTCAGGAAGCTACACTGTGACCTTGGCTGCAAATGCAGGTCCCGGTTGCGATGGTCAACATACTTTTCAAATAGTAATTGCTCCCCTTCCTGTCGCGAACTTTACAGGTACAAGTGTTTGTCAGGGTATTGCTTCGAGTTTTAACAGTGGACTTACATCCGGAAATATTTCTAACTGGAATTGGAATTTTAATAATGGTGGTGGAAGTACTTCTACTGCGCAAAATCCTTCTTACACATTTACTGCGGCAGGGACTTACAATGTTCTTCTCTCCGTTACTGATAATAACGGATGTGTAGATGATACAACCATCACTATAAACATTTATGCAAACCCAACTGCTGATGCAGGTTTGGATGCAAGCGTATGCAACGGATCTTCGGCTACCCTCACCGCAACCGGAGCAGGACCTGGCGGAACATACCTTTGGAGTAGCGGACAAAATACTGCGAGCATTACTGATAGCCCAGTTGTAACTACTGTTTATACAGTTACTGTAACTACTGTAAATGGTTGTCAGGATACGGATAATGCAACCATAAATGTAAACTCCATGCCTGTGGCTAATGCAGGAGTTGACGCTGCAATTTGCCAGGGTGCAAGCACAACTCTTACTGCAACAGGTGCGGGTGCAGGCGGCACTTACACCTGGAATCCGGGAAATATTTCGGGTGCTTCAATAACCGTTTCACCTGGTTCAACGCAGATATATACTGTGACTGCAACTTCAGGTCCCGGTTGTACTTCAACGGATCAGGTTCAGGTAACTGTAAACGCTGCTCCTGTTGCGAATGCTGGAGCAGATCAGTCAGTATGTGATGGTTCATCTGCAACTCTCACCGCAACTGGAGGCACTAATTTTCTTTGGATAGGCACCGGTCAAACAACGGCTTCGCTTGTTGTTGCGCCTGCTGTTACAACAACATATCAGGTACAGGTTAGTAATGCAGGAGGATGTCCTGATACCGATGCCGTGCTGGTAACTGTAAATCCAATACCGGTTGCTTCATTCACAAACTCAGGACCAGTTTGTGAAGGCGGTAATATAACTTTCACGGATCAATCGAATGTATCCACGGGAACCATCAATCAATGGCAATGGACATTAGGAGGAAGTGCCGGAACATCTACTTCTCAAAATCCTTCTAGTACTTATTCTGCACCGGGAACACCGACAGTTGTGTTGCACATCACTACCAATGCAGGTTGCACAGACAGCGTTACACAAGCAATTACTGTGAATGCAAATCCTGTTGCAAATGCAGGTTCTGACGGAGAAATTTGTGACGGAGCAAATACAACGCTTACTGCAAGTGGCGCAGGAGCCGGAGGATTATATCTTTGGAATCCCGGTGGATTGACTACGGCATCAATAAACATAAGCCCCGTTTCTACACAAAATTATACTGTTACAGTTACTGATGCGAATGGCTGCACTAACAGCGATGCTGTAAGTGTTACCGTACACCCGCTTCCAGATGCTGTTGCCGGACCCGATCTTGCAGTTTGCAAAGGCAACAGTGCTACACTTGTTGGCGCTGGTGGAAACACCTATTTATGGACTCCTGGAAATATCACTACTGCTTCTTTAACTGTTACTCCTGCCGGAACTACAACTTATTATTTATTGGTAACAAGTGCTTTCGGTTGCACAGGCAACGATACTGCTGTAGTTACCGTGAATCCATTGCCAGTTGCATCTTTTGCAAATAATGCTCCGGTATGCGAAGGTAATTCTGTTTCTTTCATAGATAACTCAAATATAATTTCAGGGACGATAACGGCTTGGAGTTGGAACTTTGGAAATGCAGGTACTTCTACTTCACAGAATCCTTCTTCTACTTATTCCGCTGCAGGACCTTTTAATGTTCAGTTAATTACTACCAGCGATGCCGGATGTAAAGACACAGTCACTCAGAATATATCTATATGGGCATTCCCGCCTGCAGATGCGGGATTGGATTCTGCAATTTGTGATGGAGGAAGTGCTTCTCTAACAGCAAGTGGTGGTGTTCAGTATCTATGGAGTCCGGGTGGAATGACAACAGCAACTATCAACATCAATCCGAACGTAACCACTCCATATACAGTTACAGTTACTGATGGTAATGGCTGCGTGGCGCAGGACGTTGCATCTGTAATTGTAAATCCGCTTCCTGTTCCTGATGCAGGTATTGATCAGTCAATTTGTTTTGGAGACAATACTACTCTTACTGCAACAGGCGGTGCTACCTACGATTGGACTCCTGGAAATTTATCAGGTGCATCAGTATCAATCACACCGAATATCACTACTACTTATAGTGTGCTGGTAACAACTGCTGCCGGATGTCAGGCAACTGATGCAGTTACGGTGGCAGTAAATCCAATTCCGGTTTCTGCATTTTCAAACTCAGGGAATGTTTGCCAATTCAATACGATTTCATTTACGGATCAGTCAAACGTTTCTGCCGGATCAATTACTAATTGGAACTGGAGTTTTGGAAACGGAAGTTCTTCGACAGATCAAAGTCCCGATAATTTTTATTCCGGTCATGGTAATTTTAGTGTGACACTTACTGTTACCAGCGATGCGGGTTGCACAAATCAATCAATAGTTGATGTTATTGTTTATGAAAAACCAATTGCTTCCATTACTTCTGTTGATGTCTGCGATGGAAATCCTGTAAACTTTACGAATGCAAGTTCTATCAGCGATGGCAGCGCCCTCACTTATGCATGGAATCTGGGCGATGCAAGCACTTCAACAGATGCCAATCCCGTTCACTCTTATTCGGGCTTTGGTCATTATCCGATTAACATGATTGTAACCAGCGTGAATGGTTGCAGTGATACGATGGATATTACAGCAAACGTAAATCCGTTGCCTAATGCTGCGATTGTAGCTGCAACAGTTTGCGAAAAAATTCCTGCTGAGTTGAATGATGGATCTACTGTGGCCGAAGGATTGGTAGTTGGATGGAACTGGAACTTTGGTGATGGAGGTTCTTCTGCTCTTCAGAATGTTGGGCATCCGTACTCCACGTTTGGAAATTATCACATAACACTTGATGTGGTTACTGATCACGGCTGCCCCGATCATACTGCATACGATTTGCGCGTGAAGCCGAATCCGATTCCTGACTTCACAGCAGTTAATGATTGCATTGGCAAGCCAACTCCATTCAGCGATTATTCAACGATACCTACAGGAAGTATTGTGAGCTGGCATTGGGATTTTGGTGATGGCACTTCTGAAGACAATCAAAACCCCGTTCACTTTTATCCTTACTCGGGATATTATGATGTAACGATTACTGAAACTTCTGATAGCGGATGCACGATCTCCTATCTCCGCACGCAGGCAGTGGATGTATTTGCAGGACCTTCGGCTGAATTTTCTTCCAATGCCGAACTTGCTGACGACAATTATCCGTTTGTTCAATTCTATAATCAAACATCAACCAATGGGCAGTTCTTCTGGACCTTCGGTGATGGAGATAGCTCAGTTTCTTTTGCTCCGCATCACCTCTACGATTCAGTTGGTATTTACCAGGTGCAATTAATCACTATTGATAACAAAGGATGCGTGGATACAACTCTGAAACAGATTGATATTAAACCTACTTCTACTTTCTATGTTCCAAATTCTTTTACTCCGAACAAAGATGGAGTGAACGATTCTTTCCGTCCTTACTTTACAAACCTTACCGATCTTGATGTTATGATTTACGACCGATGGGGAACGAAGATTTATGAATACACCAACCTTGATGGTGGATGGGATGGTAGCTTTAAAGGAAATATGGCACAAAGCGAAGTGTATGTTTACAAAATAAAGACAAAAGACATTCGGGATAATGTTCAAAATTATGTAGGGCATGTTACGCTGATCAGGTAATTGATTCATCTGCTAAATATGAAAGAGGGAAGCCGCAAAGGTTTCCCTCTTTTTATTAAGGGCATTTCTGAAAAACGTTTTAACTTTTACAGTTCGATTGTAAACTTCACAACAGAGTGCGGCATTCACAAAAATAATTTTCCCTTTCTTTGTTTCCAATCAACTCAGCACAATTGTGAAACAAACTTTTTTCTTATCAATATTTCTTTTCGCTTTTGCTATTTGTAATGCACAAACTGCAGAGAAGAAAACCGCTCTTACTCTTTACGCAGGCACACTTCAGTATAAAGGCGAATTCGGAAACCAGTTTTTCAAGACAGACAATGTGCAAGCTGCGTTCGGAATTTCTGTTTCACAGTACATGAGCCGTTCATTCAATCTCGGCTTGATGTACTCCCTCGCAGATGTGAACTACACGAACAACAAAGATTTTTTGCTTGGCAACATGAGTAGCATGAATCTTTTTCTCACCTATAAATTTAACAACGGATATTTGTTGAAAGAGAATGCGCGCATTGCTCCCTACCTGATTGCCGGCATTGGAGCAAACGATTGGAGCGAAACCCAGCCAAAGAAAACACAATTCACGGATGCATTTGTTCCTGCTGGTGGTGGCATAAGAATAAGGGTGAGCAACACCTTTGCATTGCTGCTTCAAAGCACGTATCATTTTACCATGAGCGATGCTTATGATGAAGCAAGCACTGACAAAACGAAAGATGCATTTCTGTTTTCATCTATCGGCATCAGCATAAATATTGGCGAGGGCAGGGACAGCGATGGCGATAAAGTGAAAGACAGGAAAGACAAATGCCCCGGCACACCTGCGGGAGTTGCGGTTGATGTGCATGGTTGTCCGTTGGATAAAGACAGCGATGGCATGGCAGATTATCTCGATCAGTGTCCTGATGTTTTCGGGAAGGCAAGCGCAAAGGGTTGTCCTGATAAGGATGGAGATGGTATTGCAGACAGGGACGACAGGTGCCCTGATGTTGCCGGTCCGGCTGAAACGCACGGCTGTCCTGACAGAGATGAGGATGGTGTGCTCGATGCGGATGATTCATGTCCTGATGAGAAAGGAATTCCCGCGCTGAATGGTTGCCCTGACAGGGATGGTGATGGTGTGGCTGATAAAGAGGACGAATGTCCGGATGAGCCGGGTGTGGCTGCGCTTCACGGCTGCCCTGACAGAGATGGAGATGGTGTTGCTGATAAGGACGATCTCTGTCCTGACTCTGCGGGTATTGCTGCGAACAAAGGTTGCCCTGAAATAAAGGAGGAGGTGAGGAAGGTTTTTGAGAGGGCATTAACGGACTTGCAGTTTGAAACGGGAAAAGACAAGATCAAAAAATCATCTTTCAAAATTATGGATGAAGTGTTGAGGATAATGAATGAACATGCTGAATATAAACTTGTGATAAGCGGACACACGGACAACACGGGTAAGCCGGAAAAAAACCGCGAACTCTCCACAAGCCGCGCTGCTGCTGCTGCAAAATATCTTACTGACCACGGAGTTGCTTCATCACGCATTACTTCTGCCGGCTATGGCGACACGATGCCTGTAGATGACAACAAAACGAAACGGGGAAGAGCGAAGAACAGGAGGGTGGAGTTTAAGGTGGTGTTTTGAGGAAGTTTTTTTGGAGCGAACCTGTGCAGTTCTATCCACCACCCATCCCGCCCTCATCCCAAAGCAGCGCCTCTCATTGCCGCTGTCATGCCGAACTCCTTTCGGCATCCCTTCCCAGCAAAGCAAGCACTTCTTCGCGCGGGCTTTTCCTTTCGGTCGGGTTTAGCTTAGTCCTGCTTCATTTCATCGCAGCATTTCTTAACAGTCAAAAAAATCAATATTTACTTTTCTATGGAATCTATTGATGTCCCTTTTACTTTAAATTTGTCACCTTCAAATTATCAAATGGAATTAAGAACAGATTTATTTCTTGGAGACAGCAAAGAGGAATTAAAAAAAATTTCTCCTAACAGTATTGACCTGATTGTAACATCTCCCCCTTATGCGGATCAGAGAAAAAGTACTTATGGAGGAATTTCTCACGAAAAATATGTGGATTGGTTTCTTCCCATTTCAGAACAACTTTTGAGAGTTCTTAAACTAACGGGTACATTTATTTTGAATATAAAAGAAAAAGTTGTTGAAGGTGAACGCAGCACTTATGTAATGGAGTTAATTCTTGCAATGCGAAAGCAAGGTTGGCTGTGGACGGAAGAATTTATTTGGCACAAAAAGAATTCCTATCCTGGAAAATGGCCTAACCGATTTCGTGACTCATGGGAAAGGTTGCTACAATTCAATAAGGATAAACACTTCAATATGTATCAGGAAGAAGTGATGGTTCCAATGGGTGATTGGGCAAAATCTCGTCTTAAAAAATTAAGCGATACGGACAAGATTCGAGATAACTCAAAAGTTGGTAGCGGCTTTGGAAAGAATATTTCTAACTGGCTTGAAAGAGATAAAGCGTATCCAACAAATGTTCTTCACTTAGCAACCGAGTGCAATAATAAAAATCATAGCGCTGCATTTCCAGAAGAACTTCCGGAATGGTTTATTAAACTTTTTACAAAAAGTTGTGACACAGTTCTTGATCCCTTTATGGGGTCGGGAACTACTTTAATAGTCGCAAACAGAATGAAAAGACATTCAGTAGGAATTGATGTTATCCCAGAATATTATGAAATGGTAAAAAATCAATTAGCACCTGTTGAACTTTATCTAATGGAACCAAAGGCAAAATACGGCAAAACAAAAAAAAGAAAATTGCAAGTTGCAGTCGGATAGATTTAACCAAACCAACCAATGTCACGAAAATTAAATCTGAAGGACGTAACTCAGTACGTTGAGCAAAACATTGGCACCTTTCATCAAAAAAGAATTGCTGGGCTAAATGAACTTAAACTCGGTAAAGTTCTAAGCAAAAAGAACCCTTATCTTTTTAAAGCAAAATACATTCTTACTGCTCAGGATATTATCAAGAGTATAACAGATGCTTATATTTCATCTCAGGAAGAAACAATTTTCGGTGATTGGCTTGAAGGCCTTGCGATTTTCATAAACGAGAAAGTCTATAGAGGTAAGAAATCGGGTATTCCAGGTATTGATCTTGAATTTGATAAAGAAAAAATTAGGTACATCGTTACAATTAAATCTGGACCCAATTGGGGAAACAGTAGTCAAGTTCAAAAACTATCTGCAGATTTTAAAACGGCCAAGAAGACACTCAGAACAAGTAATTCAAGAATGAACGTTGTTGCTGTCAATGGATGTTGTTATGGAAGAGACAATAATCAGGACAAAGGGGACTATTTCAAATATTGTGGTCAGAAATTTTGGGAATTCATTTCAGGAGATTCAGAACTCTACATTGAAATTATTGAACCTCTTGGACATAATGCGAAAGAAAAGAATGACGAGTTTATTAAGTCATATTCTCAAATGATAAACATCTTCACAAAAGAGTTCTCGAATAAATTTTGCAATACTGCCGGTGAAATTGAATGGAAGCAACTTGTAACGTTCAACTCTTCTTCAAAGCAATAATCGAAATTCATTGCTATCCGGTCTTCGCACGAAGATTTTTGTGCGGCTGCGAGACACGACATTTGAAAATAATTTCCCTACAAAGAAAAGTTACAAAAAAAATATCAGGTACTAATCTTGAGATTGCTTCACCCTCACACGTAGGCAACGCTTCATTCGCAATGACTACTCACTTCTTCGCAGGAGCATTCCTCACCACATGAATCTTAAATTTTTCTTCAAGCTGTTTGGAAAGTTCTACCTGGTCGCCCTTAAGCATATCGTTAGTTATAAAAGTGCGGAACTCTATGATGTTTATAGTTGCGTCATTATGCAAGTAGCCCAGTGCCACACCATGCCGCATTTGAGCAAATACTGAAAATACATTTTTACCCTCATTCTTTAACGGTTGAGTAACTACATTAGGGTTCTCACTGATAAAAGACCTTACGATCTCATGCATATTTTCACGTTCAAGACCTTCGCGTTGAAAATAACGTTTAAAGAAATGGCTGGTATAATAAAAAACCTGTGCAAGTTCTATCGGGTTTATAATAACGGCATAGCTCCGTTCAGTATAAAAAAGACAATAGTGATCTACAGAAAAACTATCACTTCGCGGAGCGGTAACCTTAAAATGGTAGACCCATCGGTTTTTTCGTGGAGATAGATAATCGAAGTACTTATTATAGGTGCTCATACGCGTTTGCCTCATCAGCTTCAAAACTTTTGCTGAATGGAAATGAACCTTGGCAATGAAATATATTTTATCCCGCTCAAGTTCTTTACGGATTTCCGAAAATGTCATATACTCAGTAAACATGCTGAACAAATAAAATAATTTCTTTCTAAAAATCAAAACACTTCTTATTGGTTTTCGGATTTTGTGCCGTCAGGACTTCCGTCCTGACTATTTCCCCCAAAGAAACAAAAATAATTCCCTGCAAAGAAAAGTGATAGGAAAAATAAACGGCAGGTGAACAACGTGCAAACCCAGCGCACAACACCTGCCGGCACCAAAATGAGAACAAAACGAAACGGGGAAGAGCGAAGAACAGGAGGGTGGAGTTTAAGGTGGTGTTTTGAGGAAATGCTGTTCGAGCAGCGAATGGTTCGTGTATCTGCGAAATACGAATAGGAACGAAATAGGAATTAAGAAAAGAGTCCTCTCCGATAAAATATCGGGGAGGATTTTTTTTGGGTTGGGTCGGTTGGAGTAATGGTTAGAACAGACCGATATGTTGATGGGGAGTTCCGGTATGATGGCGGGAGTGGATAGATATGCCTTTGGGAGTGTACCGGTATGGGAGAGGGAGTGGTGCGATATACTGTTAGGAGTGAACAGGGAAATGACAACGAATAGACCGATATGCCTTGCGAATGAACCGGGAAACCAGTGCGAATGCTCCGGTAAGCCACTGCGAATGGTAAGGGAAACCACTGCGAACGCACCGGGAAGCCACTGCGAACGGGCAGGTAAGCCACAGCGAACGCACCGATATGCCTTTGGGAAAGCCAGGTAAATGGGTGGAAAGTAAAATTATTATTCTGAAAGGCAGTATTTTATACGCAAATGAACAAAAAAAAGCTATTAAATATTTGAAAATGTTTTTTTGGAAAAATATTTTTTATTGCTTTGCGGACTGATAAAAGACAGATAACAGCTAATAAAACCAATTATTCATATTTAAAAAAAGATTTGATTATGCCAACAATACCAGTACCAACAGCCAATTACGATTGCACGCAACAGGAATTATATTCTATTGCGGATACGATGTATGGAAACATACCGACTGATCTTGCGGATTTTTTATTGCACAAGCCATTGAAGTATGTTCCTTTATTTCTTAGTGACATTGCGGCAAGAAGGACTACTGCAATGGGTATGAAGGATGACACGCAGACGAGTTCTGTACATGAAACTTTAAAGCAGGAATTGACTGACATGAGAGTTATCTGCACCGATAACTTTGGAAAGCTGAAGAGCTATATTGTTGATGGGTTTCCAGAAAATGTGCATAAGACAAAGTTTGATGAGGCAGGCCAGCTTTTGATGGGAGCGAGCTTGAAAAATAATTGGGAGAAGGTGGTTGACCTGAATAAAAAAGTAAAGGATTTTATTGCTGCTTATCCAACTGAACTGGATGCGGGATTTATGCCTGTTGGTTTTGCAGGCGATGTGAATACTGCTATTACTAATTATGATTTAAAATATAGTGCTTTTAAAAATGCGAGACAGACAGGAACAGCAACGGGAGGAAAAATTAAGGCAAATAATTTAGTTGATAAGGATATGAAGAGCATACAGAGTGATGCTTTTGTAATTTTTAAATATGATGCCGAAAAATTAAAGAGGTACACGATTACTGTTATTAAGAGTATTGTTTCTCCACCGGGAAGTGCGAGTTTGAAAATTACCTGTAAGCAGGCGGTTACTAATGTGCTGATGGTTGGACTGGATATTACAATTAAATCGAAAGATGGAATTGCGCAAACGGGTGTGACTGATGCGACAGGAGTTTTGGTTTTTGATAACATTGACCCGGCAGATTACACTGTGACTGTGAAGGTGGTGGGGCATCCTGATATGGTGATAGCGAAAGAGGTGAATACGGGAACGGCTGCGAGGTTGGATGTGAGTACGCCTGCATAGAGGATGTGCGAAATAGGAATTGAAAAAAAAGTCCGCTGTGAGGCGGACTTTTTTTTTGTGATTTGTTGCCACGAATTGTGCGAATTGTCACGAAGAAAAAAAAGTTTATTGCTCAAGCCGCATGGCTTCGTCATGCCGCCCCCGCTGTTTAAAAATCTTGCCTGCGCATTCCGCTGACGCGGAACCGATTTTTAAAAGGCGTGTCTGGCTTGACTGGGTTGGTTGAAGGGGGCTTGGGAGCGGGCTTTTTTGTTGCCACGAATTGTGGGAATTGCCACGAAGAAAAAAAGCTTATTGCTCAAGCCGCGGGGCTTCGCCATGCCGCCCACGCTGTTTAAAAATTTTGCCTGCGGCATTCCGCTTCGCGGAACCAATTTTTAAAAGGCGTGTCTGGCATGACTGGGTTGGTTGAAGGGGGCTTGGGAGCGGGCTTTTTTTTGCTTTATAAAAAAGAACTGCTAACCTTTGATGTGCCAAAACTACTTTGCTTTTTTATGACTCGTTTTTCTTTGCCACAATACTTCTCTCCCTTTTCTTATTGTTACTGGTTAAAGCTATGTAATAAACGCTTCCAATTTTTTTTATTTGTAATCGTATTTCTCTTTGCCTTTGAAAGCACTGCCATTAGCCAAGTGCCTGACTCCTCAAAAAAGGTAACTCATAATTTTGGATTGTCAATTGCAATTGGACCTCGTGCTTTGCTAATTGATACAAATCAGCTTTTGGGTGGGCCAAATTTTATAATTAACACTTTGTGGTATCACAACATTCTATTAAGCATGGATTTGCATGCTGCGCTCACTAGCAGAGCCGGGGAAGATCCGACATTTGTTGCCTATAGTGTTTTCGATATTTCACTTATGCCCGGGTATCGGTTTTATATCAATAGATATTCGGCTTTTCAGTTTCAAGGAGGCATTAGTTATGGAGAGTATATTTATCGAGGTGAAAAATATAAATACAGTAGTGGTGGGGCGAATTTAGTTTGGTATGACGATGAAAAAATAAATTACATTGGATTACCTGTTAAGGTAAGTTACGAGCTATTCCTTACAAGAACCGGAGCTGAATTTTATGTAGCAGCTAATTTTCATCATCATTACGAGGCGGCTTTAGGAATTAATTTCTTGTTTGGAATATTGAGGTGAAAAATTAAAGTAAAAAAAAGAAACAATGAAAGGAGTAAACATTATTGCATGGCTTGTGGCTTTTGTATGCATAAACAGTTGCACAAAAGATAATAGTGGAGGAGGTGGGGAGGGTGATTAGGAGATACACATCTTCGCTTTAAAGATTTTCCTTTCTTTGCCACTGAATGGATAATTTCAAAAGAGAAAACAAGGGCAGCAGCGATCAGCTTATTTATGGCATACGCCCGGTGATGGAAGCGGTGGAAGCGGGCAAGGAGATTGAGCGCATTTTTATTAACCGCCAAACCACGAGCGGACAGATGAAGCATTTGAAACAGGTGCTGCGCGACCACGGCATTAACTGGCAGGAAGTGCCGGTTGAAAAACTTGACCGCCTTACGAGGGCAAACCACCAGGATGTAATTTGTTACATCTCGCAGATAAGCTATGCACCGATTGAAGAAATTGTGCAGCGAAGTTTTAACGAGGGCAGAACTCCACTCATTATCGTGCTCGATTACATTACCGATGTGAGAAACTTCGGGGCGATTGCGCGCACGGCTGAATGTTGCGGGGCTGATGCGATAGTGATTCCCGACCAGGGCTCTGCACAGATAAATGCTGATGCAGTGAAAACTTCTGCCGGTGCATTGAACATTATTCCGGTGTGCAAAGTGGAGAGTCTGCACGATACGCTTGACTATTTACGCGAGAGCGGATTGAAAATATATGCTGCTACTGAGAAGGGAACTAAAAAATCTTTTGATGCAGATTTTAAATCGCCCTGCGCCATCATCATGGGTTCTGAGGACACGGGGATTTCAAACGATCTGATCCGCATGGCTGACGACCAGCTCAAAATTCCATTGACAGGTCAGATTGCTTCGCTGAATGTTTCGGTTGCGTGCGGCATGTTATTGCATGAGGTGTTGAGGCAGCGGACAAGCCCATCCCCAACCCTTCCCAAAGGGAAGGGAGAATAAAACAGCCGTTCCATCTGAATGAAGAAATACGATTACATTTTATTGTTCATCATTCTTCTTGTTGGTTCTGTTTTGCGATTTCATAACCTCGGAGATATTTCTTTTTCAAATGATGAACTGAGCGCACTTACCCGCGCGCGTTTTGATTCGTTTCATGAGCTGATAGAAAAAGGGATAAAGGTTGACGGGCATCCTGCACTGGTGCAAACGATGATGTGGTTTACGATTCATCATTTCAATGATGATGTGTTTACAGTTCGGTTTCCGTTTGCAGTGTCGGGAATTGTTTCCGTGTTTTTTATTTTTCTGCTGGCGAAAAAATGGTTTGGCAGAGTAACTGCTCTGCTGTCTGCTGCTGCATTGGCAACGCTTCAGTTTCCGATACTGTACAGTCAAACCGCGCGCCCTTACACCATCGGGTTAATGTTCATACTTGCTTTAGCGTACTTCTGGACACGCTTACTGTTTGACGAAAAGAGAAGCAGGTGGATAAGCGCAGCATACATTTTTTCTTTAGCCGCCTGCATGTACACACATTATTTTTCGTTCATGCTCGCAGGCATTATCGGGGTAAGCGGATTATTCTTTCTGAAGAAAAATAATTTTGTCCATTACATTTTTTGCAACACTCTTGCGGTGCTGTTATTCCTTCCATCTGCTTCTATTTTCCAGCAGCAATTCGGGTACGGAGGGATAGGAGGATGGCTGCCTGCACCTGATAAGACTTTTCTTCCGCGGTTTCTCTTTTATGGGTTTAATGAATCATGGTTTATCACGGTGCTGTTGTCAATCACATTTATTTTCTCCGCAATTCTTTTCTTCAGAAAATCAGGATGGAAGAAATTTCATTCATTCTCTTTGATCTGGTATATCATTCCGTTTCTTGTCGGATATTCTTATTCAATCTGGAAAGCACCGGTACTTCAGTTTTCCACGCTGATATTTTCTTTTCCGTTCCTGATCATTTTTTGTTTTTCCTTTCTGAATGAGCAGTGGATTGATAAAAAGATTTGTGTGCTGCTCACCTTCATCATCCTGTCTGCAGGGGTTTACAGCACAGTGATTGAAAAAAAATATTATCAAACCAATCACTTCGGAGTATTCAAAGAACTGGCGGAAAAAACAAAAGAGTGGGATGAAAAGTATGGCGCAGAAAATATCATCAAACAGTTTTCATTAAGTAATCCGGAGTACATCAATTACTATTTCAGAAAACTAAATCACGATGCACATATCTTAATTTACAGTGATGATGAGCAATCGAAGTACGGTTTGCTCACAAACATTCTGGATACGACCCGCGCAAATTACTTTGCGTATGCATGGACAAATGCAAGTCATGCGTATGAAACTCCTGTGTTGATTCAGGAAAAATTCCCTGTTGTGGTGGAGAACGATACATTCTTCAATTCTCAAATCACATTATTCGGAAGAGGAACTTCTTCCGGTTCTGAAAAGATTATTACTGAAGCCGATTTCGAAAAGAACAACTGGCAGAACGAAACAGAAAAACAAAATAAGGATGTTGCTCATTCAGGAATGTACTCTCAGAAAATGGATCAGTCAACGGAGTACAGCATTAGTTACGAAACTGAATCAGGGAAACTAAATTTGAATTTTTCGCAGATGCTCAAAGCCGAAAGTTGGTTTTATTCTTCCGATTCACTTCGCGATGCTTCATTGGTAATTGCCTTTCTAAAAAAAGGTCAATTGCTTTCTTATTCCGGAATGCCGTTACGAAATTTTTATTCGGCAAAAAATAAATGGACGCGTGCATTTTTGTTTTCGCCTGTGCCGGAGAATGATTGTGAAATAAGAGTCTATATCTGGAATCCGAAACACGAAACATTTTACATTGATGATTTAAAAGTAAGCACTGCATCAAAAAATCAATTATTCAGACAGTAACTTATCCACAGCATGCAATCTTTAGAGATGTATATTAATCCAAAAAAAATATTCCATTTCGGTACAGACAGAACGCAGGTTTATTTAAAACATCGTAACTTTACTGAATCAAATTCAGGAGTCATGAAAAAAATACTGCTTGCTTCGCTCACCGCATTTTTATTCTGCAGCGGTGTTTCTTCAGGGAAAATGTCGGCTTATTTTACTTGCGGCACTTTTAATCAACCACAGGGAAGTCCGTTTATTGAAATGTATCTCACAGTTATCGGATCTACTGTTAAGTTTGCGCCAAACGTCAAGAAAAAACTTCAGAGTAAAATAGAAGTGCAGTGGGTATTAAAACAGGAATCAAAAATTATTTCGTTTGATAAGTACAACCTGCTGAGCCAGGAATTAGAAAATGATTCCGCACAAAAGCCAAACTTTATGGATCAGCAACGAATTCCCGCAGCCAACGGGAGTTATACACTTGAACTTACCATCTCTGATAAAAATTCGCCTGACTCTAAATTTACTGCGAGCCAGCAAATAGCGATTAAATATCCTGTGGATAAAGTTTCAATATCAGATATTGAATTGCTGGAGTCGTTTAAGAAAACAGACACTGAAAGTAAAATTTCAAAGAGTGGATATGATCTGGTACCGTACATCAGCGATTTTTATCCGGAGGATATGCAAAGCATAAAATTTTATGCGGAGATTTACAATGCCAAAGCAATTCTTGGAGATGAATTTTATCTTGTCCGCTACGCCATTGTAAATGATAACAACAAGCAAGTGCTTAACGATCTTGTAGGATCGAAAAAAATAAAGACAGCCGATGTAAGTGTAGTCATGGCAGAACTTCCTTTGGGACAGGTTCAATCGGGAAATTACACACTCAATATGGAGGTGCGGAACAAAAACAATGAGATGATGGCACATCAATCTGTTTTCTTTCAGCGTAGCTTTAAAATTGCTGTTAAAGAAGTTGAGCCGATTGACGACTTTTCGATCTTTGATATTAACAACTCGTTTGTTGCAAACATCATTAACAAGGATACTCTTAAAGATTATCTTGCGTGTATCTACCCGATTTCCGGTACGCGCGACAGACAGATTGCCGACAACCAGATTGCAATTGCGAATGTGCATTCCATGCAGCAATACTTTTATTATTTCTGGTCAAGGCAAGATAAAATCAATCCTGAGAAAAGCTGGCTTGATTATAAAACAGAAGTTGCAAAAGTGAATGGTTCGTATGGTACCCGCGTTTCGAAAGGATACGACACCGAGCGAGGACGGGTTTATCTGCAATATGGACCTCCCAATACAATCGAAGTTGGAGATAACGACCCGGACTCATATCCATACGAGATCTGGCACTACTATAAAATAGGAGATCAGAACAATAAAAAATTTGTCTTTTATACTCATGACCGGAGTTCAAACAACTATATTCTTCTGCACAGCGATGCTACTGGAGAACCCTCCGCTTATGACTGGCAACGAAAGCTACATGAAAAAGCATTGCCTTATGGGGGTAGTATTGATGATGACAAGGCACCCAAAACTTACGGTGATCGGTCTCAGGACGATTTTGATGTGCCTCACTAAACTTTGCTTGAGAAAATTCCGTTTCACATTTTTATGTACCTACTTTTTTTACTGACTCTTTTTTTATGAAAGTAGCTGTGGTAATTCTCAACTGGAACGGACAAAATTTTCTCCGACAGTTTCTGCCTTCTGTAATTGAACATAGTGGTGATGCTGAAATTATTGTTGCCGACAATGCATCCACTGATGATTCGCTTGAGGTTTTAACAAAAGAATTTCCGCAGGTAAAGCAAATCATTAATAATTCTAATCTTGGTTTCGCTGGCGGTTACAATGAAGCGTTGAAAAAAGTTACTGCTGATTATTTTATTCTTCTAAACTCTGATGTAGAGGTATCTGCAAACTGGATTTCTCCAGTAATTGAAATTATGGAGAATGATAAAACCATGGCTGCCTGTCAGCCGAAAATTTTATCGTTTGCTGATAAAACATCTTTTGAATATGCCGGTGCAGGTGGCGGATTTATTGACAAGTATGGCTATCCGTTTTGCAGAGGAAGAATTTTTAACTCTCTTGAAAAAGATAACGGACAATACAATGATCTACGAAGAATTTTCTGGGCATCGGGTGCATGCATGTTTGTCCGCTCTTCAGCTTTCACAAAGGTGAATGGTTTTGACGAAAACTTTTTTGCACACATGGAAGAAATTGATTTATGCTGGAGAATTCAGAAAGCAGGATTTACAGTTTGGTATTGTCCTAACTCAACGGTTTATCATGTGGGTGGCGGAACTCTACTCAAAACAAATCCCCGCAAAACATATCTCAACTTCCGGAATAATTTATTCATGCTACATAAAAATTGTTCCTCTTCTGAATTCAAAAAAGTATTTCGTGTGCGGATTATTTTAGATGTAATTGCAGCAGTAAAATTTCTTATCAATGGTGGAGGCATTCAGGAAATGAAATCAGTTTGGCAAGCCCACCATGACTTTAGAAAGATGAAAAATTCTGTAAAAGTTGAGATTGAAACTTCTGAATTAAATAAAAAACAAATTGAAGAAGTCGTCTTTTGTAAAAGTATTGTGATTGATTTTTACCTGAAGGGAAAAAAGATTTTTTCGGAACTCAAATTCTAAAGTGTAAGAAACTGGAGCATATTGTCATCCATTCCCTCGATATTTTTCCGCATTTTTGCAACCAAGATGAAGTTATTAAGTTATTAGGTAACTGCAATTCCTAATGATTAACAAATATCGAATAACTCCTTCCAAAAATGAGCAATGAAAGTGTTGACATATTGATACAACGGGCAGAAGTGTTGCGTACCCGCAATATCTCTCAATCGTTTACTTTGCTTGCGGATGCCCTGGCTATTGCAAAAAAAACCGGCTACCGAAAAGGCATTGCTCTTGTTCATTTCAATCTTGGCCTCTGCAATGCGTCTGAGAATAATTACAAACGTGCACTCACTTCGTTGAATGATGCACTTCAACTTTTCGAAGAACTTGACGATCGTGCAAGCGTTGTAAAATGCCACAATGAAATAAGTTCCATTTTTTTTAAGCTTGGTGACTGCGCATCTGCACTTGATTCTGTATTTAAAAGTTTGCGAATACAATCCGAACTAAAGAATGAAGAAGGCACTGCATTATGCAACAATGAAATCGGAAAAATATACATCCACTTACAGGATTACAATAAAGCCATTGAACATTTTCGAAAAGCACTAAAATATTACGAAGAGAAGAAAAACAAAAAGGAGATGGTAAACTCATTCTTCCTTCTTGGCAATGCATACAACTGGATGGATGAACATGAGAAAGCAGAATATTATCTTCTGCGAAGTATGAATGCGCTCGATCAACTTCAGGATATAGATACCAAAGCAAAAACTCTTGGCAGTTTAGCCATATTGCAGACCAAATTAAAACAATATGACAAAGCTCTCAACTTTTTTCATGAAGCGCTTGATCTTGCCAACCTTGGTGCGAGTACTTCTGTGAAAGCACAGTTAAAAAAAAGTTTGGGAAATCTGTATCTCGACCTCACGCAATACGACAAAGCAGTTGAAACTTTACTGAGCGCACTAAAGATTGCACAGGCATCTCCGCTCGAAGCTCAGCTTGTAAAGATTCACCAGTTTCTTTCCATTGCTTACGAACGTCTTGGGGAGTATGAAAAAGCACTGCATCATTACCGGAAATTTTACGAAGCCGATAAGCAGGTAACTTCTGAAGAAGTAAATCTGAAAACAAAAGGTCTTCAGATCCGCTTCGATCTTGAGGAATTAAAAAAGCAAAAGGAAATTGCGGAACTTAGCGGAAAACTGAAAGAACAGTTTCTTGCCAATGTAAGTCATGAGATTCGCACCCCAATGAACGGCATTATCGGCATGGCTCATCTTCTGGAACAAAGTGCTCCTAACAGCGAGCAGCAGGAATACATAGATGCTATCCGTTTCAGCGCGCAGAATCTAATGGTCATCATCAATGAGATACTTGACTTCTCAAAAATTAATGCCGGTAAAATTGAATTTACTGAAAGTGAATTCGATTTACGCGAGCTTATCAAAGGTACACTACAACTCATGCAGGTAAAAGCCGCAGAGAAGAAAATTCAGCTTACTTCAGTTGTTGATTATCACATAAAAGATCTTCTAAGCGGAGATCCCATCCGACTGAACCAGATCATTAACAATCTTCTCGCAAATGCGCTGAAGTTTACTGAGAATGGAAAAGTAATCATTGAAGTAAAACTTCTTGAAGCAACCGACAACATGTGTAAGCTCCGCTTCCGCATTGCAGATACAGGCATCGGCATTCCTGAAAATAAAATTGCCACCATCTTCGACAGCTTCGAGCAGGCAGATAATAACAAGCGTAGGTACGAAGGCACCGGACTTGGACTCACCATCGTGAAGCAGTTAGTGGAACTTCAGGGTGGAAACATTCGTCTGAAAAGTAAGATTAACGAAGGCAGTGAATTTATTTTCGAACTCACGTTCAAAATTTCAGGCAAGCAAAACATAGCGCCAGAAAAAGAAGCCCCTATTTTCATTGAGCAAAAAGATTTTTCATCGATTCATATTCTTATTGTTGAAGACAATAAAGTAAATCAACTGTTGGTGAAAAATATGCTCAAGAATTTCGGTTTCACAAAATTCGACTGTGCCGAAAGCGGAAGTATTGCACTTGAACTGCTAAGGCAGAACAGC
This sequence comes from Bacteroidia bacterium, assembly GCA_038230515.1. Taxonomy (GTDB): domain Bacteria; phylum Bacteroidota; class Bacteroidia; order AKYH767-A; family 2013-40CM-41-45; genus JAPLDB01. The sequence continues at coordinate 45,626 of JBBRND010000007.1, read as the reverse complement.
TACTCCCTTATCCTCATGGATATTCAAATGCCTGAGATGGATGGATACGAGGTGACGCAACTGATCAGAAAGAATTATCCCGCCCCTGTGTGCGACACTACTATTATTGCGCTTACTGCTGATGCATCAGAAAAAGAAAAGATGCGCGCACGGGAAGCAGGCATGAACGATTATGTAGTAAAGCCCTATACACCTGAAGAACTTTACACTACCATGAGCCGATACCTTGGCATAGCAATGAAAGAAGCCTCAGCGACCATTATACACCCCGAAGCAGATCAGCATTTCAGCATTGAAGCGCTCGATAAATATACCGGTGGCGATCCTGACCTCACTGTGCAGCTCATCGAAATATTTATGAAGCAGGTGCCTGAAGCTATCACAAAACTGGAAACTCTTATTCCGCAAGGCGATTGGAAAAACGTTCATGCCGTAGCGCACAAGTTAAAAAGCAGTGTAGCAATTTTCGATTTTAACGACCTACGCAAACTACTCGTAAGCATTGAAGAAAACGTACGCGACCAGCGTAACCTCACCGAAGTGCCCATGCTTTTCAACCATCTCAAACTCCTTAGCCGCACCGCTATGGTAAACCTCGAAATGTACCTGGAGAAGATAAAAAAGGTTAGAGCATAATTGGTATTTCGCTCCTACTCGAACAAAATTTTTAACTACATCCCGTTCTTCCTGCTCTGTGCATCCACAACGGCAATTGCTACCATGTTTACAATTTCGCGTACGCTGCTGCCGAGTTGGAGAATGTGTACAGGTTTTTTCATTCCGAGAAGAATGGGCCCGATGGCTTCGGCTGCGCCCATCTCTTGCAAAAGTTTGTACGTAATATTTCCTGCATGAAGATTGGGGAAGATGAGTGTGTTTGCTCCTTCATCGGCAAATTCGCAAAATGGAAAATTATCTTTGAGCAGGTGAGGGTTGAGAGCGATGTTTGCCTGCATTTCTCCATCCACGCTTAAGCCGGGATAATTTTTATGGAGGATGGAAACGGCATCGCGCATTTTCTTGGCGCTCTCCTCTTCAGTGGAGCCGAAGTTGGAGTAGGAGAGAAGAGCTATGCGCGGCTTAACGTTAAACTGCTGCACTGCCCATGCGGTGAGCACGGTAATTTCTACCAGTTCTTCGGCAGTGGGATTTACGTTGATAGTAGTGTCAGCAAAAAACACGGGTCCTTTTTTAGTGACGAGTATGTACATTCCCGCTACTTTTTTTACTTCGTCCTGCGTGCCGATAATCTGCAAGCCGGGGCGGATGGTGTCACTGTATTTGCGCGTGAGTCCTGAGATGAGTGCATCGGCTTCACCTGTTTCGAGCATCATAGCGCCATAGTAGTTGCGCTCGTTCATGATCTTCTTTGCTTCGTACAAAGTGAATCCTCTGCGCTTGCGCTTGTTGAAGAACTGCTCGCCAAACTCGTGACGCTTTTCTTCTTCGAGCCGCGGATCAATGATGATGGTATCGCCCAGATCAAGATTGTTATCTTCAATCAACTTATTTATTTTATACACATTGCCGAGAAGAATGGGTTTTGCAATGCCTTCGTCACGGACAATCTGTGCGGCTTTTAAAATCTTGTAAGTATCTGCTTCAGCAAATACAACGCGCTGCGGATTTTGTCTCGCCTTGCTTGTAACAACTCGCATCAACTTGTTGTCGAGTCCGAGTCGCTTTTGTAATTCTTCAACGTATGTTGTAAAGTTTTTTATCGGCAGTTGTGCAACACCGCTTTCCATGGCTGCCTTTGCAACTGCAGGAGCCACCGTTGCAATGAGCCGCGGGTCGAGGGGCTTGGGAATGATGTAATCTTTTCCGAACGTAATGTTCTTTTGATTATAGGCAAGGTTTACAATTTCGGGAACAGATTCTTTAGCAAGATCGGCAATGGCGCGAACGGCTGCGAGTTTCATTGCTTCATTTATTTGTGTTGCGCGCACATCGAGCGCTCCGCGAAAAATAAACGGAAAGCCGAGTACATTATTTACTTGGTTAGGAAAATCGCTTCTGCCTGTTGCTACAATTGCATCGGGGCGCGCTTCTGCTACATCGGGATAAGAAATTTCGGGATCGGGATTTGCAAGTGCGAAAATGATGGGATGCTTTGCCATTGTCATCACCATTTCTTTTGTTACAATATTTCCTTTTGATAAGCCGAGAAATACATCGGCATCTTTCATGGCTTCAACAAGGGTGTGAACTTTGCGCGTGGTGGCGAAAAGTTTTTTGTTTTCATCAAGATCGGTTCTGTCCACATGCAACACACCGGTGCTGTCCGTCATTACAATGTTTTCTCTTTTTACTCCGAGAGAGATGTAAAGCTTGGCGCATGATATTGCTGATGCACCTGCACCGCTGACAACAATTTTAACGTTCTCAATTTTTTTATTTGCAATGATGAGTGCATTTAATAAAGCAGCCGCAGAAATAATTGCAGTGCCATGCTGATCATCGTGCATTACAGGAATTGATAATTCTTCTTTCAACCTGCGTTCAATCTCGAAACACTCGGGGGCTTTTATGTCTTCGAGATTAATTCCACCGAAGGTGGGTGCGATGGCTTTAACGGTCGCAACAAATTTCTCCACCTCGGTTTCATCTACTTCAATGTCGAACACATCAATGTCTGCAAAGATTTTAAACAACAATCCTTTTCCTTCCATCACGGGTTTTGCTGCTTCGGGACCGATGTTTCCCAGGCCGAGTACTGCCGTGCCGTTGCTGATAACTGCTACTAAGTTTGCTTTGGCGGTGTATTTGTAAACGTCATCTTTGTTAGCGGCAATCTGCAAACAAGGTTCTGCCACTCCGGGAGAATAGGCAAGGGAAAGATCGCGCTGTGTGGTGTAGGGCTTAGTCGGAACAACTTCAATTTTTCCCGGTCTGCCCTGCGAATGATAATCGAGCGCCTCCTGATTTATTTTTGTTTTTATCATATTGAAAAAAATATCGGGGAACAAAACTACACGAAAAAAATAAAGTAATTTATTTACAGTTCTTTTTAGTCAAGCGACAAAAATAATTTGATAACTTCGTCAATCTGTTTTCTGTTTCAAAATAATTTTTATCATGAAAAATAAAATCCGGATTACAATTCTTTTACTGCTCTTTGTACTTGTCGCTGAAAAAGAAATCTTTTCTCAAATCCCTCCACACTTCACAAAAATATTTGGCGATTCTGCTTTGATCAATCATGGTAACTCTGTAATACAATTACCAGATGGCTCCATTTTTTTTGCCGGCTATGCAACTACTCAGTCAGGCAACACCCGGGATGTAACTCTTACCAAACTTGATAAGTCCGGCAATGTTTTATGGACGAATAGTTATGGCACAGTTCAGGACGACATCAGTGCAAGAATGGTTTTTAATGGGGATCATTCCCTTGCCATTTGTGGACAAACGGTTGACACATTCACTTACGAAACCAGCGCCTTGCTACTTTCAATTGACACATCGGGGACTCTTGAATGGATGAAAACTTATGCTTCCACAGGGCTTACTGAGTCATTCAGTGGATTAACGAGAGCAATTGACGGAGGATGGATTGCAAGCGGGTTTCAAAGTGACTCTACTTCTTCCGGAAACAATTTTATTCTTATAAAAACTGATTCGCAAGGCAACCTACAGTGGTCGGAAAATTTTGGAGATGCAAACAACAATGAAGTTTCGGACGCAGTTTTTCAAATGAGTAATGGCGATATAATTATTTCAGGAGATAAACAAGTAGCACCTGAAAAGTACAATGCATGGATGATAAAGACAGATTCATCAGGAAATTATTTGTGGGATTTGCTTAGCAGGAACAATCACAATGGCGGATGTAAAAATATTTTTGTTGATGATGAAAATAATATTCTCATCATTGGTGAAGCAGCTTCGGATTCAAGCAACCAGTTCGATATTCAACTCACCAAAAGTGGTCAGGATGGAAATTTAATCTGGCAAAAATACATTCCTGCTTCTAACTTAGGCGATGCAGGATTTTCGATTCAACAAGACACTCCAGCAAATTACATGCTCACCGGTTATTACTATGATACAACATCTGCACTAACTAAAATAGTTATGATGCGGATTGACACTGCAGGCAATGAGATCAATAAAAAACTTTACGGCACAGGACTTGAAAATATCGGCTACGACTTACAGCACTCTTTTTATGGCGGGTATCTTATTGCTGGTTCTGATTTTGAATACAGCAAGTATGTGCTGATCTTTGATGATGTTCCGGGCGCGACCGCAATTGCTGAAAACGAAACCACTTCAGCGGAATTTTTTCCTTATCCAAATCCTGCCTGTTCAGGCCAATCGCTTTTCTTCAATAAAAATTTGGTGATGCCAGCCATCACGGTTCATGATGTTACCGGAAGAATAGTTTTTAGCGAAACTTCATCGGGCAGTCTCAATCAGTTCTTTCTTCCATCGCAGATGCAGCAAGGAATTTACCTTGTAACTTTTTCCAGTGAACATAAATTTTATCACGCGTTTTTACTAATACAGTAGGGAAACGATCTGAAAAGAAAAAAGCATCCCGAAATGAAAAGGGATGCTTTCTTCTTTTGAAAATATTTTAATTAGTGGTTTGAAATCACAAACTTTTTAGACGTAATAAATTTTCCATCTACATTGAGAGAGCAAAAATAAATTCCAGAAGTAAGATTGCTCAATGGAAGTTGAATCGTTTTTGATTTTTCAGGCAGCAATTCTTCTTTTACTTCTTTGCCAAGAATATTACTGATTATGATTTTTGCATTTGCAAATGAAGTAATCGAGTAATTAACCGTTGCATTTTTATCATCATTCACAAAAATAGTAAGTGAATTTTTAGCAGAAGATAATTCTTCAATACCTGTAGAAAACTGGTAAGTAAACTGAATGACCAACGTGTCTGAATTTCCATTCATATCATAAAACGCATACCAAACAGTATCAGAACCTGCCACTCCATGTGGGAAAATCCATCCCTCAAATCTATTCGAAGTATCACCCGGATTAAGAGTTATAGGATCCGGGCTTAAAAAAGTAGAAGAGTCGTAACATAAAGCCCAGCAAAAATAGCTTTCGTGTGCAGCAGGTTTGATTTGGGTTATTCGCTTAACAACCACATCCAGACGTGTTGCCCCGGTGTTTTGAATAGTCACATTAGCAGCGAGTGCAATAGTTGCAGTTCCTTGATAATCCAGATTATTTGTAACATGCTGGAGCGTTTGTGCATAAGAAAACTTCCCGGCAATCGTCAATAAGAAAATAAGAATGTAATTTTTTTTCATTTTATTATTTTATAATTAAGAATGCAAATGTATAAAAAAGAATGCTAAAATGAAAAAGGAAGTTGTAAACACGTTTCCGCGTAATCTGTAATATCTATGGAGGTGCAATAAAGGCTATTTATTTTTGTTAAATCTTTAAATAATTCTTTGAAGTTCGAAAATATTTATTAGTATTGCATCCTTAAACTTCTAAATAATTAAAATTAAAACAATCTTAAATCTCATGAAAAAAATTACTCTTCTATTTGCAGCATTAACACCGCTGTTTACATTTCATGCAAATGCACAATCTCCACGGTTGGTTTTGTTTGAAGAATTTACTCAGGCATCTTGCCCTCCTTGCGCGGCTACCAATCCAGGGCTAAACACTTTGCTCAATGCAAATGGAGACAAACTCGTGTCTGTTAAGTACCAAACTAGCTGGCCCGGTACTGATCCTATGAATGTTCAAAACCCAACCCAGGTAGCTACTCGTGTAACTTACTACGCAGTTACCGGAGTTCCTGATGGCGAAATGGACGGAAACGTTTTCAATGCTCACCCCGCCACTTTAACCCAGGCAATCATTACAAACCGTGCGAATGTAATGTCTCACTTTACTATTGATGTTAGTCATTACCTTTCCCCAGCTCATGATTCAATTTATGTTCATGCACTTATTACATGCACCCAGGCATTAACCGGAACCACGGTTGTAGGGCACATGGCAGTTATTGAGCGTAATGTTTATTTTACAACCGCTCCAGGTACCAATGGGGAAAAACATTTTGAAGGTGTTATGAAAAAAATGCTTCCATCTGATCAGGGTAGTGCACTCCCTGCAGTTTGGAATGTTGGCGATACACACATGATTGACCAGTCGTGGAAGTTGGTAAGCGTATATGATACAAACCAACTTGCAGCGGTAGTTTGGATGCAGGACAACTCAACAAAGGAAATATTTCAGGCCGGTTACAGTCGTCCACATATTCCGAATGATGCAGGAGTTACTTTAATTACTGGTGTTCCTCCAGTATTATGTGCCTCTTCAATCAGTCCTGTGGTTAGACTTCATAACTTTGCAGTTACCCCACTTACCTCTGCAACTATTAGCTACACCATTGATGCAGGTGCACCTGTTCCATATTCATGGACAGGGAACCTCGCGAGCAATGGAGATTTAAATGTTACACTTTCGGCAATTACTTTAGCCGCAGGTCATCATAACCTTTCCTTTTATACTACTTTACCAAATGGTAGTCCAGATCTTGATTCGCACAATGATGCATCTGCAGCTGGAACAACAATCATGTCTGCTGCCGTTCCAGCTCCTATCTCTCAGGCATTTCCTACTGCTCTTTTTCCACCGGCAGGATGGTCAGTTGAAAATGTTGATGCTGATGCTTACACATGGACACGCAGCGGTACCGGTTTAAACGGTGCAGGAAGTGCTTTGTTGAGTTTCTTTAGTGCTTCTGCGGGAACAATTGACAATCTTTATACACCATTATTAGATTATTCAAACGCTATTTCCGGAGCAACATTAGAATTTGATGTAGCACATGCTCAGTATGCTGCTACGTATTTAGATCGTCTTAAAGTAGATGTTTCAACTAATTGCGGAGCTACATGGACTAATGTTTACAACAAAGTAGATCCTGCGCTTGCTTCAACAACTACATTAGTTACAACATCATTTGTTCCAACTGCTGCACAGTGGAGACATGAAACAATTAACATGAATCCATATATCGGACAGGCAAGTTTGTTGGTAAGATTTCAAGGTGTAAGTGGATATGGCAATAACGTGTACGTTGATAACATCAACCTTAACGATGGTTCTGTTGGCATCAGCACAATCAATGCAGCAGCCGGAATCAGTCTTTATCCGAATCCTTCCAATGGAGAAGTCAACCTTAAACTTGATTTCCAAAATACACAGAATGTAACTGTTATTGTTACAAACACCATTGGTTCTGTTGTTTCTACTTTGAATCTGAAAGACGTGAACAGCGGAACTTATCCGTTGAATCTTGTTGGTCAGGCAAAGGGCAACTACATGGTTACTATCAAAACCAATGACAACGTTGTTACAAAGAGAATTTCAATTACTGAGTAATCAGAATTAAATTGTTTTATTGAAGAAAAGGGCTTAAGAAATTAAGCCCTTTTTTTATTTATTTTATCTAAGTAAGAGATGAGAAGCCCCTGTTAGCGTTTCAAACACCTAAATCACCTCAGCAGTGTTCGTGGTTAATGTTTCAAGCACCTCGGTTACCTCTGCAATGTTTTCTGTTAATGTTGCAAACTCCTCAGTCACCTCAGCAATGCTCGTAGTTAACACTGCAAACACCTCTGTTACCTTTGCAATGCTCTCGGTTACCCCTACAAAGCTCTCGGTAAGCTTCGCAACGGTCGCGATAAGCTTCGCAAAGCTCTCGGTAAGCTTCGCAACGGTCGCGACAAGCTTCGCAACGGTCGCGATAACCTTCGCAAAGCCCGCGGTGAGCTTCGCAACGCTCGCGGTAAGCTTCTGCAAAAAATAAATTCGGGTCTGTTCAACAAACTGTGTCAGGTTAAAAATAAATACATTTGCTAGTTGAGTAAAACGTAAGATGGCTCTGCTGGAGAGCATCCGTCCAAGGGATAGCTTAACCAACGGGAATGTCCTGAAACGTGTTGCCAAAAGTAACACGTTTTTATTTTTCAGATATTCTTGTTGTTGATGCCTCATAAAACTCATTTTGTTTTTAGTGTTGTATCATTCGTTCTTCGAACAGGATCATCATCTGTGCATAGGTTTGTTTCCATGCCAATATAGGTCCCGTCCATCCGTGCTTTACATTGTTGTGGACCAGGTAAAGTAATTTAAACAAGGACATATCGCTTGGGAATACTCGTTTGCTTTTAGTGACTTTGCGAAGCTGGCTGTGAAAGGATTCAATGATGTTGGTGGTGTAAACCATCTTGCGTATTTCCTTTGGGTACTTAAAATAATTACTTAGCCGATCCCAATTGTTCAACCAGCTTTTTATCATAGAAGGATATTTATTTCCCCATTGCTCATCCAGCAGTGCAAGCCCTTTTTCCCCTTGCTCCTTGGTAGGTGCCTGATAAATTTCTTTGAGTGATTTGATGACTGCGCGAATGTCTTTAGAAGGCACAAAGCGAGTACTGCTGCGGATTTGATGTACTACACAAAGTTGCACTTCTGTTTTTGGAAAGATGGTTTCGATCGCCTCGGCAAACCCTTTCAGGTTGTCAATGCAGGCGATAAGAATATCTTTTACTCCACGATTTTGAATGTCGGATAATACGCTCAGCCAAAATCGTGCGCCTTCATTTTCGGAGATATATAATCCCAATAAATCTTTTATCCCTTCCCGGTTCACACCGATTAAACAATACACCGCTTTGGTTTTGATGGCTCCGTCTTCTTTCACCTTGTAATGTATCGCATCCAGCCACATAAAGGGATACACGCTCTCTAAGGGTCGGCTTTGCCACTGCTTCACTTCATCAATGATGCGATCAGTGATGGTACTCAGTGTAGAAGGCGATACGCTCAGACCATAGAGATCTTCTATGTGCTTACAGATGTCGTTGTAACTCATCCCCCGGCTGTAAAGCGAAATGATTTTGTGATCCAGCGCTTCACCTAAAACGGTTTGTCGTTTGGGTAACAGTTGCGGCTCAAAGCTGCCCTTGCGATCACGTGGTGTGTTGATCGCCACTGGGCCGAAAGCGGTTTTTACCTGCTTGCCCGTTCGCCCATTGCGCCTGTTCTTCTTTTTTACATCCGAGAGATGGTCTTCAATCTCTCCTTCCAAACCTGCTTCCACAAGCCGTTTTATCAGAGGTGCTAATACACCATCCTTTCCCTCTAAAGGTTTACCCCTTTGAAGTTGTTTGATCGCCTCCGCTTCGAAGCTTTTGAAGTCAAATACTTTTCCTTTTTTTTCCATACTGTGTCAAAGTTAATTTTTTGACACAGTTCATTGAATAGACCCATAAATTCCTCAAATAATCTTTTTATTTTTCAAGTTGTTATACAAACCTCTGCAAGATCTGTAAGAATTTGAAAATTATTTGTTGAACTTTAATATTGCATTTTAACACAAAAACGAATATCCCCTTCAATTTCCGAATCTCCTTTAATGGTATTATACTTGCATCCTCAATTCAAAATTTTAAAATGAAAAAATACATTCTGCTTGCACTTACATTTGCAACATTCAACTCCTTCGCGCAGGACAAAAACTCTAATCGCCCTCTTCCCAAAGTGGACATTAAAACAATGAGCGGGGAAACCATCTCCAGTTCATCTTTCGATAATGGCGGCAAACCAATCATCATTGATTTTTGGGCAACCTGGTGCAAGCCATGCATTGAAGAACTCAATACCATTCACGAACAATATGCCGACTGGCAAAAACAAACCGGAGTAAAACTCATCGCCATTTCTCTTGACGATGCCCGCACCATGCAGCGAGTAGCGCCTTTTGTAAACGGCAAAGGCTGGACTTATGAAAGCTACATTGATCCCAACGGTGATTTCAAACGAGCGATGAATGTGAACATGCCACCGCAAACTTTTGTCCTCAATGCCAACAAAGAAATAGTTTGGCAGCACGTTGGCTTTGCAGAAGGTAATGAAGATGAAATCTACGAGCAAGTAAAAAAGCTTGCAGGAGTGAAGTAAAAGTTATTCGTTATCGGTTATTAGTTATTCGTTAAACCAAATCAGCAACACACTTCAACAATGTCATTGCCTTCCGCCCACTGCCAGCCGCCTGTCTATAAACAAAAATTTTATGCGATCTCGCTTTTAACCCTCCTTATTACTTCATCCGCATCTGCTCAAAACGTCCTCGGTGGCAGCATACACGGCAATGTGCAGATAGACGGGCAATACTATCTTGCAGATACACTCATTGGTGCGCCCAATGTACCCGAACATTTTTTGAGCAACGGTTTCGCAAATTTTATTTATGAGCGCGATAATTTCTCTGCCGGATTGCGTTATGAAAATTACACCAACCCGATTCTCGGTTTTGATTCCCGGATAAAAGGCAATGGCATTCCTTATCGCTATCTCAATTATAAAAATGACGAGCTTGAAATCACTGCCGGAAATTTTTACGATCAGTTCGGAAGCGGAATTGTTTTCCGTAGTTATGAAGAGCGGGGACTTGGGCTTGATAATGCGATGGACGGATTGCGTGTAAAATATAATCCTGTAAACGGAATTTACTTCAAAGGCATAATTGGTTATCAAAGAGATTTTTTTTCCAAAGGAGAAGGAATCGTTCGTGGTGCCGATCTTGAGTGGAACATTAACGAGTCGCTCAAATGTCTCGACAGTTGCAAAACAAAATTTATTCTTGGCGGAAATTTCGTCAGCAAATACCAGGATGATCAGGATCCCGTTTACATCCTTCCTAAAAATGTAGGATGCGGATCAGGTCGTCTCAGCATCATTCGTGGCAACTTCAACATCACGGGTGAATATGCTTTCAAGGGAGACGATCCTTCAACTTCCAATAATTACATTTACAAAAATGGCTCTGCAACTTATCTCACTGCTACCTATTCTCAAAAAGGATTTGGTTTTACCCTCGCTGCAAAACGTATTGATAACATGAGCTTCAGAAGTGATCGTACTGCAACACTCACTTCTCTCAACATTAATTACCTCCCTGCGCTCACAAAAAATCATACAAACATTCTTGCAGCACTGTATCCTTACGCAACTCAACCCAAAGGGGAAGATGGTGCTCAGGCAGAAATGTTTTTCAATTGCAAACCGAATTCTTTCTTTGGAGGAAAATACGGAACAGATGTAACCCTTAACTATTCTCGTGCGCAGGCGATTGATGTAAAACCAACAGGTGATGATTATGGCTACACCTCTGATTTTCTCAAAACCGGAAAAGATATTTATTATGAGGATTTCAATGCAGAGTTCAATCACAAGTGGAATAAAAAACTTCGCTCAATTATCTCTTATGTTTTCATCAACTATAACAAAGATGTAATCGAAGGAAGAGAAGGATTCGGTCATGTCTATTCTCATATCGGCATCATCGAAACTACCTGGAAGATGAATTCAAAAAACAGTTTGCGTACTGAATTACAACACCTCTACACCAAACAAGATCAACAAAGTTGGGCGTTGTTGCTTGCTGAGTTTTCCGTTTCTCCGCATTGGTTTGTTGCCGCGTTTGATGAATACAATTATGGCAACAATATAAAAACCCAGCGCTATCACTATTACACCGGCACGTTTGGCTACACCCGCGGAAGCAACCGCGTACAACTTGGCTATGGGCGTCAGCGCGCAGGTATCTTCTGTGTTGGTGGAGTATGCAGAAACGTTCCTGCAGCGAACGGTTTCACACTTTCAATAACAAGTAGTTTTTAACTTTGTAAAATGAAAAAGATTTCAGCACTTCTCATCGTCATCAGTTTTGTATTTATTTATTCATGCGATGATGTGGATGGTCCCTTTAAAGAAAATCCCGTTGTAAGCGATTACTGTAAAACAGGAATTGCAGATTCCGTTACTCACAAAAAAGTTTTGGCAGAAGATTATACAGGGCATCTCTGTGGAAATTGTCCAGATGCGGGAGTATATCTCAACGATACATTAAAGCAAACCTATGGTCATTGCCTGGTAGTGGTAAGTGTTCATGCAGGTTTCTTTGCGCACGTATGTCCCAATGCTCCATGTCCCGGTAATCAACCTGCCGGTTCGTTTCTCGCGAATTATAGTAGTACGGTTGGAGAAGATTGGAATACCTTCTTTGGAATAACGGGCAACCCTAAGGGAATGGTTGACCGCATTGGCTATCCAGGTGGTACACACTCAAAGGCATATTCAGCATGGGCACCTGCAATTGCTTCCGAACTTACAAAACAAGCGACTGCTAAATTGCAAATCAATAATAGCTACAACTCACTGACAAGAAATTTGAGTTCAACTATTCAATCTGATTTTCTTTCCAACCTCACAGGCGATTACAAACTTCAGGTTGTGCTTACTGAAGATAGCATCATTGACTGGCAGGAATGGTATAACCACACGCCTGAGTACGTTCCTGATTATGTTCATCATCATGTGTTGCGTGATGCGTTGAATTCCTCGTGGGGAGAAACCATTGCAGCCGGAAGCGCTGCTGTCGGAACCTCGGTTACAAAAAATTATTCCTACACAGTGAACAATAACTGGAATGCTGATTATTGTTACGTGGTTGCTTTCATTTACAATAATACCAGCAAGGAAATTATCCAGGTAGAAGAAGCGAAAATAAGATAGCTTCATTCACGAGGTCGTCACACTTCGTGAGTTGTTTTGCGAGATGCGTAGCATTCACATTTTCGTTTTTTTATTCCTTTTCATAACATCACTAAATTCTTCTGCTCAAAAATTTAATGCAGGCATTATTGCGGGGATTACTACAACGCAGGTAGATGGCGACAATCTGGGAGGGTATCATAAAGTAGGAGTGAAGGCAGGAGGATTTGTCAGCAGAAAAATTTCTCCCAGGATGAATCTTCAGTTTGAAATAGAATTTATACAGAAAGGCAGCCGCAAGCCGCTTTCTGACACAAGTTCTTTTTATCTGATGCGGTTAAACTACCTTGAAGTACCGTTAATGTTGAATTATTCTGTTGCAAAGAAATGGAATATAGAAGCGGGATTCTCTTTCGCTACGCTTGTTTCGGCTTATGAAGAGGATCAGACTGGCGAAATAACACATTCTCCACCCTTTCATAGAGCAGATTATCTTGCCAATGTCGGTGGAAATTATTTTATCACCGATCATCTTATCTTTAATGTTCGCTTCAGTTATTCGGTAGCAAGCATTCGTCCAAAAAACGAAAACTACAGTTACTATTACTTCGCTCGCGGGCAATGGAACAGAGTCCTTGCCTTTGCATTCGCATATCAGTTTTAAATCTTCGTAGGTTTTTCAATAGTATAAACTGTATTTTTTATCTTTAGTATCTTTGAAAAATGAACAATTCGCTTTCTATAGCTTATGATTTTCGACACGCGCCTTCCATTGATCAGGTTGGTGTGGAAGAACGCATTTCGAGATTATCAAAAAGAAGCATTAAGAAAGAATCAAAACTTGCTGCGCTCAAACTTGCTTTGAGCATGGTTGATCTCACTACGCTTGAAGCGAGAGACACTCCCGGAAAAGTTCGTCAGCTTTGCGTGAAGGCAATGCATCCGCATGACAGTGTTTCAGGAATTCCTTCTGTTGCTGCCGTATGTGTGTATCCTAATCTTGTTCGTGTAGCGAAAGAAATTTTGAAAGGATCGAAAGTAAAAGTGGCTGCTGTTTCAACTGCATTTCCAAGCGGCATGTCCACTCGAAAAGTGAAGTTGGAAGAAACAAGATACGCGGTAAATGAAGGTGCTGATGAAATTGACATGGTAATCTCACGAGGAAAATTTCTTCGCGGAGAATATAATTTTGTCTTTGACGAAATTGCTGCTGTGAAAGAAACGTGTGGCTTGGCACACCTCAAAGTAATTTTAGAAACAGGAGAGTTAAGCACACTTGACAATGTTCGCAGAGCAAGCAACATTGCGATGGAAGCCGGTGCTGACTTCATAAAAACATCTACCGGAAAAATTCAACCTACAGCTACGTTGCCTGTAACGCTTGTGATGTTTGAAGCAATCCGCGATTTTTACTACCGCACAGGAAAAAAAATAGGAATGAAACCGGCAGGTGGAATTGCAACTGCAAAACTTGCGCTTAATTATTTAGTCGTTCTGCGCGAAACACTTGGACAGGATTGGCTTAACGCAGACATGTTCCGTTTCGGTGCAAGTTCGCTTGCAAATGATTTGCTGATGCAGATTGTGAAAGAACAAACCGGCACCTATCAATGCATAGATTATTTTTCCAAAGACTAATATATCGTTCATAGAATGGCAAAGAAAAAACTAAAAAACGTTAAGGTTAATTTCGATACTAATTGGAAATATGCCCCTGCTCCCGAAAGTAAAGATCACATCCTTTTAAAAAACCGGTACGATCTGTTTATCAATGGAGAATTTGTTGCTCCGAAGTCAGGAAAATATTTTGACACGATCAATCCTGCAAATGAAACGAAACTTGCTGAAGTTGCTGATGCAGATACTTACGATGTAAATAGATCTGTAGCTGCAGCCCGCAATGCTTACGAAAAAGTATGGAGCAAGATGCCTGCCAAGGAAAGAGGCAAATACATGTTTCGCATTGCCCGCGCAATTCAGGAACGTGCAAGGGAGTTTGCTGTGATTGAAACTTTGGATGGTGGCAAACCAATTCGCGAATCGCGCGACATTGATGTACCACTCGCAGCAGCTCACTTTTTTTATTATGCCGGATGGGCTGATAAACTGGATTATGCTGCTCCCGGAAAAAAAGTTCGGTCACTTGGAGTTGCCGGACAAATCATTCCATGGAATTTTCCGTTGCTGATGGCTGCGTGGAAAATTGCGCCTGCTCTCGCAGCCGGAAATACGGTGGTGTTGAAACCGGCAGAAACAACTCCGCTCACTGCTTTGAAACTTGCTGAGATCATTCAGGAATCAGGATTGCCGGAAGGCGTTGTAAATATTATTACAGGCGCAGGCACTACAGGTGCTGCTCTGGTAAATCATCCTGATATCAATAAAATTGCTTTCACAGGTTCAACAGATGTCGGAAAGATGATTCAGAAATCAATTGCAGGAACAAATAAAAAGTACACACTCGAACTTGGTGGCAAGGCAGCGAATATTATTTTTGAAGATGCTGCAATTGATCAGGCGGTGGAAGGAATTGTGAATGGAATATTTTTTAATCAAGGGCATGTGTGCTGCGCGGGCTCAAGATTATTTGTACAGGAAAGTGTTGCTGATATTGTAATCCACAAGTTGAAAGACAGAATGGAAACGTTGATCGTTGGCGATCCTCTCGATAAGAATACTGACATCGGTGCTATCAACAGCAAAGATCAGTTGAATAAAATCAAGCAGTATATCAAAATTGGAATCAATGAAGGCGGTGAGTGTTATCAGTCATCGTGCGCAATTCCGTCAAAAGGATTTTTTCATCGCCCGACATTATTTACGAATGTAGGTCAGTCATCACGAATTGTACAGGAGGAAATTTTTGGACCGGTGCTGGCTATTCAAACTTTTAGAACGGTGGAAGAAGTGATTGAAAAAGCGAACAACATTCCCTACGGATTAAGCGGTGGTGTCTGGACTGACAAGGGATCAAAGATTTTTAAAGTCACTTCTCAAATACGTGCAGGAGTTATCTGGGCGAACACTTATAATAAGTTTGATCCGACTTCTCCTTTCGGAGGATACAAGGAAAGTGGAATAGGGCGTGAGGGAGGAATGCATGGCGTAATGCCGTATGTTGAAATTAGTAATTAAGAATTGAAATCCAAAGTCATCATATTGTTTTTGCTCTGTTCGTTTGCAGCGGGCGCGCAAAGTTTTGCGCCTGTCGGTGCTCAGTGGATTTATAATGATCATGATAGTAGCAACCACAATAATTTTCCACGTGGTATATATTCAATTACGGATACAGTGATAAACGGAAACGCCTGTCACATGATAGTTGGCGATTGCGCATGTGGAACCGGAGTAACAAATTATGAGTATGAAATAAACGGCAAAGTTTACTGGTACAATAATCTGTTGAATGGATTCACCCTCTTGTACGATTTTAATTTGAACGCGGGTGACTCATGGAATGTGCTGGCGCAAAACACGAGCGGAGATTCACTCACGGTTCGTGTGGATTCGATCCGCATGGATACCATCAATGGTAATTTACGCAAGGTGCAGTTTGTTTCCACCAGTGCTATGTTTGGAAATGCGTACATCTTTCCGGGACCAATTGTGGAAGGTATAGGAAGTAAATTTTGTCTGTATCCACAGTATGCTGCATGCGATGCACCAACAGCAGGGCTGAGGTGTTATCAGGATTCAATAGTCGGTTTTTATGACACACACTTTGCTCCTGCTTGCGAAGAAGTGTTTGTTGATTCTGGAATTGGAGTTCGTGAAATTTCAACAAAAGTCGTTGCAATAATTTCTCCTAATCCTTTTCATGAGGTGTCTACGCTTTCGCTACAATACTTTTCTTCACAAGAAGGAATTTTTGAACTTGTAGATGTGACCGGAAGAATAATCCTCACGGAGAAATTTTCAGGAAATGAAATAAAGATTGAAAGAAATAATCTTGACGAGGGAATTTATTTTTATCGTTTGAAAATTGAAGATTCATTTTCTGTAGGTAAACTAATCGTTGATTAAAAAGATATTGAAATGGATTCAACCAAAACTCAAACCAAAACTAAAGCGAGCATGAATGGTAGTTCTGAAAACGGAAACCGAGCAGAAAAAAAACCTGCACGGCTTGATGTTCTGAAAACATACAAGATTTACATTGATGGAAAATTTCCGCGCACTGAATCCGGTCGCTATTATATTTTAAAGGATGCCGAGGGAAAACAGATAGCGAACATTTGTAAATCATCGCGCAAAGATTTTCGAGATGCCGTAGTGGCTGCTCGTAAAGCCCAACCGGGTTGGGCTGCAAAGACGGCCTACAACAAAGGGCAAATTCTTTACCGCATCGCTGAAGTGCTTGAAGGACGCAAGACGCAGTTCATTGATGAATTGATGCAGCAAGGAGAATTAAAAACAAAGGCAACTGAAGAAGTAAATCTTTCTGTTGACCGCCTTGTGCATTACGCGGGATGGAGTGATAAATACATCCAAATTTTTTCTTCAGTGAATCCGGTGGAATCATCGCACTTTAATTTTTCTATGCCTGAACCAACGGGCGTGGTTGCAATAATTTCTTGCGAAGAAAATGGTTTGATTAGTCTGGTTTCAACAATTGCCTCTGCAATCGTAGGGGGAAACACGGTGGTGGTTTTGTCTTCTGAATCAAAACCGCTGTCTGCAATTACGCTTGCCGAAGTTTTGCAAACGAGTGATGTGCCTGCGGGCGTTGTAAATATTCTTACCGGAAATGCAAAAGAACTTCACACTCATTTTTCTTCTCACATGGATGTGAATGCAATTGTGTATTGCAACAACGATGCAGAGCAAAGCAAGACGATTCAAACTAATTCTTCACTCAACGTAAAGCGCGCGATCATTTATTCAAAACATGACTGGATGAAAGCCGATGCGCAGAGCCCTTACTTTATAATGGACTTGCAGGAGATTAAAACAACATGGCATCCAATAGGGCAGTGAAAAATTGACAGTGCGCAGTAAGGAATGACAATAGTGTTTAAATGCCTGAAGTTGATCAGTCGTTAAATTGATTTTAGACAGTAAACTTTTTCCCGATTATATTTGCGTTCTCCTATTCTAATATGTCAGCACAAAAAAATCTCGTCACTTACAAACCTATTATCACCAAAGCAGATCGCAGAGAATTGCTTGCGCAGAATTCGAAAATCATTTGGTTTACCGGCTTGAGCGGCTCCGGCAAAAGCACCATAGCCGATGCAGTGGAAGCCGATCTGAATGCGCGCGGCTTCACTACTTACCTTCTCGATGGAGATAACATACGCAACGGTCTGAGTAGAAATCTTGGCTTTAGTGATGAAGACCGCACAGAAAATATCAGGCGCGCTGGCGAGGTGGCAAAATATTTTGTGGATGCGGGCATTGTTGTGCTTTGCGCCTTTATTTCTCCTTTTAAGAAAGATCGTAAAATGGTTCGCGATATGATGGAGCGCGATGAGTTCATCGAAATATTTGTGAACTGCACGGTTGACGTGTGTGAACAGCGCGATAAAAAAGGATTGTATAAACAAGCGCGTGCTGGAGAGTTAAAAAATTTTACCGGCATTGATTCTCCTTACGAAGTTCCTGACAAGCCGGAACTTGAAGTAAGAAGTTACCAGATGAATGTAGTGAAGGCGGCAGAAAAAGTGATACGCTATATTTTGCCGAAGCTTCAACTCTCCAATGATGATTAGAAGGTTTAGGTTTAATGTTGGTTGTTCAACCTCAAGCCGCAAATCTTAAGCTTTTCTATGCACAACTACAACCTTCCCTACCTTAAAGAACTCGAAAGCGAAAGCATCTACATCATTCGTGAAGTAGCCGCTCAGTTTGAGAAGCCCGTTTTGTTGTTTAGCGGTGGAAAAGATTCAATTGTGATGAGTCACCTTGCTCGTAAGGCATTTTATCCTTCACGAATTCCTTTTCCGCTGATGCACATTGATACTGGACATAATTTCCCGGAAACAATCACGTTCCGCGATTGGTGGGCGAAAGAAATTGATGCGCAACTTATCGTTCGAAGTGTGCAGGACAGCATCAACACCGGACGCGCGAAAGAAGAAAAAGGAATCAACGCAAGCAGAAATGTTTTGCAAACAACAACTCTGCTTGATGCGATGGAGGAATTCAAATTCGATGCAGCCATGGGAGGAGCTAGGCGTGACGAGGAAAAAGCAAGAGCAAAAGAAAGATTCTTTTCTCACCGCGATGAATTCGGGCAGTGGGATCCGAAAAATCAACGTCCTGAACTTTGGAATTTGTTCAACGGCAAAAAAAATCAAGGTGAGCATTTCAGAATATTCCCGCTCAGCAACTGGACGGAGATAGATATATGGCAATACATCGCACAGGAGAAACTGCCAATTCCCTCTATCTATTTTTCTCATGAACGGAAAGTTTTTACCCGCGATGGGATAGTGTATCCATTTTCAGATTTCGTAATGATGAAGCCAGAAGAGAGCGCAGAAACGATGAGTGTACGTTTTCGAACGGTTGGAGACATGACATGCAGTGGAGCAGTGGTTTCTTTTGCATCAAGTGTAGATGATATTATTCTTGAAGTTTCTGTATCGCGAGTAACTGAGCGCGGCAGCCGCCAGGACGACAAGCGTTCAGAAACTGCAATGGAAGACAGGAAAAAGAAAGGGTATTTCTAAAAAATGTCGAATATAAAAATCCTTGTGAGCAAGCCCCCTTTAGGGGATGGGGTGAGCGGAGGCAGAAGGTTTCAAATAAAATTCTCGAATAATATTTTATAGTCACTAAATGAATAATAAAGATAACAGCTACCTCGACATGGAACTCCTCCGCTTCACAACTGCCGGAAACGTTGATGACGGCAAGAGCACATTAATAGGAAGATTATTATATGACAGCAAATCTATTTTCGAAGATCAGCTTGAAGCCATTAAAAAGACGAGCAAACAAAAGGGACACGATTATGTTGATCTTGCTTTGCTTACAGATGGCTTGCGTGCCGAGCGTGAACAGGGAATTACAATTGACGTTGCGTACCGATATTTCGCAACGCCTAAGCGCAAATTCATTATTGCAGATACTCCTGGTCACATTCAGTACACCCGCAACATGGTTACCGGTGCCAGCACTGCAAACCTCGCCATCATTCTTATTGACGCACGCAAAGGAGTAGTAGAGCAAACTTGCCGTCATGCGTTCATTGCATCACTGTTGCAGATTCCTCACCTGGTTATTTGCATCAACAAAATGGATTTGGTGGATTACTCCAAAGATGTGTACGATGAAATTGTCAGCAGCTTTAAAAGGTTTTCTTCCAAACTTGAAGTACATGATGTCAGTTACATTCCAATCAGCGCCCTCAATGGCGACAATGTAGTTGACCGAAGTAAGAACATGGATTGGTATCAAGGCACAACCTTGATGCACATTCTGGAAAACGTGCACATTAGTGGCGATCACAACCATATTGACTGCCGCTTCCCTGTTCAGTACGTCATCCGTCCGCACCAACTCGAACACCACGGCTACCGCGGCTATGCAGGACGCATTGCAGGAGGCATATACAAGCCGGGCGATAAAGTAATGGTGCTCCCCTCCGGATTTTCAACCACCATAAAATCAATAGACACCTACGAAGGCGAAGTGAAGGAAGCATTTGCTCCCATGTCCGTCACCATCTGCTTGCAGGATGAAATTGATGTGAGTCGCGGAGACATGATCGTGCGCGAAAACAATGTCCCGCGCGTGGCGCATGACCTCGATGCAATGGTTTGCTGGCTCAACGAAAAACCATTGCAGCAAAACGGAAAATACACCATCCGCCATACCACCAAAGAAGCGCGCTGCATCGTAAAAGAAATCCGTTACAAAGTTGACATCAACACACTCCACCGCATCGAAAACGACAAAGAAATAAAAATGAACGACATCGGTCGCATACACATCCGCACCACCACGCCACTCTTCTACGATGAGTACCGCAGAAACCGAATCACCGGAAGTTTAATCCTCATTGACGAAGCAACAAATGAAACGGTGGGGGCGTGTATTATTATCTGAATTTATTTTTCAGATTCACTTCGCACTATAATAATCTGTAAAAAATTCAGCAACTAAACTTCTGAAGCCCTCATTGTTTCTGATATTATCAATGTTTTTATTATTTTTCAGTTGCGAAACATCATTAAAGCCATTGTCCAATGCTAAAGTTAAACAGTCAATACCAAATCGCTGATTATTTGTTGAGGAATAATAGCAAGCCAAACGAAAATAATTTTCAGCACTGAATTTAATAGTAGCTGGGGCGAAATACATTTTATCAATAAATTCGTTTTCACTTTGTTCAAGTTTACCCGCGCGATCCTCCAAAACTGCGTTGTTGGATGTCAAAAATCTTAATAAAGTATAACTATAGTATTGGTATGGAGAGGATGAATGTTTTTCCTTTATCTCCCTCGTCTTCTCTTCAAGGTTAATTAAATTGTATTTTCGATACAGTTGAAGATAAATACTGTCGTCATTAATTTCCCAATCATTGCTAAGCAGGTCTGTGTTCACTGATTTATTTTGAGGATCTCCACCTGGATTGGTATTATTTTTTGAGTTCCCGTCTACAGTTTTATATGAACCCAAACTATTTGAATGATTAGCAAGGACTCTATTATCAGTTTGCGGTTTTTCCAGTTTTACTTTCGCGGAATAAAGCCCTACCAACTCGCAGTTCCAGCAATCTTTTACATTACGAAGATTATATTTGTACTGGTTAAAATAGTAATAAGATGAATCATTCTTGCCGAGGAAAAAGTAATCGAGGGCAAGTAAAAAACTTGCACTGCTTAAGAACGAAGAATCTATCTGAATAAGTTTACGGGCAAAGAAAAGCGAAGAATCAATGTTGTTTTTCTTGAGGTAGATTTCAGAGAGCAAACGGTAAGGAAAAGCAAAAGAGGGTGTAAGGTCAATGACTTTTGATGCGCAATCACGTGCATGATTAAACTCTTTTTTTTCCGAAAGCAGAAATGAATACAGAGATAGTGCGTAAGCCGCTTTCGGATCCATTGTAATAATTGAATCAAGCATTTTTAAACTTGCTGGAGATGGTTGAATAAATACATCATCATCATACAGCAGCTTCATAAACATCATTTTGGGAATCAACCCGAGTTCTTTCAGCTTCTCTTTACCTACGAGCGAATATAATTCTTCCTCATAAGGATAGGCATAATAAATTGCGAAACCGTAATTATCGTAGCCCCCATTGTTCAAAGAGCAGTCAGTGTAATAATTAATATCGTTTATCATTTTAGCGGCAAGGTTCCTCTTCATAATACCAACCATCATTTTTGTAGAATCAGTTACCGGAATTTTGTTTAGATACTGAAATGCTCCCACCTTAATAATATCATGGGCTGCAAGCGCGCCTCCTTCCATACTCGACTTAAAAAGCTCATAATATTTTTTTATTGAGTCAGATGAAGTACTCAGAATAGATTCTTCAATTCCTTTTGTGTCAATTGCGGAGAATATGTGTGCAGCGGAAAACGCGCTAAGCAAATGTGTATTCACTTTTGCCATTTCCGTTTCCATATTTCCAAGCACAATCGGATTCTGTGGAATCGTTCCTGCTTCATCAGGAACTTTTTCCATCAGAAAAAGATTTAGTTCTTTCAACGAAATTTTCCCATCACCGTTTCTGTCTGCAACTCCTGACATGCCATTAATAAGTTCATAAGAAAATAATCCTCTTCCGTTTCCCCATTGAGAACCTTCGAGAGAAATTTCTCCCGGAGAGCAGGAAAGAATTTTTATCTGATCTTTCCACTTATTACCGAGCGCTGCTGCTGCTGCATCCATTCCATCTCTGCCTCCTGCAAGTTTACCTGAGTGGCAGGCATCGCAAACAAATATTACCTGTGCACCATGAGCAGAAATAGTTGCAAGGTATCCTTCAAGTTGATAAATGAGAATAGAGCCATACATGAACTTTGGAGAATCATAAGGAAGGAGGTATGCATCGTGCATTAAGGATTTTGATTCAACATCTCCATGTCCGCTGAAATAAAAGAAAACTTTGTCTCCTGCTTTAGCCGAATCAATAAGATAGCCGATCGCCATACGAATATCACCGTCTTTTGCATTTTCATTCAGCAACAAAATAATGTTGTTTGTATCAACTCCGCTTTCGATCAGGTATTTATCAAAAACGATTGCGTCTTTATCTGCAAACTGTAATTGAGGAATTCCGGGATTCTGATATTTTGAAATTCCAATAATGAGAGCGTATGTTTTTCCTTTAAGAGTTAAAGAATCGGTCTTGGCAACAGAAAATCCTTTTGGGGTTTGTGCGATTGCACAAGTCGTGTAGAGTAGAAAAAGAAGTGCGGTAAAGAACTGCCTCATGAATGAAATGTTTTGGTGGTGAGTAAATGGTTTACCATTTAGATGATCATCTCCTTAATTTTCCACAGCAAACCTAAAATATTTTTTCATCAGTAGCAAATGCAGGATTTACTTTTGTTATGTGCAATGGTTGGATTTCTCAAAATAAAAAGCACTCTTCACACAAAAATATTCCCCATTTCAAAAATTCTCGTGCTTGCAGGTGTTGTGCGTTTGCCCGTGCGCTGCTCACCTGCCATTTGGTTTATTTTTTTCAATCACAAAAGTCACCACAAAGAAAAGTCCGCCTCACAGCGGACTCTTTCCTCATTCGTAAATTCGTAATCAATTCGTCATACGTTCATCACCTCAAATCTTCACCATCGTAATCTTCCGCTGCAACTCCTTCCCCGCAGTCACCTTTTCATTCAACTCCTCCACAGAAGTATAACCCGTCAACTCCCATTTAAAATCATCAAAGCCCGCACCAAGATCAGTCGCATTAAATTTTCCCTTACTGTCAGTAATCACCTGCTTCAGTAAAATAGTAGTACCCGCCTTGTAAATATTCAACTTCACATTACTCACCGGCACATCATTCTGGTCAAGGCAAGTCCCACGCAACTTAGCAGTAGTACTACCCAAGTCAATAATCTCCCTCGCCTGTTTCCAACCACTCCAGAAATTAACATTAGAAATCTTTAAAGTATCCGCCATCAGATCCATCTGTCCAGCCAGCAAATCAGTAATCACTTCACCCACCATCTTGCTCACATTATCATTCGCCTGGCTCTTAGAAATAATCGCATTCCGCGGATTCTGCGTAGCAGTTCTGTACAAACCAATCGCAGTAGCAAGATCAGTCACATCAGTAGCAGTAACACCAAAAGGAGTAGCCCCCGCAATATTAGCATTGCACGCATTCTTCACCCGCTCACACACATCATCCACATCCTCCTTCTTCTCACTCTTCAATCCGCTCTCAGTCACATTCACAAGCGCCTTCAGCGTATTGTTACTCGTAGAATTTGCAAACGCAAGAGTAGCCCGTCCGCACTTCATCGTCAGCCCCTCCATCGCAAAGCGCAAAGCATTCGTGTCAAGCGTAACCCCCGTGCTCGTACCGCCCGCCACAATGTTAGCATTGTTAATCAAAACCATTTTCGATTTCACAGCCCCCAATGTAATAGCAAACTGAGAAATCCCACCTGTTGCAGCAACGTTGTCATCCGCATAACCCGTAGTTGTGTTGATCATGTTGATCCTGTTCGTAATTCGGTTTTCCATTTTACAAGATGTTTAAATTGTTAATAATTCAGTTAAGTTTTGTCACCCAAAAATAATTGGTTTTACAATTCCTGCGCCATCACACCCCAAAACCTGACGAAAATCATTGAAAATCAATAAAATAATTTTACTTACGATGAAATAAATCCCTCTTACGATAACTCAAATCCCACTTACGATGAAATAAATCTCTCCTACGATAACCCAAGCCAATCTTACGATGAAATAAATCCATCTTACATTAACCCAATTAAATCTTACGGTGAAATAAATCCATCTTACGCTAACCCAAACCATTCTTACGATGAGATAAATCCATCTTACGTTAACCCAAACCATTCTTACGATCGAATGAATCCGTCTTACGATAACTAAAACCGTTATCACGTTGTCCACAATCAACCTTACATCAATATTATCGCAAGGCAAAACATTTGGATGAGACAGACGGCAAAAAGAATAAATCACTCCTCACGCAAAAATAATCCCCATCTCAAAAATACCTGTACATTCGCGTGCAACTTTTTTTGAAACTCATACCACTATGAAAGTTGCCAGCGAACGCTTCCTCGGAGAAGCCCTCACCTACGATGATGTACTGCTTGTTCCCGCTTACTCGGAAGTTCTTCCGCATGAAGTAAACGTTGCAGGCAAGCTCACCAACCGAATCAAGCTCAACATTCCCATTGTCTCAGCCGCAATGGACACTGTAACCGAATCAAGCATGGCAATTGCCATTGCGCAGGATGGCGGCATGGGCATCATCCACAAAAACATGAGTATTGCAGAGCAGGCGGCAGAAGTAAAAAGAGTAAAGCGCAGCGAAAGCGGAATGATTACCGATCCCATCACGCTTTTGGAAAATGCCTTGGTGAAAGATGCATTAAAAATCATGAAGGATTTTAAGATCGGTGGCATCCCTGTAATTACAGACAAAAATAAATTAGTCGGCATCATCACCAACCGCGATTTGCGTTTTGAAAAAAATCCGAATCGTCCGATTGCTGAAATCATGACGAAAGAAAATCTGATTACCACCACCGGCATGAAGGATCTGATGGAGGCGGAGAACATTCTGAAGAATTACAAAATTGAAAAACTTCCTGTCATTGATAAAAACGGAAAGCTCATCGGGCTTATCACCTACAAAGACATTCTTAAAATAAAATCAAAACCTTTTGCATGCAAAGACGAGTTTGGAAGATTACGCGCAGGCGCAGCAGTGGGAGTTACAAAAGATTCTCTTGAACGCGCTGCTGCACTTGCCGAAGCAGGCGTTGATGTAATTATTATTGATACCGCTCACGGACATTCCAAAGGAGTGGTGGACATGCTGAAGAAAGTAAAGAAGGCAATTTCAAAAGTTGACATCATCGTTGGAAACATTGCCACTGCCGATGCAGCACGCATGTTAGCCAAAGCAGGTGCTGATGCAGTGAAGGTGGGAATCGGTCCCGGTTCTATCTGTACTACTCGCGTTATTGCAGGTGTCGGTGTTCCGCAATTCAGTGCAGTGTATCAGGTGGCAGAAGCGCTGCGCGGATCAAAAATTCCTGTCATTGCTGACGGAGGAATCCGTTTCAGCGGAGATATTTCTAAGGCAATTGCTGCAGGGGCAAGTTGCGTAATGCTCGGTTCATTGCTTGCAGGAACAGAAGAAGCTCCCGGTGAAACAATTATTTACGAAGGAAGAAAATTTAAAACGTACCGAGGCATGGGTTCCATTGAAGCCATGCGCGAGGGCTCTAAGGATCGCTACTTCCAGGCGCAAACAGAAGATGTAAAGAAATTAGTGCCCGAAGGAATTGTTGGTCGCGTGCCGTACAAAGGCACCGTGTCAGAAGAACTTTATCAATTAGTCGGAGGATTAAAAGCAAGCATGGGTTACTGCGGCACTGCAACCATCAGCGATTTACAAAAAGCAAAATTCATCCGCATTACTTCTGCAGGTGTGCGCGAAAGTCATCCGCACGATGTTACCATTGTGAAGGAAGCACCGAATTATCACCGTTAAGAAAAGTAATCTGATCACAACCCCGCATTCGGGTTTTCTTTTTTCGCAACGAGGTCAATGCGCATAAAAACTTTCCAATAGCTTTCTTTATTCATCAAGTCCCAGTGAATAAAGTAGTAGCGGTATTGATACGTCTGCACTTGGCAAACCACCACGCACAAAAAACAAAGCGTCACAAAAATCTTTTTCAGCATAGGAGAAAAAGATTCAATAGCTGTTCCGAGAAGAATTGCAAAGAGAAAAAGATATTCAACCATCGGTCTCATACCGAAGCTGCCGCCATACCACCAGTTCCACCAGCTTGAAAAAATGTAACACAGTGCAAAAAGAAAAACCGCAAGAGAATAAAACCGCCATTTGTTTTTCCGATAGAGAAAAATAAATCCTGCCAGAGAAAGAAAAGTGAGCGGGAGATAAACAAACAAACCTTTCTTGTAGCTGAACAGGAAATCAATAAGGTGTGGTTTGAGTAAATTCATTTTCTCATCTCCGTAAGAATAAATAATCCAGCTTCCTGATTCGAGCTTGTAATAGAGAAGCTGAATAAAAACCACCGTCATAAAAATTATCAGCGAGAGAAATATTTTTTTGAGATTCTTCGGCAACCAATTCAGAAGCGATAAAAACTTCTCCCTGCTTCCTGCAAGAAACGGAATTGCAAAAACAATCAACCCGTTTATGGGGCGAATGATTACAATGATGCCGATCAGCAAAGCCATCAGCAAAAAATGTGTTCTGAAATCTGTTTCAAGAAATTTAATTGAGAAGAGAACAAAGAGGTTGATAAATGCGAAAGAATACACATGACTCATTATCGGTTCGCTTGTTGCGTAATAAAAAAGATTGGTGCCGAAAAGAATAAGCGCAAGAATAAACCCAATCAGGTTTTCATTCTGAAAAAAACGCATCAGTATTTTTCTCAACGCAATCAATCCGATTAAACAATAAAATATGGAAGCAATGTTTAATCCCCATGAGTAGCGGTAGCTGTAACCGTCAGCATCGCCTCCTTCTATTTTGCAAATGGTATGTGCCAGAAGAAAGAATGGAGCAATGGCAACTGCGGTTCCGCAATACCATTTATCAATGGCTCCGCTTTTCTGTTGCTGCCGAAAATCAAAATTGCCAAACGTTGAGAAATACTTTTTCTGAATCTGATCAGTAAAAGTAAAATTGAAATCGTGGTAAATAAACGTGGCAGGGAGGTAAGCGTAGTAGCCGTTTGAATCAGAAAGAAAGAATCCCTTGTAGCGCGTTCCGCCCCAATACACATTCCAGCAATAGAAAAATAAAAAGATGCAAATGAGATGAGGACAGAAGCGTATGAAGACGTTTTTCAAAGCAAACTTTTTTTCTTCGCGAACGGGAGTTAAAGGGTTTGTTATTTCTCATCGGGGTTCATCATCGGGTACACCAATGCAGCAACAGCAGCGCCCGCCAAAGGCCCTACAAGATAAATCCACAGATTGCTGATTGAACTTCCTCCTACAAAAGAATCCATCAGCATCGGTCCTATTGCAACAGCAGGATTGAATGCACCACCCGAAATATGTCCCGCTGCAAACGCAGAAGCAAGAACAGTGAAGCCGATGGCAAGTCCGAAATAATTATTGCCGGCAGATTTTTTACTCATAGCAACATTCATAACAACTGTTGCAAGTGCGAATGTGAAAATCATTTCCATCATCAGTGGTTTTAAATTGTTACTGAAGCCGGGAGCAGGAGCGGGCGGCTGCATCGGTTTGTGAAAGCATAAATAAATAACAAGTGCCGCAAGAAATGCCCCGATGATTTGAGCAACCCAATACTGAATGGCTCCACCCATGTTTATTTTCTTTCGTATCAGTGCAGCAAGCGTAACAGCAGGATTGTAATGTGCGCCCGAAACAGGACCGCCCATGTACACCATTACCATCAACATGCTGCCGATGGCGATCGGGTTTCCGGTTAAGCCGATGGTGATAACAAGAAAAAAAGTTCCGATCAGTTCAGTTAAATTTTTATTCATTGTGGTTGGGTGTTTGGTTAGTAAATATCTTTTTGAAGCTACAAGTATAGAACTTCTTGTTACTTTCGCACCTCAAATTTTAAAAAGATATTTACTATGAGTTTAACAATCGGACAAAAAGCCCCTGACTTTAAGTTGCCTGATCCTGACAAGAAAGTTCATTCTCTTGCCGACTACAAAGGAAAAAACGTTGTGTTGTTTTTCTTTCCTGCGGCATGGACAGGTACCTGTACCAAAGAGATGTGCGAGATTCAGGAAAATTTTAATTCGTACACTTCGATGAATGCTGTGCCAATTGGCATTTCTGTGGATATGATTTTTGCATTGAAGCGTTTCAAAGAAGACTACAAGCTGAATAACCTTACGCTGCTTTCGGATTTCAATAAAGAAGCAATCAACGCGTATTGTGTAGTGAACAATAATTTTTCCGTTGGTTACAATGGTGTGGCAATGCGTTCCACATTTGTAATTGACAAAGAAGGTGTTCTTCGCTTTGCAGAAGTACTGAATGCACAGGGAGATTTTCCGAACATGGAAGCAATAAAGAATGCTGTTAAAGCGCTGAATTGATTTGCCTCACAACTAAATGAATTTTCTAGAATGCCCCTGATTTAAATCAGGGCATTTTTATAACCTCCGGATTTTGAATTCCGCATTTAGGACGAACTTAAGATGTTTTTAACATCTTCAGATTTTCTTCTTGATACCTCGACACTTGTTTCATCCTGCAGTATTACAAATCGTTCGTTCAGATAACGTTTCACAAATTTTTTATTTACCAAGTGTGTTCTATGCACACGAATGAAATCATAATCGGATAAAATTTCATCAAACTCTTTTAGCGTTTTGGAGGCGATGATCATTTTTTTGTTGATCAGGAAGATGCGGGTATAATTTCCATCTGCCTCCAGCCGAATAATTTCGTTTGTCGGGAAGTAGTGCATGCCTTCTGTGGTGGCAATTGCAAGTTTGTAATTATCCTCATGAGTTGATTTAAGGTTGTGCATAAAGTTTGCAACCTGCTCACCGGAATTGAATTTGTTTTTTCTTTTCTCAACGTAGCGATTCACCGCTGTTTTGAGTTCTTCAACATCAATGGGCTTGAGTAAATAATCAAGCGCACTAAACCGAATTGCTTTTATTGCGTAATGCCCGTATGCAGTGATAAAAATAACTTCGAAACCGGCACCCTGAAATTGATTAAGGACTTCAAATCCCGTCATAACCGGCATTTCAATGTCAAGAAAAATAAGTTCCGGTTTGAGAGATTTTATTTTTTCAATCCCCTGCTGCGACCCAATTGCAATGTGAGCTTCAACAAACGGGACATGCTTGTTCAATAGCAAGCGAACGACATTCACTGCACTCTCTTCATCATCAATTATCAATGCCTTTATCATCTGAGATACTTTTTTTTCAAACAACTCTTGAAAAGTGTATTGGAATTTTGATAATCACTTTGGTTCCGCACGAGTTATTTTCCTGATCGTACAAGTCAACAATTTCGAGACCTGATTTTTCATAAAGATTTTTTCCGATTATTAAAAGACGCTCCTCTATTGCTTTCATGCCACGTGAGGCATGCTTTGTCATTCCCATTTTTTTTTCGCGCGCCTTTTTACGGCCGATTCCATTATCTTCCACTATGCAAATAAGTATATCGTCTTCTGCCTTCAGTGTAATATCCAATTTGCGGTTATTCTCTTTATTAAGTAACCCATGCCACAAGGCATTTTCAGCAAATGGCTGAAGGACCAGTGTGGGTACCATTATTTCGCCTTCAAATAATTCCTCGTCAACATTGATTGAGTACGTGAATTTATCTTTCAACCTGATATTTTCCAGGTCGAGATAAAGGCGAACCATTTCAAGTTCCTTGTCGAGCGAAACATAATCATGTTCTGAATTTTCAAGAACCATTCTGAGCAGTCGTGAAAACTTTACTAAATAATTGCTTGCAACATCTGCATCGCCTTTTAAGATAAGTTCCTGAATGGAGCTCATGCAATTAAAGATGAAATGCGGATCCATTTGTGCCCGAAGCGCTCTTATCTCCAGTTTATTATTCATCTGTACAATTTCATCGCGCTGAAGTTGCAGTTGTTGATTCAGGTTTTCAAGAGTGTCGATATTTCGGAGCCGGTGTAAATTGCTTCTTAATACAACAAGTAGAAGAATGACAAAGAGCACGAGACATATAGCTCCTGCAATAAGAACAATTCTATTGCGCTGCAACGTAGTTTTTGTCAATTCATTTTCATCTTTCAGCAATTGGTTTTCTTTCTCTTTTCTGAAGGTTTCAAATTCTGTTTCCAGATGCAATAGTTTTTCAGCGCGCAACTGTTTATACATCGAATCCTTTGCTGATTCCAGTTTTGTTTGAAACAGATATGCATTTTTAAAATCCTTCTTATCTGCATAAATGTCGCTGACAAATCCATAATTCTCAATCATCAGGTCGTAGTCTTTGAGTGAATCATTAAGCTGATTGCTTTTTTCAAAATAGCTCAACGATTCATCCAATTGGTTTTGCATGTACTTGCACCAGGCAATGCTGTTGAAGAGTTTTGCATTGGTTTTTGCATTTCCATTTTGGATGAAATAGGCAATCGCGTTTTCATAATAAGGGGTAGCTTCATTAAATTTTTTCTGCGAAACTTTTAAATCTGCAAAGTTTATACATGCGGATGCCAGAGGCTCTTCGCCAAGCAAGCGTGCATAGCTTAACTCAATGCGATAATATTTTTCTGCTGAATCATGCTGTTGCTGTATAAAGAAAATATTACCGATATTTTGATTGGATGTAAATAGCCCCGGAAGATCATTGTTCAAGTGCGCGATTGAATTGCTTTCTCTGAAATATTTTGCTGCCTGTTCATATTGTGCCTGGTCAGTAAGAATTTTCCCCATTTCGAGGAGAGAGGAGGATTTCCCGTTGTAGTCGCGTAGAGAATCGTACATCTCATAACTACGCTGAAAATACTTCATTGCTTCGTTGTAATTACTTTTTTCAACAAAAACAATTCCCTGCATTTTATTTACGAAAGCCAAATCCTGACCGGAAATTTCTGACTGAGGGAGAACTGCTAGTCGGTTCAGAATAATTTCTGCAGAATCAAGATGACCGGAACGTGCAAACAGGTAGCATAATTTTTCAAGGGCTATTAACTGAAGATGTTCATCACCTGATTCAGAAGCGAGTTGTTGAAGAGGCCCGATCTGTTCGGCAGCTTTTTTCTTGTTGGTGAAACTATAAATATCAACTAAACGATTACAGAGCTCAAATTTTCTTGCAACATTGTTTTCATGTGAAAGAAGCTGCTGTAAGCTTTCAACAGTGTTAGCAGTATCACCGAATGCCGTTAAGCCGAGCTGTAAATTGAAAATAAGAAGAAGCAGCAACCTAAAATTCATTAGTGCAATATTGTTTTTTTTTATGCGGACAAAGATAGGTTACACTTATTCAAGACAGTTGCCGTTCA
Source organism: Bacteroidia bacterium (assembly GCA_038230515.1). Taxonomy (GTDB): domain Bacteria; phylum Bacteroidota; class Bacteroidia; order AKYH767-A; family 2013-40CM-41-45; genus JAPLDB01. Next base: position 13,903 of record JBBRND010000007.1, on the reverse strand, counting down.
CTCATTGCGGCTTACCGTTTAATCATTCATGTTCCAATGGACGGTTTTAATTTTCATTCAATAGACCAAACTCTCCTTTTAGTAATCGGATTTGCATTTCGGCTGTGGCTGAGAATATCATTGCGGCATAATAAAAATCAAATCAATTAAATTCTCTAAAACCAAAAGTAAAAATGAAAACTACAAATCTTCTTCGCTCAGTACTCATTGCATCAGCAATGATGAGCAATTCATCGGGTGTTCTTGCACAATCACAATGGTCATTAACCGGAAATGCAGGCACCAATTCATCAACTAATTTTTTAGGAACTACGGATAACGTGGCGCTTAAAATCAGAACAAACAATTTTGAACGTGCTACAATGACCGGTTCCGGAAATTTTGGTATTGGCAATTCTTCTCCTCTTTACAGATTGGATGTAAGCGGAAGCATAAACACAGATTCGATTTACCGGATTGGTGGAACACCTGCTTTATCTACCCAGGGTTTCGGAAACACATTGGTGGGGCTTACCTTGCACACTACAAACACGGGAACTCAAAATACTTTTATCGGTTCGTATGCCGGACAGTTAAATTCTACCGGAACATCTAATTCATTTCTCGGGTATGCTGCCGGATCCGGAACAACAATCGGCACTGACAATACATTTGTCGGTCAGGTAGCCGGTTATGCAAATGGTAGTGGTTCTTACAATACTTACCTCGGTAAAGCAACCGGATATTTTGGTACTACGTCAATCGCAAATACTTTCATAGGGTATGCTGCAGGATATGCTAGCAGCGGTTCGGGCGGCAATTCTTTCCTGGGTTATCGTTGCGGACAGAATAATGGCAGTGGTCACGCGAATACATTCATGGGCGGTTATGCAGGTTATTCCAATTCTACAGGAAGTAACATTGTAGCATTTGGCGACTCGGCACTATTTTCAAATGCAACTTCCGGAAATACTGCTGTTGGTTCCAAATCAGGATATTCAAACACGAGTGGATATGCAAACTCCTTCTTTGGACAAAGTTCAGGATATTTTAACACAGGAGGTACGTACAATTCTTTCTTCGGAAGAGATGCCGGGTATTCTGATTCTTCAGGAACAAGCAATTCATTCTTCGGAGCTGAAGCAGGTTATAGCTGCAAGACTGCAAGCGATAATACATTCATGGGAATGTACAGCGGCTACATTGCTACCGGTGCAGGCAATTCATTTTATGGAAAAGGTTCGGGCGCCTATGTTACAAACGGTACTTACAATACTTTTCTTGGATATTCTGCCGGTGGAAGTAGTTCCGGCTCTCTCACCAATGCAACAGCCATCGGAGCGAATGCTGCTGTAACAGCAAGTAACTGCATGGTGCTTGGCAACGGAGTAAAAGTTGGTATCGGAATTTCCGCTCCTGTTGTTAAACTTCAGATTGTAGGCGGAACAGATGTGGCAGCATCAGGCGGTGGATTTATTCAACTTGGCGCCAGCAACACCACTAACATTGCTATTGATGACAATGAAATAATGGCACGTTCAAACGGTTCTGTTGCTCCTTTGTACCTTAATCAGGATGGAGGCATTGTAGTAGTTAACGGAACCAACAGTGCGGGAAGCTTATGTATAGGGACGAACACTCCTGCCAGCGGATATGCACTGTCAGTAAACGGAAAAGCAATTTGCACTGAAATGCGTGTTGAGTTGAAAGCAAACTGGCCTGATTATGTTTTCTCGAAAGATCATCAACTAATGCCGCTGAACGAACTGGAAAAACAAATCAACGATGAGCAGCATCTTCCCGGCATTCCGTCAGCAAAACAATTGAAAGAACAGGGTGGAGTAGATGTAGGTGCTATGCAAACCAAAATGATGGAAAAGATTGAAGAACTGACGCTTTATGTAATTCAATTGAAGAAGGACAACGACTCGCTGAAAAACAAAGTAGAAGCTATTGCAAAAAACTAATGTCATTATCAGACAACCTATAAGTTGAACAATTAAAAAATAAATGACATGAAGAATTTAAAATTTAGTACCCGTATTACGGATGGAATGCTGGTTCTGTACCTGGTTTTGGTTGCAGTGCTTATCGTACTCTTCTTCGATTCGGCTAAATGCGAATCCATCCTACAGAATAAACAAATGCAGGTGATGCTGAAACCTACGAGCGAGAATAATTTTCTCGAATTCAGAGATGAAACTAATGTAAATCCATTAACCGTTTTCACCGATTACAAAGCAGCGCTTGGGCTGCAGGCAGATGATGAGATGCGATTGGTAAAGGGCGAAAACGACCAGATGGGAATGGCTCACTACCGCTATCAACAATTCTATAAAGGAATAAAGATAGAGGGCGCGGAAATGATTGTTCACTCCAAGGATGGAAGAGCAGTTTCAATGAACGGAAAAATGGTTGCCGGGATTAATCTGCCTCAGGAACCTTCGCTCACTGAAAATGATGCGCTGACTGCATCGCTGAAATTTGTGAAGAGCACAAAATACATGTGGCTCAATGCAAATGAAGAGGAACATTATAAGAGAATGAAAAAGGATGAATCGGCTTCTTATTTTCCGAAAGGGGAATTGGTTTATACAAGACCAACCAGCGAAAAAGAAAGCACGCCTTCCAACCTGATTCTTTGCTGGAGGTTTGACATCAACGTGGAAGATGGTCTTTCAGCAAGAATTTTTGTTGATGCAAAAACAGGTGCGCTTATCAATTCAATTCCGCTTGACCTCACTTGTTCGGCAGGCACCGGAACAACTACATTTAACGGAGTTCAAAGCGTGTGGACGAAAGCATCAGGTGCGCATTACAATCTCGATAACGATTGTAACTCAGTTGAGCTTCATGTACGTAATGCAAACACTGCTACAGATTTAAGCAATGTTACTGAATATACTGATGCCAATAATATCTGGAATGCTACTTCGCAAACTTCTGCAGTGCAGACTATGTTTGGAATTAGAAAATCGTATTACTATTATCTTACAACTTTTGGTCGCGACAGCTATGATAACTCAGGATCTAATATTGATTGCTACAACAATGCCTGGTTTACAAATGCAGATGGCACTACTACTCCTAACAATGCACAATGGAGCAACAGTTCTCATTACCTTCGTTTCGGGCCTGCTAATAGCTCCTCAGCAAGTGATGATTATAATGCAGATGATGTAGTAGGGCATGAATTTACGCATGGAGTAACAGAGTATTCCGCTGCTCTGAATTATCAGTCAGAATCTGGAGCATTGAATGAATCTTTCTCTGATATTTTTGGTGAGATGGTTGAGAATTATGTGGAAGGAAGTATGGATTGGCTTGTTGGTGCTGACAGGGGAGCTATCCGGAGTTTCCTAAACCCAAATCTTTACAACCAGCCGGATACTTACAACGGAACGAACTGGTTCAATGGCACAACGGACAATGGTGGTGTACACACCAACAGCGGTGTACAGAATTATTTTTTCTACCTTCTTTCTGTTGGAGGTTCAGGCACCAATGATAATGGTTCCGCATATTCGGTGACTGGTATTGGAGCGCCCAATGCTGCCGCCATCGGCTACCGCGCACTTACAACTTACCTGTCTTCAGGCAGTCAATACATTGATGCACGTGCTGCATGGCTACATGCCGCGCTTGATATATTCGGAAGCTGTTCAAGCCAGATTATACAGGTTGGAAATGCATGGCATGCTGTGGGGGTTGAATCGCAATCTTCACAATGGTTGTCGGATGTATGTGGAAGTTATCCTTTATTTAATTCAGTTACATTTCAGTCAATCAGCACTGTAAGAGGAGCATATACTTGTGCAAATTCCATTATTGCAAGTCCGTACTCGGTAACCTACAGTTCTGATGATAAGGTGGTATTGTATCCCGGTTTTAATGCACCGGCTGGTTCGCACTTTGTTGCTTATGTTGAACCGTGTGCCGTTACGTTATGGCGCCAAGCAGCTCCTGGCGATGATATTTCTGCTGAAGAATTGAACGCTGAAAAATCGGTTATGGATTTCGATTCAGAAAACTCTGCTGTTGCTATTCCAAATCCGTTTACTACCGAGGTGAAAACAATTTTCAGGGGAACATCAGGTGAGCGCGTTATTTTAAGAATTACGGATATGCTTGGAAAGAATGTTCTCGCTCCGGTAGAAAAACTCGCTGACGATGGAAAGAATGAAGTGATCTTAAATACTTCAGAGCTTGAGCCGGGCACTTATTTTATCGAACTGCAATCGCCTTCATTCAAGCAAACAATGAAGGTTATCAAAACTGATTAAGATTCTGTCTGCGTTCTTTTTCATTAACCCCATCTGCTTTTTGTGGATGGGGTTTTTTGGTTGGTTGAGTTAATGGAGTAAATCCGTTATTGCTTTACAAATTTTCTTCTAAAAACTTTAGATCCACTTGTTACTTCGAGGTAATACATGCCAGAGGGGAGAGTGGAAACATCTGCCTCTCCCCCGACCCCTCTCCCAAGAGAGAGGGGAGAAACAGCCAATACCTTTTCTCCAACTAGATTGTAAATTGTAATGTCAACTTCTCTTTCTTCTAACTCCGAACTCTTGACTACTAACTTATCTGCAACTGGGTTGGGATACACTGAAAAAATATTTTCATTGGGGATTTCGCTGATGCTTGTTGCGAGTGTGCTATCGCAGAATTTGATAAGCCAGTAATCCCAACTTCCCTGGCTTGCCTGTGTTTTATATCCGCCTATTCCTCCATCATCCATATTTGCAATGGCATAGCATCCGTCCTTTGTTTGAATGGCGTACCCTGTCTCATCTTGGCCTGGAGAAAGAATTGTTTTATCCCATTGCTTAATACAAAGTGAATCTGTTTTCACCACCCATGTTTGCCACGTACCAAGATTATTTTCTGTTTTATCTCCGCTTATTGGTGATTCTGAATAACCGGCAAGCAGGTATCCTCCATCTGTAGTTTGCTTCAATGAAAAAGATTCATCAACACCAGTTCCTCCGAAATCCTTATCCCATTGTTTGTTGCCAAGCGAATCTGTTTTTACAATCCAGTAATCAATATCTCCAGCACCGCCCCGCAGGGAATCTGACTTATCTCCTCCAATGCCGGAACGAGAATATCCTCCGAGTATATATCCTCCGTCAGCAGTTTGCTTTAATGAATAAAGTTCATCTTAACCAGTTCCTCCAAAATCCTTATCCCATTGTTTGTTTCCAAGCCAATCGGTTTTTACAATCCAGTAATCCACATCTACACCTCCGCCTCGCAAGGAATCTGACTTGTCTCCTCCAATGCCGGACTGAGAATATCCTCCGAGAATATATCCTCCGTCAGCTGTTTGCTGCAATGAAAAAAAATCATCACCACCCGTTCCTCCGAAATCTTTATCCCACTGTTTGTTGCCAAGCGAATCGGTTTTTATTATCCAGTAATCTAAATCGAAAGTACCGCCTCGCAGGGAATCTGTCTTGTCTCCGCCAATTCCAGACCCGGACGTTCCCCCGAGAATATATCCCCCGTCAGCAGTTTGCTGCAACGAAAAAAGTTCATCATAACCCGTTCCTCCGATGTCTTTATCCCACTCTTTGTTACCAAGCGAGTCGGTTTTTACAATCCAGTAGTCAGCTGTATGTAAACTCGCATCCCAATTTGCTTGTGTCTTGTCTCCGCTAATGCCGGAAAGAGAACCCCCTCCGAGAATATATCCTCCGTCAGTGGTTTGCTGTAATGAATTAAATTTATCGTCAGAAGTTCCTCCGAAATCCTTATCCCACTCTTTGTTACCAAACGAATCGGTTTTTACTATCCAGTAATCCAAATCTCCCGCACCGCCTCGCAGGGAATCTGTCTTGTCTCCGCCAATGCCGGATTGAGAATATCCTCCAAGAATAAATCCTCCGTCTTTTGTTTGTTGAAAGCGGAAGAGTTCGTCAGTCCCTGTCCCCCCAAACCTCTTATCCCACATCTTCACTAAAGGGTTTTGAGAAAAAGAATGCAGGGCAGAAAAAATAAAAAGAAAGAGGATGAAAACATTTGCCACGCTCACCCCGCCCCTAAAGGGAGTCCTGTGCGCTGTGTCCTTCAGTGCCTGGGGTGCGCGTGGGCTGAGGTTATCGGATAAATTTTTTTTCATCTCATCAAGTAATCATTGCTTTACAAACTTACTCCGAAAAACTTTATTGCCTCGCCCGGTCGAGTCCGTCCTTTGGCGGACATCCGTTACTTCGAGGTAGTACATGCCTGAGGGGAGTGCGGAAACATCGGCTTCTCCCCCGACCCCTCTCCGTTGGGAAAGGGGAGAAACAGCCAATACCTTTTCGCCAAGAATACTGTAAATTGAAATGTCAACTTCTCTTTCTTCTAACTCAGAACTACTGACTACTAACTTATCTGCAACCGGATTGGGATGGATTTCAACTCCTCCCCTTTGGGGAGGTTGGGTGGGGCTTGCTGCTATAACGTTAAACACAGCCGCCTCTACCTCACACCCATTGCTATCTGTACACACCACATTGTAATCTCCGCTTGATGGTGCTACATAAAAATAATTTGTTGCTCCGCTGATGAGTGCGCTGTTGAAGAACCATTGATACGTTGCTGCTCCTGCATTTGCAAAGAGAGTATCGCCACTTTGTGCAATTGCTTGTGGGGCGGGTGCAGGATAAACGGTAATGTAGTTGCTAAGTAAAAGTGTATCGCTGCCGTTTGTGTTTGTTGCAATGAGCTGCACATTGTAGCTGCCGGAGCTTGCATAGCAAATGTTTGTTGGGTTGGTGGCTGTGCTTGTATCGGGGATGGCTCCGGGGAAGAACCATTGATAAGAAGTTGCATTGACAGAATTGTTTGTGAAACTTGCGCAAGTGCCGGGGCAGAGAATTGTATTGGAAGAGAAATAATTTGCGGTTATCGTTGATGCGTTGCATTTTGTGCAAGTGCTGTCAGGCACATAGCGCCAGAGGTCATTAAAAAAATTTGATGAAGTGTTATCAATCCCTCCGTACAACCAGAAGTTGCCTTGCGCATCTACCCAGGAGGAGCCACCGCTTCGGCCACCGGGATTATTGGCAGGGTTTGAAACGCCTAAGGTTCCCCAATTGATTGCAGTGAAGGATGAAGACCCGCGTATTAATTTCCATGTGTTTGTTGGGACATTATACTGCCATAAATCACAGGGGGGACCGCTAAAGCCATAACCTGAGTAGATATAAAAGTTGCTGCATGCATCTTGCCAGCAATAAGAATTTTCAAAGCGGCCTTCGGGAATAAATGCAGAACTTGTATCGCACAAGGGACCATAATTTCCGGGGTCGTAAATTGCAGTGGTCCCACTCATCCACGTCCATTCATTGTTTGCGGGATTATATTTCCACAGATCATTAAAAGCACCTGCAAATCCTTTCCTTCCTCCAAACATCCAGAGGTTACCTGCATCATTCCAGTCTGTATATATCCAGTGTGGTGGCGGGTCGTTTAAGGGTGATGATACACCCATTGTTCCATAGCTCCCTACGGTGGTTGGTACATTAGATCCCCGGAGCCATACCCACTCATTGGTGACAGGGTTGTATTTCCAAAGATCATTTCTTGTAAAGCTATCATAAAAATAACCACCGGTAAGATAAAAATTTCCGGAAGCATCAACCCATGAACACCGTGTTTCACTACGCGCGGGAGGACTGTTTGACGGAGATGGAACACCTGCAATTCCGTAGCTACCGGAATCTCCCCACACAGGGCTGCCCTTCATCCATGTCCATTCATTAGTTGATATATTGTATCTCCATAAATCATTAAGATGCCCCATAATACCTGCGCTGTCTCTGCCTTGCCCACCAAAGAGCCATAAGTTTCCATTTTGATCATTCCAAAATGAACTACCCCAACTTCGGCTGCCCGGATGATTTGCTGCAGATGGAGTTCCTTGTATTCCATATACACCTGGGATGCTGGTTAGGCCGGGTCCATTTATCCATGTCCATTCATTGGTGGCAGGATCAAAGCACCACATGTCGCAATAAGCACTAAACCCTGAGTTGGTTCCTCCAAACAACCAGAATTTTCCGGAAGCATCTGTCCATGCACACGATTCATAGAGTGCATGCGGATTGTTCATCGGATCGGGTACACCTTGCGTTCCAAAATTTCCGGATTGGTTAAGCATGGAATCGCCCTTCATCCAGGTCCACTCTCCCGGTGTTTGCGAATAAGTAAAAACCGAAGTAAAAATAAAAAAGGTGAGGAGGAGTTTTTTCATCAGTGTTTAGTTGACTGGTTGATTATGTTGATTGAGTTAATTAGGTGAGCGACCGGATTTCCTTAATCAACTTCGTCAACTCAATTAACCCTTTCATTGCTTCACAAATTTACTTCTGAAAATTTTATCGCCAGCGGTTACTTCGAGGTAGTACATTCCCTTGCTCAATGCGGAAACGTCTAAGACAGTTTCTGGCCTCTTGCCACTGGCTTCTTGCTGAACAGCCGTTCCCAGCATATTGTAAATCGTAATTGTTACGGCTGTTCTTATCGTGAATTGTGCATTGTGAATCGTGCATTTATCCACCACCGGATTCGGATAAACTTCAAACCTCAAACCGGAAACCTCAAACTGCGTGGAAGCAATAATATTAAACACCGCTGCTTCTACCTCGCACCCATTCGCATCTGTGCACACTAAATTGTAATCTCCACTTTGCGGTGCTACATAAAAATAATTTGTTGCTCCGTTAATAATAGTTGTGTTGAAGAACCATTGATACGTTGCTGCTCCTGCATTTGCAAAGAGTGTATCTCCGCTTTGTGCGATTGCCTGCGGTGCGGGTGCAGGATAAACAGTAATGTAATTACTAAGTAAAAGTGTATCGCTGCCGTTTGTGTTTGTTGCTATGAGCTGCACATTGTAGCTGCCGGAGTTTTGGTAGCAAATATTTGTTGGGTTAGTTGCTGTGCTGGTAGAAGGTGTGGCTCCGGGGAAGAACCATTGATAAGAAGTTGCATTGAAAGAAAGATTTACAAAATCGGTGCAGGTGCCTGGGCAGAGGTTTGGGGTAGCAGTGGAAATATTTATTGTTGGCAGGTCGCAGAATTTGATGATCCAATAATCATCAACTCCCCATGATGGCTGCGATTTATCTCCTCCTATTGTTCCGGCTGTTTCAACTGCCATAGTAAAACAACCAATTGATGTTTCAGAGACCAACGTAATTTCATCATCAACGCTCGAATTGGTGTGAAGTGTTTTGTCCCATTGTTTGTTACCCAGGGAATCTGTTTTAATAATCCAGCCTTGTTCCGGCCCAAGATTCGCCTCTGTTTTATCTCCGCTGATAGGTGAGTAGGAAGTTCCCGCAAATAAATATCCACTATCAGATGTGAGATTAATATTTCCGATCATTTCATCGTAATCTGTTCCGCCATAATCTTTATCCCATTGTTTGTTTCCCAGCGAATCAATTTTCACAACCCAGTAATCATAACCGCCTATTGTGTCCTGACTTTTATCACCGCTAATTCCTGACCTGGAAAATCCTCCCATTATAAAACCTCTGTCAAGAGTTAGTTCAAGCGCAAATAGTCCCTCGTAGTCAGCCCCACCGAAGTCTTTATCCCATTGTTTGATTCCCAGTGAATCTGTCTTTACGATCCAGTAGTCATTGTAGCCCCATGAGGGTTGAGTTTTATCAGCTCCGATAAGTGATGAAGATGTACCTCCTAAAATATATCCCTTGTCTTTGGTTTGATGAATTTGAATCAGGTCATCGGCATTTAAGCCGCCAAAGTCTTTGTCCCATTCCTTATTGCCGAGCGAGTCAATTTTTATAATCCAATAGTCCGTTGTATTTCCTCCGGGATTTTTATTGTCTTCTGTCTTATCCCCACTTATTCCCGATTTGGAAAAGCCTCCGAGAATATAACCATGGTCGGATGTTTGTTCAATGCTGTGCAGTTCATCAACGTTTGTTCCTCCAAAATCTTTTTCCCACTGCAAGTTTCCCAATGAATCCGTTTTTACGATCCAATAGTCCCAGTTTCCCCAGGAGGGTTGAGTTTTGTTCCCGCCTATGCCGGAAGAAGAAATTCCGCCAAGAATAAATCCATTATCTGAAGTTTGCCTTATGCAAAAAAGTGCCTCGCTGCCTGTTCCGCCAAAGTCCTTATCCCATTGCTTGTTGCCCGATGAATCCAGTTTCACAATCCAATAATCACCCCCTCCCCATTGGGGCTGTGTTTTATCTCCGTTTGCATTTGAAGAGGAAGCTCCTCCTAAAATAATTCCACTATCGGTTGTTTTTTCCATTGCGAAAAGAAAGTCACCAAAGGTTCCGCCAAACCTCTTATCCCACTGCTTTACCAAAGGGTTTTGAGAAAAGGAATGGAGTGCGGAGAAAATAAAAAGGAAGAGGATGAAAACATTTGCCACGCTCACCCCGCCCCTAAAGGGAGTCTTGCGCGCTGCGCCCTTCAGTGCCTGGGGTGCGCGTGGGCTGAGGTTATCGGATAATTTTTTTTTCATCTCATCATGTAATTACTGCTTTACAAACTTACTGCGGAAAGTTTTATAGCCAATGGTTACTTCGAGGTAGTATATGCCGGAGGGGAGAAGTCTACAGTCCACAGTCGGCAGTCAGCAGCCGAGAAAATCTTTTCGCCAAGTAGATTGTAAATTGAAATGTCAATTTCTTTTTTTCCTCTGAAAAATGCACCCTTGATTTCCAATTTCTCATTCACAGGATTCGGAGTGGCTGTTATCTCCTCCCCTTCGGGGAGGCCGGGAGGGGCTGCTGCTATTACGTTGAAGATTGCCGCCTCTACCTCGCAGCCATTACTATCTGTGCAAACCACATTGTAATCTCCGCTTGCTGGTGCTACATAAAAATAATCTGTTGCTCCGCTGATAAGTGTTGTGTTGAAATACCATTGATAAGAGTTTGCTCCTGCATTTGCAAAGAGTGTATCTCCGCTTTGCGAAATGCCTTGGGCTGCAGGTGCGGGATAAACAGTAATGTAATTACTAAGTAAAAGAGTATCACTTCCGTTTGTGTTTGTTGCTATGAGTTGCACGTCATAGCTGCCGGGGTTTGCGTAGCAAATGTTTGTTGGGTTGGCGGCTGTGCTTGTATTGGGTGTGGCTCCGGGGAAATTCCATTGGTAGGAAGTTGCCTGCAAAGACAAATTTGTAAAATCAACACAAGTACCCGGGCATATAGAAGAAGGAGAAGTAAATCCTGCCTGCAATGTTTCGCAAAATTTTATCAGCCAGTAATCAAAAGTGTTAGCCCAAGAGTATTGTATTTTATCTCCGCCTGCTGGTGCATCATTCGCATTTACCATTGCATAGCAGTTTTCTTTTGTTTGTATAGCAAAACCAAAATACACCTTGCCATTAACCAACAATGTTTTATCCCATTGCTTGTTGCCGAAGATATCTGTTTTCACAATCCAGGATTGCTCTAGCGCCAGATTATTTTCAGTTTTATCTCCACCTGAATCTGAGTCAGATAATCCTGCAAGCAAATATCCGCCATCCCTTGTTTGCTTCAAAGAATACAGCCATTCATCAGCGGTACCCCCAAAGTCTTTATCCCATTGCTTACTCCCCAGAGAATCCGTTTTTACAATCCAGTAATCCCTGCCCCCAATGGTATCTTGTGTTTTATCACCGCTGATGGTTGAAATAGAAAATCCCCCCAGGATATATCCTTTGTCATTGGTTTGTTGAATGGAAAAAAGTTCGTCAACACTTGTTCCTCCGAAATCTTTATCCCATTGTTTGGTGCCGATGGAATCAATTTTTACAATCCAATAATCATCAGAGAACGCACTCCATGCGGGTTGTGTTTTATCGCCACCAATTCCGGAAGATGAATATCCGCCTAGGATGTATCCACTGTCCGCGGTTTGCAGCAACTCGCGAAGCTTTTCGCCATCTGTTCCGCCAAAATCTTTATCCCATTGCTTTGTGCCGAGGGAATCAATTTTTACAATCCAGTAATCCGAATTGCCCCATAATGCTTGCGTTTTATCCCCGCTGATGCCTGAATAAGAATGTCCTCCAAGAATATAACCTCCGTCAATAGTTTGCCTGATTGAATAAAGTTCATCTTCATTGGTTCCTCCAAAATCTTTATCCCATTGCTTTGTGCCAGACACGTCAGTTTTTATGATCCAGTAATCATAAGAATTTCCGGAAGTATCGCGGTTATCCTGAGTTTTATCTCCGTTAATCCGCGACTTTGAAAACCCTCCCAGAATGTACCCTCCGTCAGTGGTTTGCTGCAATGAATAAAGCCGGTCGTCATCTGTTCCTCCGAAATCTTTATCCCATTGTTTGTTGCCGAATGAATCTGTTTTTACAATCCAGTAATCAAAATCGCCTACTGTATTTTGTACTTTATCTCCTCCAGCTCCGGAAATGGAATATCCTCCCAAAATATATCCTCCATCTGCTGTTTGCTGAAAGCAGGTAACTACATCTCTATCCATTCCGCCAAAAAGATGGTCCCATTGCTTAACGAGCGGGTTTTGAGAAAATGCACAATGTATAATGCACGATGCAGAATTGAAAAAGAGGAGGAGGAAAAGTTTTTTCATGAAATATTATTGCTTCACAAATTTACTTCTGAAAACTTTTGAGCCGCTGGTTACTTCGAGGTAGTACATTCCTGAGGGAAAAAGTCCGCAGTCTACAGTCCACAGTCGGCAGTCCACAGCCGAGAAAATCTTTTCGCCAAGGATATTGTAAATGGAAATATCAACGGCTGTTCCCAATTTCAAATTACCAATTACCAATTTGTCTTCAACAGGATTCGGATGTATTTCTGCTGACTGTGGACTGCCGACTGATGACTGCGCGGAAGCCACCACATTAAACACTGCTGCCTCCACCTCGCAGCCATTACTATCTGTGCATACTACATTGTAATCTCCGCTTGATGGTGCAACATAAAAATAATTTGTTGCTCCGCTGATAAGAGTTGTATTGAAGTACCATTGATACGTTGCTGCTCCTGCATTTGCAAAGAGTGTATCTCCGCTTTGTGCTATTGCCTGCGCTGCAGGTGCAGGATAAACAGTAATGTAATTGCTAAGTAAAAGTGTATCGCTGCCGTTTGCATTGGTGGCAATGAGTTGCACATTGTAGCTGCCGGAGTTTGCATAGCAAATGTTTGTTGGGTTGGTGGCGGTGCTTGTATCTGGTGTGGCACCGGGGAAGTGCCATTGATAAGAAGTTGCATTGAAAGATAGATTTACAAAATCGGTGCAGGTGCCCGGGCAGAGGTTGGGGGTTGCAGTTAGGTTGGCTTGAATAAAAGTGCTATCGCAGAATTTTACAAGCCAGTAATCATTATATCCTTGGCTTGCTTGAGTTTTATCTCCGCCAATTCCTCCGGCAGTATAGTTTGCCATTGCGTAACATCCATCTTTTGTTTGAATGGCTATACCGGTTTCATCGTCACTAATTGTGTTGGTGTGAAGTGTTTTATCCCATTGCTTATTTCCGGATGAATCTGTTTTAATAATCCATGTTTGTTCTCGCCCGAGATTTTGTTCTGTTTTATCTCCGCTTATATTTGAATAAGAAGTGCCGGCAATTAAATATCCACCGTCTTTTGTTTGAGAAATAGTTCCGAAATTATCTTCATTATCCGTTCCTCCAAAGTCTTTATCCCATTGTTTGCTACCAAGTGAATCTGTTTTTATTATCCAGTAATCCCCGCCACCTCCCCAGTTTGCCTGTGTCTTGTCTCCGCCAATGCCGGAACTGGAATATCCTCCAAGAATATATCCACCGTCAGCCGCTTGCTGCAATGAAGAAAGATAGTCCTCACTTGTTCCTCCGAAATCCTTATCCCATTGTATGATTCCAAGCGAATCGGTCTTAACAATCCAGAAATAAGAGATTCCCCATATTGTCTGTGTCTTGTCTCCTCCAAAGCCG